>NZ_CP071676.1:5297500-5929390 GCF_051132225.1 Pseudomonas sp. D1-1 | reverse complement strand
CAGCGCCTGGTCAGGCTGGCCGACTTTGAGCTTGATCCCGCCGATACCCTTTTCCCGGGAGATGTCAGTATTGATCATCAATTGATCAAGCGGCGTGTGCAGGAATCCCCCCGACGTGTTGTAGCACTGGACAGAATCGCGATGAGCGCCGAGCAAACGCGCCAGGGAAAGATTGGCCCGCTTGGCTTTCAAGTCCCACAGGGCGACATCGAATGCACCGATCGCCTGGGTCGCCAGGCCGCTGCGCCCCACCGAGGCACCCGCCCAGCAGAGCTTGTCCCACAATTTGGAAATGTCGCTGGGGTTTTCGCCGATGAGGCCAGGAGCGATTTCCCTGGCATGGGCAAATTGCCCGGGGCCGCCGGCGCGCTTGGAATAGCTGAAACCCAGGCCACGGTGGCCGTCCCTGGTTTCGATTTCGACAAACAGCATGGCGATTTCGGTCATTGGCTTCTGCCGACCGGTCAGTACCTTGGCGTCGCTGATGGGGTTGGCCAGCGGCAGGAATACCGAGGCCACGCGCACCCAGGCAATGCGGTCGTCATCGGCGGAAGGCAGTTGAGGCGTGTCTTGCATGGCTATGCTCCGAACGTTCGGGTTCGGCTGCCGCAACACGGCGTCGTGTTACAGCAGCGAATGCAATGGGCTAGCTGCGCATCAATTCGATGGCCGCACTTTTGCGGTTGCGAATGACCGTCACCAGGTGCCAGGAGATGGACGCGGCGGCCAGGATGAGGAAGCCCGCCGAGATGGGATTGGTCAGGAAGCCGCCGAAATTGCCATCGGACAGCATCAAGCCGCGACGCAAGTTGGTTTCAGCCATCGGACCGAGGATGAAACCGATGATGAACGGTGCAATCGGCAAACCGGCCTTGACGAACCCATACCCCAGCAAGCCAAACAGCAGCACCGCCCAGACGTCGAAGATCCGGCTGTTCAAGCCAAAGGCGCCGACGACGCAAAGCACCAGGATGATCGGCAGCAGAATGTGCTTGGGCACCGCCAACAACTTGATGAACATGCGCAGGCCGTAGAATTCCAGCACCAGCATCAGCACGGAAGCGAGGATCAGCGCGGCGAAGATCGTGTAGACCAAGGGTGCCTGGCTGATGAACAGCAACGGTCCGGGCTGGATGCCGTGGATCATGAAACCACCGAGCATCACTGCCGTAGTGGTATCGCCGGGAATGCCGAGCGTCAGCAGAGGAATCATCGCGCCGCCGATGCCAGCGTTGTTTGCCGTCTCGCTGGCGACCACGCCGTCAATCTTGCCCTTGCCGAACTCTTCCGGTGTCTTCGAGCGTTTCTTCGCCACGATGTAAGAGACGATATTCGACGTACCGGCACCGATGCCAGGCAAGATGCCGATGCCCAGGCCGATCAGGGATGAACGAGTGGCGTTGGGCAGTTGGCCGACAAATTCCTTCATCGAAAAACCAAAACCTTTAACGCCTTTCATGCTGACGTGCTGGGGTTTGGCCCGGTGACTCAGGCGCGCGCTTTCAGCGAACTTCAGCACCTCGGAGACCGCAAACATACCGATCATCACGGTGAGCATGGCGAAGCCGCCATTGAGGCTCGGCAGGTCAAAGGTAAAGCGGCGAATAGCCTCGACCGGAGCGATCCCCACCGTGGAAAAGGCAAAGCCCAAGGCACCGGCAAACAAGCCTTTGACCAGCGAGCCGGTGGACAGCGTGGCAATCAGCGTCAGAGAAAAGATCGCGATGGAGAAGTATTCGTGCGGGCCAAAGCTCAGGGCCAGTTCCGCCAGGATCGGAGCGATGAACATCAGCGCGGCGATACTGAAGATCGTGCCGAGGAACGAGAACACCACGCCAATCCCAAGGGCCTTCACGCCATGGCCTTGTTTCATCAGCGGCCAGCCATCGAACGTCGTCGCGATGGAGGCCGGCGTTCCCGGTATGTTGAGCAATATCGCCGATATCAGCCCTCCCGAGGTGGCGCCAACGAAAAGCGCCACCAGCAGCGCCAGGCCAGGACCGGGTCCCATCGAATAAGTCAGCGGCAAGCACAAAGCGATCGCCATGGTGGCCGAAAGACCAGGCACCGCTCCAAAAACGATCCCCACCGCAACGCCGAGGGTGATCAGCAGAAAGACGTAGGGTGTCAGTACGGCTGCGAAGCCTGTTTGCATGAGCTCAATCATGGCCGTCCCCTAGAAATCCAATAAACCGACAGGCAGGAGCAAGTCGAAGCCATGACGAAAGATGTAAAAAATCAGCACAGCCGAAACGACCGCGATCAGGGTGTAACGCAGGTGCTTGACCTTTTCGTCCGCCGGGGTCAATACGATGAACTGGGCATAGAGATAGAGCGCAGTCGTGATTAGAAAACCCACCGGCTGCATCAGCGCTGTGTAAAGCAGCACCAAGGCCACGGATTTGATGACCGTTGGGTAATCGATCGCCTCTGGCTTTTCCGAAGGTTCGGCACTTTTATCCGGCAGCTTGCGCCACGCCCACAATTGCAATGCGCCCAACAGACACAGCGCGACGGCGAGTACCCAAGGGACAAACGCGGCATCGACCGTCCCGCGACGCGGCAGGTTCATGGTCAGTATCAGGTAAGCGATGCCGGCGCCGAGCATCGCCAGGCCGGCGATCAACTCGTTTCTTTTATAGGAATCCATACAGGCTCCTCTTGCTGGGAAGGACTGGTTCTCGGGTGTTGGCCAACGCGGTTCACACCCGAGCCGTTACGCAAAATTATTTTGCTTTACGCATCTCGTCCTTGAACTGCATGAAGCTGTCCCGGGTTTTATTCAACGTGGCGACGGCTTCTTCGGGGCCCTGGAAGCTGACCGGCTGCTTGAAGGACTTCTTCAGCTCCTCGGCATATTCAGGCTCTTCGGTGATCTTCTTCATGGTGTCGGCCATTTTCTTGACGATGGCCGGGTCCGTGCCTTTCGGGAAGGCGACGACGTAAGGCTTGTCCAGGACCAGGTCCACGCCTTGCTCCTTGAAGGTCTTGACGTCGCCCAGCAGCGCGTTGCGTTCGGCGTTCGGCTGGCCCAGGGCAGTCATCTTGCCGCTGGAAATGTAATCCTGGACCGAGCCATAGCTGATGGCGCCGAGGTCGATACGTTTGCCCAGCAAGGCAACGATTTTTTCCGAGACGGTGCCGCTGTCGACCATTTTCAGTTTCACCCCGGCGAGCTTCTCGAACATCAAGCCTTGCAGGTGCGAGAAGTTGCCCATCTCGGTGCCGTAAGTGATGGTGCCGGGCTTGGCCTTGGCTTTTTCAATCAGTTGGTCGAGGCTGTCGATGCCCGAGCTTTTTGCCGAGACGAACACCGCCCCTTTGTCGACGCCAGCGATGCAGGAAATATCGAACGCATCAAAGCGGTCCTCCGACAGCCCCGCGACTTCGTTGACGATCAACTGGCCGGTGTGGGTGAAGAGGATGGTATTGCCATCCGGCGCTGCGCTCTTGACCGCATCGGCGGCGATGGTGCCGCCCCCACCGGCCATGTTGGTGACGACCATGGTCTTGCCAGTGACCTTGGTGAAGTACTTGGCCATCATCCGTGCGTTGAAATCGGTGTCACCACCGGCGTTGGCAATCACCACGACCTGTACCGGACGGCTTGGCCAATCGCTGGCATCGGCAGCCATCGCTGTGCCAGCGGCCAAGCTCAGAAACGAGGCGATCAAAGAGGCGCAGAGTGTTTTCTTCATTATTGTTCTCCGGGTGCTGCCATTCATTGTGGGATTGAGGTTGAGCGAGAAACGGACACGCCCAGCGCTGATGCCTGGCGGGAAGGCAAGACTGCTTGGACGTTGAGATCGGGGAATTCGATTGCACTGGCGAGCGCGAAAAGAGCTTTTCGGGAAGGTAGCTGGCGCACGGCGATAACGCGTGGGACCGAGGGACTACATGTGCGCTGGGCGGCAAATGGAGAAAACATGGCTGCGCCTTTCGTTTTTATTATTTTGACGTCATACGTTGTCGTATGACTGGATATCATCACCTATGCTCCACGTTGTCAACGCAGTTGTTCAGGGGCTTACCGTGAATACGACGAACAGGGAGGATGGTCCCGAGGAGACCGAATCGCCGTCCTTGCACAAATCCGGACTAAAATTTAGTTGCCTCAATAAAAAACCCCCTGAATTTCAGGGGGTTGGTTTTTTTGCGTTTCGGATCAGAGCCGACCGGCCGACTCCGTTACCCGTGCTCCAGCCTTACTCGACCGTGACCGATTTCGCCAGGTTACGCGGCTGGTCCACGTCGGTGCCCTTGAGCACGGCGACGTAGTACGACAGCAGTTGCAGCGGGATGGTGTAAAGGATCGGCGAAAGGATGTCGTGGATGTGCGGCATATGCACCACGTGGGTGCCCTCACCGTTGGTCATGCCAGCCTTCTCATCGGCGAAGACTACCAACTGGCCGCCACGGGCGCGCACTTCCTGCAGGTTGGACTTGAGCTTTTCCAGCAGCTCGTTGTTCGGCGCCACGGTGACCACCGGCATGTCGTTATCCACAAGCGCCAACGGGCCGTGCTTGAGTTCGCCGGCCGGGTAGGCTTCGGCGTGAATGTAGGAGATTTCCTTGAGCTTCAAGGCCCCTTCCATCGCCACTGGGAATTGCGCACCACGGCCCAGGAACAAGGTATGGTTCTTCTCGGCGAACAGTTCGGCGATCTTTTCCACGGTGCTATCCATGGCCAGGGCTTCACCCAGGCGGGCCGGCAGGCGGCGCAGCTCTTCTACCAGCCGGGCCTCGACGCCCTCTTGGAGCGTACCGCGTACCTGCCCCAGGGACAGGGTTAGCAGCAGCAGGCCGACCAGTTGCGTGGTGAACGCTTTGGTCGACGCCACGCCGATCTCGCGACCAGCCTGGGTCAGCAGGGTCAGGTCGGATTCGCGCACCAACGAGCTGATGCCGACGTTGCAGATCGCCAGGCTGGCGAGAAAGCCCAGTTCCTTGGCGTTACGCAGCGCTGCCAGGGTGTCTGCGGTTTCGCCGGACTGGGAAATAGTCACGAACAGAGTGTCCGGCTGCACGACTACCTTGCGATAGCGGAACTCGCTGGCAACTTCGACCTGGCACGGGATACCCGCCAGCTCTTCGAGCCAGTAACGGGCGACCATGCCGGCGTGATAGCTGGTGCCACACGCCACGATCTGCACGTTGCGCACCTTGGCGAACAACTCGGCGGCCTGCGGACCAAAGGCCTGAACCAGCACCTGCTCGTGACTCAGGCGGCCTTCAAGCGTGCGCTGCACAACGGCCGGTTGCTCGTGGATTTCCTTGAGCATGTAATGGCGGAACTCACCTTTGTCAGCGGCTTCGGCACCGTCACGATACTGGACCACCTCGCGCTCGACTTCTTTCCCCTCAAGGTTCCAGACTTGCACGCTGTCACGGCGAATCTCGGCGATATCGCCCTCTTCCAGATACATGAAGCGGTCAGTCACCTGACGCAGCGCCAACTGGTCGGAAGCCAGGAAGTTTTCCCCCAGGCCCAGGCCAATCACCAGCGGGCTGCCACTGCGGGCCGCCACCAGCCGATCCGGTTGTTTCGCGCTGATTACCGCCAGGCCATAGGCACCATGCAGTTCCTTGACCGTGGCCTTGAGCGCCACGGTCAGGTCAGCCAGGTCCTTGAGCTTGTGGGTGAGCAAATGGGCAATGACTTCGGTGTCGGTGTCCGAAGTAAAGACATAACCAAGCGCCTTGAGCTGTTCGCGCAACGCCTCATAGTTTTCGATGATGCCGTTGTGCACCACCGCCAGGTCGCCGGAGAAATGTGGATGGGCGTTACGCTCGCACGGCGCACCATGGGTGGCCCAACGGGTATGGGCGATGCCCAGGCGACCGATCAGCGGCTCGGCGTCCAGCGCCCGTTCCAGTTCACTGACCTTGCCCGGACGACGCACGCGCTCAAGCTTCTCGTCGTTGGTGAAGACCGCCACGCCGGCACTGTCGTAGCCGCGATATTCAAGACGCTTGAGGCCTTCAAGCAAGATGGCCGTGATGTTGCGTTCAGCAACGGCGCCGACAATTCCACACATGTTATTTCTCCTGGCTGACAGGTGCGCAGATCAGATTGATGCCGCGGGCCTGAATCTGGTCGCGTGCCTCCACGGGCAGGCGATCATCGGTAATGAGGGTATGGACGCTGCTCCACGGCAGTTCCAGATTGGGGATCTTGCGGCCGATCTTGTCGGCCTCCACCATCACGATCACTTCGCGGGCAACCTCGGCCATCACACGGCTCAGGCCCAACAGTTCGTTGAAAGTGGTGGTACCTCGAACCAGATCGATGCCGTCGGCGCCGATGAACAGCTGGTCGAAGTCATAGGAGCGCAGCACCTGCTCGGCGACTTGGCCCTGGAACGACTCGGAATGAGGATCCCAGGTACCACCGGTCATCAGCAGCACGGGCTCATGCTCCAGTTCGCTCAGCGCATTGGCCACATGCAGGGAGTTGGTCATGACCACCAGCCCCGGTTGCTGGCCAAGCTCGGGAATCATCGCCGCCGTGGTACTGCCGCTGTCAATGATGATGCGCGCATGCTCGCGGATCCGCTTCACGGCGGCACGGGCGATGGCTTGTTTGTATTTGGAAACGCTTTGCGCACTGTCGGCGACCAGTTCCTGCGGCATCGGCACCGCGCCACCGTAGCGGCGCAGTAACAGGCCATTGGTCTCCAACGCGGCGAGATCCTTGCGAATCGTAACTTCCGAGGTTTCGAAGCGCTTGGCCAGCTCATCCACGCTCACCTCGCCCTGCTCCTGGAGCAAAGCGAGAATGTTGTGGCGGCGTTGTGGTGTATTGCGCTTGGACATGGCTGCTTAAGTTTCGATTCGAAAGATAACGTAAGCAATCAAAACCTATTGAGGCGATATCGTCAAGACGCAGGGAGAAAAATTCAGAAATCAGCGGACAACTGTGGGAGCGAGCCTGCTCGCGAATGCGGTAGGTCAGTCAGAGCAGCGCTGTCTGATACCGCATTCGCGAGCAGGCTCGCTCCCACAGGAGAGGGTGTGGATAACTTTAAGGCTTCTTAATCTTTTCAGGACGCTTCCAGCCATCAATGTTGCGCTGACGTGCACGCCCCACCGCCAGCTGGCCGTTATCCACATTCTGGGTCAGAGTCGAGCCGGCCGCCGTGGTCGCACCGTTGGAGATATCCACAGGTGCTACCAGGGAGTTGTTCGAACCGATGAACACATCCTCGCCCAACACGGTTTTCCACTTGTTGGCGCCATCGTAGTTGCAGGTGATGGTCCCCGCACCGATGTTGGTACGTGCGCCGATTTCGGCGTCGCCCAAATAGGTCAGGTGCCCGGCCTTGGCACCTTCGCCCATATGAGCGTTTTTAAGTTCCACGAAGTTACCCACATGAGCGCGGGCTTCCAGCACCGTGCCCGGGCGCAGGCGAGCAAACGGGCCGGCGTCGCTACCCTCGCCCATCACCGCGCCTTCGAGATGACTGTTGGCCTTGATTACCACGCCTTTGCGCAGGGTACTGTCCTTGATGACGCAGTTCGGGCCAATGACCACGTCGTCTTCGATGACGACTTTGCCTTCGAGGATGACGTTGATGTCGATGACCACGTCGCGGCCGACGCTGACTTCACCACGGACATCAAAACGGGCCGGGTCGCGCAGGGTCACGCCTTGGGCCATCAAGCGGCGGGCGGTGCGCAGCTGGTAATGGCGCTCGAGTTCGGCCAGTTGCCGGCGATCGTTGGCGCCCTGCACTTCCATCGCGTCCAAGGGCTGTTCGGTGGCGACCGCCAGTCCATCGGCAACGGCCATGGCGATCACGTCGGTGAGGTAGTACTCGCCTTGGGCGTTGTTGTTGGACAAGCGGCTCATCCAGTCCCCCAGGCGCTCGGCGGGAACGGCAAGAATCCCGGTGTTGCCTTCGGTGATGGCGCGCTGGGCGTCATTGGCGTCTTTCTGCTCGACGATGGCAGTCACCTGGCCGTCGGCGTTGCGTACGATGCGGCCGTAGCCGGTCGGATCATCCAGCTCGACGGTGAGCAGGCCCAATTGACGCGGCGCGACGTGCTTGAGCAGGCGTTGCAGCGTATCGACTTCGATCAGCGGCACATCACCGTAGAGAATCAACACCGTATCGGCGGTGATGAATGGCACGGCCTGGGCCACGGCGTGACCTGTACCGAGTTGTTTGTCCTGCAGCACGAAATTCAGATCATCCGCCGCCAGGCGCTCACGTACCGCATCGGCTCCGTGACCGATCACCACATGGATACGCTGTGGATCAAGTTGCCGCGCGCTGTGGATAACATGGCCGAGCATGGAGTTGCCGGCTACCGGGTGCAGCACCTTGGGCAGCGCCGAGCGCATGCGGGTGCCTTGACCGGCCGCGAGAATAACGATTTCGAGAGACATGACTGGCTACCAATCCTGGGTGGTCAGCGGCTGCGACCAGATGATGAGTGTCGGGAAAAGAAAAAAGGGTAGCCGAGGCTACCCTTTTTAATCAATCGCACACGAAGCGGACGGCTTAGCCGCCGAACTTCTTGCGGATCTGCTGGACGGTGCGCAGCTGAGCTGCGGCCTCGGCCAGACGTGCAGCAGCAGAACCGTAATCGAAGTCTGCGCCTTTTTCGTTCAGGGCCTTCTCGGCAGCCTTGACGGCTTCCTGAGCGGAGGCTTCGTCCAGGTCGGCAGCACGTTGCACGGTATCGGCAAGGACCTTGACCATGTTCGGCTGAACCTCGAGGAAACCACCGGAGATGTAAAACACCTCCTTGTCCCCGCCCTGCTTGGTCAGAGTAATCGGACCTGGCTTCAAGCTGGTGATCAGCGGTGCGTGGCCCATGGTGATACCAAGATCACCCAGATCACCGTGCGCAACCACAAACTCGACCAGACCGGAGAAGATTTCCCCTTCCGCACTGACGATATCGCAATGGACTGTCATAGCCATCTGATTGCCTCAACCTAAATTAGCGCCCGTTGCCGGGCGCCGGGATTACAGTTTCTTGGCTTTCTCGATCGCTTCTTCGATGCCGCCGACCATGTAGAACGCTTGTTCTGGCAGGTGGTCGTAGTCACCGTTGAGGATGCCTTTGAAGCCAGCAATGGTGTCCTTCAGGGAAACGTATTTACCCGAGGCACCGGTGAAGACTTCAGCCACGAAGAACGGCTGCGACAAGAAGCGCTGGATCTTACGAGCGCGAGATACCAACTGCTTGTCGGTTTCCGACAGCTCGTCCATACCCAGGATCGCAATGATGTCCTTCAGCTCTTTGTAGCGCTGCAGCACGTACTGGACGCCGCGAGCGGTGTCGTAGTGCTCCTGGCCGATCACGTTCGGGTCCAGCTGGCGCGAAGTCGAGTCGAGTGGATCGACCGCTGGGTAGATACCCAGGGAAGCGATGTCACGGGACAGTACGACGGTGGCGTCCAAGTGGGCGAAGGTGGTCGCTGGCGACGGGTCGGTCAAGTCATCCGCAGGTACGTATACCGCTTGGATCGAAGTGATCGAACCTTCCTTGGTCGAAGTGATACGTTCTTGCAGAACGCCCATCTCTTCAGCCAGGGTCGGCTGGTAACCTACTGCCGAAGGCATACGGCCCAGCAGTGCGGATACTTCAGTACCGGCCAGGGTGTAACGGTAGATGTTGTCGACGAACAGCAGAACGTCGTTACCTTCGTCACGGAACTTCTCGGCCATGGTCAGGCCGGTCAAGGCTACGCGCAGACGGTTTCCCGGCGGCTCGTTCATCTGACCGTAGACCAGTGCTACTTTGTCCAGAACGTTGGAATCCTTCATCTCGTGGTAGAAGTCGTTACCCTCACGAGTACGCTCACCCACACCGGCGAACACGGAATAACCGCTGTGCTCGATGGCGATGTTACGGATCAGTTCCATCATGTTTACGGTCTTGCCTACACCGGCACCACCGAACAGACCGACTTTACCGCCCTTGGCGAACGGGCAAACCAGGTCAATAACCTTGATGCCGGTTTCCAGCAGGTCGTTGCCGCCTGCCTGTTCAGCGAAGGATGGCGCAGGACGGTGAATGCCCCAGCGCTCGTCGGTATCGATCGGGCCAGCTTCGTCGATCGGATTGCCCAGTACGTCCATGATCCGGCCCAGGGTCGCTTTACCGACCGGTACGGAGATGGCAGCGCCAGAGTCGATAACGTCCAGACCGCGCTTCAAGCCTTCGGTGGAGCCCATCGCAATGGTACGAACCACGCCGTCGCCCAGCTGCTGCTGAACTTCCAGGGTGGTTTCCGCGCCTTGTACTTTCAGCGCGTTGTAGATGCTCGGTACGCTGTCGCGTGGGAATTCCACGTCGATAACGGCGCCGATGATTTGAACGATACGTCCGCTACTCATAGCTGGATCCTCTGAATATTTGAACCGTTAAACCGCGGCAGCGCCGCCGACGATTTCCGAGATCTCTTGGGTGATCGCAGCCTGACGCGCCTTGTTGTAGATCAGCTGCAAATCGCTGATCAAATCACCGGCGTTGTCGGTAGCGTTTTTCATCGCGATCATCCGCGCCGCTTGTTCAGCTGCGTTGTTCTCGACCACCGCCTGGTACACCTGCGACTCCACGTAGCGGACCATCAAGCCGTCAAGCAGCTCCTTGGCATCGGGTTCGTAGAGGTAGTCCCAGTGGTGCTTGAGTTCCTGTTCCGGGGTCGCCACCAGTGGGATCAATTGCTCCACGGTTGGCTGTTGCGTCATGGTATTGATGAACTTGTTGGATACCACGGACAGGCGGTCAATCCGGCCTTCCAGGTAAGCATCCAGCATCACCTTGACGCTGCCGATCAGGTCATTGATCGACGGCTCTTCACCCAGGTGGCTGATAGCGGCGACGACGTTACCGCCGAAGTTGCGGAAGAATGCCGCACCCTTGCTACCAATCACGCACAGATCGATCTCGACGCCTTGTTCGCGGTTTACCGCCATGTCCTTGACCAGGGCCTTGAACAGGTTGGTGTTCAAGCCACCGCACAGACCACGGTCACTGCTCACCACAACGTAACCGACGCGCTTGACGGCGCGGTCGATCATGAACGGGTGGCGATATTCCGGGTTGGCGTTGGCCAGATGACCAATCACCTGGCGGATGCGCTCCGCGTAAGGACGGCTAGCAGCCATGCGCATTTGTGCCTTGCGCATTTTACTGACCGCCACTTTTTCCATGGCGCTGGTAATCTTTTGCGTGCTTTTGATGCTCGCAATCTTACTGCGAATCTCTTTTGCGCCTGCCATGTAACACCTATCAGGTTAGCAAGCGGGAGCCTTGCGACTCCCGCTGCGGCTTACCAGGTTTGGGTGGCCTTGAACTTCTCGATGCCGGCTTTCATGCCAGCGTCGATTTCGTCATTGAAGTCACCCTTCACGTTGATCTTCGCCATCAAATCGGCGTGATCTCGGTTGAAGTAAGCAATCAGCGCTTGTTCAAAGCTGCCGACCTTGGCGATTTCGACGTCAGTCAGGAACCCACGTTCAGCGGCATACAGCGACAACGCCATGTCAGCGATCGACATAGGAGCGTATTGCTTCTGCTTCATCAGCTCGGTAACGCGCTGACCATGCTCAAGTTGCTTACGGGTCGCTTCGTCCAGGTCAGAAGCGAACTGGGCGAATGCTGCCAGTTCACGGTACTGAGCCAGAGCGGTACGGATACCACCGGAGAGCTTCTTGATAATCTTGGTCTGAGCGGCACCACCCACACGGGATACCGAAACACCGGCGTTCACAGCAGGACGGATGCCCGAGTTGAACATGGCCGATTCCAGGAAGATCTGACCGTCGGTGATGGAGATCACGTTGGTCGGAACGAACGCGGAAACGTCGCCAGCCTGGGTTTCGATGATCGGCAGTGCGGTCAGGGAACCGGTCTTGCCAGTCACTGCGCCGTTGGTGAACTTCTCTACGTAGTCTTCCGAGACGCGGGATGCGCGCTCCAACAGACGGGAGTGGAGATAGAACACGTCGCCTGGGTAGGCTTCACGGCCTGGTGGACGGCGCAGCAGCAGGGAAATCTGGCGGTAAGCCACTGCTTGCTTGGACAGATCGTCATAAACGATCAGCGCGTCTTCACCGCGGTCGCGGAAGTACTCGCCCATGGTGCAACCGGAGTACGGAGCCAGGAACTGCAGCGCAGGAGATTCCGAAGCACTGGCCGCCACGATGATCGTGTTGGCCAGGGCGCCGTTTTCTTCCAGCTTGCGAACCACGTTGGCGATGGTCGATTGCTTCTGACCGATGGCGACGTAGACGCAGAAAATGCCGCTGTTCTTCTGGTTGATGATCGCGTCGATCGCCAGAGCGGTTTTACCGATCTGACGGTCACCGATGATCAGCTCACGCTGGCCACGGCCGACAGGGATCATGGCATCGACAGCCTTGTAGCCAGTCTGTACAGGCTGGTCTACCGACTTACGCCAGATCACGCCTGGAGCAACTTTCTCGACCGCATCGGTCTCGGTGTTGTTCAGCGGACCTTTGCCGTCAACAGGATTACCCAGTGCGTCGACTACGCGACCCAGCAGTTCCTTACCGACTGGAACCTCGAGGATGCGGCCGGTGCACTTGGCGCTCATGCCTTCAGCCAGCGTCGTGTAAGCGCCCAATACCACGGCACCTACAGAGTCTTGCTCCAGGTTGAGGGCCATACCGTAGACGCCGCCCGGAAACTCGATCATCTCGCCGTACATGACGTCGGCCAGACCGTGAATCCGCACGATGCCGTCAGATACGCTGACGACAGTGCCTTCGTTACGGGCTTGGGAGGTCACATCGAGCTTGTCGATGCGGCCCTTGATAATTTCACTTATTTCGGAAGGATTGAGTTGCTGCATTGCTCTGCTGCCCCTTCAAACTCAAGATTTCAATGCTTCGGCAAGTTTCGCGATTTTGCCGCGAATCGAGCCATCGATAACCAGGTCGCCGGCGCGGATGACAACGCCCCCTATCAGGGATTTGTCTTCCTCGACTTGCAGGCGCACTTCCCGGTTGAGTCGTGCACTGAGAACCTTGGCGAGTTTGTCTTGCTGTTCTTGGTTCAATGCAAAAGCACTGGTCACTTCCACGTCTACCGATTTCTCTTGCTCGGCCTTGTACAGGTCGAAAAGAGCGGCGATCTCCGGCAGAAGCGGGAGACGGTCGTTTTCGGCTACAACGTGAATGAAATTCTGTGCCTTGGCATCGAACTTGTCGCCGCACACGTCAATGAACGTGGCGGCCTTTTCTGCGCTCGTCAGTCGCGGGGCCTTGAGCACGCGCTGCATGGTGTCGTCTTGCGACACCGCTGCTGCCAGGCCGAGCATGGCTGACCAATTGGCCAGTTGCTGGTGGGCCTGAGCGTGCTCGAAGGCCGCCTTAGCGTAAGGTCGGGCCAACGTGGTCAGTTCTGCCATGATCGCCCTCGCTTAGATTTCAGCAGCCAGTTTGTTTACCAGCTCTGCGTGCGCGTTTTGATCGATTGTGGCACCCAGGATCTTCGAAGCACCGCCAACGGCCAGGGCACCCACTTGGGCACGCAGCGCGTCTTTGACACTGTTGAGTTCCTGTTCGATCTCGGCTTGAGCCTGAGCCTTCACACGGTCAGCTTCGACGCGAGCCTGTTCACGGGCTTCGTCGACAATCTGCGTACCGCGTTTCTTGGCTTGCTCGATGATTTCAGCTGCCTGAGCTTTCGCTTCGCGCAGTTGCTGACCCACTTTCTCATGGGCCAACTCCAGGTCGCGAGCTGCTCGGCTGGCAGCGTCCAGACCATCAGCGATCTTCTTTTGACGTTCGTGCAATGCCGCAATGACCGGAGGCCATACGAACTTCATGCAGAACAGTACAAAAATCAGGAACGCAACGGACTGGCCAATCAGGGTCGCATTAATGTTCACGCCAACACCTCGCAGTTACGTTGTCCATCACACCAGATTACTCGGAAGATCCGAATAATCAGCCAGCGATCTGACCAACGAACGGGTTCGCAAAGGTGAAGAACAGAGCGATACCAACACCGATCATGGTTACGGCGTCGAGCAGACCGGCAACGATGAACATCTTCACTTGCAGCATTGGAACCATTTCCGGTTGACGCGCAGCGCCTTCCAGGAATTTGCCGCCCAGCAGGCCGAAACCAATTGCGGTACCCAGTGCGCCCAGGCCGATCAACAGTGCAACAGCGATAGCGGTTAGACCAACTACAGTTTCCATCTTTCCTCCCGACTTTTACGTCGTATGGTTTAGGTTTTTTAGATTAAAGCGGTAAAACAAATCGTTTCATCAAGCCCGTTCGGGCCCCTTCCCGTTTGACCGGGAAGGACATCAGACTAGTCGAGACTGGCCTTAATGGTTTTCTTCGTGCGCCATCGACAGGTAGACGATGGTCAGCATCATGAAGATGAACGCCTGCAAGGTGATGATCAGGATGTGGAACACTGCCCACGCCCATTGCAGCACCACGCCCAGGCCGCTGAGCCAGAGCAGGCCGCTGCCGAACATCACAGCGATCAGGATGAACACCAGCTCGCCGGCATACATGTTGCCGAACAGACGCAGGGCCAGAGAGATTGGCTTGGCGATCAGGGTCACGAATTCCAGAAGGAAGTTCACCGGGATCAGCAGTGCCTGAACAAGGATGTTCTTGCTGCCGAACGGGTGCAGGGTCAGTTCGCCGATGAAACCGCCGATGCCCTTGACCTTGATGCTGTAGAAAATGATCAGTGCGAACACCGAGAACGCCATGCCCAGGGTCGCGTTCGGGTCGGTGGTCGACACGGCGCGGAACGGGATATGGGCATCGCCAGAGATCAGGATGGCCAGTTGAGGAATCCAGTCGACCGGTACCAGGTCGATGGCGTTCATCAGGAACACCCAGACGAAGATGGTCAGTGCCAGCGGTGCGATCACCGGGCTACGGCCATGGAAGCTGTCTTTCACGCTGCCATCGACGAATTCTACCAGTACTTCAACGAAGTTCTGCAGTGCACCAGGCTGACCGGAAGTCGCTTTCTTTGCCGCCATGCGGAAAAGAAGAACGAAGATCAGACCCAACGCGACCGACCAGCCGAGGGTATCGACGTGGAAGGCCCAGAAGCCCATTTCTTTAGCTTCTGCTGCAGTGTGAGCAAAGCCCCAGCTGCCATTGGGTAGCTGACCGAAGGTCAGGTTCTGCAAGTGGTGCTGGATATAGCCCGAAGCGGTTGTCTCTGCCATGGTTGCCTCAAACGCCCTAAGGTCTCGAAAGTCTTGTTCTCATTAGCAGGGGAGCGAACCAGCTGACCATCTGGGTCAGCAGGAACACGCCGAATACAGCCAGCGGCGCCAATGGCTTCACACCTGCGAACGTCAGTGCAAACAGCACTGCCGTCAAAATCAGTTTCCCCGCCTCGCCGGCATAAAAAGACCGGACGATGGCTTGGGCTGCTCGGGCGCCGGAAAACCGAAATGCCCTGTGAGCGAAGTAAATATTGGGAAGCAAGGCTATCAGGCCTCCGCAAAGACCCGAGTATCCGGCGACGACTCCTTTCCATTGCCAGAGCGCCAACGCGGCGATCAGTACAACGACGAACTGGGTCAATAACACCGGGAAAACAGCCAGACGATGGAACGGCAAGCGGTTTGGCGTGCGTGTTTCCATCGCTTTTGCTCTCCAATGGTCGGCTGCCGGAATTCAATAACTTGGCATAATTTGTGCCGACAAAATGCGCGCAGAGTATAGGGGCGGTTCTGCCCCTATTCAACCTCAAGGTAGTGATTTCCGACTGCGCGCTACAAGGGCAATTGTTTCAGCGGATGTGCGCAAGAACACCTTGCAGCTCATCGAGGGAGTTATAACCGATCACCAGTTGCCCTTTGCCCTTCTTTCCGTGGCGAATCTGCACCGCAGAGCCCAGGCGCTCGGCCAGGCGCT
Organism: Pseudomonas sp. D1-1; assembly: GCF_051132225.1. NCBI lineage: Bacteria > Pseudomonadati > Pseudomonadota > Gammaproteobacteria > Pseudomonadales > Pseudomonadaceae > Pseudomonas > Pseudomonas sp. D1-1. The sequence continues at coordinate 5,913,496 of NZ_CP071676.1, read as the reverse complement.
GCTCCAGGCGAGCGATGTCCGGATCGGGTTTTGGTGCTTCGACAGGGGCGGGTTTGCCGCTCAGCCATTGACGAACCAGTGCCTCGGTTTGGCGCACGGTCAGGCCGCGTGCGACAACATGTCGCGCCCCTTCAACTTGTTGATTTTCCGGCAAACCGAGCAAAGCCCGGGCATGGCCCATCTCCAGGTCGCCGTGGGACAGCATGGTCTTGATGACTTCCGGCAAGGCGATCAAACGCAGCAGGTTGGCCACGGTCACCCGGGACTTGCCCACCGCTTCGGCGACCTGTTGCTGAGTCAGCTGGAACTCCTGCTGCAAGCGCTGCAAGGCCACCGCTTCTTCGATCGGATTGAGGTCCTCGCGCTGGATGTTCTCGATCAGCGCCATGGCGATCGCGGTTTCATCCGGTACGTCGCGGACCATCGCCGGGATGGTTTCCTGGCCGGCTTGCTGGCTCGCGCGCCAGCGGCGTTCGCCGGCGATGATCTCGAACCGCCCATTGGCAATCGGCCGGACCACTATCGGCTGCATCACGCCTTGGGTCTTGATCGACTGGGCCAGTTCTTCCAGCGCTTGCGGGTCCATGTCCCGACGCGGCTGGTATTTGCCACGCTGGATCAGGTCCAGCGGCAAATGCTGCAATTCGCGCTGATCGACCTGGACTGCCTGTTCTTCAAGCGAACTGACAGTCGGACCGCTGAGCAGCGCATCCAGTCCACGTCCGAGACCTCGTTTCTTGACGGCCATGGGGTTTCCTTAAGTTGGCTGGGCTGCAGCGATGCGTGGCTGGCGGCGTTGACGGCGAACCATCTCGCCCGCCAGGGCCAGGTAGGCCAGCGCGCCACGCGATTGTTTGTCATAGGCCAGGGCCGGCATGCCATAGCTCGGCGCTTCGGCCAGGCGGATGTTCCGCGGAATCACCGTGTCGTAGAGCTGCTCGCCGAAATGCTCCTTGAGCTGGGCCGACACGTCGTTCATCAGGCTCAGGCGCGGGTCGTACATCGTGCGCAACAGGCCTTCGACTTTCAGCTCTGGATTCAACAGCTCAGCGATACGCTTGATGTTATCCACAAGGTCGCTCAACCCCTCGAGGGCGAAGTATTCACACTGCATGGGGATAATCACCCCATCGGCGGCAACCAACGCATTGAGGGTCAGCATCGACAGTGACGGTGGGCAGTCGATCAGGATGTAGTCGTAATTTTCACGAACCGGCGCCAACGCGCTGCGCAGGCGGCTCTCCTTCATCTGCATTTCCAGCAGCACCACTTCTGCCGCCGTCAGGTCACGGTTGGCCGGCAGCAGTTGATAACCACCATGCTCGGAGAAATGCATGGCCTGGCCCAGGTCGCACTCACCGATGAGTACATCGTAGATGGAGTTTTCCAGGCCATGTTTATCCACACCGCTGCCCATGGTGGCGTTGCCCTGTGGATCGAGATCGATCAACAGCACCCGGCGCTTGGTCGCGACCAGGGATGCTGCGAGGTTGATGCAGGTGGTGGTCTTGCCCACACCACCTTTCTGGTTCGCTATCGCGAATACCTTAGCCATTCTTGCTTGTGTTCCCAATCATGCCGTGCGGCGCAGTATCAGCAGATGGCGTTGACCTTGGCAACCGGGTACGGCCAAGGCGTGTTCGCTATCGAGGTGGAAGTCTGCCGGCAATGCTACCAGCTCATCGGCCGGATGAACGCCCTTCATTGCCAGCCAGCGTGTATCGCCGTCGCCCAGGTGGCGCGTCCAGTTGCTGAAGTTCTCCATACTGCTGAAGGCCCGGGAGATGATTCCGTTGAAAGGCTCTGCAGGCTGGAACGCTTCGACGCGGCTGTGGATAACTTGCAGGTTATCCAGTTTCAGTTCGAGTTTGACCTGGGTCAGGAAGCGGGTTTTCTTGCCGTTGCTGTCCAGACAGGTCACTTGCGAACCCGGAAACAGGATCGCCAGCGGAATACCAGGCATACCACCGCCGCTACCGACGTCGAGCCAGCGACCGTCTTCGATGAAAGACATCACGCTGAGACTGTCGAGCAAGTGTCGCGAGACCATTTCATCCGGATCGCGCACGGCGGTCAGGTTGTAGGCCTTGTTCCATTTGATCAACAACGCCAGGTAACCCAGCAACTGCGCGTGCTGGGCTTCGGTGAGGCTGACGCCGAGCTGACGGGCACCTGTGGATAATTCTTCAGCGTGTTGCGAGGTGACCATCGAACTCAAGCGCTTTGCTCCAACTGGCGGCCCGCGCCGCGTTTTTTCAAATGAATCATCAACAGCGAAATCGCCGCCGGGGTCACGCCGGGGATGCGCGACGCCTGGCCGAGGGTCTCGGGACGCGTTGCACCGAGCTTGCTCTGGATTTCTTTCGAGAGACCCGAAATGTTCGTGTAGTCGATATCCACAGGCAGCCTGGTGTCTTCACTGGCGCGCAGACGGGCAATTTCGTCCTGTTGACGATCGATGTAACCGGCGTATTTGGTCTTGATCTCGACCTGTTCGGCTACCTGCGGATCTTCCGCGCCCTGGCCAGTGACCTCCACCAGCCCGACGTAATCGATTTCCGGCCGGCTCAACAGGTTGAGCAGATTGTATTCGTGCGTCAGCGGAGTGCCGAATTTCGCCGCGATGGCATCGCCCTGCTCCGTACCGGGACGAACCCAGGTGCTCTTCAGGCGCTGCTCTTCCAGCTCGATACTCTCGCGTTTCTTGCAGAACGCAGCCCAACGCACGTCATCCACCAGCCCCAGCTCGCGACCTTTCTCGGTCAGGCGCAGGTCGGCGTTGTCCTCACGCAGGATCAGGCGATATTCGGCGCGGGACGTGAACATCCGATACGGTTCCTGGGTACCCAGCGTAATCAGGTCGTCCACCAGCACACCGATATACGCCTCATCGCGACGCGGGCACCAGCTGTCTTTGCCCTGGGCGCGCAATGCCGCGTTGGCTCCGGCCAACAATCCTTGGGCACCCGCCTCTTCGTAACCGGTGGTGCCGTTGATCTGCCCGGCGAAGAACAGACCGCCGATAACCTTGGTTTCCAGGCTGTACTTCAGATCGCGCGGATCGAAGTAGTCGTACTCGATCGCATAACCCGGACGCACGATGTGAGCGTTCTCCATGCCACGGATCGATTGGACGATCTGCAACTGCACATCGAACGGCAGCGAGGTGGAGATCCCGTTCGGATACAGCTCATGGGTCGTCAGGCCTTCGGGCTCGATGAAGACCTGATGGCTTTCCTTGTCGGCAAAGCGATGGATCTTGTCTTCGATCGACGGGCAATAGCGCGGGCCGACACCTTCGATTTCACCGGCAGCGGAATACATCGGCGAACGATCGAGGTTCGCTGCAATGATTTCGTGGGTGCGGGCATTGGTGTGGGTGATCCAGCAACTGACTTGCCGTGGATGCTGTTCCTTGTTGCCCATGAACGACATCACCGGGATCGGCGTATCGCCAGGCTGCTCGGTCATGACCGAGAAGTCCACGGACTTGCCGTCGATACGCGGTGGCGTACCGGTTTTCAGCCGACCAACGCGCAGCGGCAATTCACGCAGGCGTTGAGCCAGGGCGATTGAGGGCGGGTCACCAGCGCGACCGCCGGAAAAGTTCTGCAAACCGATGTGGATAAGTCCGCCGAGGAAGGTACCGGTGGTCAGTACCACGGAATCGGCGAAGAACCGCAGGCCCATTTGCGTGATGACACCGCGTACCTGGTCCTGCTCGACAATCAGATCGTCAGCTGCTTGCTGAAATATCCACAGGTTCGGCTGGTTTTCCAGAATTTCGCGGACAGCAGCCTTGTACAGGATTCGGTCTGCCTGGGCGCGAGTGGCACGCACCGCTGGACCTTTGCGGCTGTTCAACACGCGAAACTGGATACCACCTTTGTCAGTGGCCATGGCCATCGCGCCGCCGAGGGCATCGATTTCCTTGACCAGGTGGCTTTTGCCGATGCCACCAATGGCCGGGTTGCAGCTCATGGCGCCGAGGGTCTCCACGTTATGCGTCAGCAACAGGGTTTTTGCCCCCATGCGTGCTGATGCAAGTGCTGCCTCGGTACCGGCATGACCGCCGCCGATGACGATCACTTCAAAACGGGAAGGGAAATCCACCACGCACCTCGTGCCTGCTTAATTCAGGTAATTCGGAAATAGGTTTTGAGTCTGGCCCTGGGCGTTTTTCGAGCCAGGTCGGCAAGTATAGGGACTTCGTCCTTTCTAAAGAACCCTTTGCACAAAATTTAACCAGCTGTGGAGAACTCGCGGTTAAAAAAATAAAAAAGAAAGAAATTTATAGAATCTTTGTTTTTATGTTTATTCTTACTGAGCAACAGTTCTGTGGATAAGGTCCTGTAAGCCTTTATATTAAAGCTGTACAGAGAATCAAAACCCTGTGCTCATCTGGCCATGACGCCGTTGGATAACCGGTGTAAGCCTGTGGATGAATGGGTCGGTTATCCACAGGGGCGGTTATATCCAGTTTTCAGGGCTGCTTATCAACCGACCTCAGTGGCAGTTATTCACAGGGCTTAATCCACAGGCGATCGCTCACGGCCAAGCCGCCGCAGGGGCAATCGTATTGAGAAGGAAGAGGGGGAACCGGGCTTGATTGGCTGTCAGCAGCAGCCCGGTTGGACGGGATTGGCGTTATTTGCCGATGCAGAAGCTGGAGAAGATCCGCCCCAGCAAGTCATCGGAACTGAAGGCTCCGGTGATTTCACCCAGGGAATGCTGCGCTTGGCGCAGGTCTTCGGCCAGCAACTCACCGGCGCCTGCCAGGGTCAGCTGCGCACGACCGTGCTCCAGGGCAGCGCTGGCGTGACGCAACGCTTCAAGATGCCGGCGGCGAGCGCTGAAGCTGCTTTCCGATGTCTGCTCGTAGCCCATGCAGGCCTTGAGATGATCGCGCAGTAATTCCAGGCCTTCACCGGCCGCCTTCGCGCTCAGGCTGATAGTGACGTGGCCATCGTCGCTCACTTCGAGGGCTATCGCTTCGCCCGTCAGGTCTGCCTTGTTGCGAATCAAGGTGACTTTTGCCGGATCCGGACGAACCTCCAGGAATTCAGGCCACAGAGCGAAAGGATCGCCTGCTTCCGGCGCAGTGGCATCCACCACCAACAATATGCGATCAGCCTCGCCAATAGCCTTGAGGGCCCGCTCCACGCCGATTTTCTCGACCTGGTCATTGGTATCGCGCAAGCCAGCGGTGTCCACGACGTGCAGCGGCATGCCGTCGATGTGGATATGTTCACGCAGGATGTCCCGGGTGGTGCCGGCAATCTCGGTGACGATGGCAGCCTCGCGCCCGGCCAGGGCGTTCAAGAGGCTGGACTTACCAGCGTTGGGGCGGCCGGCAATGACCACAGTCATACCGTCGCGCAACAAAGCCCCCTGCCCAGCCTCTCTCAAGACTGTGGATAATTCATCGCGCACCTTGTCGAGCATGCTCAACACGTGGCCGTCGGCGAGAAAATCGATTTCCTCCTCGGGGAAATCGATGGCCGCCTCTACGTAGATCCGCAGACCGATCAGTTGCTCGGTAAGGTTATGCACACGCTGTGAAAACGCGCCCTGTAATGACCGTAACGCATTGCGTGCAGCCTGCGCAGAACTGGCTTCGATCAGATCGGCGATCGCCTCGGCCTGGGCCAGGTCGAGTTTGTCATTAAGAAAGGCCCGCTCGCTGAACTCACCCGGCCGGGCCAGGCGGCAACCCAACTCGAGGCAACGCTGGAGCAGCATGTCCAGGACGATGGGGCCGCCATGCCCCTGCAGCTCCAGCACATCCTCGCCGGTGAATGAGTTCGGCTCAGGGAAATACAAGGCCAGGCCTTCATCGAGGACATGTTTGTCAGCGTCTAGAAAAGGTCCGTAGTGAGCGAAGCGCGGTTTCAGGTCGCGGCCGCTGATAGCCTTGGCCGCAACGCCAGCCAAAGGCCCCGAAATACGGACGATGCCGACCCCGCCGCGACCTTGGGCGGTGGCGACGGCGGCGATGGTTTCACGCGGTGCGCTCATAAACCGGTATCCAGACAAAAATGGCAGATAGCAAAACGCCCCACTAGGGGGCGTTTTGTGTGGTTATCCACAGGGCAAGTTACGCCTCGGCTTTTTTCGTGGCCGCTTCGATCTTACGCGTGATGTACCACTGCTGAGTGATGGACAACACGTTGTTCACAACCCAGTACAGCACAAGACCGGCCGGGAACCACAGGAAGAAGAAGGTGAAGATGATCGGCATCATTTTCATGACCTTCGCCTGCATCGGGTCCGGAGGTGTCGGGTTCAGCTGCTGCTGGATGAACATGGTGGCGCCCATGATGATCGGCAGGATGAAGAACGGATCCTTGATCGACAGGTCGGTGATCCACAGCATGAACGGTGCCTGGCGCATCTCCACGCTTTCCAGCAGAACCCAGTAAAGCGCGAGGAACACCGGCATCTGTACAAGAATCGGCAAGCAACCACCCAGCGGGTTGATCTTCTCTTTCTTGTACAGCTCCATCATGGCCTGGGACATTTTCTGCCGGTCATCGCCATGCTGTTCTTTCAGGGCAGCCAGTTTCGGTGCCACTGCACGCATGCGCGCCATGGATTTGTAGCTGGCCGCCGACAATGGGAAGAAAATACCCTTGATCAGCATGGTGAGGAAGATGATCGACCAGCCCCAGTTGCCGACGATGCTGTGGATATGTTGCAGCAACCAGAAGATTGGCTGGGCAATGAACCACAGGAAACCGTAGTCGACGGTCAATTCCAGGCCAGGGGACAACTGCTTCAGCACGGCTTGGCTTTTCGGACCGGCATACAGAATGGCGCTGGTCTCGACTTTTGCACCTGGCGCTGCAGTCAATGCAGGGCCGGTATAGCCGACGATGTAGTTGCCTTTACTGTCCTTGCGCGTCTGGACGACATTGTTTTCGCCCTTCTGCGGAATCCATGCCGTTACGAAGTAGTGTTGCAACCAGGCAACCCAGCCACCCTGAACGGTTTCTTTCAGCTGAGCCTTGTCCATGTCCTTCATGGACACTTTTTTGTACGGCTCCGAACTTGTCCACAGGGCAGCGCCCAGGTAAGTCGCGGTACCGGTGGCGGTGCTGGACGAAGGATCATCACTGGCGTCGCGCTTCAACTGCGCGAACATCGCACCCGACCAGGGCTGAGCGCTCTGGTTGTCTACCAGATAGGAAACAGTCACGTCATACAGGCCGCGTTTCAGGGTGAAACGCTTGATGTAATTGACGCCGTCCTTGCTGAACTTCAGGTCGACGACCAGTTGGTCCTGGCCGTCAGCCAGCTGATAGACCTTCTTCTCGGCGGAATAAACCGGACGACCGGCCGGATTGGCATCCGGGCCATTGGCACCAATCAGGCCACTTTGAGCCAGATAGGTCCGCTCGTTACCGTTGTCGAACAACTGGAACGGGATTTCCGGGTGATCCTGGCGACGCGGATACAGCGGCAGCTTCAATTGAGCGACATCACCACCTTGTGGATCGATTGCCAGCTCGAGCACATCCGTCTTGATCTGAATCAGGTCCTTGCTGGCCGCCACAGGGGCTTCGGCTGGGGCGCTGGTGTCGCTTGCCGCGCGCGGGACATCGTCATTGCTGGCGGTGTTATTGCCAGTTGTTGTATCCGGCAGACTCGGTGCGGTATTGCTGGCTGCAACATTCTGAGTCGGCAGGGCAGCCTGGCCATAGTCCTGGTTCCATTTAAGGACCATGACATAGGACACGATTGCCAGGGCGACGATCAGGATCGTGCGTTTGATATCCATGATTACTCGGCCATCGAAGAAGAACGGGAGGTAGGGATAGGCGGAACCGGGTCATAACCGCCGGGATTCCACGGATGACAGCGACCTAAACGACGAAAGGTCAGCCAGCCACCGCGCAGAAGACCATGATTTTCTATGGCTTCATACGCGTAGCAGGAACAACTGGGGTAGAAACGACAGTGGCTGGCCATCAGGGGACTAATGGCATAGCGATAAAACTGGATCGGAACGAGTGCCAGTTTACGCATCGGTGCTGTCTACCCCTACAGTCTCGGTGTTGGCTACCGGTGCTGGCTTGTTACGAGCCAGGCGTTTCCAGAGCTTGCCGAAATGCTGAATCAATTCGGGGTTTTCTACGTCACCCAAACCTTTGCGCGCGACGATAACAATGTCCCAGCCGACCAGTGAATCCTGGTTCAGGCGAAACGATTCGCGCATCAGACGTTTGAGGCGATTGCGCTGAACAGAGAGCTTGACGCTCTTTTTCCCGATAACCAGCCCAAGGCGGGGGTGATCGAGATCGTTGCTGCGCGCAAGGAGCAGGAGATTTTTCCCCGGAACCTTGCCGGTAGGGGAGTCAAAGACTGCCTTGAAATGCCGGGGTGTAAGCAGACGCTTTTCCCGACTGAAGTCCTGACTCACCTCCAGTGCCGGATTATCAAACTGCCAGACGCGCACGACCTTTGGCGCGACGACGCGACAGGACGGCACGACCGTTCTTGGTAGCCATGCGAGCACGGAAACCGTGGGTACGAGCGCGTTTGATAGTGCTTGGTTGGAAAGTACGTTTCATGTCGTGTTACCTGGTTCGTCCACAACGGGCCGGAATGGCCCCCGTTTTAAGAGACCGGGGATTCTAGAGAAAGCAAGCCTCTAGGTCAATTTCCAACCAGCGTTTCCTTTAAATAGATATCCAGCCCTCCTTTGCTGATTCGACGCAGACCGCTAGATATAGAAATAAAGAAGGGAATTATTTAAAGCTTTTCTGTAAAGCTTATAAAAGCTAGCAAGCCACCTGCCTGTGGATAACCGTATCAAGGCCTTACAAACCGCTGTGTACAGAGAATGACAACTACACTGGAAAGCGGTGACAACCCTGTGCTGCGCTGTCGGATAAGCTGTGGGTGGAACGGGTAGTTATCCACAGACAGGTTATCCACTGAGTTTGCCCCCCAGTTGTACAACGAGCTCAGGGTTGGTTATCCACATGGCTTATCCACTGACCGTCCGTCGTCTTTCGTTCCGTTAAGGCATTGATAAATCATGGGCGATGCGCAACCTGCATGTGGATAAGTGAGCGGCTGATCGCTACAATGGCCGCTTGTTTTTGCCTCACCGGCTTTCAACTCAGGGGATATCCGTGTCAGTGGAACTTTGGCAGCAGTGCGTTGAGCTTTTGCGCGATGAGTTGCCTGCCCAACAATTCAACACTTGGATCCGTCCACTACAGGTCGAAGCCGAAGGCGACGAGTTGCGCGTCTATGCGCCGAACCGTTTCGTTCTCGACTGGGTCAACGAAAAGTACCTTGGCCGGGTCATGGAACTGCTCGATGAGCATGGCAATGGCATGGCGCCTGCGCTGTCCCTGTTAATAGGCAGCAAGCGCAGCTCGGCACCGCGCGCGGCACCCAATGCGCCGCTGGCCGCTGCTGCGTCACAGGCGCAACAGGCCACTACGCCACCGACCAACAACCATGCCGCACCGACGCCCGCGCCTGCCCCGGGCAAACGCAACGCTCAGAAGGTCGCCGAAGTCAGCGAGGAGCCCTCCCGGGACAGCTTCGACCCAATGGCCGGTGCGAGCTCCCAGCAGGCACCGGTGCGCGCTGAACAACGGACGGTCCAGGTCGAAGGTGCGCTCAAGCACACCAGCTACCTGAACCGGACCTTTACCTTCGAGAACTTCGTCGAAGGCAAGTCCAACCAACTGGCCCGGGCTGCAGCTTGGCAGGTGGCGGACAATCCCAAGCACGGCTACAACCCGCTCTTCCTTTATGGCGGCGTCGGCCTGGGTAAGACCCACCTGATGCACGCGGTGGGCAACCATCTATTAAAGAAGAATCCGAATGCCAAGGTCGTCTACCTGCATTCCGAGCGTTTCGTGGCTGACATGGTCAAGGCGTTGCAACTGAACGCCATCAACGAGTTCAAGCGTTTCTACCGTTCGGTGGACGCCTTGCTGATCGACGACATCCAATTTTTCGCTCGCAAGGAACGGTCTCAGGAAGAGTTTTTCCACACCTTCAACGCATTGCTTGAAGGTGGGCAGCAGGTCATTCTTACCAGCGACCGCTACCCGAAAGAGATCGAAGGCCTCGAAGAACGCCTCAAGTCACGTTTCGGTTGGGGCCTGACGGTGGCCGTAGAGCCGCCGGAACTGGAAACCCGCGTCGCGATCCTGATGAAGAAGGCCGACCAGGCCAAGGTCGAGCTGCCTCACGATGCAGCGTTCTTCATTGCCCAGCGTATTCGCTCGAACGTGCGTGAGCTGGAAGGTGCACTGAAGCGGGTGATTGCCCACTCTCACTTCATGGGTCGCGATATCACCATCGAGCTGATCCGCGAATCCTTGAAGGACTTGCTGGCGCTGCAGGACAAGCTTGTCTCTGTGGATAACATTCAGCGCACCGTTGCTGAATACTACAAAATCAAGATTTCCGATCTGCTTTCCAAACGCCGTTCGCGTTCGGTGGCACGACCGCGCCAGGTGGCCATGGCCTTGTCCAAGGAGCTGACCAACCACAGCCTGCCGGAAATCGGCGATGTGTTTGGCGGACGCGACCATACCACCGTGTTGCACGCCTGCCGCAAGATCAACGAACTTAAGGAATCCGACGCGGACATCCGCGAGGACTACAAGAACCTGCTGCGTACACTGACCACTTGATGACCACCAGCGCAGCTTATTAAGGCAAGGGACTAGACCATGCATTTCACCATTCAACGCGAAGCCCTGTTGAAACCCCTGCAACTGGTCGCGGGCGTCGTCGAACGCCGCCAGACCTTGCCGGTACTTTCCAACGTGCTGCTGGTTGTCGAAGGCCAGCAATTGTCGCTGACCGGTACCGACCTGGAAGTCGAGCTGGTCGGTCGTGTCCAACTTGAAGAGCCGGCCGATCCGGGTTCCATCACCGTGCCGGCGCGCAAGCTGATGGACATCTGCAAGAGCCTGCCAAACGACGCGCTGATCGACATCAAGGTCGATGAGCAGAAGCTCGTGGTCAAGGCCGGTCGTAGCCGCTTCACCTTGTCGACCCTGCCAGCCAACGATTTCCCGACGGTGGAAGAAGGCCCGGGCTCGCTGACCTGCAGCCTGGAACAAAGCAAGCTGCGTCGCCTGATCGAGCGGACCAGTTTCGCCATGGCCCAGCAGGACGTGCGTTATTACCTCAACGGCATGCTGCTGGAGGTCTCGGCCGGCATCATCCGCGCCGTGGCCACTGATGGTCACCGCCTGGCGATGTGCTCCATGCAAGCCGATATCGGCCAGCCGGATCGTCACCAGGTCATCGTGCCGCGCAAAGGCATCCTGGAACTGGCGCGCCTGCTGACCGAGCCGGATGGCAACGTCAGCATCGTCCTGGGCCAGCATCACATTCGCGCGACCACCGGCGAGTTCACCTTCACTTCGAAACTGGTGGACGGCAAATTCCCTGACTACGAGCGCGTCCTGCCCAAAGGTGGCGACAAGCTGGTACTTGGCGATCGTCAGGCGCTGCGCGAAGCCTTCAGCCGCACCGCGATCCTGTCCAACGAGAAGTATCGCGGCATTCGTCTGCAACTGGCCAACGGTCAGCTGAAGATCCAGGCGAACAACCCGGAGCAGGAAGAAGCGGAAGAAGAAGTAGGCGTGGAGTACAACGGTAGCTCCCTGGAAATCGGCTTCAACGTCAGCTATCTGCTGGACGTATTGGGTGTGATGACCACCGAGCAGGTACGTCTGATCCTGTCCGACTCCAACAGCAGTGCACTGGTGCAGGAATCCGACAACGACGATTCGGCTTACGTTGTCATGCCGATGCGTCTGTAATCAGAATCAGCTAGATGTCCTTAAGTCGCGTCTCGGTCACCGCGGTGCGCAATCTGCACCCGGTGACCTTCTCCCCCTCCCCCCGCATCAATATCCTTTACGGCGCCAACGGCAGCGGCAAGACCAGCGTCCTCGAAGCCGTGCATCTGCTTGGGCTTGCCCGTTCGTTTCGCAGCACCCGCCTATTGCCGGTCATTCAGTACGACCAACTGGCATGCACGGTGTTTGGCCAGGTTGAACTGGCTGAAGGTGGTCACAGCGCATTGGGGATTTCACGGGACCGGCAGGGCGAGTTCCAGATTCGCATCGACGGGCAAAACGCCCGTAGCGCAGCACAACTGGCGGAAATCCTCCCGTTGCAGCTGATCAATCCGGACAGCTTTCGGTTGTTGGAAGGGGCGCCGAAGATTCGCCGGCAGTTTCTCGACTGGGGTGTGTTCCACGTGGAACCACGTTTCATGGCCACGTGGCAGCGCTTGCAGAAGGCGCTGCGCCAGCGAAACTCTTGGCTGCGACATGGTACACTTGACGCCGTTTCGCAGGCGGTTTGGGACAGAGAGCTGTGCCAAGCCAGCGCCGAAATCGATGAATACCGCCGCGCTTATATAAAAGCCTTGAAACCGGTCTTCGAACAGACCTTGAGCGAACTGGTTGAGCTTGAGGGACTGACGCTCAGCTATTACCGAGGCTGGGACAAGGACCGGGAGTTGAGCGCCGTGCTGGCTGGGTCACTGCAGCGTGATCAGCAGATGGGACATACCCAGGCCGGACCACAACGTGCTGACTTGCGTCTCAGACTGGGCGCGCACAATGCAGCGGACATATTGTCCCGCGGTCAGCAGAAGTTGGTGGTGTGCGCCTTGCGTATCGCCCAAGGTCATTTGGTCAGCCAGGCCCGTCGCGGTCAGTGTATTTATCTGGTGGATGACTTGCCGTCCGAACTGGACGAGACCCACCGCCGTGCGCTTTGCCGCTTGCTGGAAGACTTACGCTGCCAGGTGTTCATCACCTGTGTAGACCACGAATTATTGAGGGAAGGCTGGCAGACGGAAACGCCAGTCGCTCTGTTCCACGTGGAACAGGGCCGTATCACCCAGACCCACGACCATCGGGAGTGAAGGCATTGAGCGAAGAAAACACGTACGACTCAACGAGCATTAAAGTGCTTAAAGGCCTGGATGCCGTACGCAAACGTCCCGGTATGTACATTGGTGACACCGACGATGGCAGCGGTCTGCACCACATGGTGTTCGAGGTGGTCGACAACTCCATCGACGAAGCCCTTGCCGGTCATTGCGACGACATCAGCATCATTATCCACCCGGATGAGTCCATCACCGTTCGCGACAACGGCCGTGGCATCCCGGTAGACGTACACAAAGAAGAAGGCGTTTCCGCGGCTGAGGTCATCATGACCGTATTGCACGCCGGCGGTAAGTTCGACGACAACTCCTACAAAGTATCCGGCGGTCTGCACGGTGTAGGTGTGTCGGTTGTGAACGCGCTGTCCGAGAAGCTTGTTCTCACTGTTCGCCGCAGCGGCAAGATCTGGGAACAGACCTACGTCCACGGCGTGCCTCAAGCGCCGATGGCAATCGTTGGCGACAGTGAGTCCACGGGGACCCAGATTCACTTCAAGGCCTCCAGCGAAACCTTCAAGAACATCCACTTCAGCTGGGATATCCTGGCCAAGCGGATTCGTGAGCTGTCCTTCCTGAACTCCGGTGTCGGCATCGTCCTCAAGGACGAGCGCAGCGGCAAGGAAGAGCTGTTCAAGTACGAAGGCGGCCTGCGGGCATTCGTCGAGTACCTGAACACCAACAAGACCCCGGTCAACCAGGTGTTCCACTTCAACGTCCAGCGTGAAGACGGCATCGGCGTGGAAATCGCCCTGCAGTGGAACGACAGCTTCAACGAGAACCTGTTGTGCTTTACCAACAACATTCCGCAGCGCGATGGTGGTACTCACCTGGTGGGCTTCCGTTCAGCGCTGACGCGTAACCTGAACAACTACATCGAACAGGAAGGCCTGGCGAAGAAGCACAAGGTCGCCACCACCGGTGACGACGCCCGCGAAGGTCTGACCGCGATCATCTCGGTGAAGGTGCCGGATCCGAAGTTCAGTTCCCAGACCAAGGACAAGCTGGTGTCTTCCGAAGTGAAGACCGCCGTCGAACAGGAGATGGGCAAGTACTTCTCCGACTTCCTGCTCGAGAACCCGAACGAAGCCAAGCTGGTGGTCGGCAAGATGATCGACGCCGCCCGTGCCCGTGAAGCGGCGCGCAAGGCCCGCGAGATGACTCGCCGCAAAGGCGCGCTGGACATCGCCGGCCTGCCAGGAAAACTGGCCGACTGCCAGGAGAAGGACCCTGCCCTGTCCGAGCTGTACCTGGTGGAAGGTGACTCTGCTGGCGGTTCCGCCAAGCAGGGCCGCAACCGTCGTACCCAGGCGATCCTGCCGCTCAAAGGCAAGATCCTCAACGTCGAAAAGGCGCGCTTCGACAAGATGATCTCTTCCCAGGAGGTCGGTACGCTGATCACCGCGCTGGGCTGTGGCATCGGCCGCGAAGAGTACAACATCGACAAGCTGCGCTATCACAACATCATCATCATGACCGACGCCGACGTCGACGGTTCGCACATCCGCACCTTGCTGCTGACGTTCTTCTTCCGTCAGTTGCCGGAGCTGATCGAGCGCGGCTACATCTATATCGCCCAGCCGCCTTTGTACAAGGTCAAGAAAGGCAAGCAAGAGCAATACATCAAAGACGACGACGCCATGGAAGAGTACATGACGCAGTCGGCCCTGGAAGACGCGAGCCTGCACCTGAACGAAGATGCCCCAGGCATTTCCGGTGAAGCCCTTGAGCGCCTGGTGAATGACTTCCGCCTGGTGATGAAGACCCTCAAGCGCCTGTCGCGCCTGTACCCACAGGAACTGACCGAGCACTTCATCTACCTGCCGGCCGTCAGCCTCGAGCAGCTGTCCGACCACGCAGCGATGCAGGATTGGCTGGCCCAGTACGAAGTACGCCTGCGTACCGTGGAAAAATCCGGCCTGGTCTACAAAGCCAGCCTGCGTGAAGACCGTGAGCGTAACGTCTGGCTGCCGGAGGTTGAACTGATCTCCCACGGTCTGTCGAACTACGTCACCTTCAACCGCGACTTCTTCGGCAGCAACGACTACAAGACCGTCGTATCCCTCGGCGCGCAACTGAGCACGCTGTTGGACGAAGGTGCGTACATCCAGCGTGGTGAGCGCAAGAAAGCCGTGACCGAGTTCAAGGAAGCCCTTGAATGGCTGATGGCCGAAAGCACCAAGCGCCACACCATCCAGCGATACAAAGGGCTGGGTGAGATGAACCCGGATCAGCTGTGGGAAACCACCATGGATCCGGGCTCGCGCCGCATGCTGAAAGTCACCATCGAAGACGCCATTGGCGCGGACCAGATCTTCAACACCCTGATGGGTGATGCGGTCGAGCCCCGTCGTGACTTCATCGAGAGCAACGCGTTGGCGGTGTCCAACCTGGATTTCTGATCCGGCTTGCCCTGCCCCAACGAAAAAGGCCAACGCTCATGCGTTGGCCTTTTTTATGCTAACTGGCTACCGAAGCCTCACTGCCTGCCGCTACACTCTCCAACCGATATCCATAACCGTAGATCGTCAACAACTGCCAGCCGCGATCAGCGGTTAGCCCGAGCTTGTTGCGCAGGCGATAGATATGGGTGTCGAGCGGGCGCGACGACGTCATTTCTTCATGGGTCCAGAAGCGCTCATAAAAATATTCCCGTGACAGCGGCCGGCCCAGGTTGGCGAACAGGCAGCGGGCCAGGCGGTACTCCCTTTCAGTCAGGCTGATGGGGATACCGGCGCGGGTGACGGTCAATTCGGCATCGTCGAATTCGAGGTCATTGAACACCAGCACTTCAGTGGTCGGGGTGCGTTGCAGGTTGTGACGCCTTAGCACCGCGGTGACCCGGGCCTTGAGCTCGTTGGGACGGAAAGGTTTGCTGACATAGTCATCGGCACCGGCGTTGAGCGCTTGGACGATGTCATGCTCGCCGTCGCGGCTGGTGAGCATGATGGCTGCGGGTGGCGAATCCATGTGCTCGCGTGTCCAGCGCAGCAAGGACAAGCCACTGATGTCAGGTAATTGCCAGTCCAGGATCAACAGGTCAAACGTTTCCCTGCGCAGTTGTCGCAGCAGGTCTTCACCCCGTTCGAAACTGTGCAGTGTCCAGGCGGGCTCTCCCCTGCCGGGAATTTGCTGCAGTGTCTGTTCCACCCGGCGCAACTCCGCCGGTTCATCGTCCAGTATGGCGACACGCATGGAATGCGATTCCTTGGTTCCAAGAATAACGGACATTCTCAGCTGGCAATCAAAAGCAGCCGGTGGCTGGTTCGTCGTCGTTGAGCTGTCACTGGCTGCGACAATACCGGCTCGCGATGCGAAGTGAAAGGCAGCCGCATTGCCATCATCAAGTCCGTTATAGTCATGGCCGCAGCTGTGAGCTAGAGGCTGCGCGGCATGTACAACCATCCCGATCTTCCGCCAAGGTACTTATGAGCCATCCGCGTCGCCGTGAAAGCCGTGAACCGACCCAGGTGCAGCGATTGTTTCGACAATTGATGCGCGAAGGGTTGTGGATAAGCCTGGTGCTGCTCCCGCTGACCGCGCTGGTCTCGTTCAGCCTGCAATCGGCGCGCAACGGCCCAGCGGCTGCATTGTTGTCGGTGTGCCTGGTTGGCTGTGTAATGGGTTTGTTGCTGTTGCGTCCGCACTTCGCATTGGGAGCGACGTTGGGCGGGATGGGTCTGGCCCTGCTACTCAGCGCACTGCTGGGCGCGCAGTGTTGGGGGTGGTCGCCGGTGGCCAGCCTGTTGGGCATGCTGCTGGGTTATCTGATCTGGAACTGGCGGCGCCTGAGCGTGGTGCTGGCTTATTTCGGTTGGGAGCTGGCGCGCCTGGATGCTGAGCCCAAGGTCTTCCCGGAGCGCCGTCGAGCCTCCTACACCGGCAGTGATCGCTTGCAAGGCCAGATTATGGCCTTGGAACAAGCCATGAGCCGAACCCGGGACACGCGCCGATTTATTGCCGACGGCCTGGAGTACCTGCCGGTAGCAACGATGATCAGTGATCCACAGGGCAACCTGTTGCTGGGTAATCGCAAGGCTCGCGAGTTGTTCGGTCACGCTTTGGCGGGCAGTGATGTGCTGGAGGAATTGGCGCGGTTGGGTTATCCGGCATTGGTCCACTCCCCTGCACATCGCTTGTCCACGTTACCACTGGTTGAATTTCGCGATACCCGCGAGCGCAGCTTGCGACTGGAACGTGCCGCGCTGTTGCCGGTGGACGGTGATGTGCCCATTGGCTGGCTGCTCAGCCTGACTGATCTGAGCGCTGAACGGGAAGCCGAAGAGCAGCGCAGCGTCATGCTTCGTTTTCTCTCCCACGATCTGCGCGCGCCCCATTCGGCGATCCTGGCTCTGCTCGATGTGCAGCGGCATCAGGCCGGTGCCGACAAGCCGCTATTCGACCAGATCGAGCGCCAGGTGCGCCGCGCCCTGGAACTGACCGATGGGTTTGTGCAGTTGGCCAAGGCCGAGTCCGAGGCCTACCAGTTCCAACCGAGCCTGTTCGCCATGCTGGTGCTGGACGTGATCGACCAGGCATTGCCTGTTGCCCAGGCCAGGAGTATTCGGTTGGAACACCAACTCGACGATGAGGAAGCGCTGATCAGCGCTGATCAGCCCCTGCTGACCCGCGCCCTGTTCAACTTGTTGGAGAACGCCATCAAGTACAGTGCGCCCGACACGTGTATAGCGTTGCAGGTCCGTTGTGCCCAGGGCTGGTTGACGTGTGACGTCGTTGATCAGGGCAAAGGCATCGGCGCGCAGGAACTGCCGGATCTGTTCGTCCAGTACCGACGGTTTTCGTCGGCCCATGGCGTGGATGGCATCGGTTTGGGGCTGTCGATGGTCAAGGCGGTCGTGGACCGTCATGGTGGGCAAATCGATTGCCGTAGCGTGGTAGGCGAAGGCACTACGTTCAGCCTGCGCTTTCCGTTGTTGGAGGAATAAAAAAAGATCGCGGCCTTGGTCAGGCAGCGACCTTTTTCAGTGCGCTATAAAAACTTATGCACCTCGTACAAGGTTTTAGGTGTTTAAGAAATATGTATTAAAAACAGCGAGTTAAACGTTAAAACTGACGAAATCCGAAAAAACGGTACACAGCTTATCCACAATTCTCATACAGCCAACTTGTCCGTCGCAGCCGGCGCAGCAGGGGCCGGAGGAAGCGAGCCCAATTCCCGTTGCGTCTGTTCATTCCAAGCCTGTACACGGTCGTTCAGCTCGGCAATCGCGCGCGGCCCACTGCCCTCTGCATACATGGGGGCGCCGATGACCACGGTGATAACGCCTGGCGTTCTGACCCAGCCGGCCTTGGGCCAGAATTTGCCCGCATTGTGTGCAATCGGTAGTACTGGCAGGCCGGCGTTTACCGCCAATGCGGAGCCACTGCGGGAAAACTTGCCGATGGTCCCGTAAGGTACGCGGGTGCCCTCGGGAAAGATTAGTACCCAAACGTTGTCCTTGAGCAGCACATCGCCTTTTTGCGCTACCTGCTTGAGGGCAACCTTCGGGTTGTCACGGTCGATGGCAATCGGGCGCAGCATCGCCATGGCCCAGCCGAAGAACGGTACAAACAGCAGCTCGCGCTTGAGCACTTGGCTCAACGGTTCGAAATAAGCCGAGAGAAAGAAGGTCTCCCAGGTGCTCTGGTGGTTGGACTGGATGACACAAGGGCGCTCAGGCACATTCTCGGCACCTTTCACTTCGTAGCGGATGCCCAGAAACACCTTGCTCAGCCAGAGTGCGCAACGGCACCAGTAAACATTGATGAAGCGGTAGCGCGTCCTGAACGACATGAACGGCGCGACAAAAAAACTCAACGTGCACCACAACAAGGAACTGGTGCCCAGCAGCAGGTAAAAGAGGAAGCTTCTGATGGCCTGCAATATCGACATAGCGGCGTTTACCATTGCGGGCAATGCCCGCCTGTTCAAGCGCTTCCCGAACAATCCTTGATCAGGATGTCTTGGGAGCTCTAATTGTGGATAAGTTCAGCGGCAACCGCCGCCAGGTCGTCAAAAATCAAGGTGCCCACCGGTAGGGTCTTGCCCAGGGTCTTTTCGCCTTTTCCGGTCTTGACCAAAACTGGCTGACAATCGACGGCCTTCGCCGCCTCCAGGTCACCGAGGCTGTCGCCGACAAACCACACGCCCGACAGCGCAACGTCATAGTGAGCGGCGATGGTTTTCAGCATGCCGGGCTTGGGCTTGCGGCAATCGCAGCCTTCGTCCGGCCCATGTGGGCAATAAACGATCAGCCCGATGTCACCGCCCTGCCCGGCCACCAGCTGACGCAAGCGTTCATGCATGGCGTCGAGGACGGCGAGTTCGTAGTAACCGCGGGCAATGCCCGACTGGTTGGTGGCGACCGCCACCGTCCAGCCGGCCTTGCTCAATTGTGCGACGGCCTCGATGGAACCGGGAATCGGCAACCACTCCTCCACCGACTTGATGTAGGCGTCGGAGTCGTGATTGATCACTCCGTCCCGATCGAGAATCAGCAGTTTCAAGACTTACCCCAGCAGCGAAATATCGGCAACACCGAGGAACAACCCACGCAGACGCGCCAGCAGCGCATAGCGGTTGGCTCGCACATTGGCGTCTTCGGCATTGACCATCACCGCTTCGAAAAACGCATCCACCGGTTCACGCAATGCTGCCAGGCGCGCCAGGGTTTCGCTGTACTGACGCGCCGCTGCCATCGGCTGGACTGCCTGGTCCGCCTGCTGGATCGCCGAGTACAGGGAGAACTCATTGGCGTTGTCGAAGTACTTGGCTTCAACGACGGCCGCAATGTTGCCTTCGGCCTTGCTCAGCAGGTTCGACACGCGCTTGTTCACCGCCGCCAGCGCTGCCGCTTCCGGCAGTTTGCGGAACGCCTGCACTGCCTGTACGCGTTGGTCGAAGTCCAGGGCAGAGCCCGGTTTCAGGGCTCGCACCGACAGGTAGGTCGCGACGTCGACACCTTCGTCTTCATAACGCGCACGCAGGCGGTCGAAAATGAATTCCAGCACCGCGTCGGCCAGGCCGGCAGCCTTGACCTTGCTGCCGAACGCATTCACGGCGAAGGCCACGGCGTCGTTCAGGTCCAGGTCCAGCTGCTTGTCGATGAGAATGCGCAGCACGCCCAGCGCTGCGCGACGCAGTGCGTACGGGTCCTTGCTGCCGGTGGGCAGCATGCCGATACCGAAGATGCCGACCAGGGTGTCGAGCTTGTCCGCGATCGCCACGGCCGCACCGGTCAGGGTGGTCGGCAATTCAGCGCCGGCGCCACGCGGCATGTACTGTTCGTTCAGCGCCAGGGCAACATCCTGCGGCTCGCCGTCGTTGAGGGCGTAGTAGTAACCGGCGATACCTTGCATCTCCGGGAACTCACCGACCATCTCGGTGGACAGGTCGCACTTGGACAGGATGCCGGCACGTGCAGCGCGCTGGGCATCGCCGCCGATGCGTGGAGCGATGAATGCTGCCAGTTTCGATACGCGCTCGGCCTTGTCGTAGACACTGCCGAGTTTTTCCTGGAACACCACGTTGCGCAGGCGCTCGTTGAAGCTTTCCAGGGGCTGCTTCTTGTCTTGCTTGAAGAAGAACTCGGCATCGGTCAGACGCGGGCGTACGACTTTTTCGTTACCGGCGATGATCTGCTGCGGGTCCTTGCTTTCGATGTTGGCCACCGTGATGAAGCGCGGCAGCAACTTGCCTTCGGCGTCCAGCAGGCAGAAATATTTCTGGTTGTCCTGCATGGTGGTGATCAGCGCTTCCTGGGGCACTTCAAGGAAGCGTTCCTCGAACGAGCACACCAGTGGCACCGGCCATTCCACCAGCGCGGTCACTTCGTCCAGCAGGTTGGCCGGCACGATAGCCGTACCTTCCTGGGCGGTCGCCAGTTCTTCGGTGCGTTTGCTGATCAGCTCGCGGCGCTCGTTGGAATCGGCCAATACATAGGCAGCGCGAAGGTCGGCCAGGTAATTGGCCGGCGACGTGATACGCACGCTCTGCGGATGATGGAAACGGTGACCGCGAGAATCACGACCGGCCTTTTGGGCGAGGATCGTGCAATCGATGACCTGGTCACCGAGCAGCATCACCAGCCATTGGGTCGGACGCACGAACTCTTCCTTGCGCGCAGCCCAGCGCATGCGCTTGGGAATCGGCAAGTCATTGAGGGAGTCTTCGACGATGGTCGGCAACAGGCTGGCGGTCGGCTTGCCCTTGATGCTCTGGCTATAGCGCAGCTTCGGGCCGCTCTGGTCGATTTCGCTCAGATCGACGCCGCACTTCTTGGCGAAGCCCAGGGCGGCCTGGGTCGGGTTGCCGTCGGCATCGAACGCGGCTTGCACGGGCGGGCCGTCGAGGTTGATGCTGCGGTCCGGCTGTTGCGTTGCCAGGGCGGTGATCAGCACGGCCAGGCGGCGCGGCGCGGCGTAGACATGCTTGGTTTCGAAGTTCAGGCCAGCGGCTTGCAGGCCTTTCTCGATGCCGGCCAGGAATGCATCGGCCAGGGTGTTCAGGGCTTTGGGTGGCAGTTCTTCGGTGCCCAGTTCAACCAGAAAATCTTGAGCACTCATTGTGCAGCCTCCAGCTTAGCCAACACTTCATCACGCAGGTCCGGGGTCGCCATCGGGAAGCCCAGCTTGGCACGGGCCAGCAGGTAGGCTTGCGCGACGGAACGCGCCAGGGTGCGCACACGCAGGATGTATTGCTGGCGCGCGGTCACGGAAATCGCCCGGCGTGCATCCAGCAGATTGAAGGTATGAGATGCCTTCAAGACCATTTCATAACTCGGCAGCGGCAGCGGCTGGTCCAGTTCGATCAGGCGCTTGGCTTCGCTTTCATAGAAATCGAACAACTCGAACAGCTTGTCGACGTTGGCGTGTTCGAAGTTGTAGGTCGATTGCTCCACTTCGTTCTGATGGAACACGTCGCCATACGTCACTTTGCCGAACGGACCGTCGGCCCATACCAGGTCGTAGACCGAATCCACGCCTTGCAGGTACATGGCCAGGCGTTCCAGGCCGTAGGTGATCTCACCAGTCACCGGGTAGCATTCGATGCCGCCCGCTTGCTGGAAGTAGGTGAATTGGGTCACTTCCATGCCGTTGAGCCAGACTTCCCAGCCCAGGCCCCAGGCGCCCAGGGTCGGTGATTCCCAGTTGTCTTCGACGAAACGAATGTCGTGCACCAGCGGGTCGAGGCCCACGTGTTTGAGGGAGCCCAGGTACAGCTCCTGGAAGTTTTCCGGGTTCGGCTTCAGCACGACCTGAAATTGATAGTAATGCTGCAGGCGGTTCGGGTTTTCGCCGTAGCGGCCGTCAGTCGGGCGGCGGCTTGGTTGCACATAAGCGGCGTTCCAGGTTTCCGGGCCGATGGCACGCAGAAACGTGGCAGTGTGGAAAGTGCCGGCGCCTACTTCCATATCGTAGGGCTGAAGTACCACGCAACCTTGCTCGGCCCAGTATTGCTGGAGGGCGAGGATCAAGTCTTGGAAGGTACGCACGGCTGGCGTAGGCTGGCTCACGAAATTCACCTGTTTCTTGGGCTGCGATTTAAAGAGCGGGAGTATACCCGATTCGTTCGTGCGCACGCCCCCTGGAGCCTTATGCCACGCTGCTTTTGGTGTTCCGAAGATCCGTTGTACATGGCTTATCACGATCAGGAGTGGGGGACGCCGCTGCGCGATGCGCAGGGTTTGTTCGAGTTGCTTCTGCTCGAAGGGTTCCAGGCCGGTCTGTCCTGGATCACCGTTTTGCGCAAACGCGAACGTTACCGGGAAGTGCTCTACGGCTTCGATGTGCAGCGGGTGGCGCAGATGAGCGACGCTGAAATCGATGAACTGATGCTCGACCCCGGCATTATCCGCAACCGCCTCAAGCTCAAGGCGGCGCGGCGCAATGCCCAGGCCTGGCTGGCGCTGGAAGACCCGGTGGCATTTCTCTGGTCGTTCGTAGGCAACCAACCGATCATCAACCATTTCAAGGACCGCACCGAAGTGCCGGCCATCACCCCCGAGGCGCTGGCAATGAGCAAAGGCCTGAAAAAAGCCGGGTTCACCTTCGTCGGCCCAACCATCTGCTACGCCTTGATGCAGGCCTCGGGCATGGTCATGGACCACACCCAGGACTGCGACCGCTACGCCGAGTTGGTAAACGGTGGTTAGAATAGCCGGCTCGCAACACGGCCCATGAATTCAGGAGTGACCTGTGGATAAGTTGAAAGGCGCCTTGCTGGTCGGCGCTCTGCGGTTGTTTGCGCTGCTCCCTTGGCGAGCGGTGCAGGCGGTGGGCTCGGCCATTGGCTGGCTCATGTGGAAATTACCCAACCGTTCCCGCGACGTGGTGCGGATCAACCTCGCCAAGTGTTTCCCCGAGATGGACCCGGCCGAGCGCGAGCGCCTGGTAGGCCAGAGCCTCAAGGACATTGGCAAATCCCTGACCGAAAGCGCCTGTGCCTGGATCTGGCCGGCCCAGCGCTCCATCGAACTGGTGCGCGAAGTCGAAGGCCTGGAGGTGTTGAAAGAAGCGCTGGCCTCGGGCAAAGGCGTGGTCGGCATCACCAGCCACCTGGGCAATTGGGAAGTGCTCAATCACTTCTATTGCAGCCAGTGCAAACCGATCATCTTCTACCGCCCGCCCAAGCTCAAGGCGGTGGATGAGTTGCTGCAGAAGCAACGCGTGCAACTGGGCAACAAGGTCGCGGCGTCTACCAAGGAAGGCATCCTCAGCGTCATCAAGGAAGTGCGCAAGGGCGGCCAGGTGGGGATCCCCGCCGATCCGGAGCCGTCCGAATCCGCCGGCATCTTCGTGCCCTTCTTCGCCACCCAGGCCCTGACCAGCAAGTTCGTGCCGAACATGCTCGCCGGCGGCAAGGCGGTCGGCGTCTTCCTCCACGCCCTGCGCCTGCCGGACGGCTCCGGCTACAAAGTCATCCTCGAAGCCGCCCCGGACGAGATGTACAGCACCGACACCGAAACCGCCTGCGCCGCCATGAGCAAAGTGGTCGAGCGTTATGTACGGGCCTATCCGAGCCAGTACATGTGGAGCATGAAACGCTTCAAGAAACGCCCGCCGGGCGAGGCGCGGTGGTACTGAAAACCTGTTCTGGATGGCGCACCGCGAACCCTGTGGGAGCGAGCTTGCTCGCGATAGCGCCCTGACAGTCGCCACATGACTGACTGTCCCCACCCTCCCCGTGGCGAGGGAGCTTGCTCCCGCTGGGCTGCGCAGCGGCCCTTCATCGATATGCACAACATCAACCGGTGGGAGCGAGCCTGCTCGCGAAAAGATATTCACCCATACATCACCATCGCGAACGAACTCCAACGCATCGGCGCCGCTCTCAATCATTAGCTGAGGACAGGCGCAAATCATCAATCGTGTCCATGATGAGTACCTGCGATATCCGGGGGGCCGGCGTATTGCCCGGCCAAAAATATCGCCTTGCCTCTTTGATCCATCAATGAAGGAGTCACGCTCATGAACATCGACTTCACCGGACGTAACGTATTGGTCACCGGTTCCACCAGCGGCATCGGTTTTGCGACCGCCAAAGGTTTTCTGGAAGCCGGTGCCCAGGTCGTCATCAACGGGCGCAGCGAAAGCAGCGTGGAGGACGCGTTGCAGCGCCTGGGCAATCTGGCTTCCAGGGCGACAGGCTTTGTTGGCGATCTCAGCAACGAACCTGGCTGCCAGGCGTTGATCGCCAGGCATCCAAGCTTCGATATTGTCATCAACAACCTGGGCATTTTCAAACAGGAAGACTTCTTCGAGACGCCGGACAGCGAATGGCAGCGTTTCTTCGAAACCAATGTGATGTCGGGTGTGCGTGTTTCCAGGGCCTACGCGCAGGGCATGGTCGAGCGTGGTTGGGGGCGGATCGTGTTTGTCTCGTCGGAGTCGGGCGTGAACATTCCGGCCGACATGATCCACTACGGCTTCACCAAGACCGCCCAGCTTTCAATCGCTCGCGGCCTGGCCAAACGCCTCGCGGGAACGGGCGTGACGGTGAACTCGGTATTGCCCGGGCCGACACTGTCCGAAGGCGTTGCCAAGATGCTCCAGGCGGACGTCGAGCGCAGCGGGGAAAGCCTGGAGAAGGTCGCGGCAGATTTCGTCAACGAGCACCGCAGCACCTCGATCATCCAGCGCGCGGCACGGGTAGAGGAAGTCGCCAACATGATTATCTACGCCAGCTCGGAACAGGCCTCGGCCACCACCGGAGCGGCGCTGCGAGTTGACGGCGGTGTGGTGGACAGCATCGTTTAGCTGCGTTGCCAAAAGCATGGCAAGTGTCCTTGCTCCGGTTCCCATGACGCCATACAAAAAAACGCCGCTTCCTCATCCGAGAGAAGCGGCGTTTTTTCTTTTGGAAGCGACATTGGTTGATTTGACCAACTTTCGGAACGTTGAAGGGATTGGTTCAGCCCACCCCTTTTTTGCAGTGGATCCGAGCCCCTTCGGCTAGCCGTTCTCGCCTAGGCGATCCGAGCCAACTTCGGCTACCCGTAACTCGATCAGACGATCGGAGCCACCTTCGGCTACGCGTTTCTCGATCAGACGATCGGAGCCGCCTTCGGCTATGCGTTTCTCGATAAGACGATCGGAGCCACCTTCGGCTATTCGTTTTTCGATCAGGCGATCCGAACCGCCCTCAGCGAATGTAGGTTGAACAAAAGAAGTCGCGAACGCATTGCCGAGCGACAGTGCCAGAAGCGAGCCAACGAGTGTTTTGCTGAAAGTGTTCATGTCCTGATCCTTATTTATTCGTAGATGAGTGAGTTAGACGGCGACGTGCAAACGGACGTCGACGTTGCCGCGGGTCGCGTTGGAGTACGGGCAAACCTGGTGAGCCGCGTCGACCAGCGCTTGAGCATCGGCTTGATCCAGACCTGGCAGGCTGATGTGCAGGTCGATGTCCAGACCGAAACCGCCAGGGATCTGGCCGATGCCGACGTGTGCCGTGATCGAGGCGTCAGCCGGAATGCTGCGTTTGCTTTGGCTGGCGACAAATTTCAACGCGCCGATGAAGCAGGCCGAGTAGCCGGCTGCGAACAACTGCTCAGGATTGGTGGCTTCACCACCGGCACCGCCCAGGGCTTTTGGCGTGGCCAGTTTCACGTCGAGGATCTTGTCGCTGGAAACAGCACGGCCATCACGGCCACCGGTGGAGGTTGCGACTGCGGTGTAGAGAACGTTCATGGGGTGCTTTCCTTTTTTCCTGATGGGTCTGATTGAGTTTGGTTTGCGCTAAATGTTTGTGCGCTAACCAGTGGTGCTAAAGTTAACGCCCAAATACTTAGCGCGCAAGATAAATTTTCGAGAATATTCTCAGATTTCTTTAAGCTATTGATAAATTAGAAAATTTATTTTTAAGCGACGCAGCGGTGCCAGCCCGCGCGAATTGAGGGGTGAGCCAAGAGAACAAAGGTGGCAGGGGTACTGGCCGAGCCAGCGCAATGGTGGGCCCTTGGAGAAAGGGAATTCACAAGCAGGATGACGGGGTTGAACGAACCACCCTAGTGAGCGACGGCAACCTGGTTACGCCCCAGCGCTTTCGCCCGATACAGCGCCTTATCAGCGTTATTCATCAAGCCATGCAGATCCTTGTGATTCGCCTCCGTCGACGCCACGCCAAGGCTGGCGGTGATGCGATGGACAGGCTCGATCATCAAGCCAGCGATACTCTGGATAAGTCCTTCTGCAATTTCTATAGCGACGTCAATGGACGTATCCGGAAGCAGAATGGCGAACTCTTCCCCACCGAGCCGACCGTGTATATCCGTGGCCCGAAACGACGAGCTGATGACCACGCCCATCTGGCGTAGGACCTGGTCCCCGACCTGATGGCCGTAGGTGTCGTTGATGTGCTTGAAGTGATCCATGTCCAACATGACGGCGCACAACCCCAACCGGTTGGTTCTGCATTCGTCGTAAAGCTGCTGGGCATGCTCGAAAAAAGCCCGTCGACTTTTCAGGCCGGTCAGTTCATCGGTTTGTGCGGCGCGGGTTGAAATGCTGTTCGCCTGTTCCATCTCGCGGGTGAGTCGAAAAGCGGTTTCCAGTGCCTGGGACATTTTGTGGGTGGCGCGGGCAGCAAATGCCGCGAACACCAGGATCGAAAGCGCCATGCCGACTTGAATCGGCGACGGTTGGAACAGCAGCCAGACCGTGCACGGAAACAGCACAAGGCCAATGGAGACCAGTGTCATGTCCCGGTAGGCGGAGTAACAGGAGACCGCGCTGACAGTCATCCCCACGGTAAAAAGCATGACGAGAGCTTGCGAGAGGAGATCATCTTGCGGCATCAAAACAAGCGCGCCGCCGCCCCAGATGCTCGCGGACAACACCAGCGAGACCCAGTATCTGCGCTCCCAGCGTTGAGGCGTGCGCTGAACCTCGTCGCTGCGAAAATAGGCAACGAACATCGCGATCCGCAGCAGCGTCGATCCGCTTAATATGGCCAGCCACCACACAACCGTGCTGTGCTCAAAGCGATCCCAACACAGCCAACACAACATGATGGCCGCGAGGTAACTACCAAACACCGCGGAAACGGATTGGCGAAACAGTTGCTGCAGTCGGTCAGTGCGCACTTGTCCGGCTATGCAAAAGTCCATGCCATTGCGAGATCTCGGGCCATCCATGTGATCCACCTGATCGTGAAGCCGCTAGAAAACGCGATTGTGGCACCCTGCCAGCAACGCAAACAACCGAATTACGCCTGCACTCACAAAGCTTTAAATCGTGGCGAGGGGATTCATCCCCGCTGGGTTGCGCAGCAACCCCATAATTCCCACCCCTACCCTGACTAAAACCGGCCCCCTGTGGCGAGGGAGCTTGCTCCCGCTGGGCTGCGCAGCGGCCCCAAACAGGTCGACGCTTTCCTACAGACAAACTCGTGATTCGGTTGCGACGGCTGCGCCGGAAGCGTCGGACCGGCCCAGCGGGAGCAAGGGATCGAGGTCAAAACAAAGCGCTGTTTATTCCCGCTCTGCCATCTTTCCATCAAGCTACACATCCTTGCGCCATTACCTACAACTACGCCAGAATCCGCCGGCTTGTGCGCCTTGCCCTCGGGTTCTATTGTCGTCCTGCCACTGCCCATCAGTGGTCGGGTTTAGTAGCTCGAGGTTGTGTCAGTAAGATGCACGAGTTCTCCATCGAGGTAGATTCCTACCTTGCACTTGATGGTGGCTGTGCGCAGGGCGCTTCGGCGCGCCGGCAATGCTGATCTCCCCGGTCTACTAACCTGCGTACAGCTGCCACCCTTCTTTTAGTAGGGAAGAGGTTGTGGCTTAACCTTGGAGTATCAGCTCATGTCGAAATCTACAACGAATCCGCCTGAGGCGGACCGCACCTCCTCGCCACCAGAACCGAAAGATGCTCTCCAATCCGCTCAACTCTTCACCGTCGTACAAGACACCGACAACGAATGCCTGCTCGCCAACCTCAGCGAAACCCTGGCTTCAGCCGACGCCATGGTCAGCAACCTCGCGTTCGATCTGGAAGGCTCACACCGCCACATCGCCCTCGGCGTCCAGCAACTGATCGAGCTGAGCTCATTACTGGCGAACCGAGTTCTGGACAACGTTGATCCAAGATAAACGTCACACTGCAACCCCGTGGCGAGGGAGCTTGCTCCCGCTGGCTGCGAAGCAGCCCATTGGATAACGCTGAGCCGCGATAGCGAGCGAACCCCACCAAAGAAAAACCCGACGCTTTACGTCGGGTTTTTGTGTGCGGGTTACTCGACTTGCGACAGTTTGGCGTCGTCGCAACCGGCAGCGCGGCACTCGCGCTCGACAGCCTTGAGTATGACGATACGCGCCTCGGTCTTCTCATTGGCACAGTCCAGGTAGAGCAGGCCGTCGTTGGAACAGGCGTTGTCACGAATCTTGATCCACTGGATCTGAGCGGCTTTCACCTTCTTCTTTTGATCCGGGTTCAGGGCACTCATCGTCTTCTTGTATTGCTCGTTGATTTCCTGGTCCGACTGAACCATTTTCAGCGACGCGCAATAGGTTCTGTCATAGGCGTTTCTAGGGTTATCGCAACTCATCGCAGACGCCGATGCTGATGCCATTGCCAGCAATGCCCCAACCAACAAAGACTTGATCACTCACTTTTCTCCCTGAATGCCCTCTATTGATTAGAGGTCGCGGCGGGGAATTTATCATGAGGGTCGTAGAACAATGAAGCGGATCCTAGGGTTCATTCGGCCCTGTGTATGACTTTTTTCGGGCCGAAACCAAGCTCCTGATTCTTCCGCTGGCGTAATCCTTGCGGCAAGCTACACATCCTTGCTCCTTGGCCTACAACTACGTCGGAATCCGCCGACTTGAAAGCCTCGTCTATGGCTTCTATTGTTCGTCTACGCTTACATTGGCCTGAAAGTTGGAATGTTTTAATCTTTAATTGGACCAAATCACGAGGTCTAGAGTGGATAATTTCTATGCAAATTGAATACGCCATGGGCGCGTTGGGATTTTTTGCTTTTTGCGGGGGGATGATCGATGCTGCTGTAGGGGGCGGAGGTTTGGTTCAGGTACCCGCTCTACTTCATGCATTACCTCAGCACTCGCTGAGCACAGTTTTTGGAACTAATAAGCTCGCTGTACTTGCAGGAAATGTTTCTTCTATATTTAGTTACGTTAAAAGAATAAAGATCGTCTGGAAGCTGATGCTTCCAACCATGCTCTCGGCTTTTTTATTTTCGTTTTTGGGTGCTTTTTCCGTCTCGCTCGTTCCGAAGGCGATCATGGAATATTTTGTGTTTTTTGTATTGGTGGTAATGGCTGTTTATACATTTGCAAAAAAGGATCTGGGGCTTGTTCACTCGGACGCTCAATGCGGATCCAAAGAAGTGCTCCTTGGGGTTTTTTTTGGCGGCATAATTGGATTTTATGACGGAGTTTTTGGACCCGGCAGTGGTAGTTTTTTGTTATTTGTTTTCGTTAAATATTTTGGCTACGATTTTCTGAATGCATCCGCTTCAGCAAAACTGGTTAATCTGGGAACGTTTAGCGCGGCGCTGCTATTTTTCATTCCTTCAGGTCATGTGCTGTGGGTAATTGGTGGACTGGTCGCGGTGTGTAATATGGCGGGTGCGCTGACAGGCACTTTTTTGGCTTTGCGCTATGGGAGTGGATTAATTCGTATCTTGTTTCTCTTTTTATTGGTTTTCCTTATTGGCCGAATGGGATTGTCCATATGGCTGTGACAGGTTGCGCGCAATGCCTTCAGATAAAAAAACGGGACCTCGCTTTCACGCAGTCCCGTCTTTCACACCCGATCAGCTCAAAACGCCGGTAAAACCGCGCCTTTGTATTTCTCCAGAATAAACGCCTTAACTTCCGGCGTATGCAGCGCTGCAACCAGCTTCTTCATGGCCTCGCTGTCCTTGTCGTCCGGACGGGCTACCAGAATATTCACATAAGGCGAGTCGTTGCCTTCGATCACCAGCGCATCCTTGGAAGGGTCAAGCTTGGCCTCCAACGCATAGTTGGTATTGATCAATGCCAGATCCACTTGAGTCAGCACGCGCGGAATGGTTGCCGCTTCCAGCTCACGGAACTTCAGATCCTTCGAATTCTCGGTGATGTCTTTGGTAGTCGACAGGATGTTGTTCGAGTCCTTGAGCTTGATCAGCCCTGCTTTGGCCAGCAATAACAGCGCACGGCCGCCATTGGTAGCATCGTTCGGGATCACGACATTGGCGCCGCCTGGCAGTTCTGTAAGTGCCTTGTACTTGCTGGAGTACGCGCCCAGGGGTTCCAGGTGCACACCGGTTACGCTCACCAGATTCGTGCCCTTGGCCTTGTTGAACTCATCCAGGTACGGCTGGTGCTGGAAGAAGTTGGCGTCCAGGCGCTTTTCGGCGACTTGTACGTTGGGCTGGACGTAGTCGGTGAAGACCTTGACCTTGAGGTCCACGCCTTCCTTCGCCAATGCCGGTTTGACGAACTCGAGGATTTCCGCGTGAGGAACCGGCGTGGCCGCGACGGTCAGGGTGTCGGCGTGTGCGGAGAACGCTGCGGCGGCAGCGAAGGCGACCAGTAGTTTTTTCATTCAGCTAACTCCTTTTGAGGCGCCTGCTCTTGGCGCCTGCCAGCGAATGGCCGGCTCATGGTTTATTGGCGCGAGGCCTTATTTTCTAGAGAAATGCACAACCAGTTTGTCGCCCACGGTTTGCAGGACCTGGACCAGCACCAGCAGCAACACCACCGTGACCACCATCACGTCGGTCTGGAAACGCTGGTAGCCGAAGCGGATCGCCAGGTCGCCCAGGCCACCAGCGCCGACCACACCGGCCATGGCCGTGTAGGACACCAAAGTAATCGCTGTCACCGTAATCGCTGCGAAAATGCCCGGACGGGCTTCCGGCAGCAATGCGTTGACGATGATCTGTCGCGTGGTAGCGCCCATGGCCTGGGTCGCTTCGATGATGCCGCGATCGACTTCGCGCAGGGCGGTTTCCACCAAGCGGGCGAAGAACGGCGTCGCACCGACCACCAGTGGCGGGATCGCGCCGGCCACGCCCAACGACGTGCCGGTGATCAACACCGTGAACGGGATCATCACGATCAACAGGATGATGAATGGCAGCGAACGCAGGATGTTCACCATCAGCGACAGCAGCGCGTAGAGGCCCCGGGCTTCAAGCAATTGGCGCGGGCTGCAGAGAAACAGCAACACGCCCAGCGGCAGGCCGAGCAGTACGGTGAACAGCAGCGAACCGAACAGCATCAGGAAGGTGTCGCCGGTTGCCAGCCAGATTTCCAGCCAGTCGATGTTTGCAAAAAATTCCATCAGCGCAGCACCTCCATGTGGACATCGGCCGCGGTGAAGCGGGCGAAGGCCGCTTCCATGTCACCGCCGGTGATGGCGAGGGTCAGTTGCCCGTAGGGGGTGTCTTTGATGCGGTCGATACGACCGGCCAGGATGCTGTAGTCCACACCGGTTTCGCGGGCGACGGTTCCAAGTAACGGCGCGTAGGTCGCTTCGCCCTGGAATGTCAGACGCACGATGCGCCCTGGGACGTGAGCGAAGTCGTCGCGCTGTTCGCTTTCGTCGATCTGCTCGTCTTCCTGGACGAAACGCTTGGTGGTCGGATGCTTGGGGTGCAGGAACACCTCGGCCACCGGGCCTTGCTCGACGATCACCCCGGCGTCCATCACCGCGACCTCATCGCAGACACGCCGGATCACATCCATTTCATGGGTGATCAGCACGATGGTCAGCTTCAGCTCACGGTTGATCTCCGCCAGCAGTTGCAGCACCGAGGCGGTGGTCTGTGGGTCGAGCGCGCTGGTGGCTTCGTCGCACAACAGGATCTTCGGCTTGGTTGCCAGGGCGCGGGCGATGCCGACGCGCTGCTTCTGGCCGCCGGACAACTGCGCCGGGTATTTGCGGGCGTGGTCGGACAGCCCTACCCGCGCCAGCAATTCGGCGACGCGGCGGTCGATATCGCTGCGGGACAGTTCGCCCGCCAGCGTCAGTGGCATGGCCACGTTGTCGGCCACGGTCTTGGACGCGAGCAGATTGAAGTGCTGGAAAATCATCCCGACCTGCTGGCGAAAACGGCGCAGGCCGTTGGCGTCCAGGGCGGTGACTTCTTCGCCGTCGACGATGATCTTGCCGCCGCTGGAATCTTCCAGGCGATTGATCAGGCGCAGCAGGGTACTTTTTCCCGCACCGGAATGACCGATCAGGCCGAAGACCTGACCGTTCTGGATGGTCAGACTGGTCGGGTGCAGCGCGGGGATATCCCTACCGGCAACCCGGTAGGTTTTATGGACGTTTTGAAACTCGATCACGTAGCGAACCTTGTGGGGCGCGGTGGAAAAGGATCAGCGGTAAGCCGGGCGCGCATTTTAGCCTGTCCGTATAGAGGTTCTTAGCATTTATTTGAGATTGAACCAGCGATTTGGCAATAAGGCGATCAAAGGACATAAAAAAGGAACACAGCGAAACGGTATCGGTCACTCATTAGGCACCTCCACATATGCCCAGGTACCGTGCCTGGCGCATCGAACTCACGGGTCCTGGCCACGGCGGGGATCGCAACGAGGAGTCATGCCTGATGAGCACTAAAAAACCTGCCGCCCCCAGCCAGATGGCCGGGACCGACACGCTGGATCGCAGCAATACCAACGCCAAGCTGGAGAGCCTCGAGCAGTTTCGCTCCGATGCCACCGAACAGGCCTTGCGCACCAACCAGGGCGTGAAGATCGCCGATAACCAGAACACCCTCCGCGTCGGGCCGCGTGGGCCGTCGTTGCTGGAAGACTTCATCATGCGTGAGAAAATCACGCATTTTGACCATGAACGTATTCCCGAGCGCATCGTTCACGCCCGAGGGACCGGTGCCCATGGCTATTTTCAGGCCTACGAATCGCATGCGGCCTTGACCAAGGCCGGTTTCCTGCAGGACCCAGGTAAAAAGACGCCAGTGTTTGTACGTTTTTCCACCGTGCAGGGCCCACGGGGTTCCGGTGACACGGTGCGGGACGTGCGCGGCTTTGCAGTGAAATTCTTCACCGACGAAGGCAACTTCGATCTGGTGGGCAACAACATGCCGGTGTTCTTCATCCAGGATGCGGTGAAGTTTCCGGATTTCGTCCATGCGGTGAAACCCGAGCCCCATAACGAAATCCCCACCGGCGGATCGGCCCACGACACCTTCTGGGACTTTGTCTCGCTGGTACCGGAGTCGGCTCATATGGTGATCTGGGCGATGTCCGACCGGGCAATTCCGAAAAGCCTGCGCTCCATGCAGGGTTTCGGCGTGCACAGCTTCCGCATGATCAACGCCGAAGGCCGCAGCAGCTTCGTCAAGTTCCACTGGCGGCCCAAGGCCGGGACGTGTTCCCTGGTATGGGACGAAGCCCAGAAGCTCGCGGGCAAGGACACTGATTACCACCGTCGCGATCTCTGGGAGTCGATCGAGATGGGCGACTACCCCGAATGGGAATTTGGCGTACAGATCGTCGCCGAGGAGGACGAGCACAAGTTCGACTTCGACCTGCTCGACCCGACCAAGATCATCCCCGAAGAGCTGGTGCCCATCACGCCGCTGGGCAAGATGGTGTTGAACCGCAACCCGGACAACTTCTTCGCCGAAGTCGAGCAGGTTGCCTTCTGCCCCGGACATATCGTGCCGGGCATTGATTTCAGTAACGACCCGTTGCTGCAAGGCCGGCTGTTTTCCTACACCGATACGCAGATCAGCCGACTTGGTGGGCCGAACTTTCACGAGTTGCCGATCAACCGCGCCATCACCCCGGTGCACAACGGCCAGCGTGATGCCATGCACCGCACCACTATCGACAAGGGGCGCGCGTCCTACGAGCCGAACTCCATCGATGGCGGCTGGCCGAAGGAAACCCCGCCCGGTCCGCAGGATGGTGGTTTCGAAAGTTATCCGGAGCGCATCGACGCCCACAAGATCCGCCAGCGCAGCGATTCGTTCGGCGATCATTTCTCCCAGGCGCGGTTGTTCTACAAGAGCATGAGCCCCCACGAGCAAGAGCACATCATCGCGGCGTACAGCTTCGAACTGGGCAAAGTGGAACGCGAGTTCATCAGGGCGCGGCAGGTGAACGAGATTCTCGCCAACATCGATCTGGAACTGGCCGGGCGAGTTGCGAAGAACCTCGGCTTGCCGGCTCCCACTGCCGGTACGGTCGATGTTCCGACGCCTTCCCTGGAGCAGTCCCCGGCGTTGAGCCAGGCCAATCTGCTGTCCGGCGACATCAAGACCCGCAAGGTCGCGGTGTTGGTGGCCAATGGCGTCGAGGGGACAATCATTGATGCGCTCAAGCAGGCACTGGAAGCCGAAGGGGCCCACGCGAAAATCCTCGGCCCAACCTCCGCGCCGGTGACCACCGCTGCTGGGCAAACGCTGCCGGTGGATGCGTCCATGGAAGGCTTGCCGTCGATTGCCTTTGACGCGGTGTTCGTGCCGGGCGGGGTGGAGTCGATCAAGGCGCTGAGCGCCGATGGCGTGGCGTTGCATTACCTGTTGGAGGCCTACAAGCACCTGAAGGCCATCGCGCTGCATGGCGAAGCGCGACAGTTGCTGGTGTTGTTGAAGCTGGAGGCGGATGCGGGGCTGATTCCGGACGCTGATGCGGGCAAGTTCCAGGCGTTTTTTGACGCGATTGCCCAGCATCGGGTTTGGGCGCGGGAGCCTAAGGCCAAGGCTATTCCAGCCTGAAGAGATTTGTTGTTTGGTAGGACGCCTTCGCGAGCAGGCTCGCTCCCACAGGGATATGTGTCGATCACAACACCCATTTGGGAGCGAGCCTGCTCGCGAAGCTTTCAGAGCTTACGCGGAGTCAGAACCACTTGCGCCGGCACGCTACGCAAGATCTGCTTCTGCAGTTTCAGATCAAACCCGGGATCGAGTTTCTTGACCCGCTTGGTCAGCAATGTCGCCAACCAAGGGTAATCATCGGTGCGCGGGGCCTGGATGCTGACGTCGCACTGGTAATTCACCACATCGGCGGCGATAGCGTCCAATTGATGACGCATTTTCTGGATATCGCCGATATTCAGCGCAACCGTGGTGCTCTGCGCACTCGGGTCGATCACCTTTGCAACTGGCTTGGCTTCGGCGGCCTGGAGGGCGGCTTCGGCTTTTTCCAGCTCGGCCTTGCGGGCCTGGGCGATCGCACTGTTCACTTCGCCGGTAAGTGCCGGCGCTTTTGGCATCAGCGCGCGAGCCCGGCTCAGGGCGGTGGCGGCCGCGTTTACATCGCCCTTTTGCAGGTCGATCTGGCTGCGGCGCAAGTACGCCTCGGCCAGTTGCCGCTGGTAAGGCTCCAGCGACGGATCTTCAGGCGTCTGGGCTTGCAACGCGGCCAGCTGACCTTCTGCGGTGGCCAGTTCATTGCTGGCCAGGCTCTGTTCGAGCTGCGCGATGGCCGGGCCCCGGGTGTCCGGGGTTTCGACGGTCGGCGGCGTGCTCTGGCAGGCGCCCAGCAGCAGGGAAAACGCGACAAGGAGCAGATAACGGGAGGCGAACGGCTTCATTCCTGCGACTCTCTAATTGCGCAAAAAGCGAGCAAGTCTACACCCCTCGACGGGGCAGGACAAAACTCAGCAGAAACAACGCCGCCGCGCTGACCACGATCGACGGTCCGGCCGGAGTGTCCTTGAACCACGACAACGCCAGCCCGCCACACACCGCGAGCATGCCCAGCAGGCTTGCGCCCAAGGCCATCTGCTCCGGTGAGCGGGCGTGACGCTGTGCCGCAGCCGCCGGAATGATCAGCAATGAAGTAATCAGCAATACACCGACGATCTTCATCGCCACGGCAATCACCACTGCGATCAACAGCATCAGCGCCAATCGCAGGCCCACCACGGGCAGGCCCTCGACCCGTGCCAGTTCCTCATGGACGGTAACCGCCAGCAACGGACGCCACAGCGCCACGAGCAACAGCAATACCGCCGCGCTACCGCCGAGGATCCAGGCCAGGTCCATCGGACTGATCGCCAGCAGATCGCCGAACAGATAGGCCATCAGATCGATCCGCACGTCGCGCATGAAGCTGAGCACCACCAGCCCGAGGGACAGCGTGCTGGGAGCCAGGATGCCCAGCAGGGTGTCGGACGCCAGCGGCTGGCGCTGTTGCAAGGTCACCAGCACCACTGCGAGCAGCAGGCAACCCACGGTCACCGCGATGGCGGGGCTGACGTCCAGCAGAAACCCCATGGCCACGCCGAGCAGCGCCGCGTGGGACAAGGTGTCGCCGAAATAGGCCATGCGCCGCCAGACCACGAACGAGCCCAAGGGGCCGGCCACCAGCGCCAGCGCCAAACCTGCAAGCAGGGCGTACAACAGAAAATCAGCCATGCTTGCAGCCGTCTCCATGAACATGATTGGAAGCAGAAGGAGCGTTGACCACCGAACCGTGCAGGTCATGGGAATGGTCATGATGGTGGTGATAAATCGCCAGGCTTTGTGCGTTTTTTCCGAACAATTCGACAAAGGCCGGATCGCCACTGACTTGCTCGGGATGCCCGGAGCAGCAGACGTGACGGTTGAGACAGACCACCTGGTCGGTGGTGCTCATCACCAGGTGAAGGTCGTGCGACACCATCAATACCCCGCAGCCGTGGCGGTCGCGCAGGCGGGTGATCAAGCTGTAAAGCTCGGCCTGTCCCGCCACATCGACGCCTTGCACGGGCTCGTCGAGCACCAGCAGCTCGGGCTCGCGCAAGAGGGCGCGAGCGAGCAATACACGCTGCATCTCGCCGCCGGACACACTCTGCACCGGGCTGTCGATCACTTGCTCGGCGCCGACTTCCTTCAGCGCCGCCAAGGCTCGCTCGCGGTCGACGCCCGGCACCAGGCGCAGAAAGCGCAGCACGGACAGCGGCAAGGTCGGGTCGACGTGGAGTTTCTGCGGCATGTAGCCGACACGCAGCCGGGGCTTGCGCCAGACGCTGCCGCTGTCCGGCTTGAGCAGGCCCAGCACGGCGCGCACGAGGGTGGTCTTGCCGGCGCCGTTGGGGCCGATCAGGGTGACGATCTGCCCCGGTTCGACGCTCAGGTGAATGTTGTCCAGCACGCTCTGCCCGGCGAACGTCACGGCCACCTGTTCGAGGCGGATCAACGCGTTGCTCATCAGGCCCCCTGGCAACCGGAGCACAGGCCGACCACTTCGACGGTCTGGGTGTCGACAACGAAGCCGACGTCCTTGGCGCTGGCGACGATCGCGTCGCTGATGGACTTCTGTTCCAGCTCGATGGCCGCATGACATTCGCGGCAGATCAGGAACTGGCCTTGGTGGGCGTGCTCCGGATGGTTGCAGCCAACGAAGGCGTTCAGCGAAGAAATGCGATGTACCAGGCCGTTTTCCAGCAGGAAATCCAGCGCCCGGTAGACTGTCGGCGGCGCGGCACGGCGGCCGTCCTGCTCGCTGAGTACCGCGAGGATGTCGTAGGCACCCAGCGGCTTGTGGCTTTGCCAGACCAGCTCCAGCACTCGCCGACGCAAGGCGGTCAGCCGCAGGCCCTGGCGCGCGCAAATGGCGTCGGCCTCGGACAGCGCGCTGTGCACGCAATGGGAGTGATCATGGGGACGACTGGCAAGGGGGGTAATGGGCATGGGCAGCGACGAGTTTAGTGAGAGACGTTATTATGTTACCCGTTCTCGCCTCTTCGAGTGGTCATCGTGTCCCGAATTTTTTCGCTCTTTGTCGCTTTTGTCGCAACATTTCTGCTGATTGGCCCGGCCCGGGCCGACGTCAAGGTGCTAACCAGCATCAAGCCGCTGCAACTGATTGCCGCCGCGGTGCAGGACGGCGTGGCCGTTCCGGAAGTGCTGTTGCCCCCTGGTGCCTCGCCTCACCACTATGCGCTGCGTCCATCCGACGTACGGAAGGTGCAATCGGTGGACCTGCTTTACTGGATCGGCCCAGACATGGAAGGTTTCCTGCCGCGTGTGTTGAATGGTCGTACGCAGCCTTCCGTCGCCGTGCAGGATCTGCCGGGGCTCAAGTTGCGTCATTTCGCCCAGGACAGCGCGTCCCACGAGGACGAGGACGAGAAGCATGCCGACGAACATGACCACGACCATCGTCCCGGCACCGTGGATGCCCACTTGTGGCTGTCGCCGCTGAACGCCCGGGTGATCGCCGCCAGAATGGCTGCCGACCTGAGCGCGGCGGATCCGGCGAACGCGGCCCGCTATGACAGCAACCTCAAGGCTTTCAACCAGCGCCTCGATGCATTGGACGTACGCCTCAAGGCGCGTCTGGCCGGGGTCGCAGGCAAGCCGTATTTTGTGTTCCACGAAGCGTTCGACTATTTCGAGGACAACTACGGCCTCAAGCATGCCGGGGTTTTCGCCGTGGCCGCCGAGGTCCAGCCCGGTGCCCAGCACGTGGCGGCGATGCGCACGCGCTTGCAGGCGGTGGGCAAGACCTGCGTTTTCAGCGAACCGCCGCTGCGTCCGCGCCTGGCCGAGACGCTGGTGGCCGGGCTGCCGGTGAAGCTGGCCGAACTGGATGCGCTGGGCGGCTACACCCCGGCAACGGCACAAGGGTATGAGCAATTGCTGGAAAAGTTGGGGAATGATCTGGCGGGGTGCCTGGAGTCGTTGTAACACCCATCGCCGAGCGCCGAACCTGTGGCGAGGGGATTTATCCCCGCTGGGGCGCGAAGCGGCCCCCAAAAAATATCAGCCGCCACGGTCCGTCAATAGAAAGCAAGGGGCTGCTGCGCAGCCCAGCGGGGATAAATCCCCTCGCCACAAGAGCAGTCAGCTTCGCGCCAGCTTGCTGTTACAGGGCGAACGGCAACAGCGTGCTGACCTTCTGCCGCTGCGCCAGCCGCCGCTGAAATTCCTTCGGATCATGAATCAACACATCCTGCCCGGCGAACGATTCGGCGGCAATCAGCCGCGACAGCCAGAACCGCACGCACGCCACGCGCAGCATGGTCGGCCATAGTTGCGCCTCGGCGGATGTGAACGGCCGCAGCGCCGCATAAGCGCCAAGCAACGCTCGCGCCCGCGGGCCATCGAGCATGCCTTCGTCATCCGAACACCAGTCATTCAGTGCAATGGCGACGTCATACAGCATCGGCCCGGAACAGGCGTTGTAGAAGTCGATCAACCCGGTCAGGTGGGTGCCTTCGAACATCGCGTTGTCGCGGAACAGGTCGGCATGGATGTTGGCGCGGGGCAGCGCGAGGATGCCGATTTTCTGCACGGTGATTTCGTCCAGTGCCGCCTCCAGCAACTGACGGGCATCGGCGTCGAGGTGTGACAACAGCGTGGCGCCCTCCTCCTGCATCCAGTCCAGGCCACGGTCGGTCTTGCGCTTGATCATGTTGTCGCGGGTCGCCAGGTGCAGGTGCGCAAGTAATTCACCAACCTGGGCGCAATGCTGGGCGTTGGCCTGCTTGACGTGCTTGCCGGCCAGGCGCGGTTGCAGCAGCGCCGGTTTGCCGGCCAGTTCCCTCAGTGCGACCCCCTCGGTGGTGCGCAAGGCGTAAGGCACCGGCAAATTGGCGCCGTGCAGCACGTCCAGCAGTTCGATGAAGAACGGCATCTCCTGCACCGGGCCGCGCTCGACCAGCGTCAGGACGAACTCGCCCTGTTCCAGGCTGATGAAAAAATTGGTGTTTTCGCTGCCGGCGGCGATCCCCTGGAAATCAAGCAGGCGGCCGAGCCCGTAAGGGGCAAGAAAGGTTTCCAGCTCGGGCCGAGCCAGGGGCGTGAACACAGACATGGTTAGAACTGCCAGTACGGGCGCCCTTCAGCGGGCGCCGGTTGAAGTCGCGAGCGGTATCACCACTCAAAAATTTTCCACGAAGGGATCAGCATATCCGGCTGGTCCGAACGAATGAAATTTGCATCAGTGCCGTCGGCGCGTACCAGGAAATAAGGCTTGCCGTTCTTGGGCGTGACCTTGATCGCATACAAAAAGCCGTTTTGCCGATATTCCTGAATGGTTCTGTCGCCTTCGGTGCGGATGGTGACATCCGGGTCCGCCGAAGGAGCGTCATCCGCCGCCATGACGGCCAACGGTGTGAATGCAAACAAGCCAGCCAGTAACAGGCGATTTAGTGTACGCATGATAACCTTGTCCCTTTGTCGTCAACGGTCCCGCTATTCTAGCCCCGGACCCGCCGAAAAGGTTGATCCTGCTCATGAGCCAAGCCCCCCTCGTCCTGGTGGACGGTTCTTCTTATCTGTACCGCGCCTTTCACGCGCTGCCACCGCTGACCACGTCCAAAGGCCTGCCGACCGGTGCGGTAAAGGGCGTGCTGAACATGCTCAAGAGCCTGCGCAAGCAGTATCCGGACAGCCCGTTCGCGGTGGTCTTCGACGCGAAGGGTGGGACGTTTCGCGATGCGTTGTACGCCGAATACAAGGCCAATCGCCCGAGCATGCCCGACGACATGCGCGTGCAGATCGAGCCGCTGCACGCCAGCGTAAAGGCCCTGGGCTTCCCCTTGTTGTGCGTGGACAACGTCGAAGCCGACGACGTGATCGGCACCCTGGCCCGCAGCAGCGCCGCGGCCGACCGCCCGGTGGTGATTTCCACCGGCGACAAGGACATGGCGCAGCTGGTCGATGGGCACATTACCTTGGTCAACACGATGACCGGTAGCTCACTGGACGTGGCTGGCGTGAAGGAGAAGTTTGGCGTCGCTCCGGAGCAGATCATCGATTATCTGGCATTGATGGGCGATTCGTCCGACAACATCCCGGGCGTTCCGGGCATCGGGCCGAAGACCGCATCCGGCCTGCTGGTGGGCGTCAACGGTGGCCTGACCGAGCTGTATGCGCAACTGGACATCGTTGCCACGCTGCCGATTCGCGGTGCCAAGACCTTGGCCGCCAAGCTGGAAGAGCACAAGGAAATGGCGTTTCTTTCCTACGAGCTGGCGACAATCAAGACCGACGTCCCCCTGGATATCGGCCTCGACGACTTGCAGATGGGCACGCCGGATCACGAAAAGCTCGCCGAGCTGTACACCCTGCTGGAATTCAAGAGCTGGTTCGAAGAAAACCAGCGCGACGCCAAGCGTGCCGGGCAGGAAATCGTTGAAATCGCTGATGAGCCGGCGGCGGGCGTCGAGAAGCGGTATGACCTTATCCTCGACCAGGCGAGCTTCGACGCCTGGCTGGCCAAGCTTGAAAAGGCGCCGCTGTTTTCCCTGGTCACGCAAACCAACGGTGGCGACGCCCAGCACTCGCAACTGGTGGGGTTGTCATTCGCGGTTGCGCCGTTTGAAGCGGCTTACGTGCCGCTGACGCATTCCTACATGGGCGTGCCGGAGCAACTGGACCGCGACACCGTGCTCAAGGCGCTCAAGCCATTGCTGGAAAACCCGGACAAGCTCAAGGTCGGCCAGCATGCCAAATTTGAAATCAACATCCTGGCCAATTGCGCTATCGGTGGTGATCAGAACAACGGCATCCTGGTGCAGGGCATCGCTTTCGACACCATGCTTGAATCCTATGTGCTCGATTCCACGGCAACTCGTCACGACATGGACAGCCTGGCGCTGAAATACCTTGGGCAAAGCAAGACCGATATCCAGGATATTGCCGGCAAAGGCGTCAAGCAGCTGAGTTTCGATCAGATCTCCCTCGAACTTGCCGGCCCATACGCCGCTGAGGATGCTGACGTGACCTTCCGCCTGCACCAGGCCTTGCAGGAAAAACTCGCCGTCACGCCAAGCCTGGGCAAGGTGCTCAACGAGATCGAAATGCCGTTGATGCCGGTCCTGGCGCGTATCGAGCGCCAAGGGGCGTTGGTCGATGCCAACCTGCTGGGCGTCCAGAGTGTCGAGCTGGGCGAGAAGCTGGTTGCACTGGAGCGTGAGGCATTTGCCATCGCCGGTGAGGAATTCAACCTCGGCTCACCGAAGCAACTGGGCGTGATCCTTTACGAAAAACTCGGTTTGCCGGTGCTCAGCAAAACCGCCAAGGGCCAGGCATCGACTGCCGAAGCGGTGCTCGCCGAACTGGCCGAGCAGGATTATCCGCTGCCCAAGGTGCTGATGCAGTACCGCTCGCTGAGCAAGCTCAAGAGCACTTACACCGATCGCCTGCCGGAGCAGATCAACAGCCGCACCGGGCGCATTCATACGTCTTATCAACAGGCTGTGGCCGCCACCGGACGTCTTTCATCCATTGACCCGAACCTGCAGAACATCCCGATCCGCACCGCCGAAGGGCGGCGGATTCGCCAGGCATTCGTCGCGCCGAAAGGCTACAAGCTGCTGGCGGCGGACTACTCGCAGATCGAATTGCGGATCATGGCCCACCTGGCCAAGGACGCAGGGCTGCTCCATGCGTTTCGCAACGACCTGGACGTGCACCGCGCCACCGCTGCCGAGGTATTCGGGGTCGAGCTGGACGCCGTCAGCCATGACCAGCGCCGTAGCGCCAAGGCGATCAACTTCGGCTTGATCTATGGCATGAGCGCGTTCGGCCTCGCCAAGCAGATCGGCGTCGATCGCAAGCAGTCCCAGGCTTACATCGACCGCTACTTCGCGCGCTACCCGGGGGTACTGGAATACATGGAGCGCACCCGCGCCCAGGCCGCCGAGCAAGGCTTCGTCGAGACCATCTTCGGGCGCCGGTTGTATCTGCCGGACATCAATGCGAAAAACCCTGCCCTGCGCAAAGGCGCCGAGCGCACCGCGATCAACGCGCCGATGCAGGGTACGGCCGCCGACATCATCAAGAAAGCCATGGTGGCCGTCGATGGCTGGCTGGCGACGTCAGGGCTCGATGCGAAAGTCATCCTGCAGGTGCACGACGAATTGGTGCTGGAGGTTCGTGAGGACCTGGTCGACCAGGTGAGCGCGGAAATCCGCCAGCACATGAGCGCCGCCGCCACGTTGGACGTGCCGCTGCTGGTGGAGGTTGGCGTGGGCAATAACTGGGACGAGGCGCACTGATCCGAAGCCCCGTGGACGGCCTTTGTGGTGAGGAGCTTGCTCCCCTCACCTCAGGGTTGGGTGTCGGTTGACCTGTTTGCAATTAATGGGAGATTGCCATCGCGAGCAAGCTCGCTCCCACACGGGTTTGGATTGAGCCGGATACCCTAGCCCGACACCGACCCACTGTGGGAGCGAGCTTGCTCGCGATGGCGTCAGCCCAGCCAATACATGCCACGTTGAGGCGCTGCAAACCCAGGTACGGCATCGTCAGTTCTGAGAATGCCAACGATTATTACCAAAAATAATCTGAACTAAACCCGTGAATTGCTACTCAGAGATTCTGAATGGCTGGTGAAGCCCTTCAATGCTCCTATGTTGTGTTAAGTGTTGGCAGATATCTGGACCCCGCCCTAGCGGTCCGGAACTTGGACCCCGAACTTCCCCCTCCCCATACGAAGTCCGGGGTTTTTTTTGCCTGCGATTTGGCTTACTCGGCCGCTTCGCTGCCCTTGTCCGCTAATTCCATCCAGTCCGCCAACACCGTGTAGGCCTCTTCAAGGCCCATGCGCTTGGGCGCGGAGAACAGCTGGATGGTGATCGTGTCGCCCCAGCCCTTGCGAATTTCCGACTGCACTTTGAGCAGGGTGTTTTTCGCTGCGCCGTAGGTGAGCTTGTCGGCCTTGGTCAACAGGATGTGCATCGGCATGCCGCTGGCAACGGCCCAATCGAGCATCAGCAGGTCGAAGTCGGTCATTGGATGGCGGATGTCCATCATCAGGATCAGACCTTTCAAACTCTCGCGGCTGCCCAGGTAGGCTTCCAGGTGACGCTGCCAATGTTGCTTGAGCGGGATCGGCACTTTGGCGTAGCCATAACCGGGCAGGTCGACCAAACGGCGTTCATCGTCTAGCTTGAAGAAGTTCAAGAGTTGCGTGCGGCCCGGGGTTTTCGAGGTGCGTGCCAGGCTCGCATGGGTCAGGGTGTTCAGCGCGCTGGATTTACCGGCATTGGAACGCCCGGCAAAGGCCACTTCGAAGCCTTCGTCGTCAGGGCATTGATCGACTTTGGCGGCGCTGAGCATGAAGGTGGACTGTTGGCACAGGCCGAGGATGGGGTTTTTCAGTTGCATGGGATTTCCGATGTGGGCGGCGTCGGGAATGGACGCGGCAAGCTGTGTCGTTTCCGTTTCAGTGAC
The DNA here is from genome assembly GCF_051132225.1 of Pseudomonas sp. D1-1. Lineage (NCBI taxonomy): Bacteria > Pseudomonadati > Pseudomonadota > Gammaproteobacteria > Pseudomonadales > Pseudomonadaceae > Pseudomonas > Pseudomonas sp. D1-1. The sequence goes on along the minus strand of NZ_CP071676.1, from coordinate 5,868,941 downwards.
GCCAGTATATAATGCCGCAGATTTTGTGTGCGCTTTGTCCCAGCGTAGGATGAAGTTCACGGGAGCGACCGACCGAAATTGCGCACTAGAACGCAGCTCGCTCTCAACCCTGAAAAGGTCGTTTTATGACGAAATGGCTGCTAGCTGCCGGTGTCTTGATGCCGCTTTACAGCGCTCAGGCTACACAGGATCCGGAAGCTGTGTACAACCGTGTTTGTGGTGCCTGTCATTCCGGCCAACTACCCACGGCGCCCCGCAAGGGTGACCGCGAAGCCTGGACGCCGAGGTTGGCGAAAGGCATGGGGACGCTGGTGCAACACGTGACCCAGGGTTTCAAGGCGATGCCGCCGCGTGGTTTGTGCATGGACTGCAGTGCCGAGGATTACCAAGCCATCATCCAGTGGATGAGCGAGTAAGCCCGGTCCATAACTCTTAACCCTTAGCCGTAGTTGGATTAGCTGATGAACAAACTGATCGTGAGTCTGCTGTTGACCTTGGGGATATCCGGTGTAGCCCACGCCGCAGGCGATGCTGCCGCAGGCCAGGCGAAAGCCGCCGTGTGCGGAGCCTGCCACGGTCCGGATGGCAACAGCATGGCGCCCAACTTTCCGAAACTGGCCGGCCAGGGTGAGCGTTACCTGGTCAAGCAGTTGAAGGAAATCAAGGACGGCAAGCGTGTCGTGCTGGAAATGACCGGCCTGCTGAACAACCTGAGCGATCAAGACCTGGCGGACATCGCGGCCTACTTCGCCAGCCAGAAAGGCAGCGTCGGCGCCGCTGATCCAAAACTCGTGGCACGGGGTGAGGCGCTGTTCCGTGGCGGCAACCTGGCCAAGGGCCTGCCAGCCTGCACGGGCTGCCATTCGCCTGACGGCAAGGGCAACGCCGCCGCCGGCTTCCCGCATCTGGGTGGCCAGCACGCCCAGTACATCACCAAGCAGTTGACCGATTTCCGCAAGGAAGAAGGCGGTCGTGCCAACGACGGCGACGCGATGACCATGCGCACCATCGCCCGCAAGCTGAGCGACGAAGATATCGCGGCAGTCTCGAGCTACATCCAGGGCCTGCATTGAGGCAGCTGCAAGGGGGAAACCTCTTGCAACGTTAACGCCCGATTAATCCGTCGGTGCAAACATCAAAAGGGTGGCTTTGGCCGCCCTTTTTTGTGGCCGCTGCCGTTACACTAGCGAAACTGAACCCGTGGCGGCCTGTCTGAAAAACACGCCCCGCGAGGCCACCTCATTGTCCAGGAGTAAAGCATGCGTAATCTGATCATCAGCGCCGCGCTCGTCGCCGCCAGCCTGTTCGGCGTGACTGCCCAAGCGGCTGAAAAGCCCGCTGCCCCTTATGTCGAATTGACCAACCCCGTTCCGGTGGCGGTGCCTGGCAAGATCGAGGTCGTGGAGCTGTTCTGGTACGGTTGCCCGCATTGCTATGCCTTTGAGCCGGTCATCAACCCATGGGTTGATAAGCTGCCTTCGGACGTGAATTTCGTGCGCATCCCAGCCATGTTCGGTGGCCCATGGGACGCCCACGGCCAGATGTTCCTGACTCTTGAAGCCATGGGCGTCGAGCATCAGGTTCACGCGGCGGTATTCAACGCGATTCAGAAAGAACACAAAAAACTGACCGACAAGAACGACATGGCCGACTTCCTCGCCACCCAAGGCGTCGACAAGGACAAGTTCCTGGCGACTTTCGACTCCTTCGCTATCAAAGGCCAGATCACCAAGGCCCGCGAATTGGCAAAGAAATACGAGATCACCGGCGTACCGACCATGGTCGTCAACGGCAAATACCGCTTTGACATCGGCTCCGCTGGCGGCGCGAACGAAGCGCTGCAACTGGCCGACCAGCTGATCGCCAAAGAGCGGGCGGCCACCAAGGCTGCTGCCAACTAAGCGCGGCCACGTCCATGGCCCGCTGGAGTACCGAACGCATCGTTGGCCTGCATGAACCGCGGGTCAACGAGCATCACGTCACGTCCACGGGCCTGCCCGCCGACAATCGCCTGCGGTTGCTCAGCTTCAACATCCAAGTGGGCATCAGCACCGAGCGCTACCGGCACTATCTGACCCGGGGCTGGCAACACCTGCTGCCCCACACCGGGCGAGCCGGCAACCTGCAGAAGATCGGCGACCTGCTGAAGGATTTCGACCTGGTCGCATTGCAGGAAGCCGACGGCGGCAGCCTGCGCTCCGGCTACGTCAATCAGGTCGAACACCTCGCCCAACTGGGCGCGTTTCCTTATTGGTACCAGCAACTCAATCGCAACCTCGGTCGTCTCGGCCAGCACAGCAATGGCGTGCTGAGTCGTCTGCGGCCCTGGGCGATCGAGGATCACCCGTTGCCGGGCCCCAAGGGGCGCGGAGCGATCCTGGCGCGTTTCGGCGAAGGTCCGGAGGCGCTGATAGTGGTGATGATGCACCTGGCTCTCGGGGCTCGGACCCGAACCATGCAACTGGCCTACATTCGTGAGTTGATTGGCGGCTACAAGCATCAAATCCTGATGGGCGACATGAATACCCATGCCAATGACCTGTTGCAGACCTCACCGCTGCGCGACCTTGGCCTGCTCGCCCCACAATTGGAAGCCACGTTTCCCAGCTGGCGCCCCCAGCGCTGCCTGGACCATATCCTGCTGAGCCCTACCTTGGCCCTCGAACGGTTCGAAGTGTTGGCCCAGCCCATTTCCGATCACCTGCCGGTAGCGGTCGAAATACGTTTGCCGGGTTCGCTCACGGCCGATGCATTTCCCGCGCTGAGTCCTACCCCTCGCGGATCCGATGAATGAGCGACGACGCCGAACGCTGGAGAGAGAAATACCTCAAGAGCATCGAGCAACAGGAAAAGCTCGAGCGTCGCTGGGACGCCCGGCTCGACCTGCTGCGTCGTGGCCTGGTGCGCAGCACCCTGGCCGCCGAAGGCACTGATCGCGCGGTAGACCAGTGCATGAAAGAGATGCGCGAAGTGGTGCGCACCGATGACATGGACGCCGCCCTCGCCGCCCTGCTGCCGCGCCTGGAAAAAGCCGTACTCGATTCCGAGCAGCGCCGCGAGACCCGGGTAGAACAGATGAGCGCCGCGCTGACCGCCCTGGTCGTCCAGTTGCAAAAGCTGCCGCTGCCGAAGGACGTCAGCCGGCCCTTGAAGAAATTTTCCAAGCAACTGGAGACCCGGGTTGGCCAGGCCCGGGAAATCCCGTTGCTGCTCAGCGAGCTGAGCAGCCTGCAGGGCAAGGCGCTGGGTGCGCTGGACGCGCCCGACGAGCCGAGCCGTCCGGGCCTGCTGCAACGATTGTTCGGCGGCCATGGCCATGAAGAGCCGCTACCGTCGCCCGAGCCTGCCCAACCCGGCGCTACGCCTGAGCCGAAGGCGGTTATTTCGGCTCCTACCGAGCCGACCGCCGAAGCGCCCTCCGCCGCACCTGAACCTGCGCCTGCACCTGAACTTCAACCTGAACCTGAACCTGAACCGCTGGTGGAGCACGCCCTCACACCGGATGCGTCGCCAGCGCCGGTTGAGTCCCATGCTCCGGTCGACGAGCCTGCCCCGGCGTCCGTGCCAGCATCGGTTGCCTCTGTTGCCCAGCCGACCGCCGAGCCGGCACCGATCGACCCTGAGCCCGCAGAACCGGTACCGGCGCTGGACAATCCCGACGAACTGACGCCGGGTGAACCGCCGCTCGACGAGGCACCGATCGCCCCTGCGGAACCCGCCGAACCTGTGGCGCCTGAGGCATCCGCTGACCCCGATGAGACCCACTACGCCCTGCCCGACTCCCCGGAACCGTCCTACAGTTCGGTCGCCAGGCATATCGAAGACACCTTGCTCGGCCTGCTGGGCGACCTGACGCTGCCCGAGCGCCACCGCCCGCAAGCCGAGGCCATGCGCGAGCGCCTGCGAAATGGCTTGAATTGGTACGAGTTACTGCCGATCCTCGACGATCTGGCGGTCCTCATGCTGGCGATCACTGACAGTGGCCAGCATGAATTCGAAGCGTATCTGCAGCGACTCAACGATCGACTGGAATCTTTCCAGAGCACGTTGCAGGCCGCCAGCGAGGACCACGCCGATAACCTGTCCGCCTCCAGGGAAATGAACAACCAGATTCGCGAGCAGGTGGACGGCTTGCAGAGCAGCGTGCAGCAAGCCGACGACCTGGAAGGCCTCAAGCAGGTATTGGAGAATCATCTCGAAGGCCTGATCGGCACGATGGATCAGCATCAGAAGCAGCGTGACCAGCGTGAGAAGGAAGTTTCAGCCCGTCTGAAGAGCCTCGCCGAGCGCGTTGCACTGATGGAACAGGACGCCCTGATTGTCCGGGAGAATCTGGAAGAGCAACGGCAAAAAGCGCTCATCGATCCGCTCACCGGGCTGCCCAACCGCGCGGCCTGGACCGAGCGTCTCGAACATGAGGTCGAGCAGTGGCAGCGGCACGGCAACAGTCTTTTGATCGCCATGCTCGACCTCGATCATTTCAAGCGGATCAACGACAACTACGGTCATCTGGCCGGTGACCGAGTGCTCAAGCTGATTGCCTCGGTACTCCGCAAGCGCGTGCGCGGCAGTGATTTCATCGCCCGTTTTGGTGGTGAGGAGTTTGTCCTGCTGGTGCCCGACACGTCGCTGGCCGCAGGCGCCAAGCTGGCCGAGGCCTTGCGCGCCGCCATCGAAGCCTGTCCGTTCCACTTCAAGGGCGAGCCGGTCACGGTCACGGTATCCATGGGCATGACGGCGTTCAAGCCGGGCGAGCACAGCGATCTGGTGTTGAAAAGAGCCGATCAGGCGCTATATCGGGCTAAAAGCGCGGGACGCAACCGCGTGGAGTTGGGCTAAGGCGCAACTTCCTTTTTGTAATATCCAATTACCGGTCGGATCATTATTGGGCGATACGTTACACTGTTGCATTATTTTCTTCGGGCATGTCCTCGCCATGAAATTTTTCCCGATCATTCTTTCGTTGATTGCCCTGGCCGGATGCGCCAGCGGCCCTCGGCTCGATACCAGCCATCCTTCCGTCAACCACGACAGCCGCATCCAGTTTGTCGTGGTTCATTACACCTCCGCCTCCCTGGAGCGCTCCCTGGCCCTGCTGACCCATGGCGAAGTCAGCGCCCATTACCTGATCGGCGACGATAAGGACGCCACCATCTACCAACTGGTGGATGAAAGCCGGCGCGCCTGGCATGCCGGGGAAAGCGAATGGCAGGGCCGAACCTGGCTCAACTCCAGCTCCATCGGCATCGAAATCGTCAATCAGGGCTATGTCGACACGCCTGAAGGACGGCGCTGGTACCCCTACAGCGAAGCCCAGGTGCAATCGTTGATTGTTCTGCTCAAGGACATCACCCGCCGTAACGGGATCAACCCGGTCAATATCATTGGCCACAGCGACATTGCCCCCATGCGTAAGCTGGATCCCGGGCCGCTGTTTCCCTGGAAACGCCTGGCGCAAGCGGGCCTGGGTGTCTGGCCGGACGAAGGGGCTGTCGCGCGTCAGCAGACGGCTTATGCGGGACAACTGCCCAGCGCCAGCTGGTTCCAGGCGGAACTGGCCCGCCTTGGCTACCCGACGCCACGGACCGGTGAGTGGGACGTCGCCACCCATCAGGTATTGGCCGCCTTCCAGATGCGCTACCGGCCAAGCCGTTTCGACGGCGCGCCGGACGCCCAAAGTGCGGCAATTTTGCAGGTGCTTAACCAGACAAAATAATGACGCTCGTCCGACTGATCGGGCCGAATCCAAAACAGCAGCTATAACTCATTGGTAACTTTCGGATTACCGATGATGACGGCTGCACGCGAAACCCTGCAGAGTTGGCTCCATCGCCCTATTCTTCTGGCGATGATGGCGGCTGCCCTGAGTACGGTGCTGCTGTTGGCCGGGAGCCTGTTTGTAGTGATGCAGCAGATCCAGCAGCGTGAAAGCGAGCAGATGAATGCCCAGGGCGAGCGTTTCCTGCAGCGGCTGGAACAGCTTTTCGGGCAGTTGCGCGAGAGTCTCGACGATTTGCAGGCGCAACCGCTGCGCGGCTGCAACGACGACATGATCGCCACGTTGCAGCAGGTGAGCTTCAGCTACCGCTTTGTCTATGAGGCGGCTTATCTCGATGCCAACGGTGTCTGCTCGAATCGACCGCGTCAGAGCGGTATGTCGTTGGTTCGTCCGCCCGATCTGCGCGGCCCGGCCTACAGCTACTGGCTCAACACCACCACCGAGCCCGACGAAAATCGCGCGGCGTTGATGTTGGGGCGCGGCAATTTTCGCGTCGCTACGTCCCGCGGGCACCTGACCGATGTGGTCGACTTGCCGCCCGGCAGCAGCCTGCTGGTGGTCCTGGACCATGGCGAGCGGGCGATTCCGGTGCTGGGCAGCGCGCAGCGTTGGCCTCCGACAGAGCCTTGGCCACTGAAAAGCCAACAGTCTCTGCAAGTGACCCAGACCCGGCTGATCTATCGGATGCCGACCGACAATCCGGAGTACCAATTGGTGCTCATTGCACCGCGCAACGGTCTGCGCATTCCGGCCAATGCCTGGTGGATGTTGCCCATCAGCCTGATGCTAGGGCTGGGGATCGGCTTCCAGGTCTTCCTGCTGGTGCGCCAGCGCCAGTCCATGGATGCCGAGTTGCACGGGGCTATCCGGCGGGGTGAGTTGCAGGTCTTGTACCAGCCGATCTTCGATCTGCACAGCCGCAACTGCGTCGGTGCCGAAGCGCTGCTGCGCTGGCGGCGGCCGGACGGCACGCTGACCAGTCCGGACCTGTTCATCCCGATGGCGGAAAATACCGGGCAGATACGCCAGATCACCGATTTCGTCCTGCAGCGGCTGTTCGACCAGTTGGGCCAGCTGTTACGGGCCAACCCGCACCTGTATATCTCGGTGAACCTGGCGGCGTGTGACGTGATGGTGCCTCGCATCGGCGAGGTGATTGCCCGCTTGTTGGCGCTGCATCGGGTGTCGGCGCGCCAGATAGCCTTTGAAGTGACCGAGCGCGGGCTGGTTGATGTGCTGGTTGCGAGGGATAATTTGCAATCGCTGCGCGATGTCGGGCATCAGGTGCTGATCGATGACTTCGGCACCGGCTATTGCAGCCTCGCCTATCTGCAAACGCTGCCGGTTGATTGCCTGAAAATCGACAAGGCCTTTATCGATGCGCTGGGTCATGACGCCGCCAGCAGTGGCGTGGCCCCGCACATCATCCGCATGGCCCACGCCCTGGAACTCAAGGTGATCGCCGAAGGCATCGAGCATGAGGCCCAGGCGTCCTACCTGAGCAGTGAAGGCGTGAAGTTCGGCCAGGGCTGGTTGTTCGCCCATGCGCTCAGCGCGGTGCAGCTTATCGAATTGATTACACGCGGGCGGCGCCTGCTTGGACGGCGCCTGGACGACGAAGCCTGATGGCTCCTCAGACGGTCAGGGCCATGTAGAACTGAGTGCCCTGCCCTGGCCTGGAATAAACGCCCATGCGTCCGCCATGGAGCTGGACGATTTCCTTGCACAGCGCCAGACCGAGGCCGGCGCCGCCCTTTTTGCGCCCGACCTGGACGAAGGGTTCGAAGATCCGTCCTTGCTGGCCGTAGGCAATGCCCTCGCCATTATCTTCAACGCTGATGATCACCCGCTCGCCGTGGCGCCGGGCCTGCAGGCGGATCTGGCCGTCGCCGTTGGTGTGGCGCATCGCGTTGTCGATCAGATTGTCCAGGACCCGGTCCAGTTGCGCGGCATCGGCGTGCAGGCGCGGCAAGGGGCCCTGGATCTCCACGAGCAGCTCGATGCCCTTCTCTTGCGCCTGCTTGGCAAAGCGCATCCTGGCCGTTTCCAGCAGGTCTTCGATGGAGCAAGGCGCCAGGGTGAGCTTTTGCAGGCCATTCTGGTAGCGAGAAAAATTCAGCAGGTCGTTGATCAGCTGCATCAGCCGCTGCATTTCTTCGTTGACGGTGTTGAGCAGGTCCGCCTCGCGTGAATCTTCGGGAAAGTGCATGCGTTCCTGCAGTAGCCCGAACGCCATGTGCATGCCTGTCACCGGTGTGCGCAACTCGTGGGACGCACGCAAGACAAACTCGCTGCGTACCCGTTCGAAGGCGCGTTGTTCAGTGACATCGTGCAGGATCATCACCGCGCCGAGAATCTGGCCCTGGGTATGGATGACGGGCGTGAGGCTGTAAGTCAGCACCCGGGACTCTCCATCCACTTCGATGCTCAAGTCGTCCGGTGCGCGCTCCTGGGTGCCACCGCGCAGTACCAGTTGCAGCTCTTCATCCAGCTCGACGCGTCCAAGGGCCTCGCCCAAACCCTGGCCCAGGCGCTCCTCGTCCCAGCCCAGTTGACGCTGGGCCACCGGGTTGAGGTGTTCCAGGCGGCCCTGGCGGTCGATCATCAGCAAGCCGTCGTCGATGCTGTCGAGGACCGCTTGCAGGCGCTGCTGGCCGGCAAGCAATTCGTCCACATTGGTGGCCTGATGTTCCCGTAATGCCTGGGCCATGATGCCGAAGCGACGCGTCAGCAGGTTCAGTTCAGCCGCCGAGGAAACCGGCAAGGTCACTTCGAAATTGCCTTGGCCGATATCATCCGCCGCCGCGGCCAGGGCTTCGATCGGCGCACCGAAACGTCGGGCGATGCCGTGGGCGGTAATGAAACCGATGATCAGCACAGCCAATCCCACCAACCCCAGCAGGCCGGAAATCAGCAACGCCCGGGCGCGAGCGCGGTCCTGCGTTTCGCTGATCTTGTTCAGGGCATGACGGTAGCCTTCGATCAACCCTCCGCGCAGCACGTTGAATTTTTGCGTCAGGTCCTGGATGCCAGTCAGTTGTGTCGGTTGCCGACGAGAGGCCTCGAAGGCCTCGAGGAAACTGAGGTAGTCGGCTTTCGCGCGACTGAAGCTGGTGGTCGATTCAGCCAGTTGCTCCTCATGGGCAATGCCTTCATCCAACAACTCGAAATACTGCCGTTTGGATTGTTCCAGCACTGTCAGGTCGGGCTTTTCCTCCAGCATGATCATTAATTGATCACCGAGTGTCTGGCGCAGCTTGAGGCCCAGGTCCAGCAGGAAGAAGTTGTCACGCACCGATTGTTCCTGGGTATTGGCCATCTGCATGACGCTGACCAGGCCGAGCAGCAGCCCCAGCAACGCCACGGTAATCAGTGCCGAGATACTGAGAAACAGCCGTGTGCGCAGCTTCATCGCCAGTTTCATAAGATGGCGCTCATAAGTTGTATTGCTTGCGTTTGCGATACAACGTGGAGGCGTCGATACCCAGGGTCTTTGCCGCCTGGTCCAGCGTGTCGGCGGTGGCCAGCACTGCGCCGATGTGGGCTTTCTCCAACTCGTCGAGGCTCAGCGCCGCGCCGATCCGCGGGGCGTTGTTGACCGGTTGTTCAGCCATGCCCAAATGGCTGATCTCGACTTTTTCCTGTGGGCAGATGATGCTGGCGCGCTCGACCACGTTGCGCAGTTCCCGGATGTTACCGGGCCAGCGATAGCCCAGCAGCGCTTCGCGGGCCTCATCGCTGAAACCCCGGGCCGGGCGTGCGTATTCCTTGACGAAGCGCGCCAGGAAGCGATCGGCAAGGGTCAGGATATCTTCGGCCCGCTCGCGCAATGGCGGCAGGTGCAGGGTAATCACGTTCAGGCGATACAGCAGGTCCTCGCGAAAACGCCCGTCGCGGACCATGTCCTCGAGGTTGAGGTTGGTCGCCGCGAGAATCCGCACATCGGCACGGCGAGTGACCGGGTCACCCACTCGCTCGTATTCCTTGTCCTGAATGAAGCGCAGCAACTTGGGCTGCAGTGCGAGGGGAAAGTCGCCGATCTCGTCGAGAAACAGCGTCCCGCCATCGGCCTGGTTGACGCGCCCCAGGGTACTTTCGCTGGCGCCGGTAAATGCGCCACGGCTGTGGCCGAACAGTTCGCTCTCCATCAGCTCGGTGGTCAGCGATGGGCAGTTGATGGTGACGCAGGATTTTTTCGCGCGTTTGCTCCAGCCATGAATGGCCCGCGCCAACTCGCTTTTACCAGTGCCGGACTCGCCAAGAATAAGGATGTTGGCATCAGTGCTGGCGACCTGGCGGGCGGTTTCCAGCACCACTTTCATTGCCGGGCTGTGGGAGTCGAGTCCGTCCTTGGGCTTGCGCACCTCGCCTTCGAGGGCTTCGAGCCGGGCGGACAGCTGGCGCACTTCCAACTGCTTGGCCGTTGCCAGGCGCAGTTGGTCAGGGCTGCACGGCTTGACCAGATAATCGGCGGCACCGGCCTGAATCGCGTCGACGGCGGTGTCCACCGCGGAATGCGCGGTAACGATGACGACGCGCATCCATGGCGCCTGGATGCGCATCTGCGCCAACACATCGAGGCCATTGTCCTCACCCAGGCGCAGATCCAGAAAACACAGGTCGAACACCTGGCGCTGCAGCAGGGCATCGGCCTGGGCTGCGCTGTTGGCGGTAGCGACGGTATAGCCTTCGTCTTCCAGGCAATAACGGAAGGTACGCAGGATGGCGGACTCATCGTCTACCAGCAGAATGCGGCCTTGATGCTCAGTGGCGGATTCCATTTTTCCTACGCTCCTTAAAGAATGATGATGATTAGTGTCAGAAAAATCGGGCAAGTTGCATGGTCGATTCTGACTGAATATTACCCATCGAGCGTACGTCTGTGGACCATCGGTTCACAACAAACTGATTTTAAAGCGGTTTTCCCCCGCCTCCGGGCTTCATACGTTTCGGCTCGCTCATTCCGACATCCATTTCCGACTTTCAATTCAAAAAGAATCTTACGCCTCTTCTGTAGGTAGTCGTGCAGAACGCACGACACTTGGCTGGGCCATCGTGCAGGATGCGCCCCGGCTAGTTTTTATTATGTTCATAACCTGTTGATTTTAAAGGTTTTAATGTGCGCTTTATTTCTGGCACGGCGGCTGCAATGTCCTAGTCAACGTGGCGTTTGAGCGCCTCAACCAGATCACCGCTAGGGTGGGGAGGAATTCCAGGATGAATCGTCAACGTGCCGCCCAATTTCGCATCAGCCCCCTGCATATCCAGCAGGGCCTGTGGGCTGTCGTCGCCCTGTTGATTACTCTCGTGGCGGGTCAGCAATTAATGCTCTGGCACGAAAGCCAACAGCCGGAAGCGCCGCTGGTATCGGTTCAACGAGCTCCCCAGACCCATTTCACTTCCGTCAGCAACCTCGCCGATGCAGCCGCTTCGATGCGCATGATGGAAGTTGACCAGGCGCAGACCGCCAACGACATGCCCCGTGAAGAACGCTGGGTCTTCTGACCCGCCGAACCGGCTGTCCGTTGTGTCGGAACCATTACCGCCAGACCCTAACTAAATAGAAAAGTGTAAGGAGAATCATCATGTTGAGCTGGGCAATTACCTTCCTGATCATTGCCATCATTGCTGCCGTACTGGGCTTCGGTGGCATCGCGGGCACCGCCACGGGCATCGCCAAGATTCTCTTTGTCGTGTTCCTGGTCATGTTCATCGCTTCGTTCTTCTTTGGCCGTCGCGGCCGAGGCTGACCATGAATCGGTCATTAAAAGGACTGGCCGCCGCCCTGCTTCTGGGCGGCAGCGCCATGGCAATGGCTGCCAATGATGGACAGATGCGGGTCAACCAAGTGCTTCAGGCGGATCCGCAGTACCGTGAGACCTGGCAGCAAGTGGTCAAAAAGGAGGAGCGTCTGCCGGAGTGGGTCATGAACCTGACCGGTGTTTCCGAGCAGATGAACGCGGTCGAGGAGGACGGCGATAAATATCTGGTCGGACCCTTGTGCGAAACCCAGGATACCTGCCGCAGCAAGCGCCTGTTCGTTGCCTTCAGCTTCGACAAGGACGAGGCCTACGCATTGTTGGTAGAGGTCCCCGCCGGACTGCCGGCCGACAAGTCGCCAACCCGCCATGCGGACTACCGCTTTCTCGGCAACCCCGACGAAGGTATGCAGGAAATGTTGATGGAACAGCTCAAGAAAGATCCGAATTGGTACTGACTTGAAAACAAGGAAGATAGCCATGTCTTTCTTTCTGCGAGGCCCGAGGAGGGCCGTCGCATGACCAGGGGGCTGGGACGTTCTGACCATTGAAGGTCGGAGTGACCTACGGGCACAAGGGGTGCCTGCGAAAGGGCCGGGTCAGGTAAAAAGCTGCGACGCAAGTTCGCAAAGCCACCTTGGCTTTAGCGAACTTGCGGAGAGCTTTAGCTGCTGAGGCTTGTGCCAGAGCGGTTGCCTCCTTGCCGCGAGAGTCCTCGCATGTGTTGCGGCGTATTGCCTCGCCAAATTCCTTCCTCACTGATACCTGACCGTATATCGGAGAGCGCCCATGGCGTTTTCATGATCAAGGCAGGCTCGAGGCGCTGTCCTTTCATCGCCTTCCGCGCAAGCCAGGTTGAGCCCGGCTACGCTGAAATGGCCGGTCCACGGCAGTTATACCCGCATAAATGGCGTCTTCGAACCGATTGGGACGCGCGTTTCATTCGCGTAATCTCATGCCGATTCGGCATAGGGTAGGCGTTTACGGCATTAGACGATCCCCCCTTGCATCGCAATAGTTGCGCCTTTTTTCGCCTGCCAGTGAGCCGTCGTGGCCGCTCGGGGCGACCTTATACGGGGGCAGAGGACACGAATTGCGATCGTCTACGCTGATCGGTTCATGTCACTGCCCGAGTCAAACTGAAGTAAGGGTAATGATATGAAGAAGGCACGACTAAGCCTCGCCTGGCAGATCCTCATCGGTCTGGTGCTCGGGATTGCAATCGGTGCGCTGCTCAACCACTTCAGTGCCGAGAAGGCCTGGTGGATCAGCAACGTGCTGCAACCGGCGGGCGATATCTTTATCCGTCTGATCAAGATGATCGTGATACCGATCGTGATCTCTTCGCTGATCGTCGGTATTGCTGGCGTGGGTGACGCCAAGAAACTGGGGCGCATCGGCTTCAAGACGATCATCTACTTCGAAATCGTCACCACCATCGCCATCGTCGTCGGCCTGTTGCTGGCCAACTTCTTCCAGCCGGGCAGTGGCATCGACATGAGCACCCTGGGCACGGTGGATATTTCCAAGTACCAGGCCACCGCCGCCGAAGTCCAGCATGAACATGCGTTCATCGAGACCATCCTCAACCTGATTCCGTCAAACATCTTCGCGGCGGTTGCCCGCGGCGAGATGCTGCCGATCATTTTCTTCTCCGTCCTGTTCGGCCTCGGTTTGTCGAGCTTGCAAGCGGATCTGCGCGACCCGCTGGTGAAGATGTTCCAGGGCGTGTCGGAGAGCATGTTCAAGGTCACTCACATGATCATGAATTACGCCCCGATAGGCGTGTTCGCGCTGATCGCGGTGACTGTCGCCAACTTCGGTTTCGCCTCTCTGCTGCCATTGGCGAAACTGGTGATCCTGGTTTATGTCGCCATCGCCTTCTTCGCTTTTGTGGTGCTGGGCCTGATCGCGCGCTTGTTCGGCTTTTCGGTGATCAAGCTGATGCGCATCTTCAAGGATGAGCTGGTGCTGGCTTATTCCACCGCCAGTTCCGAAACCGTGCTGCCGCGCGTGATCGAGAAGATGGAAGCGTACGGCGCGCCGAAAGCCATCTGCAGCTTCGTGGTTCCTACCGGTTACTCGTTCAACCTCGATGGCTCGACGTTGTACCAGAGCATCGCGGCGATTTTCATCGCGCAGTTGTATGGCATCGACCTGTCGATCAGCCAGCAGTTGCTGCTGGTGCTGACCCTGATGGTCACCTCCAAAGGCATCGCCGGCGTGCCGGGCGTCTCCTTCGTGGTTCTGCTGGCGACACTTGGCAGCGTGGGTATTCCGCTGGAAGGCCTGGCGTTCATTGCCGGTGTCGACCGCATCATGGACATGGCCCGTACCGCGCTGAACGTCATCGGCAACGCCTTGGCCGTGCTGGTCATCTCCCGCTGGGAGGGCATGTACGACGATGCCAAGGGCCAGCGCTACTGGAATTCCCTGCCGCACTGGCGCAGCAAGGAGCCGCTGCCGGCGGGGGAAACTTCCAGCCGTTGAAAACGCCTTCGCGAGCAGGCTCGCTCCCACAGGTGGTTGGGGTTGTTGCAGATATCTCAGCCAGCACAGGTCCAATGTGGGAGCGAGCCTGCTCGCGAAGATCGCGGTACTTGATGATGCCAACCAGACCCCGGAGAAATCCGGGGTTTGTCGTTTCTGCCGGCCCCGCTATCATTCGCCGCATCTTCCGGGGGACTTACCGATGCTCAATGGCCTGTGGCTTGGCTTCTTTATCGTGGCAGCCGTGTCGGCGCTGGTGCAGTGGCTGGTCGGCGGCAACGCCGGCATTTTCGCGGCGATGGTGGAAAGCATTTTTGCCATGGCCAAGCTGTCGGTGGAGGTGATGGTCCTGCTGTTCGGCACCTTGACGCTGTGGCTGGGCTTCCTGCGCATCGCGGAAAAAGCCGGCATTGTCGATTGGCTGGCCAAAGCCCTCGGCCCGCTGTTCCTGCGCCTGATGCCGGAAGTCCCGGCTGGCCATCCGGCCATCGGCCTGATCACCCTCAACTTCGCGGCCAACGGCCTGGGGCTGGACAACGCGGCCACCCCGATCGGCTTGAAGGCCATGCGCGCCCTGCAAGACCTCAACCCCAGCCCGACCATCGCCAGCAACGCGCAGATCCTGTTCCTGGTGCTCAACGCATCGTCACTGACACTGCTGCCGGTAACGATTTTCATGTACCGCGCCCAGCAAGGCGCGCCGGACCCGACCCTGGTGTTCCTGCCGATCCTGCTCGCCACCAGCGCCTCGACCCTGGTGGGGCTGTTGTCCGTGGCGTTCATGCAACGGCTGCGCTTGTGGGATCCGGTGGTACTGGCCTATCTGATCCCGGGCGCGCTGGTGTTGGGTGGTTTCATGGCGTTGCTGGCGACGCTCTCGGCCACGGCGCTGGCGGGGCTCTCATCGATTCTCGGCAACTTGACGCTGTTTAGCCTGATCATCCTGTTCCTGGTGGTGGGTGCGCTGCGCAAGGTCAAAGTGTATGAAGCCTTTGTCGAAGGCGCCAAAGAGGGATTCGACGTCGCCAAGACGCTGCTGCCGTATCTGGTGGCGATGCTCTGCGCTGTCGGTGTGCTGCGGGCATCGGGGGCGCTGGATTTCGGCCTGGACGGTATCCGCCATCTGGTGCAGTGGGCCGGCCTGGACACGCGTTTTGTCGATGCCTTGCCCACCGCCATGGTCAAGCCGTTCTCCGGCAGCGCCGCCCGGGCGATGCTGATTGAAACCATGAAGACCTCCGGGGTGGACAGCTTCCCGGCCCTGGTGGCGGCAACTATTCAGGGCAGCACCGAAACCACGTTCTACGTGCTGGCGGTGTATTTCGGCGCCGTGGGCATCCAGCGAGCCCGCCACGCGGTGGGTTGCGCCCTGCTGGCCGAGCTGGCCGGGGTGATAGCGGCCATCGGAGTCTGCTACTGGTTCTTTGGCTGATCTGTAGGAGCGAGCCTGCTCGCGATAAGGTCCGCAGGCCCTTCAGTCCTTCACCTCGAACCTCAACACACCAATCATCTGGCCATTTTCGGTGAGTATCCGCACTTGCCATTTTCCCGTCGGGTTGTCCGGGAAGTTCTGCTTGTGGGTCCAGGCGCGATAGCCTTCCTTGCGTCCGCCATGGATGTCCAGAGCGATGCGATCCACCTCTTTGCCGTTGAACTGCCAGACGTGGTAGATCCGCTCATCGAGCCCGCGCGGTGCGTTGATGGCGGTGTAGGCGTACAGGCCGTTACCACGGATCTGGGCCGCGCTGACTTCCTTGAGACTGGCGCCAGGCGTGCGGTCTTCCAGCTGGGTACTGATTGCCACTTCGGTCATCCAGAGCGTGGCGGGTGGCACCCAGGAGCGCAGCACCCAGCCGGCGGCGCCGATGCCCAGGGTGATGCACAGAATCGCCAGGGCGTTGCGCACGGTGCGGATCGGGAAGATCGAGGCCAGGCTCGGGAACGACAACAGCATGGCGGTGCCCAGTGCCAGCTTGAAGCTCTGGTCAGTGGTCAGGTGCAGGATCACCGGCAGCGCGGTGAGCAGGGCGGCGAACAGCGTCAGCGTGTGCAACGCCAGGAACGCCCAACGCCGGGGCGCCAGCCATTTGTAGTACAGCGGATCGATGATCGAGACCAGCGCCGACGCCGCCAGCAAGCCGGTAAAGAGCAGCTGGCTGCTGTTCCAGGTTGTCGTGATGAAAAAAAACGGCAAGACGAAGAACAGGCTTTCCTGGTGGATCATCTGCGTGGCGTAACGCAGCAGCGGCTGGGGTATTTCCCGTTTGAAAATCCGCGTGAACAGCCGCGTCAGGCTGTTCTCCAACATCAGCCAGAGCCAGCTCACCAGCATCATGATCGCGATCCAGGTCGCCAGACCCTGCTGGCGATCCACCAGCATGAAACTGCCGACCCCGGAAATGAAACCGCCGAGCGCGATGACCCCCGGATAGCGCTTCATCAGTTCGAGGATGCGCTGGATTAAATGAGTCAGGTTCGGCATCGGCGGTTTCACAGTAAGTCTTGGGAAATATCCCTGACAGAGTATCGCCAGGACGGTGACATGGCGAGGATCGCGACGCCTGCCGCGGTGATCTTTCGTGGCGAGGGAGCTTGCTCCCGCTGGCCTGCGCAGCGGGCCCGGCATTTTCCCCTGGTAAACCGCATCGCCCGGTTTGCGGCTGCTGCGCCCGAGACGTCGGACCGGCCGAGCGGGAGCAAGCTCCCTCGCCACGGGATTTGAGTTTGCCCATCGCGCACGAGGTGTATCAGTCTGGCTGCGGTCGCGCCCTGCGCTTCCATCGCCAGCCAATTCCCACCAGCAGCAACACCACCAACCCAGCCAACACCCAAACGAGTTCGTCATCACCAAGCAACGGCTTCTCGATCCGCAGGTAACCCGGATCCTTGAGAAGTTCGCGCAGGGCCTGGTTGGCCTGCTCCAGGCTGACGGCCTGCAAGCGGGCGGCCGGATTGGCGAAGCGGCCATCCTCATAGTCGCCCAAGGCGCCCCAGTAATAGTCGGCCAGCGCGCTGTTGCCTTGCACCGCCCAGGACTGATGGGCGATAGCGGCGCGTTTGATCCGCACGAAGCTCTCGGGGTCCAGGCCGTCCTTGAGCAGCGTGCCGCGCAATTGTTCCAGCACCTGCTCGGCTTTCGGCAGGTCTTCGCGCGCCAGGTCTGCGTTCAGGCTGAGAAAACCGACACCGCCAAAGACTTCCCGCTCCACCCAGGGGCCGTAGGACAGGCCGTTGGCCAGGCGCAACTGGCGATAAAGCGCCCAGTCCAGATAATCCTTGAGCAGGTCGAAGGTTTCGTCGTGCTGCTGTTCCAGCACCGGTTCCGGGAACAGCCAATGAAGCTTGGCGCCATCGCCGGCCAGGCCGCGAGTCAGGTTGCGTTTGGTGACCGCGCTGTAGCGGATCTGCGGCAGCGGCTCGTGGACGCTGGGCTCGACCGGTTCGAGCTCGCCGAAACTGCGTTCCAGGTAGGCCGGCAATAACCGGTCGAGATCGCCGACGACGATCAGCGTCATATTGTTGGAGGCATACCAGGCCTTGCGCACCTGCTCGACCCGGGCCAGGGTAAGGTGACCAACCTCGGCCCGTTCCGCGCACCGCAAGCCCAGTTCCACGGCCAATTGATTGCTGGCTTTATGGCCCAGGTCCTGTCGGTCGAGCCAGCGTTGCAGATGGGTGTAGTGACCGCCGTCCTCGCGCTCGACCACCCGTTTGGCCGCCTCCAGGGCTTTTTCGTCGATGCGGGTGCGGGTCAGCAGCGCCAGCAACAGGTCGAGGACCTTGCGCTGATTGCGCGCCGGTGCCTCGATGACAAACGTTGTATCGGCATTGCTGGTAAAGGCGTTCCACTCGCCGCCCAGGGCCTGCATGCGTTCCTCCAGGCCACCTTCGCCGCTGTCGTCGACCCCACTGAACAGAAGATGTTCGAGCAGATGCGGCAGCTCCTTGTCGGCGCAGCTGAAATCGTCGAGCCCCACGCCGACCACCAGCCGAATCGCCACGTGCCCGCGTTCGGTGCCGGGTTTGAGCAACAATTGCAGGCCGTTAGGCAACGTATAGCCTTCGACCTGAAAGCGATCCTGGGCAATGGCGGGGAGTGAGCCGAACAAAAGCAAGGCGAGCAGCAGACAACGCATAACGGGCTTCCTGGCGGCTGAGTGAAGATACATGGTGCCGGGTCAGCCTTCATCGCGAGCAGGCTCGCTCCCACTTCGCGGAGTTGTCTGGCTGGCGATGGGCTTGAGCCCCGGCCCCTTTTAATGACTGACCAGGACGCCAGTCGTTCACGGCGAATGGGTGATGTCGGAAATTTCATCGACGGAAAGGGCGCCGATCTCCGAGGTTTCCAGCACCACATAGGCGCTGCCGCAGAACAGCGAATTCAGGCGCCGCATGTCAGCGATCAGCTCAAGATGCAGGGAACTGGTCTCCAGGCTCTGCACGACCTTGCGTTGCAGACGGCTGACATGGGCATGGGCCATCCGCCGTTCCTGCGCGCGAAAGCGACGTTTCTCACGCAGCAACTGCCGTGCGCTTTCCCGATCGGCACTCAGGAACACCGTCAACCCCAGCCGCAGGTTGGCCAGCAGATGACTGTGCAGCCCCGCCAGTTCTTCCAGGCCCACATCGGAAAACGACCGGCGTTGCGAGGTCTTCTGCTGCTGGACCTTGCGCAGCATACGTTCGATGAGGTCGCTGGCCAGCTTGAGATTGATCGCCAGCTCGATGATTTCCGCCCAGCGGCGGCTGTCCTGTTCGCTGAGGTCCTCGCGGGGCATTTGCGCCATATACAGCTTGATGGCGCTGCACAGTGCTTCGACATCGTCGCTCATGGCGCGCACTTGCTGAGTAATCGCCGTCTGCTCGCCGCGCAGTACGCCGAGCATGGCTTCGAGCATGTTTTCGATCAGGTCGCCGATGCGCAAGGTTTCCCGGGCCGCGTTCGCCAGGGCCAGGCTCGGGGTCGCCAGGGCGGTGGGGTCGAGGTGCCGGGGCTTGGCCGTGCCGTTGGTGTCCGGGCGCTCCGGCAGCAGCCACGCGCAGAGCCGGCCCATCGGCCCGACGCTAGGCAGCAATACCAGGCAACGCACGGTGTTGTAGAGCAGATGAAAACCGATGACGGTTTCCTGGTGGCTGAAATCCAGGCTGTCCAGCCAGCCCACCAGCGGATCGAGTACCGGAATGATCAGCAACAGGCCAATCAGCTTGTACAGCAGGCTGCCGAGTGCCACCTGGCGTCCGGCGGCGTTCTGCATGCTGGTGCTGAGAAACGCCAGGATGCCGCTGCCGATATTGGCGCCGATCACCAGGCCGATAGCCACTGGCAAACTGATCACCGCCGCGCCGGCCAGTGTCGCGGTCAGCAGCACGGCGGCGAGGCTGGAATAGGAAATCATGGCGAACAGCGCGCCGACCAGCGCATCGAGCAGGATATCGCCGGTCAGTGAGGCGAAAATCACCTTCACGCCCTGGGCCTGGGTGATGGGCGCAGCGGCTTCGACGATCAGTTGCAGGGCCAGGATGATCAGGCCCAGGCCGATGGCGACCCGGCCCATCTGCCCGACGCGCGTCTGTTTGCGCGACAGGAAAAAAATCACCCCGAGGAAAATCAGCAACGGTGACAGCCACGACAGGTCGAGGGTCAGCACCCGTGCCATCAGCGCGGTGCCGACGTCGGCGCCAAGCATGGTCGCCAGGGCGGGCGTCAGCGACATCAGGCCCTGGCCGACAAAAGAGGTGACGAGCATGGCCGTGGCGTTGCTGCTCTGGACCATGGCGGTGACCATGATCCCGGCGATGAAAGCCAACCAGCGCCGGGACATGTTCTGGCTGATGACGTGACGCAGGTTCGAGCCATAGACCCGCAGAATGCCGGTACGGACGATGTGCGTGCCCCAGATCAGCAAGGCCACGGCGGAGAGCAGATTCAGCAGGGTCAGCATGAGAAGCCCCCTGTTAGCGTCCCAAAGGAACAAATTGACGATGCCACATCGTTCTACTGGTACTTAAGCTGTAGTTGGCGAATGGTTCGGACGCCAGCATTGCATAGCTGAAGATGGCTTTGAAACAAAACTGTCATGAAATACTTCCTCGAAAACACCCACACCCCTGTGGGAGCGAGCTTGCTCGCGATGAGGCCATAACATCCAACATTTTCTTCGACTGTCAGGCCGCTATCGCGAGCAAGCTCGCTCCCACAGGTATTGCATCCGGCTGCTTCCTGCAGACATGAAAAAAGGGGCTCTCAAGAGCCCCTTCGTTCATTGCCCTGCATCTTTACTGACCCGGAACATCCTTGCGCAGTTTCACCGGATCCTGCTGCTTGCGCTTGCGTGCCATCGCGGTACGCATCTTGATATTGATCGCTTCCACCGCCAGCGAGAACGCCATGGCGAAATAGACGTAGCCTTTAGGCACATGCACATCGAACGATTCGGCGATCAGTACGGTACCGACCACCAGCAGGAACGACAGCGCCAGCATCTTCAGCGACGGGTGCTTGTCGATGAACGTGCTGATGGTGCCCGAAGCCAGCATCATCACCAGTACGGCGACGATGATCGCGGCAACCATGACCGGTACATGGGAGACCATGCCGACCGCGGTGATGACCGAGTCCAGGGAGAACACGATGTCGATGATCGCGATCTGGATGATGGTGTAGATGAAGTTGCCGCCCTTGACCGAAGGCTCGTCGCTGTTTTCCTCTTCGCCTTCCAGCGCGTGGTACATCTCCTGAGAGCTTTTCCACAGCAGGAACAGGCCACCAAAGAACAGGATCAGGTCGCGGCCGGAGATGCCTTGGCCGAATACTTCGAACAGATCGGCGGTCAGGCGCATCACCCAGGTGATGGACAGCAACAACAGGATCCGCGTGATCATCGCCAGCGCCAGGCCGAAGATCCGGGTGCGTGCCTGCATGTGCTTGGGCATGCGGCTGACCAGGATCGAGATCATGATGATGTTATCGATACCCAGGACGATTTCCAGGGCGGTCAGGGTAAAGAAGGCAACCCATATTTCCGGGTTGGTCAGCCATTCCATGTGAGTTCCTTTGAGCGAGTGTTAGGCCGCGCCGCGCCTTCGGTTAACCGACAGGGGCGACGCGGCGGGCGTTGCTTTTATAGAGTGCTGAATAGCGGAAAAATCCCCATCAGCAAGGCGGCGAACATTATGCACAGGCAAACCAGTACTGCCCACTTCAAGGTGAAGCGTTGGTGATCGCCGAATTCGATCCCGGCCAGGGCCACCAGCAGATAAGTCGACGGAACCAGCGGGCTCAGCAGGTGAACGGGCTGGCCGACGATCGAGGCACGGGCCATTTCGACGCCAGTGATGCCGTAATGGCTGGCTGCTTCGGCCAAAACTGGTAACACCCCGTAATAAAATGCATCGTTCGACATGAAGAAAGTGAACGGCATGCTCACCAGCGCAGTGATGACCGCGAGGTAAGGACCGAGGAAGTCCGGGATCACTGCCAGCAGGCTCTTGGACATGGCATCGACCATACCTGTGCCCGACAGAATGCCAGTGAAGATACCCGCCGCGAAGATCAGCCCGACCACCGCCAACACGCTGCCGGCGTGAGCCGCGACGCGGTCTTTCTGTTGTTGCAGGCATGGATAGTTGACGATCATCGCGATACTGAAGGCCACCATGAACAGCACCGGCAACGGCAACAGGCCGGCAATCAGCGTGCACATCAGGGCCAGGGTCAGCGCGCCGTTGAACCAGATCAGCTTCGGACGGCGGGCGTCCGGGAACTGCGAGACGCTGATTTCGCTGTGGTCCATGTCGTCACCGGCCAGGTGCAGCTCACCCAGGCGCGCACGCTCGCGTTTGCCGTACATGTAGGCAATCGCCAGGATCGCCACGACGCCGGCCAGCATCGCCGGGATCATCGGGACGAAGATGTCCGACGGATCCACATGCAGCGCACTGGCCGCCCGAGCGGTTGGCCCGCCCCAAGGGGTCATGTTCATCACGCCGCCGGCGAGGATGATCAGGCCCGCCATGATCTGCGGGCTCATGCCGATACGGCTGTAGAGCGGCAGCATGGCGGCTACGCAGATCATATAAGTGGTCGCGCCGTCACCATCGAGGGAAACGACGAGCGCCAGAACGGCGGTGCCGACCGAAACTTTCAGGGGGTCGCCCTTGACCATCTTGAGGATCTTGCGCACGGCCGGGTCGAACAGGCCGGAGTCGATCATCAGGGCGAAATAGAGAATCGCAAACATCAGCATCACCCCGGTCGGGGCAAGCTTGGTGATGCCTTCGAGCATCATCGGGCCGATCTTCGGCGCAAAGCCACCGAACAGCGCGAACAGGATCGGAATAATGATCAGGGCGATCAGCGCAGACAGGCGCTTGGTCATGATCAGGAACATGAACGTGATGACCATGGCGAAGCCAAGGAAAGTCAGCATGGGAAATACTCCAGGCGTGGCGCGGCGGGCAAAGGCGAACCGGAACGGTCAGCGCAGGATGCAGGGCTCGGGACGGACGGATGGAGGGGATGCAACGGGACGGGTAGCAGCGGACATCAGAATCACCATTGTTGTTGTTAAAAAGGCCGCACGAGCATTCGAAAGCTCGTTTCTGGCCACCGGTCTTTTGCCGGTAGGTGAGGCGATCCTAATCGCGCAAGCTTTCAGCAGCCTTTCGCAAGCCGAGCGTATGACCAAACGCACGAAGTTACTTTGTGGCGAGGGGATTTATCCCCGCTGGGGCGCGGGAGCGACCCTAGAGTCCGTCATCGCGCAATGTCGGGAAAATGCGCTCTATCTTTTTGGGCCTGCTTCGCAGGCCAGCGGGGATAAATCCCCTCGCCACAAAAGGCAATCAGCTTGTTGATTCGAACGCCGAAAGATTCAACGGTCGTACCGCGCCCATCCAGATCGCATGATCGGTGTGATCGGCCAGATCATCACCAGTGTCCGGGTGCAGGAATATCACCAGCCCGTTGCGATTGAGCGCCAACCACGGCAGGACCACGCCGATGTACTGCGGATCGAATGCCAGCTGGCAGCTCCAGTCCGGGTGCGGGCCGACCGGCCGTTGGTGAACCCGGCCCATCTTCAGCGGGAACAGCTGCGCCGCTTGCTCACACAAGGCCCGCGCCTGATCGATGGTGCCGGCGTCGAAATAAACATGGGCGTGATAGCCCTTGATCCGTTGCATCTGTCACTCCTCGAAAGACCAGCCGAACCCTCGCGGTTAACCACGGGTCAGAGCCTTTACACGCGGGAAAAAAGGAATACCAGCCATGAGAAACGCCGAAACCCCGGTCATCAAAGTGGTGCTCTATGGTGCCATGAGCAGCCTCGGAAGTGCGTTGATGGCTGAGCTGTTGCGACGCCAGCACGAAGTCATCGCCATCCTCGATGATCTTACGGCCTTGGCGCCACGCCCGGGCCTGCGGACCAAGACCGGCGACCTGTTCGACCCCGAACGGGTCAAGCAGAGCGTTGCCGGCGCCACTGCCGTGGTGTGCCTGTTGAACGCACCGGGGCTGCCAATGAACAGCGAGCAAGTAGAGCGCACGCTCATTCCCGGCCCGGTGGAGCAGGTCCTGGCCGTGGATGCGCTGATTGCAGGCATGCAGGCGGTCAATATCCCCCGGCTGTTCCTGGTGGGCGATTTCGCTGCCCTCGATGAGCAGGAAGCCGAAGATGACTTGCAGCGCCATGCCGCCGAGGAAATCCTCGACGCCCTGAAAAACAGCGCCTTGCAGTGGACCCTGGTCAACGCGCCCTACGCCGCGCCGGGCTTGAGCATCGAGCATTTCAGCCAGGTCAGCACCAGCCTGGAGTCCGGAATGGCCGAGTCCCTGGAGCGCCTCAATCGGGTGGCCGTGGGCATTGTCGATGAACTGCGCTCGAACCTGCATGTGGGCGAGCATGTGAGTTTTGTGCCCGCCCTCTAAAGGCGTGCTCATCCCGTGGCGAGGGAGCTTGCTCCCGCTGGGCCGCGTAGCGGTCCCCGGAATTGCCTGGTTGATGGAGCACGAGCCTCAAACCGCAATCGAAGGCAGCGGCAACCCTGTAAGCGACTCCGCACTATTGGCCTGTTCTTCCATCAGCCAATCCACGAACAGCTTGATCAGCACACCCCGGCGCTTGCGTTGGGGCAAGACCACGTAATACCCCAACCGGGAAAGCACCGTTTCGGCGATCGGTCGGCACAGCAACCCTTGCGCCAGCAAGTTATCCACAAGGTGCCGCCAACCGATAGCGACGCCTTGGCCGCCAATCGCCGCCTGGATGAGCAGGGTGTAGTTGTCGAAGCGCAGTTGGCCCGGCGCCGGTGGCGAGGTGATGCCCAGTTCACGAAAAACGCCGCTCCAGTCGAACCAGGCGCTGCTGTTGCCGCCGCGCAAATGCAGCAGCGGGAATTCCGCGAGGGCGTGGGCGGGCAGGGGTTGGGGGCGGTCCTTGAGCAGCAGTGGGCTGCATACAGGAAAGACTTCTTCGCTGAAAAGCCAACGACTTTCGCCCTGTTTGAAGCGACCGTCGCCAAATAGCACCGCAACATCGATATCGGTGCGCAGCATGTTGTGGTTGCGCTCGCTGGTCACCAGGCTCACATCCACCTGCGGATTTGCCGCGTGGAACCGATGCAGTCGCGGCATCAGCCAATAGGCGGCGAAAGCGAAATCCGTCGCGACTTGTAGCACTTCATGCTGGTGCTGGGCCGTGATCGCGTTCAGCCCCGCATCGATGCTCTGCAAGCCGGCCTGGACCTGCTCGAACAGGATCGCGCCGGCCTCGGTCAATTCGATGCCGCGATAGATGCGATCAAACAGGCGCGTACCGAGCTGCTCTTCCAGCCGTTTGATCTGTTGGCTGATGGCGGGTTGGGTCGTGCCCAGTTCAATCGCTGCCGCAGTAAAACTTTGCTGGCGAGCCGCTGATTCGAAGGCGCGGAAGAGATCCAGGGACAGGTCACCCAAGGCGTCATACATAAGCTCAGCTTATCCTAGTCATTATCTTGCATGGGCTTTACCCCAACCAGCATGGGCTACATGCTCGTTCGCAGCAATATCGCATAACCGTTCACTATGGAATGCCGCGAATACATGAAGCGCAAGAACATTCTTTTCATCATGGCCGATCAGATGGCCGCGCCAATGTTGCCGATCTACGGTCCGTCGCCCATCAAGCTGCCCAACCTGTCACGCCTGGCCGACCACGGCGTGGTATTCGATGCCGCGTACTGCAACAGCCCGCTCTGTGCGCCGTCACGCTTTACGCTGGTGAGCGGTCAGTTGCCGAGCAAGATCGGCGCCTATGACAACGCGGCGGATTTTCCGGCGGACGTTCCAACTTATGCCCATTACCTGCGCCGTCTCGGCTATCGCACGGCGCTGTCCGGCAAGATGCATTTTTGCGGGCCGGACCAATTGCACGGTTACGAAGAGCGCCTGACCAGCGACATTTATCCAGCGGACTACGGCTGGGCCGTGAACTGGGACGAGCCGGATGTGCGGCCAAGCTGGTATCACAACATGTCGTCGGTGCTGCAGGCCGGACCGTGCGTGCGCACCAATCAGCTGGATTTTGATGAAGAGGTGGTGTTCAAGGCCCAGCAGTACCTGTTCGACCACATCCGCGAGGACGGCGACCAGCCGTTTTGCCTCACCGTATCCATGACACACCCACACGATCCGTACACGATTCCCAAGACATTCTGGGATCTGTATGACGACAAGGACATCCCGCTGCCCTACACCCCGGATCAGACAGAGCTTGATCCACATTCCCAACGCCTGTTGAAAGTCTATGATCTGTGGGGCAAGCCGCTGCCTGTGGATAAGATCCGTGATGCTCGCCGCGCCTACTTCGGCGCGTGCAGCTACATCGACAGCAATGTCGGCAAGTTGCTGCAGACCTTGGAAGACACCGGGTTGCTCGACGACACCATCATCGTGTTCTCTGGCGATCATGGAGACATGCTCGGCGAAAAAGGCCTCTGGTACAAAATGCACTGGTTTGAAATGGCCGCTCGCGTGCCGCTGCTGATCAGCGCCCCAGGCCAGTTTGCCAGCGGCCGCGTCGGCGCGGCGGTGTCCACCGCCGACCTGCTGCCGACCCTGGTCGAACTGGCCGGCGGCACCCTGGAACCAGGCTTGCCGCTGGATGGGCGTTCGCTGGTTCCGCATCTGCAAGGGCAGGGCGGGCACGATGAAGTCTTCGGTGAATACATGGCCGAAGGCACCGTCAGCCCGTTGATGATGATCCGTCGCGGCCCGTGGAAATTCATCTACAGCGAAGATGACCCGTGCCTGTTGTTCGACCTGCGTAATGATCCTCAGGAGGTGGCGGATCTCAGTCAGTCGCCTGAGCATCAGGCGCTGTTCAACGATTTTCTCGCCGAAGCGCGGGCCAAATGGGATATTCCAGCCATTCACCAACAGGTGCTCGCCAGCCAGCGACGCCGTCGTTTCGTTGCCCAGGCGTTGACCCTGGGCAAACTCAAGAGCTGGGATCACCAGCCGCTGGTCGATGCCAGCCAGCAATACATGCGCAACCACATCGACCTCGACGATCTGGAGCGCAAGGCCCGTTATCCACAACCCTGCCAATAGACCAATAACGTAAGGGGAAGCGCATGCAAAAGTTATCCACAGTACTGACCGCCGGGCTGTTGGCGTTGAGCAGTGTTTCGGCGTGGGCCGAGCAGAGTTGCGAGACCGTGAAGATGGCCGATCCGGGCTGGAGCGATATCGCCGCGACCAACGCCGTCGCCGGTTTCCTGCTTGAGGGCATGGGTTACAAGGCCAAGGTCGACACCTTGGCGGTACCGATCACGTTCGGTGGCCTGAAGGATGGCCAGGTTGATGTTTTCCTGGGTAACTGGATGCCGGCGCAGCAAGGGTTCTATGACAAGTTCGTCGCCAATGGCGATGTCACGCAGTTGGCGAAGAACCTGGACGGCACCGAATTCACCCTGGCGGTGCCGGACTACGTCTGGGATGCCGGTGTGCATAACTTCGCCGACCTGAACAAGTTCGCCGACAAGTTCGACAAGAAGATCTACGGCATCGGTTCCGGCGCCCCGGCCAACCTTTCGCTGAAAGAAATCATCAAGACCAACGATTTCGGCATGGGCGAATGGAAACTGGTGGAGTCCAGCGAGCAGGCAATGCTGGCGGAAGTCTCCCGGGCCGTGAAGAAGCAGAAATTCGTGACGTTCCTCGGCTGGACCCCACACCCGATGAACGTGCAACTGAAAATGCATTACCTCAAGGGCGGCGAGAAGTACTTTGGCGATACTGGCAGCGTTTATACGCTGACGCGCAAGGGTTATGCACAGGCCTGCCCGAACGTCGGGAAGCTGCTGACCAACCTGAGCTTCACCCAGGAAATGGAAAACAGCATCATGGCCGAAGTGGTGAACAAGAAGGTCAGCAACGCCGAAGCGGCCAAGGCCTGGATCAAGGCCAACCCGGCGGTGCTGGACAAATGGCTGGACGGCGTGAAGACCATGGATGGCAAGGACGCGTTGGCGGCGGTCAAGGCCAAACTCTAGGCATAATGGTGTGGGAGCGGCTCTTGTGGCGAGGGGATTTATCCCCGCTGGGTTGCGAAGCGACCCCCATGTATCGCCTCGGTGTGTCAGGACAATGGTGTTGAACTGTCCGGGGTCGCTCCGCAACCCAGCGGGGATAAATCCCCTCGCCACAGGGAGAACGGTGCCTTGTCCTGATACCCTTGCTTCCAAACCCATCCTTTGAGGCTCCATGGCAATCCCCACGCGCCATTCGCTGTTTCCGTTCCTCAGTTGGCTGCCCCGGCAGACCCGCGCCAGCGTCGGCCGTGACCTGATCGTCGGCCTCAGCGGCGCGATTCTCGCGTTACCGCAGTCCATTGCCTACGCACTGATTGCCGGCCTGCCGCCGGAATACGGCTTGTACGCGGCAATCGTGCCGGTGCTGATCGCCTGCCTATGGGGGTCGTCCTGGCATTTGATCTGTGGTCCTACGGCGGCAATCTCCATTGTCCTCTACGCCACTGTCAGCCCATTGGCGGTGCCTGCCACCCAGGACTACATCACGCTCATCCTCTTGCTGACGGTGCTGGCAGGTATTTTCCAGTGGCTGCTCGGGCTGTTGCGTTTCGGTGCGCTGGTCAATTTCGTCTCCCACTCGGTGGTGCTGGGTTTCACCTTGGGCGCAGCGGTGGTTATTGCCCTCGGGCAATTGCCGAACCTGCTGGGCCTGGACCTGCCGAACGAAGCCACGGCATTGAAGAGTTTGCTTATGCTTGCCAGCCATATCGGGGCTGTGGATAAACCTTCGCTGCTGCTGGGTTTGGGGACGCTGGCGGTGGGGATCGTCCTCAAACGATTGCTGCCGCGCTGGCCAACCTTATTGATTACGCTGGCCCTTGGCAGCCTGTTGGTCTGGGCGTGGCCCGCGATGTTCGGGCATGTGGCGTTGGTCAGCGCCTTTGTCGGACGCCTGCCGCCGTTCACGCCGCTGTCGCTGGACCTTGAGTTGATCCTAAGGCTGCTGCCCGGTGCCGTTGCGGTGGGCATGCTCGGGCTGGTGACCAGCCTGTCCATCGCCCGCTCGTTGTCGGTCCGTTCCGGGCAACTGCTCGATGCGAATCAGGAAGTCAGGGCGCAGGGGCTTTCCAATATCGTCGGAGGATTTTTCGCCGGATCGCTGTCAGCCGGCTCCTTTACCCGTTCCGGTCTCAGCTATGAAGCGGGTGCCTGTTCGCCCCTGGCCGGAGTGTTTTCGGCGTTGTGGGTGGCGCTGTTCGCGGTTGCCGGCGCGACACTGATCGCGCACATTCCCATTCCCGCCATGGCCGGCAGTATTCTGCTGATCGCCTGGGGCCTGGTGGACCATCGGGGTATCCGGGCGCTGTACCGTGTGAGTCGTTCCGAATTCCTGGTGATGGGGCTCACCTGCCTGGCCACGCTGCTGCTTGAACTGCAAGCGGCTATCTACGCTGGCGTGTTGGCTTCGCTGTTTTTCTATCTCAAGCGCACTTCGCAACCGCGGGTGCAGCATTTCCGGGAAGGTGAGGCGGACGTCTTGCGGGTGGGCGGCTCGATCTTTTTCGGCGCCAGCCATTATTTGCAAGTGCGCCTGCAACGCATGCCCGCCCAGCAGGTGATCATCGACGCCCAGCAGATCAACTTCATCGATTACTCCGGCGTCGAAATGCTCCACCAGGAAGCCCGGCGCCTGCGCAGCCAGGGGCGCAGCCTGACTTTGCGTGGGGCAAGGCCGCCGGTGGTGGAGGAGTTGTTGAAGCTGGAAGGACCGGAGAAATGCCCGATCCTCTTCAGGGATTGACCGCAGCGAGTTGACGGCGCAACTCCGCCAGCACCGGGGCGGTGTCCGGACGTACGCCACGCCACAGGAAAAACGCTTCGCCCGCCTGTTCGGCGAGCATGCCCAGGCCATCCATCACCACCGCCGCGCCGTGTTCTTCGGCCCAGCGGCAGAACGACGTCGGCTCCTTGCCATACATCATGTCGTAGCAGAATGTCTTGCCTGGCTCGATCAGACTTCCGGCAATCGGCGGTACTTCGCCTGACAGGCTGGCGGATGTGGCATTGATGATCAGGTCCACCGGCTCGCGCAACCAGTCGAAACCGCTGGCCGAGACCGGACCCAGGTCGGCGAACAGCTCAGCCAGCAATTCAGCTTTTTCCACCGTGCGATTGGCAATGATCACCGACGACGGCGCTTCCGCCAGCAACGGCTCCAAGGCGCCCCGTACCGCGCCGCCGGCGCCCAGCAGCAGGATGCGCTTGCCCTTGAGGCTGAAACCGGCGTTGACGGTCAGGTCCCGAACGAGCCCGGCGCCGTCGGTGTTGTCGCCCAGCAGGCGGCCGTCGGCCTGTTTGCTCAAGGTGTTGACCGCCCCGGCCCGTTGCGCCCGTTCGGTCAGGCTGTCAGCCAGGCGAAAGGCGTCCTCCTTGAACGGCACGGTGACATTTGCCCCACGCCCCTCACGGAAAAATTCCCGGGCGCAAGCGGCGAAGTCCTCCAGTGGCGCCAGCAGCGTGGTGTAGTCCAACGCTTGCCCGGTCTGCTCAGCGAACAGGCGATGGATCAACGGCGACTTGCTGTGGCCGATCGGGTTACCCATTACAACGTAGTGATCCATGGACTTTCCCCGTTCAGGCCGTAGCCAGCCAATCGCGATCCTGCAGGAAATAATCGGTCAGCCGCGCCTCTTCGCTGCCCGGCTCGGCTTTCCAGTCGTAGCTCCAGCGGACCTGCGGTGGCAGCGACATCAGGATCGACTCGGTACGCCCGCCCGATTGCAGGCCGAACAGGGTGCCACGGTCATAGACCAGGTTGAATTCCACGTAGCGCCCACGGCGGAACTCCTGGAATTGTCGTTGCGCGGCGGTAAACGGGTCGTGCTTGCGGCGTCGCACGATAGGCAGGTAGGCATCGATGTAGGCATCGCCGATGGCGCGCATGAAGGCGAAGCTGGTATCGAAGTCCCATTCGTTCAGGTCATCAAAAAACAGACCGCCGATGCCGCGCGGTTCGTTGCGATGCTTGATGTGGAAATAGCTGTCGCACCAGGCCTTGTAGCGCGAATAGACCTCCGGGCCGAAGGGCTCGCAGGCTTGCTGGGCGACGCGGTGCCAATGCACGCAATCTTCTTCCACGCCGTAGTAAGGGGTCAGGTCGAAACCGCCGCCAAACCACCAGACCGGCTCTTCGCCTTCTTTTTCGGCGATGAAAAAGCGTACGTTGGCGTGGGACGTAGGCACGTGGGGATTGTGCGGGTGGATCACCAGCGACACACCCAGGGCCTCGAAGCCGCGCCCGGCCAGCTCCGGCCGGTGGGCGCTGGCCGAGGGTGGGAGACCGCTGCCAAAGACGTGGGAAAAGTTGACGCCGCCCTTCTCGATGACCGTACCGTTTTCAATCACTCGGGTGCGCCCGCCACCGCCGGCAGGTCGGGTCCAGGCGTCCTCGACGAAGCGAGTGCCACCGTCCTCGGTTTCCAGGGCGGCGCAGATGCGGTCTTGCAGGTCGAGCAGATAGGCTTTCACGGCCTCGGTGCGAGTAGTCATGACATCACCTTGATCAGGGCTACGCTGCGCGGCGTACAAGGGCCGCCGGCAAATGGGCGCACAGGATAACACCGCATCCGCCCACGCCACAGTTGACGGAGATCAAGCTTAGGAGTCCGATAGCAGGCTTGGTAAAAAGTCCCACGATAAGGAGAGAGCGAAGATGGCCAAACGTATCCAGTTCAGCGCCCACGGCGGCCCGGACGTGCTTGAGTACGTCGAATACCAGCCGGCCGAGCCCGGTCCGCAGCAGGTTCGCGTCAGCAACAAGGCGATCGGCCTGAACTTCATCGACACCTATTATCGCAGCGGGCTTTACCCGCCACCGGCGCTGCCATCGGGACTCGGTGCTGAGGGTGCCGGCGTGGTCGAGGCCGTCGGCGCGGACGTCACGCGCTTCAAGGTCGGTGACCGCGTGGCCTATGGCAGCGGTCCGCTGGGGGCCTACAGCGATGTGCATGTGTTGCCCGAGGCCAATCTGGTCCACTTGCCCGAATCCATCAGTTTCGAACAGGCCGCCGGGGTGATGCTCAAGGGCCTGACCGTGCAATACCTGCTGCGCCAGTCCTACGAGCTCAAGGGCGGCGAAACCATCCTGTTCCATGCCGCCGCCGGTGGCGTGGGCTCGCTGGCCTGCCAATGGGCCAAGGCCCTGGGCGTGAAGCTGATCGGCACCGTCAGCTCAGCGGAAAAAGCCGCTATCGCAAAAGCCCACGGCGCCTGGGAAGTGATCGACTACAGCAAGGAAAACGTCGTACAGCGTGTACTGGAATTGACTGACGGCAAGAAGGTCCCGGTGGTGTACGACGGCGTCGGCAAGGACACCTGGCTGACCTCCCTGGATTGCACGGCTCCCCGTGGCCTGGTGGTGAGCTTCGGCAATGCCTCCGGCGCGGTGGAGGGCGTGAACCTGGGGATTCTCTCGGCCAAGGGCTCGCTGTACGTCACCCGCCCGACTCTGGCGACCTACGCCAACAACGCCGAAAACCTCCAACACATGGCCGATGAGCTATTCGCCATGATCGCCAGCGGCAAGCTTACCGTGGATATCAACCAGCGTTATCCGCTGGCGGAAGCGGCCAAGGCCCATACCGAGTTGTCGGCGCGGCGCACGACGGGGTCGACCATTCTGCTGCCCTGAGATTGATACCCAAGGGTTCGCGCAAAACCTGTGGGAGCGAGCTTGCTCGCGATAGCGGTGGATCAGCCAACATCATTGCCAGCTGACCTGACGCCATCGCGAGCAAGCTCGCTCCCACAGTGGTTTTACGCAAGGCGCAGAATGTGTGGGCGGAATCAGTCCGGCCGCACCACCTTGCCGGTCGCCAGGTCACGGATCACGCTCGGGTTCCGACGCCCGCCCAGGTTGCCGCCGAGCACCAGGTCGATCTGCCCGCGGAAATACTGCTCCACGCGGATCCGCGTGCGTGCCGCCGGGCGCCCCTGGGGGTTGGCCGAGGTGGAGACAAGCGGGCCGACCAGCGAACACAGGTCGCGCACGATCGGATGATCGCTGACCCGTAGCGCGACGGTGTCGTGCACGCCGGTAATCCATTCCGGCAACAGGTTCTGGTGCGGGACCAGCCAGGTGTTCGGCCCAGGCCAAGTGCTGGCCATGCGATCCATCCAGGTCTCGGGGAAATCCTCGAACAGGAAATCGAACTGGTGGATGTTGTCGGCCACCAGTATCAGGCCCTTGTCGGGCAGTCGGGACTTGATCGCCAACAGACGCTCCACCGCATCTTCGTTCCACGGGTCGCAACCCAGGCCCCAGACCGCTTCGGTTGGATAGGCAATCACCGCCCCGGCGCGAATTTCTCGCGCGGCTTGTTGCACACGCCAACTGTTGACCATGAAAGATTCTCCGCAACGCAAATAAGGCTGTGCGCAGTTTACCGATCTTCCTCATAAAACCTAGCGAGCAAACCAGCGTCCATACTCGCACGCAGCCCTTCCGTCCATTTCCAGGTCGGTCAGTGCCGCCAGGACCTTGGACAAGCCCCAGCCGCTGGCGTCGGCCAGTGCTTCGCTGGTCTGCGGCGCGGCGTGCAGCAGGCGCAACAGCGGATGCGTCACGGGGACAGGTTCGGCGGCGAAGGGTAAGCGTTGCCAACCGCGTAGCGCTTCGAGGATGTGCTCCACGGTTTCCACCAGCGCCGCGCCGTCACGGATCAGTTGATGGCAGCCCCGGGCGCCGGGATGGTGAATCGACCCCGGAATGGCATACACCTCACGACCCTGTTCCGCCGCCAGGCGCGCGGTGATCAGCGAGCCACTGGCGACGCTGGCCTCGACCACCAGCACGCCAAGGGACAAACCGCTGATAATCCGATTGCGGCGCGGGAAGTTGCTGGCGTGGGGTGGCGCGTCCAGGGGGAACTCCGACAGCACCGCGCTGCCCTGGGCGATCATCGCTTCCGCCAGCCGCCGATTGCGCTGTGGATAAAAATTTTCCAGGCCCGTGCCCAGCACACCGATTGTCTGCCCGCCGACATCCAGCGCAGCTTGATGCGCGGCCGCATCGATACCCAAGGCCAGACCGCTGGTGATGACAAATCCAGCTCCGGCCAGGCTCCGGGAAAATGCCGCCGCGGTGTCCATGCCGGGACGCGAGGCGCGACGACTGCCGACCATCGCCAATTGCGGTTTCTCCAGAATCGAGGTGTCGCCGGCAACGAACAGAAGCGGCGGCGCGTCGCAGATCTGCGCCAGCAACGCCGGGTAGTCGGGCTGGTCCCACATCAATAGACAGTGGGCCGGACCCTCTAGCCAGGCTAATGCACGGGCCGCGCCATCACGTATTTCCGGCGCGCGTCGGGCCTCGGCGCACTGCGCCGGCAACCCCAGCGCTCGCCATGCGCTGGGCGGGGCGCTGATGGCTTTGGAGGCCGAGCCGAAGGCTTCCATGAGGGTCATGAAACGTTTGGGTCCCAGTTCCGGCAAGCGATGCAAGCGCAGACGGGCCTCTAGTTCCGCGGGCGGAACCGAAGCGGATTCAGGCAATGGCATGTGATCAATCCTTGATCGTCATAAGCCCCGTAGAAACGGGAACAAGTTGTGGATAACTCTGTTGGTAACTTGTGAGACCCGTTACGGATTGCGCACCTTGTCGAGGATTGCCAGCGAGCGCGAGGCGTACAGCACCAGGCCATAACTGAGCTTGTCGTAGGTGCGGAACACCATCAGCAGGCCGGCGCGTTCGTCGGGAATCTTCACCGGGGCGCCGGTGATGCGGTCGCGCACTGTTTCACCGGTCTTCATGACCGCCAGAACGTTGCCTTCGGCCAATCCGTCACGGCGCCCCTTGTTCAGGGTGACCACGTCCATCGCGCCGATCTGGGTCACGCCCCGGGGCACATCGAGGATCAACCCGTTGATGTCCGATTTTGGCGCGCTGGGCATGAAGGTCGAATTGATCGAGCGTTCTTCACCGCTGAACAGCCGATCGCCGAGGCGCACCTCCTGCGTGGTGCGCTGCAGGGCCAGGGTGGTGACGTCGCCTTCGGTGGCGACGATCTCGCCGCTGCCGATGTCGTCGGCGTTGATCCCGAGAAATTCCTTGGTCTCGGGGTCGGTGTAGACCTTGCCCTGGCGGAAGATGCCGTAGGCCGACTGGCTCGCATCGAAGGTGCCGCGGGCGAAGATCCGGTCGCCGGTGCCGCTGAGCACTCGTTCGGCATCGCCTGCGACGACGTAGGGCGCCTTGTTGAAATCCTCCGCCGTGTCGACGATGCGGTTGCTCAGCAGGAAGCTGTTGATGGCCTGGAGCGGGATGCTCGGAATGGCGTCTGCCACCGGCGAGCTGCGGATTCGCGGCGACAGCTTGATGGTGCCGCGCGAGGCCCCGCGATTGAGGGTCAGCCGCGGCTGGCCGTTGACGTAGATCAGCGACAGGGTGTCGCCGGGGTAGATCAGGTGCGGGTTTTCGATCTGCGGGTTGGCCTGCCACAGCTCGGGCCATTTCCAGGGTTCGCGCAGGTATTTACCGGAAATGTCCCACAGCGTATCCCCTGGAACCACTGTGTATTGCTGCGGAAAACCTTCCCGAAGTTGCACTTGCCCGTGCGCGATACCGGCCGAGGCCAGGAGCAGCAGGGCGAGTAGTGATTTCCTCATGCGGTGAATCCCTTTATTATGTGCGTTCGCGTAAAACGCCAGAGCCCCCGTGGCTCGCTCCGATTCAAGGAGCAACGTTTTACAACGGTAGCCTGCATTCCAAGACACGCCAGGCCAGCCACCCGACCTTACTTCACACGTGCATTTATCAAGCTTATGGCCATTTTGAACATTCTCGAATTTCCGGACCCGCGCCTGCGCACCATCGCCAAACCGGTGGCCGTAGTGGACGACGAAGTGCGCCAGTTGGTCGATGACATGTTTGAAACAATGTATGAGGCGCCCGGCATCGGCCTCGCCGCGACCCAGGTCAACGTGCACAAGCGCATCGTTGTAATGGACCTCTCCGAAGACCGCAGCGAGCCGCGGGTGTTCATCAACCCCGAGTTCGAAACCCTGACCGACGAGATGGAGCAGTACCAGGAAGGCTGCCTTTCGGTGCCGGGCTTCTACGAAAACGTCGACCGTCCGCAGAAGGTCAGGATCAAGGCCCTGGACCGCGACGGCAAGCCTTACGAGCTGATCGCCGAAGGCCTGCTGGCGGTGTGTATCCAGCACGAATGCGACCACCTCAACGGCAAGCTGTTCGTCGATTACCTGTCTAATCTCAAGCGTGACCGGATCAAGAAAAAACTGGAAAAGATTCATCGCCAGAACGCTTGATGCCCTTCTTCAAAGGCTTGCCGCGGCAAGCCTTTTTCTTTTTGCGATTGCTTTGTAATTGAGAGCTTCCCATGACTGAGCCACTGCGCATCGTCTTTGCCGGCACCCCCGAATTTGCCGCTGAACACCTCAAGGCCCTGCTGGCCAGCCCTCATGAAATCGTCGCGGTCTATACCCAGCCGGATCGCCCTGCCGGTCGTGGACAGAAACTGATGCCCAGCCCGGTCAAGCAACTGGCTCTAGAGAATGGCCTGCAAGTGTTGCAGCCGCCGACTCTGCGCGATGCGCAAGCCCAGGCCGAACTGGCCGCGCTGAAGCCAGACTTGATGGTAGTGGTCGCCTACGGCTTGATCCTGCCGCAAGTGGTGCTGGATATCCCGCGTCTGGGCTGCATCAACAGCCACGCGTCGCTGTTGCCGCGCTGGCGCGGTGCGGCGCCGATCCAGCGCGCCGTGCAGGCCGGCGATGCCGAGAGCGGCGTGACCGTGATGCGCATGGAGGCCGGCCTGGACACGGGGCCGATGCTGCTCAAGGTGAGCACGCCTATCGGCGCTGAAGACACGGGTGGCAGCCTGCATGATCGCCTCGCGCTGATCGGCCCGCCGGCCGTGGTCGAGGCCATCGCGGGCCTGGCCGCCGGCACGCTGCAAGGCGAAGTGCAGGACGACAGCCTCGCCACCTACGCGCACAAATTGAACAAAGACGAAGCCCGCATCGACTGGAGCCGCCCGGCCGTGGAACTGGAACGCCTGGTGCGCGCCTTCAACCCTTGGCCGGTCTGCCACAGCACGTTGAACGGCGAAGCCGTGAAAGTCCTGGCCGCCAGCTGCGCCGAGGGGAAGGGCGCGCCGGGAGAAATCCTCGGCGCCAGCAAGGACGGCCTCATCGTCGCCTGTGGCGATCAGGCGCTGTGCCTGACCCGACTGCAATTGCCCGGCGGCAAGGCACTGGGCTTCAGCGATCTGTTCAATAGCCGCCGTGAGAAATTCGCCGTCGGCACTGTCCTCGGCCAAGCGGCGGACGCTTCATGAATCCGCGTCTGGCCGCCGCCAAGGCACTGGCCGCCGTCCTCGGCGGCAAGGCTTCGCTCAACAGTTCCCTGCCGACTCAACTGGACAAGGTCGAAGACCGTGATCGCGGTTTCACCCAGGACCTGGCGTTCGGCACCGCCCGCTGGCAACCACGGTTGTCGACCCTGGCGGCCAAGCTGCTGCAGAAGCCGTTCAAGGCGGCCGATGCCGACGTCGAGGCGTTGCTGCTGGTGGGGCTCTACCAATTGCTCTACACCCGCGTTCCGGCCCACGCCGCCATCGGCGAAACCGTGGGTTGCGCCGACAAACTGAAAAAACCGTGGGCCAAGGCGCTGCTCAATGCCGTGCTGCGCCGCGCGCAACGGGAAAGCGAAACCCTGCTGGCGGAACTGGAGCATGACCCGGTGGTGCGCACTGCTCATCCGCGCTGGCTGCAGAAATCCCTGAAAGCCTTCTGGCCTGATCAGTGGGAAGCCATCTGCGCGGCCAACAATGCCCATCCGCCGATGATCCTGCGGGTCAATCGCCGTCATCACAGCCGTGATGCGTATCTGGCCTTGCTGGGTGAAGCCGGCATCCCGGCCGTCCCGTGCCAATACAGCCGCGACGGCATCATCCTGGAAACCCCGGGCGACGTCCGTGCCCTGCCAGGTTTCGCTGACGGCTGGATCAGCGTCCAGGACGAAGCGGCGCAGTTGGCCGCCGACCTGCTGGAACTGGCGCCGGGCCAACGGGTGCTGGACGCCTGCTGCGCGCCGGGCGGCAAGACCTGCCACATCCTTGAGGCCGAGCCGAAACTGGCCGGTGTGGTGGCGGTGGACCTGGAAGCCAAGCGCCTGGTGCGGGTGAAGGAAAACCTCGCGCGCCTGGGCCTGGATGCCGAGCTGTTCGCCGCCGATGGCCGCGACACCGCCGCCTGGTGGGACGGCAAGCCATTCCAGCGCATCCTGCTGGACGCGCCTTGCTCGGCCACTGGCGTCATCCGCCGTCATCCGGACATCAAGCTCACCCGTCAGGCGGACGACATCGCCCCATTGGCGCAACTGCAAGGGGAACTGCTCGACGCCCTGTGGCTGACCCTCGAAGTCGGCGGCATGCTGCTGTACGCCACATGCTCGACCTTGCCGACCGAGAACACCGAAGTGATCGAAGCATTCCTCGCCCGCACGCCGGGTGCACGGGAGTTGGACATCGCCACCCAGGCCGGTATCAAGCAGCCCCATGGCCGCCAGTTGCTGGCCCAGGAGGGCGGGCATGACGGGTTCTATTACGCCAAGTTGATCAAGATCGCCGCCGCACGCGGTTAAACCGATTCGATAGGAGTGGCTGGATGAAGATCATCATCCTCGGTGCAGGGCAAGTCGGCGGTTCGCTGGCGGAACATCTGGCCAGCGAGGCCAACGACATCACCGTGGTCGACACCGACGGCGAGCGCCTGCGCGACCTCGGCGACCGTCTCGACATCCGCACCGTGCAAGGGCGTGGCTCCTTGCCGACGGTGCTGCGCCAGGCCGGTGCCGACGACGCCGACATGCTGGTGGCCGTGACCAACAGCGACGAAACCAACATGGTCGCCTGCCAGGTCGCCCACACGCTGTTCCACACCCCGACCAAAATCGCCCGGGTGCGTGAAGCAGCCTACCTGACCCGCGCCGACCTGTTCGACAACGAAGCGATTCCGGTGGACGTGCTGATCAGCCCCGAGCAGGTGGTGACCAACTACATCAAGCGCCTGATCGAGCATCCCGGCGCGTTGCAGGTAATCGACTTCGCCGAGGGCAAGGCGCAACTGGTGGCGGTCAAGGCCTACTACGGCGGGCCGCTGGTGGGCCAGCAACTGCGTCAGTTGCGCGAACACATGCCGAATGTGGAGACCCGGGTCGCGGCGATTTTCCGCCGTGACCGACCGATCCTGCCCCAGGGCGACACGGTGATCGAAGCGGACGACGAGGTATTTTTCATCGCCGCCAAGGCGAATATTCGCGCAGTCATGAGCGAAATGCGCCGTCTCGACGAGAACTACAAACGCATCGTCATCGCCGGCGGCGGGCAGATCGGCGAACGTCTGGCCGAAGCCATCGAAAGCCGTTACCAAGTCAAGATCATCGAGATGAACCCGGCGCGCTGCCGCTACCTCTCGGACACCCTCGACAGCACCGTGGTGCTGCAAGGCAGTGCCTCGGACCGCGACCTGCTGCTGGAAGAAAACATCGCCGATGCCGACATCTTCCTCGCCCTGACCAACGACGACGAAGCCAACATCATGTCCTCGTTGCTGGCCAAACGCCTGGGTGCGAAGAAGGTCATGACCATCATCAACAACCCGGCCTACGTCGACCTGATCCAGGGCGGCGACATCGACATCGCCATCAGCCCGCAACTGGCAACCATCGGCACCTTGCTCGCCCACGTGCGCCGCGGCGACATCGTCAGCGTGCACTCCCTGCGCCGCGGCGCGGCAGAGGCCATCGAGGCGATCGCCCATGGCGATGCCAAGTCGAGCAAAGTGATCGGCAAAGCCATCCGCGACATCGGCCTGCCGCCCGGCACCACCATCGGCGCAATCATCCGCGACGAACAGGTGCTGATCGCCCACGACGTCACCACCATCCAGACCGGCGACCATGTAATCCTGTTCCTCGTGGACAAGAAGCACATCCGTGATGTCGAGAAGCTGTTCCATGTGGGGTTGAGTTTCTTCTGATCCAGGTTTGCGGTGGCTGTAATGGCCTCATCGCGAGCAAGCTCGCTCCCACAGGGGGCCATGTCGTTCACAACGTCTGTGAACGCTGGATATCCTCTGTGGGAGCGAGCCTGCTCGCGAAAGCTATCCAGCAGCCAACCGCTCAACCCCTGACCCAACCGATAAGGACGCCCCCATGCTCGACTCCCTCGAAAAAATGCTCGCCAAGGGCGTGGACAACTCCCTACTCCGCTTCGGCCTCGGCAAAGGCTACCTCGACCTAGGCGAATTCCCCCGCGCCGCCGAACACCTCCAACGCTGCGTCGAATTCGACCCCAAGTATTCGGCGGCCTGGAAACTGCTGGGCAAGGCCCCCCAAGGCCAAGGCGATGCTGCTGCGGCCCGTCGGGCCTGGGAGCAAGGCCTGGAAGCCGCCCGGGCTCATGGTGACAAGCAGGCGGAGAAGGAAATGACCGTGTTCCTCAAGAAACTGAATCGCCATTCCTGAATTCACCGCTTTCGTGGCGAGGGAGCTTGCTCCCGCTTGACCGGGCTGGCGCTCCAGTGCGCAGCACTCACAAAAAAGCCCATCGTATTCCCAATGCCAGCCCGCCAAGCAGCCCAAATAAAAAACCGCCTGGCCAGGTATTCAGCCTGGATGGAATACCAGTGGCAGGTTGGATCCATGAGTAGTAGCGTTGCGCCTCTACGGCCCCAATCGGGTGAACGTGTAACGGAGCAGGCAAATGGACTTTGTAGAACGCTTGAGCGCAATGTCAGCGAAGGTTAATCAGCTAGCGTCGACGATACAAACCGAGGAAGCAACGAAGACTGCTTTTGTCATGCCGTTCATTCATACCGTGCTGGGCTACGATGTGTTCGACCCCTCTGAAGTCGTTCCTGAATATGTGTGCGATGTCGGCACTAAGAAAGGGGAAAAGATTGATTACGCGATCTTGAAGGGCGGCCAAATCCAGATATTGATCGAAACAAAAAAAATCGGCGAGCCGCTGAATATCAACCATGCGAGTCAGCTCTTTAGATATTTCCACGTCACTACTGCACGAATCTCCATCCTTACAAATGGCAGGTTCTATCGGTTTTACACTGATCTTGATGCCCCCAACAAAATGGATGAGAAGCCATTTTTAGAGATCGATCTGCTTAATATTGATGAACACGTCATTCCTGAGCTTCAAAAGCTTACGAAATCCGCTTTCGATGTTGATTCAATCATCAATGCCGCAGGCGAACTGAAGTACGTGGGAAACATAAAAAAGGAAATAGCTAAGCAGCTCACTCAGCCTGACGATGATTTCGTTCGTTTCTTCGCATCGCGAGTCTACGAAGGGGTTATCACCCAAAAAATTCGAGATCAGTTCACTCAGCTCACAAGGAAGGCCGCTTCCCAGTACCTCAGTGACCAAATAAACGACAGGTTGAAGTCAGCGATGAGCAAAGCCACGTTTCCTACGCTCGCTGAATCGGTCGTTGCTGAAAATCAGGCTGAAACCCAAGAAGAGCCTGAAGACCGCATTCTTACTACGATGGAGGAGCTGGAAGGTTTTCATATTATCAAGGCGATTGTCCGGACAGTCGTAGACGCAAAGCGCATAGCTAGCAGAGACACGCAGAGCTACTTCGGCATCCTCCTAGACGACAACAACCGAAAACCTATCGCAAGGCTTCACTTCAATCGTAGTCAAAAATATCTTGGGATTTTCGACAAGGATAAAGTCGAAACGCGCCATCCTATCAACTCGCTGGATGAGATCTATGAGTTTTCAGCCCCGCTGAAAGAGACGATCTCTTTTTACCAAGAAGCCTAGGCAAGGATTCAAGCCCAAGGGCTGGGATTGCGCTTATTTTAGTGCGTTTATGACGTTGTAGTTCAGGTCATAAACGGCGAGTGCCCTGGAACCAAAACCCCGACGTATGACGTCGGGGTTTTTCGATTGGGAAGATCCTACCGCCGCGGCTCCACGTTATCCAAAACCCTATCCGCCAGCAACGAACTCAACTCAATCAACTGCTGAATCCCCAGCGCCACATGACGCCGTGTCCCATCCAGATCAAACGCCAGATCACTCACCATCGCATCAGCCGAAGCCAACGTCTCGCTGAGGTTGGCAAGCAGGCATTCGTTATCGAGGCCTTCCACGACGGTGTATAGCTGCCCCGGTTTGAGGTCGTCTTGAGATTCTTCCGGTTTCGGTTCGGTGGTTTCGTCTTGTTGCTTGGCTTTGGATTTTGCGGAGGTAGAGGTGGAACCAGCCTCTGGCTGGTTCGGAGTTTCTTTGAACATGCTCACGTTTCCTTTGTTAGTAGCCGCTACCGTCTCGCTACTAAACGAAAGGGAGGCAACTGTGCGCAAGTTAGTAGACCGGTAGGAAAACGGAAAACCCGGCGCGCCCGAAGGCGCCATGCGCACAGCCACCATCGAGTGCAGGCAATGCCCGACTGATGAGACTCATGCGACCGTATCCTTAACCGGGCTACTAAACCCGACCACTGATGGGCAGTGGCAGGACGACAATAGAACCCAGGAACAAGGCGCACAAGCCGGCGGATTCTGGCGTAGTTGTAGGCAAAGGCGCAAGGATGCGTGGCTTGATGGACGTTGTAGGCGGGGGCTGTATCGCGGGATCGTCTTCAACGTCTCGCAGATCACCCTCACCGACAGCGAACGTGGACGCTTGCGCGAGCTGCATTTTGGCGAGGCAAAACACGCTCACTATGTAGTCAACAGCAAGGTCGTCGAGGTATACGACAAGATGCAGGCCAGGGGCCTGCCTTGCGTGATGATGATCGGCATCTCCAGGCCGCTGACCCGACAACAGGGCGATGCCCTCAACGTCCAGCGCACCACGATCGCCACCCTTGCAGCCGCAGCCTTCGCTTCCGCCGCCAAGGCTGTGGCCCCTCCTTACGTGGCGGCATCCGTAGGGGCCGGTGTGCGCATGTATGCCAATG
Source organism: Pseudomonas sp. D1-1 (assembly GCF_051132225.1). Classification (NCBI taxonomy): domain Bacteria; kingdom Pseudomonadati; phylum Pseudomonadota; class Gammaproteobacteria; order Pseudomonadales; family Pseudomonadaceae; genus Pseudomonas; species Pseudomonas sp. D1-1. The sequence continues at coordinate 5,826,386 of NZ_CP071676.1, read as the reverse complement.
AAATCCTGCCCATCTACCATGCGGGCGACGTACTGGTCAGCATCGAGGCGCAGGTCAACGGCGGCATCGGCCCGCAACGCACCCTCTCGACATTGATCATCAAGGCCTGACCGGAGACGTACATGTCCGAAATTACTCAATTGGTCATTGCCTTGGTGGTGTCCTTTCTTCTTGATCGATTCCTCAAGCCCTATCTGCTACGTAAGTGGCTAGGCGTGGTGTTGATGGCGGCGGGTGTGGTTGGCTGCTTTGTGGCAGGTCAGAACCGCTTGTTGGGGTTTGATCTGGGGTTGCTGTCGGTTTTTGCCGTGGTGATAGGGATGGGGTTGTTCATGAAGCGGCGGCGGTTTGAGGAGGTTGGTGTAGGGAAGAAAGGGGCTGATTGAATCCGCAATTCAGTTGAGCCGGGTTCTACCCTGTCAGCGTAGATGCCCGAGAATCGGCTACGAGAGCGATGAACTCCCGCACCCATCTGAAGCCGGCGTGCCCGTCAGACCGCTCATGCCAGAACATGCCAATCGCAAAACCTTCCACCGGCAATGGGGGGGCTACGCACAGCAGTTGCTCGCCACGACCTTCTACGAGACGACGTGGAACCAGGGCCACACAATCCGACTCCGCGACCAACTCCGGTACTGGAAGGAAAGACGATGCTGACAAAACTACGTTACGCCGCTGCCCCCGCGCTACCAAGGCGTTATCCACCGAGGTAGAGAATCCTCCGCCGCGTAGTGACACCACGACATGTTCCAGTTGCGCGAACTCATCCACAGTCAGGTCGGCGTGCAGGCTTGGATGCCCACGGCGCCCGATCAGCACGTAACTCTCGTCATAGAGGTGTTGGGAGAGCAGTGTGGGCGGCGCGCCGTTCATGTTTATCACGGCCAGGTCCACATCGCCGCGGGTCATCTGCTGCTCCAGTTGTGGTACGTCCAGGATGCGCAGTGCGATACGGACACCCGGCGCTTTGCGTCGCATGGCGACAACGAGATGTTTGATCAAGGCCGCTTGCACGTAATCCGTGCAGGCGATGGATACCGTTAAGCTCGCCGTCGCGGGCTCGAAGTTCAGGTGAGTAGTGACGGTGGCTCTTACCTGGTCAAGTGCCTGGCGAAGCGGGACCAGCAGCTCCAAAGCTTTGACAGTGGGGGTCATTCCACGCTGCGCGGGGATTAGAAGAGGGTCGTTGAAGACATCGCGCAGGCGGCCCAATTGTGCACTGACCGCTGGCTGGCTCAAATGCAGACGGGCGGCTGCCCTAGTCACGTTCTGCTCGATGAGAAGGGCCTCCAATGTCACCAGCAGATTGAGATCAAGGCGTCTGGTATCCATCGAACTTATGCTAGCAGGAAAATTTTGCGATTTCACATATTGTCCGGGCGCCGCGACACTTCATCGACATCACAGCCGAGCCGCCATTCATGTCAAAAAAAATACTGATCATCTATGCCCATCCCGAGCCTTCGTCGCTGACGCGGCAGCTGGTGGATGTGTCTGTTGAATGCTTGACTGCGCAAGGGCACGAGGTCCTGCAATCCGATCTATACGCCATGGGCTGGAAAGCAACGTTCGACGAGCACGACTTTCCTGATCGGGCCAACCTTCAGCGGCTGTCGTTCGGCGCAGAGTCCGCTCACGCCTATCGTAATCGCAGCCAAAGCCCTGACGTGGCGGCTGAGCAAGACAAGGTTTTGGCGGCAGATACTGTCATCTTCCAGTTCCCACTTTGGTGGTACGGCATGCCCGCCATCATGAAGGGATGGATAGATCGCGTATGGGCAGCCGGACTCGCCCACGGCTACAAGGACGCTGGCAATGCCTACCGCTATGGTGACGGGGCCTTCAAGGGAAAGCGGGCCATGTTGTCAGTCGCTGTCGGCGGACCCGCAGAAGACTACTCGCCGCGCGGTATCAACGGACCACTTGAGCAATTGCTGTTCCCGATCACGCACGGCTCGCTCTACTTTCCCGGGTTCGATGTGCTGCCTACGTTCGCCATATACGGCACTGGCAACTTGACCGCCGCGGATGCAACCGCAGCCAAAGAGGTTTGGCGCACCCGTCTTGAGGGTTTGTTCACAGACGCGCCAATACCTTTCCGGCCTCAAAACGGTGGGGACTACACACCCCAACACGAGCTTAAACGGCATGTGGCCGTCGGCCAGACCGGCATAATGGCGCACATTGCTTGTAGCGAAACAGCACAGCCGCAGCCGCTTGAAACGCAGGGGGTGTTATGAAAACTTTGGTGATTCTGACTCGCCGCGCTGATGGCAAGGCAGAGGACTTCAAGCGACTAGCGAAACCGGAGGTATTACACGTTTGGCAGGGCTTCGCACAGGGTGTTGTCCGCGCAGTACATGGACTGGCCGCCGGTCCCGGAGCAGCGTTTGAGCTGGAGTCCGCCACCTTTGAAGAGGCGCGTGAATACATTGAAGCGCTGCCTTACGTCAAAGAGGATCTGCTACACGTGCAGTACTGTGCGCTCAAGCCATTCTCTGACTACGAGAGACTCGGCGGTGAGCTTGACCAACTGCCCACCCAGCACATCCCATAAGCAGTGGCCGCTTTTGGCCGTTTGCAGCCTGCCGCCAGGAAGGACAGCCGTGGGTTACGCAGCGTGAAAGCTTGAAAATAGGTCGAGCTTATTTGTCCGCTATTCACGGACAAAGAAAAACCAAAACCCGGCGTATGACGCCGGGTTTTTTATGAGCATGCCTTTACCTACTGCCGCAGCTCCACGTTATCCAACACCGAATTATCGATACAATCGCCACTGTTTTTGCTTGGCTCTGGCTTGATTCAGGGCTGGATAAGCTGAACGCACGGTGCGTCGCCAACCGGCAACACGGCATCGTCACACTGCGCAATCGATGCGCGCATTTCGGAGAGCAGGGCATGGAACATGTCGATCACGTATTGATCGTGGATGATGATCGGGAAATCAGGGAGCTGGTCGGCAACTACCTGGTGAAGAATGGCCTGCGCACCACCGTGGTCGCGGATGGTCGCCAGATGCGGGCCTTTCTCGAAGCCAACCAGGTCGACCTGATCGTGCTCGACATCATGATGCCGGGGGACGACGGGCTGCTGCTGTGCCGCGAATTGCGCGCCGGCAAGCATAAGGCGACACCGGTGCTGATGCTGACGGCGCGCAGCGACGAGACCGATCGCATCATTGGCCTGGAAATGGGCGCCGACGACTATCTGGCCAAACCCTTCGCGGCCCGGGAACTGCTTGCGCGCATCAACGCGGTGCTGCGGCGCACTCGCATGCTGCCGCCGAACTTTGTCGTGACCGAAAGCGGCCGGATGCTCAAGTTCGGCCGCTGGCGCCTCGACACCACTGCCCGCCATCTGCTCGATGAAGACGACACGCTGGTCTCGCTGAGCGGCGCCGAGTACCGGCTGCTGCGGGTTTTTCTCGATCATCCGCAGCGGGTGTTGAGCCGCGACCAGTTGCTCAACCTGACGCAGGGCCGTGACGCGGACATCTTCGACCGTTCCATTGACCTGCTGGTCAGCCGCGTGCGCCAGCGCTTGTTGGATGACGCTCGCGAGCCGCTCTACTTGAAGACGGTGCGCAACGAAGGGTACGTCTTTACCTTTGCGGTGGAAATGCTTGAGGAGCAGGCATGAAACTCGCGTTGCAATGGCCCCGCACGCTGGCCTCGCGGCTGTGGCTGGTGTTCCTTGTCGGCTTGATACTGGCCCAGGCCCTGACATTCGCAGCCCAGTACTACGAACGTTACGAAAGCACCAAGACGGCGATGTTGGGCAATTTCGAGCACGACACGGCGACCTCCATCGCCATCCTCGAGCGTCTGCCGGCCGCCGAACGCCTGGAATGGACCAAACGTCTGCAGCGTCGCAACTATGACTATTTGCTGCGCGAACATGATCCCGGCATTCCGCTCACTTCGAACGATCTCGCGGCGACGGCGGCGCAATCCCTTCAAGTCTCGCTGGGCCGCAACTATGACCTGACCATTGTCGAGATCCCTGGTCCACGCCAGCATTTCCAAGCCCAGGTGCGATTGGCTGACGGCAGCCCGGTGACCATCGATGTGCGTCCCTCGGTCAGGCCGTTGTCGCCCTGGTTGCCCTTTGCCCTGGTCGGTCAGTTGCTGTTGATGATCGGCTGCACCTGGCTTGCCGTGCGGATCGCGATACGCCCGCTCAGTCGACTGGCCGAGGCGGTCGAGAACCTCGACCCGAATGCCCATCCCGTGCCGTTGGACGAAACCGGTCCACGGGAAGTGGCCTACGCCGCCCGGGCCTTCAACAGCATGCAGGCGCGCATTGCCGCTTACCTGAAAGAGCGCATGCATTTGCTTGCGGCGATTTCCCACGACTTGCAGACGCCCATCACGCGCATGAAGCTGCGCGCGGAGTTCATGGACGACTCGGTGGAGAAAGACAAACTGGGCAACGACCTGAACGAAATCGAGCACCTGGTGCGCGAGGGTGTCGCTTATGCGCGCAGTGTCCATGGTGCGACTGAGACCAGTTGCCGCATCAGCCTGGATTCTTTTCTCGACAGCCTGGTGTGCGACTACCAGGACACCGGCCGCGAGGTCAGCCTGCGCGGCCAGAACGGCGCGATCATCGAGACAAGGCCCCATGCGTTGCGGCGTATTCTGGTGAACCTGGTGGATAACGCGCTGAAGTACGCCGGCACCGCCGAGGTGGAAATCGGCGGCAATGCGAGCACCGGCGTTTCCATCAGTGTGCTTGACCGAGGGCCGGGCATTCCCGAGGAAATCCTGGCAGAGGTGGTGAAGCCGTTCTATCGGGTGGAAAGCTCTCGCAACCGCAGCTCTGGCGGCACCGGCCTGGGGCTTGCCATCGCTCAACAGTTGACCGTCGCGATTGGTGGCTCACTGAGCCTGCGCAACCGCGACGGCGGCGGTCTTTGCGTGACCCTCGACTTCGGCGTCGATCAGTAGGCCGAGCTGGCTGCACGTCACATGCAGCCGTTACTGCCGGATCATCGGCATGCATTTGTAAGCCACTGTATCCAGCGCATCTACATACGCAAAAAAACGCATAACGGCCGGGTGTCGAACATTTCCGGTATACATGCCGCTGCAAGAATTCTCCCCATCAACTCGCCATCGGATCCCCCGAATGGCGAGCCCTGACCTAAGGAGATCTTGCGATGAATACCCAGTCCCAACGCGCTCAAGCAGCCAACCCAGCCCAGGCCGGCAGCTATATCACCACCCAGGACGGCGTACAGCTGTATTACAAGGACTGGGGTCCGAAAGATGGGCCAGTCGTCACCTTCAGCCATGGCTGGCCGCTGAATTCGGATAGCTGGGAATCGCAGATGCTGTTCCTGGCGGACCAAGGCTATCGGGTAATCGCCCACGACCGCCGCGGCCATGGCCGTTCCAGCCAGTCGTGGGAAGGCAACGACATGGATCACTATGCCGATGACCTGGCCGCTGTGATCAACGCCCTGGACCTTAACGACGTGACCCTGGTGGGTTTCTCGACCGGTGGTGGCGAAATCACCCGCTACATCGGCCGCCACGGCACCGACCGGGTGAAGAAGGCCGCCCTGATCAGCGCCGTTCCGCCGATGATGCTCCAGACCGAAGACTACCCAGGCGGCTTGCCGATCGAGGTGTTCGACGGCCTGCGCAGGGCCTCGCTGGACAACCGCTCACAGCTGTATCGCGACATTGCGTCTGGGCCGTTCTTCGGCTTCAACCGCGACGGGGCGAAAGTCTCCCAAGGGCTGATCGATTCGTTCTGGGTGCAGGGCATGCAAGCGGGCCACAAAAACACCTATGACTGCATCGCAGCGTTCTCGGCGACAGACTTCCGCGCCGACCTGGCCAGGTTCGACGTGCCGACACTGATCGTGCATGGCGACGATGACCAGATCGTCCCGATTGACGCCTCCGCCCATGCCGCCGCCGAGCTGGTGCAGAACGCCGAGTTGATCGTCTATCCGGGTGCGCCGCACGGCCTGACCGACACCCACAAGGACCGCCTAAACCAGGATCTGTTGGACTTCCTGGCCAAGTGAACCCATCGCTGCGGCGTCACCCCTCTAATCAATGAAAAAAGGAATGATCATGCTCACTATCAAATCGCTGTTGGCCGTCACCATCACCGCTGCGCTGGCACTCACATCCGTCCAAAGCGCAACCGCCGCGCAATCCGACGCCGCCAAGCCCACCATCGTGCTGGTGCATGGCGCATTCGCCGAATCGTCCAGCTGGAATGGCGTTGCCGCCCAGTTGCTGACCCAGGGTTTTTCGGTCGTTGCAGCGGCCAACCCGCTGCGCGGCTTGAAGCAGGACGCCGATTACGTCGCCGATATCGTCGAGCAAACCGCCGGCCCGGTGATCCTGGTGGGTCACTCCTACGGCGGCGCCGTGATCACTAACGCCGTGCACAACAACCCCAAGGTCAAGGCCCTTGTCTACGTCGCGGCCTTCGCGCCGGACAAAGGCGAAACCGCCATCGAACTGTCCGGTCGCTACCCTGGCGGCACCCTCGGCCCGACCTTGGCTGCTCCGGTGCAGTTGGACGACGGCAATAAGGATCTCTACATCCAGCAGGACAAATTCGGCCAGCAGTTTGCCGCCGACGTCGCAGCGGCTGATTCCGCCCTGATGGCCGCGACACAACGCCCAATCAGCGAGGCTGCATTGAAGGAAGCGTCTGGCGACCCGGCCTGGAAAAAACTGCCGTCCTGGTTCATCTACGGCTCGGCGGACAAGAACATCCCCGAGGCCGCCCTGAAGTTCATGGCCGAACGCGCGGGCTCGAAAAAGACCGTCACCGTTCAAGGGGCGTCCCATGTGGTGATGACGTCCAATCCGGAGAAAGTTGCGGAGCTGATCGTTGAGGCGGCGCAGGCCAGTTCCAGAGGGTGATCACCTAAAGCGGGCCTTCGAGAAGAACCGAAAACCCGGCGCAAAACGTCGGGTTTTTTTCGTTGGGGAAATCCAGGCAAACCGCATTGTCCGGGTTTTGCGGCCGCTGCGCCCGAGACGTCGGACCGGCCAAGCGGGAGCAAGCTCCCTTGCCACGGAGGTGACGCTGACCAAACGGCTTTCCCTACGGTTATGGCGACGTGTCCATCGGTTATAGATAATCCATCTGCGAATCATTAGCATTAGTGGCATCGGATTCCCGTTTCCCCGCAGGTACTCACCCCATGCTGTTCCCATCTCGCCTTACATTGCTCGCCGCGTGCTGCTCAGTCAGTTTTCTTGTCCAGGCCGCAGAACCTATTGAATTGGGAGTGACCGATGTTACTGCCGATGGGATCAAAGCCAATTCCAACACGCTGCCAGCGCCCTTTGCGGGCGGTCAGGTGGCGAGGGGAGGCCAGATGGGGGTGTTGGGAAATCAGGACAATATGGATGTCCCGTTCGTGATGACGAGTTACACCTCGCAGCTGATTGAAGATCAACAAGCCGAAGACGTCGGTGATGTGCTGCTCAATGATCCGTCGGTGCGTCAGTCCTATGGGTTTGGTAACCAGTCCCAAGTGTTTGTGATTCGAGGCTTGCCGCTTAGCGGCGACGACATTTCCTACAACGGGCTGTATGGCGTTTTACCGCGCCAGATTCTGTCGACGGATGCGATCGAGCGTGTCGAGGTGTTCAAGGGCCCCAACGCGTTTATCAACGGTGTCAGTCCGACGGGCTCGGGACTTGGCGGCGGCGTCAACTTGCAGCCCAAACGTGCGGAGGATGTCCCGACTCGTCGTTATACGCAGGACATCAGCACCGATGGCCGCGTTGGCGAGCATTTGGATATCGGGCAGCGATTCGGCGAGGATAACCGCTTTGGCGCCAGGTTGAACCTGAGCCAGCGCGAAGGTGAAACAGCGATCGACGACCAGGATCAGCGCACCAAGTTGTTCGTTGCGGGCTTGGACTATCGGGGTGATGACTTCCGCGTTTCCACCGACTTCGGCTATCAGAAACAGCGTATCAATGGACTGCGCAATTCGGTGAACATCGGCAACGCCACCCACATTCCCACGGCTCCGCACGCTAGCCACAATTATGGGCAGGACTGGACTTACTCCGAAACCGAAGACACCTTCGGCATGGTCCGTGGCGATTGGGATCTGAACGAAAACTGGACCGCCTACCTGGCTGGCGGTGTAAAACACACCCGAGAAACCGGGGTCTACGCCACACCGACATTGGTCGGCAATAACGGCGTAGCGACGATCGGTGGCTCGGAAATTCCGCACAACGAAGACAATACCTCGTTCAGTGGCGGGTTGAACGGGCGCTTTGACACGGGCCCTGTTTCCCATCAGGTGGCGATCGGCGGCTCGACGATCTGGACCGAGCAGGAAAACGCCTACACGTTCTATCGTCCTGTTACCGGCAACAGCAATCTCTACGACACCCCGAAGCTTCCCAAACCGACGGCGGTGTCCAGCACCGGCGGTGAAATGGGTGATCCCGGGGTGACTGGCAAAACCCGCAACCGTAGCCTGGCGATTTCCGACACGTTGGGCTTGTTCGATGACAAATTGCTGGTCACTTATGGTGTCCGTCGTCAGCAGTTGCGTGTCGAAAACTACAAGTACGATGGCACCACCTCAAACGGTGCCGCCAACGCAGCAAACGATGGCAGCCGTAGCTCGCTCTACGATGAAGCCGTTACCACGCCTGTCTACGGCATCGTCTACAAGCCTGTGGAAAGCGTGTCGCTCTACGCCAACCGAATCGAAGGCCTTGCAAAAGGGCCGGTGGCGTCCGGTACAGGCATCACCAACCTGGGCCAAGCCTTCCCTCCTGGCCGCACCAAACAGTTGGAAGCGGGCATCAAGCTGGACATGCAAACCTTCGGTGCCAACGTGGGGGTTTTCCGCATCGAGAAACCTTCCGATGGTTACGTCGACAACGCGCAGAACCTCTATGTGCGTGATGGTGAGCAGGTCAACAAGGGGCTGGAAATCAGCGTTTTCGGCGAGCCTATCGAAGGCCTCCGCTTGATGGCCGGCGGCACCCGCATGACGTCCGAACTCAAGAAAACCGCGGGTGGTCGCAACGATGGCAATCACCCCATTGGCGTGCCTACGTTCCAGCTCAATGCCAGCGTGGATTGGGATGTCCCGGGTATCGAAGGCGCCGCGCTCAGCGCCAGGATGCTGCGCACTGGCGGGCAATACGCGGATCAGGCCAACAACCTGAGCTTGCCCACCTGGAACCGTTTCGACGCTGGCGCACGTTATAAAATGAAGGTCGCGGAGAAAGACCTGACGTTGCGCGTCAATGTGGAAAACATTACCGACAAGAACTACTGGGCTTCGGCAAACGGCGGCTACCTCTCGCAGGGTGATCCGCGGTTGGTGAAGTTCTCGGGAACTATCGATTTCTAGTTTTGCAAAGGGGGACTGCAACTTGCGTCCCCTTATTGCTATAAAATCGCGAGCAAGCTTTGCTCCCACAGGTTTGGGATTTAACTGACCGGCATTCACCGCTCCCCCTTCAGCAAGACGAAATGATTTGAATCCAATCCGCCCGTTGTAGAGAATCGCCACCTTTTCCCCTACTCCTGCTTTGCCAGCAGAAAGACCTTGAGGTGTTGAATCACCTGCTCTGGTTGGTCTTCATGAACATACAACTTGGCCTTGTCGATGCTGATAAAGCCGGTAAGGTTGGCAAAGCTCCGGCTCATCTCAATGGCATACGGCTCAGGGAAGGTATCGTCCTGCCGCCCCCAGATCAGCAAGGTCTGTGCCTCGATCTGGCCATGAAGGCGGCTCAAGGCATCGAGCTGCGGCCAATCAAGCACTGCGATAAAGGCGCACCGGGCTTGCTCCATGCTCTGCGCGGACTGGATCAGCGGCGCGATAAAGCGCCGATGAAAGCTGCCGAGCAAGTGCTGGTGATCGTAGAGCGTTCCGCCAAACCCCCGCTTCGAACACAGATAGGCAGCACTTCTTAGCTGGATGCGAGCAAGCGCGCCGTATCCCGGTAACCAACGCGCCAGTTGTTTGTACAGACGCTGGTTGGGTGCGCGATGCCCAGGTATTTCGCTATTGAGCAGAATCAACTTGGCCACGCGGCCGGCGTCCCAAAGTGCAAGGTAGCGGGCGGCGATACCGCCGCTGTCATTACCCAACAGGCTATAGCCCTGCGCAATGCCCAAGGCCGCAAGTAAACCCTGGAGCAAACGCGCCTGGCCGGCGGGGCTCAGATCATGTTCTGTTGACCAGGCTGTCATGCCTGCGCCAGGGAGATCCGGCACAATGCAACGAAAGCCTGAGGCAAGCGCATCGACCAACGGCGCAAAGGTATCGCCATTAAGTGGCCAGCCGTGCAGCATCAGCAGTACCGGACCTGTTCCATAGTCGCGATAACCAAAACGCAGCCCTTCGATACTGATGAATTGATGCGGCGCGGCAAGAAAGCCGCTGGCGTATGCATTCATTGTGCTGCCTCAAGTGCTGTGGAGTTTCGGCCAATGTAGTGGCAGACAGGGCGAGCGACTTGTAAGAACCAACTGACTTGAGGACGCCGTGCAGAGTTTTTTGATCCTGGGCAATCAGCTCACCCTGTATGTCGGGCCGCTACCCGACATCAGCCTCCATCGACATAGCGCCAGCGCTCTATGCCTCGGGTTACAGGCGCCGATTCAGGCACGGGGCACCGACGCAAGCCCATGGCAGCGTTACGATCAGTTATTCGTGCCAGCAGGTGTCGCGCATGCTTTGGCGTTTGCCGGGCAACCTGTGGCGGTGTTGTTCTTTGAGAAACAGAGCCGCCTCTACCAGCAGTTGCTGCTGCGTTACAACCTATCTACCGAGCACTTGAGCGATCCCGGGCCGAGCGCTGGCAACTGGCTGACGGAACTCAAAGGGTTGACGGGCCGCGATGTGCAGGAAGGCGAAGCCCTTCTCGGGCAAATCGCCATGCGCTTGCTGCCCGATACGGGCGAGTCGAACCACGCAGACCCACGGGTACTCAAGGTGCTGGATGCGATGCAGGCGCAGCCCCAGCGCAATTTCACCACCCAGGAACTGTCGGCCCTCGTTTGTCTGTCGCCAAGCCGCCTTTCTGCACTGTTCAACCAGGCCATGGGGCTGCCGCTGAGGCGCTACCGGGTGTGGCTGCGTCTGCGCGCGCTGGTCAGTTTTGTCAGCCAGGGGCTATCGCTCACCGAAGCCGCGCAGATGGCGGGGTTCAGCGACTCAGCCCACTTCAGCAACAGTTGCCGCAAGCTACTGGGGGTCAAGCCGACCGACGTGCTTGCTGGCGATGATCTACGCATCCTCTTTTCCAATCGCCTGTGAACAGCCTTTATGATCCTCGCTACACATTGCGTCGATCTCAAAGCCACCATCAAGAACAGAGTCAGGGCGACCTGGCGCAGAGCAGCTTTTGTGGCGAGGGAGCTTGCTCCCGCTGGCCTGCGCAGCAGGCCCCTGCATTTCTTCAGGCAAACCGTATCGTCCGGTCTTGCGGCTGCTGCGCAACCGAGCGGGAGCAAGCTCCCTCGCCACAGGTCTTGCATCGTTTATTTGTGTTTCAGCATCTCCGGCAACTGCGCCACCAACTTCTGATTATTCAACGGCGCACGAATAAACCCGCGTTGGGTGCCGTCCGGGCCGATGACGGCGAGATTGCCGCTGTGGTCGACGGTGTAGTTGGGCTTGCTGGTGTCCGCCGGGATGAACGGGATGCTTACCGCGTTGGCGAGTTTTTGCAGGTCTTGTACCGAGGCGGCGGTCAGGCCGATGAACTGCGGGTCGAAGTAACCCAGGTATTGCTTGAGTTGCTTGGGCGTGTCGCGGTTCGGGTCGACGCTCACCAGCACGATCTGCAACTTGGCCACCGCCTCGGGCGGCAGCTCGCTCTTGATCTGGCGCAGCTGGGCGAGGGTGGTCGGGCAGATGTCCGGGCAGAAGGTGTAGCCGAAGAACAGCAGGCTCCATTTGTCTTTCAGCTCGTTCATCGTCAATGGTTGGCCGTCCTGGTCGGTCATTTTCACGTCCGGCAGGTTGCGGCTTTGCGGCAGCAGGATGATGCCAGCGTCAATCAGTGCGGTCGGGTCGCCCTGGCCTTTGCCGGACAGCACTTTATTGATGGTCAGGCCGAGAATCAGTGCGATCACGGCCACGAGGATGAAGACGGTTTTCTGGGTTCGGGTCATAGGCTCAACAGTAAGTAGTGATCTACAAGCAGGGCGATGAACAGCAGGAACAAGTACCAGATAGAGTACTTGAACGTGTTGATCGCCGCGTGCGGCCGACTGCCACGGTACAGCACCACGGCCCATTGCAGGAACCTGGCGCCCAGTACAAGCGCGCACGCCAGGTACAGCAATCCGCTCATCTGGATCACGAACGGCATCAGGCTGACCGCCAGCAGCACCAGGGTGTACAGCAGGATATGGATCTTGGTGTAGTGCTCGCCGTGGGTCACCGGCAGCATCGGGATATCAGCCTTGGCGTATTCCTCCTTGCGATGGATCGCCAGGGCCCAGAAATGCGGTGGGGTCCAGGCGAAGATGATCAACACCAGCAGCAACGGTTCGGCGCTGACGTGACCGGTGGCCGCGACCCAGCCCAGCAACGGTGGCGCCGCGCCGGCGAGGCCGCCAATGACGATATTCTGAGGTGTGGCGCGCTTGAGAAACCCGGTGTAGATCACCGCGTAGCCGAGCAGCGAGGCCAGGGTCAGCCAGGCGGTCAGCGGATTGGTGAACACCAGCAGCAGTGCCTGACCGGCCAGCGCCAGTGCCAGGGCGAACGTCAGCGCGGCGGCCGGCGAGACCCGGCCCTCGGCCAATGGCCGCTTGTGAGTGCGCGCCATCACTGCGTCGATACGCCGATCCACCACGTGGTTGACCGCCGCCGCGCCACCGGCGCACAGCGCAATCCCCAGATTGCCGAACACCAGCACCGTCCAGGGCACTCCGGCACGGGTCGCGAGGAACATGCCGACCAGCGAGGTGATCAGCATCAATACCACCACCTTGGGTTTGGTCAGCTCCAGGTAATCGCGCCAGATCGCCTGGCTGTGGCGTGTACCGGTCAGGGTTGCCATGGCATCTCTCCTTTGATCGTGATGGGGCCGACGCCGTGTTCAGGCGGATTGAAGCGCCAGCGCAGCGGGACCTGATGCCGTACCCGGACCAGGCTGGTCCGGGCGTGGTAGTTGACCAGCACCAGGCTCAGCAACAGCGCGGCGCCCCCAGCGTTATGGGCCACCGCCACCGGCAGCGGCAGATGAAACACGACGTTGCTTATACCCAGGGTAATTTGCGCTGCGAGTGCGGCGAGGACCAGTCCCGCCAGTCGGGTCATGCCCACAGTCTTGAGCTGCCAGGCCAGCCCCAGCAGCACCACCGTCACCAGCAAGGCGCCGATGCGGTGGGTTACATGGATGGCGGTGCGGGCGTCGCTGTCCAGTTGCCCACCGAGGTAATTCGGGCCGATGTGCTGGGTCAGGTGGAAGCCATTGGCGAAATCGGCGGGCGGCATCCATTGGCCGTGGCAGGTAGGAAAGTCGATACAGGCCACCGCGGCGTAATTGGAGCTGACCCAACCGCCCAGGGCGATCTGGCCGATCACCAGCAACAGCCCAGCCGTGGCCCAGTGTTGCAGGCGCTTGGGCACGGTCAGCGCCGGCAACACGCCGGACAATCTCAACGTGAGCAAAAACAGCAGGCTCAACGTCGCGAACCCGCCCAGCAAATGCCCGGTGACCACCTGCGGCCAGAGCTTGAGCGTGACGGTCCACATGCCGAACGCCGCTTGGGCGAACACCACCGCCAGCAGGAACAGCGGCAGTTTTAATGGCAGGCCGGGGTGGCGGCGGTTCGTCCAGGCGCGGGCGGCCAGCGCGGCAATCATCAGTGCCAACGCACCGGCGAAATAGCGATGGACCATTTCGTTCCAGCCTTTATGGGCTTCCACCGGGGTGTCGGGAAAATGCAACTCGGCATGGGCCAGTTGGGCTTCGCCCTTGGGCACGCTGATGAAACCGTAGCAACCGGGCCAATCGGGGCAACCGAGGCCGGCGTGAGTCAGGCGGGTGTAGGCGCCCAACAGTACGACAATCAATGCCAGCAACGTGGCAAACAGCGCGAGGCGAAATCCAGGCTTGGCCATGTCGATGCCCTTATCCGATGTTGGACAATTTCAGCAGGTGGCGCAGGTCGTTGAGCAGGTCTTTGCCCTTGACCCGGGCGTCGTAGCGCAGCACCAGGTTGCTGTGGGGGTCGATGATCCACAACTGGGCGCCGCCGGAGCCCTGGGCGCCTTTCTGATAGGCCGGCAGGTCCAGCGGATAACGTTGTAGTTGCGGATATTCGCGCTGCAGTTGGGCGTCGTATTCCGCCTCCAGCGGTTGCGCTATCGCCAGGGCATGGCTGGCGCGGCCGGCCTCGCGGCCCAGGCCGATCTGCACCTGCCGGGCCAGGTACACCAATTGCCGGCAATCCACCGAACACTCCTGCGGCGCCGTTACCAGGATCTGCCAGCGCTGCTCATCGGCCTGCACGCCGATGTCCGCGCGGGACTGGCCGTTGCCGATCAACTCGCCGTGATAGCTGCGACTGTCCGGAACCCAGAACTGGAACTTGTACATGCCGGTGGCGAGGATCATCGGGCCGACCACGCCCAGCACAATCAACAGCAATTGCACGCGTCCCTTGCGCCGGCTGCGTGCGTCGGGCGCGTCAGACATGTTGGTTGGATTCATGGTGCTTCCCATGGTGTCTCCCTGCGTTGTGCCATCCGAGATAAAGGAAAAGGCCGAACAGCGCCGCCGCCATGGCGAACCACTGCACGGCATAACCAAGGTGTTTTTCCGGGCCCATGGCAACCACCGGCCAATCGGTCCGGTAGGCGCCAGGGCCGCTTTGTTGTCTCAATTCGTAGGCGAAGCCGCCGCGGCCCAGTTCGGCCCAGAGCTTCTGCGGTTCGATAGCGGTGACCAGCCGCGGCCACGGGGCGCTGGCCGGGTCGGCGTGCAGTTGGAACGTGGCGCCGGGCGCGACGTAGACCCAGGCTTGCAGGTCGATGGGTTGCTCCGGCGTGCTGAAGACTGGCGAAGTACGGCGATCAGGCCAGGGCAGCCAGCCGCGATTGACCAGCAGCCACAGCCCGCTGGCGTGGTCGAGGAACGGTTGCAGCAGTTCGACGCCGACCTTGCCGTCGTGCTGGCGGTTATCCAGCAGCAGGCTGTGTTCGGCGTCGAACTGGCCGTGCAGGCTGACGAGACGAAAGGCCGGATCCGCTGTTTGCGAAAGCTCCACGCTGTCCATCGGCTTGGCCACGCGACGCTCGGCGTAGGTGTCCATGAGCAGGCTTTTCTGCTCGCCCCGGCTCAATTGCCAGAACCCCAGGCACACCATCACCGGCACCAGCACGGCCACCACCAGCGACGGCACGAGGCCCGGCCGGAAGCCTTTCATGGCGCCGGCCGAAAGCTGTAGAACGGGATAGCTATACTCACGTGCATCGCGTTCCCCCGGAGTGTTCCTGATGCTAAAAGCAGCCATCGTCCTGATGCTGATCGCCACGATTGCCAGCCTGTTCAGCGGCTTGTTTTTTCTGGTCAAGGACGACAGCAATTCCAATCGCCTGGTCATCGCCCTGGCGATTCGCGTCAGCCTGGCCGTCGTCACCGTCGGCTTGATCGCCTGGGGTTTCTTCAGCGGCCAGTTGGTGTCCCATGCTCCTTGGTAAAGAGCCGCCCTGGTAACGGTTGCCTCAAAGTATGTAGACGAAGAAGAACAAGCCGATCCACACCACATCGACGAAGTGCCAATACCAGCTCGCGGCCTCGAAGCCGAACTGATGCTCGTTGTCGAAATGCCCGCGCATGATGCGCATCAGCATCACGAACAGAATGATCGTGCCGATGGTGACGTGGGCGCCGTGGAAGCCGGTGAGCATGAAGAACGTCGCGCCATAGATCCCCGAGCCCAGGGTCAGGCCCAGTTCCTTGTAGGCGTGGATGTATTCCTCGGCCTGGAAACCCAGGAAGGCGCAACCCAGCAGCACGGTGATCGCCAGCCAGATTTTCAGCGCGCCGCGATGACCTTTCTTCAGGGCATGGTGGGCGATGGTGACGGTGACGCTGGAGCTGACCAGCAGGATCGTGTTGAGCAGCGGCAAGCCCCACGGGCTGATGACGTCCTTGGGCGCCGGAAAGAGTTTCGGATCGGGGTTGTTCAGCAATGGCCAGACGTATTCGAAATTTGGCCAGAGCATTTCCGACAGGCCCTTGCTGCCTTCGCCGGCCAAGCCGGGCGCCGACACCACGCGCACATAGAACAGCGCGCCGAAGAAGGCGACGAAGAACATCACCTCGGAAAAAATGAACCAGCTCATGCCCCAGCGGAATGAGCGATCGAGCTGCGCACTGTATAGCCCGGCGCGGCTTTCCTTGATGACCGCGCCAAACCAGCCGAACAGCATGTAGGCCAGCAGCAGGCCACCGACGAAAAAGATCAGCGGGCCGTGGGAATCCGGACGCGCCGCTTTCAGGTCGTTGAACCAGGTCGCCAGGCCATACACCGTGACGAACATCCCGACCGTGGCGATGATCGGCCATTTGCTCTGGGCCGGAACGTAATAGTGCTCATGAGTTGCCATTTATTGTTCTCCTTATCGGGCACGCTATCGGTCAGTGTTTACAGCCACCGGTGGATGACGAGCGGTGATATCGAACAGCGTGTAGGACAGCGTCAGGTGCTTCACTTCCTTGGGCATGTCCCGGTCGACGATGAAGCGCATGGGCATTTCGATGCGTTCGCCGGGTTGCAGCACTTGCTGGGTAAAACAGAAACATTCGGTCTTGTGGAAATACGCCGCGGCGTTGCTCGGCGAAATGCTCGGCACCGCCTGGGCGCTCATCGGCCGATCGGTGGGGTTATGGGCAATGAACACCATCTCGTTGACCGCTCCTGGCTTGACCACCAATTGATCGCCCTTGGGGTAGAAGTCCCAGACCATGTCCACCGAGTTGGTCGACAAGAACTGCACCCGGACCTGCCGCGACTCATCAACGGTTTGCTCGCCCGTGTACTGCCCGCCGGTTTTGCCGTTGATGCCGAACGCCTTGCACATCACGTCGTAGATCGGCACCAGGGCAAACCCGAAGGCAAACATGGCCACCACCACCAGCAACAGGCGGGTGACCAGTTTTTTCAGCGAGATCGAGTCAGCCATGGCTTGGAGCCCTCACACATGACCCTGTGGGAGCGAGCTTGCTCGCGATGGCAGCGACTCGGTGTATCAGACACACCGCTATCGCGAGCAAGCTCGCTCCCACATTGGCCCTCGGTGTCATCTATTTCACTTCCGGCGGCGTGGTGAAGGTGTGATATGGCGCCGGCGACGGCACGCTCCATTCCAGCCCTTCGGCGCCATCCCACGGCTTGGCCGGTGCCGGCTCACCGCCACGGATGGTCTTGATCACGATGAACAGGAAGAAAATCTGCGTGGTGCCGAACATGAACGCGCCGATGGACGAGACCATGTTGAAATCGGCGAACTGCAGGTTGTAGTCGGGAATCCGCCGGGGCATGCCCGCCAGGCCGACGAAGTGCATCGGGAAGAACGCCATGTTCATGCCGATGAACGAGAGCCAGAAGTGCAGCTTGCCGAGGGTTTCGTCGTACATGTGGCCGGTCCATTTCGGCAGCCAGTAGTAGGCCGAGGCGAAAATCCCGAAGATCGCACCCGGCACCAGCACGTAGTGGAAATGCGCGACCACGAAGTAGGTGTCCTGGTACTGGAAGTCCGCCGGCGCGATAGCCAGCATCAGCCCGGAGAAACCGCCGATGGAAAACAGGATCACGAACGCCACGGCAAACAGCATCGGTGTCTCGAAGGTCAGCGAGCCTTGCCACATGGTGCTCGCCCAGTTGAACACCTTCACCCCGGTGGGCACGGCGATCAGCAGGGTGGCGTACATGAAGAACAGTTCGCCCACCAGCGGGATGCCGACCACGAACATGTGGTGCGCCCAGACGATGAACGAGAGGAAGGCAATGGCCGCCGTGGCGTAGACCATCGAGGTGTAGCCGAACAGCGGCTTGCGCGAGAATGCCGGGATGATCGAGCTGACGGCACCGAAGGCCGGCAGGATCATGATGTACACCTCAGGGTGGCCGAAGAACCAGAACACATGCTGGAACAGCACCGGGTCACCGCCACCGGCGGCGTTGAAGAAGCTGGTGCCGAAGTGGATGTCCATCAGCATCATCGTCACGCAGCCGGCCAGCACCGGCATCACCGCAATCAGCAGGAAAGCGGTGATCAGCCAGGTCCAGACGAACAGCGGCATCTTCATCAGCGTCATGCCGGGGGCGCGCAGGTTGAGGATGGTGGCGACCACGTTGATCGCGCCCATGATCGAGCTGATGCCCATCAGGTGGATGGCAAAGATGAAGAACGTCACGCTTTCCGGCGCATAGGTGGTGGACAGCGGCGCGTAGAAGGTCCAGCCGAAGTTCGGCCCGCCGCCCGGTGTGAACAGGGTGGAGACCAGCATCAGGAACGCCGCCGGCAACAGCCAGAAACTGAAGTTGTTCATCCGCGGCAGGGCCATGTCCGGCGCGCCGATCATCAGCGGGACCATCCAGTTGGCGAGGCCGACGAAGGCCGGCATCACCGCGCCGAAGACCATCACCAGGCCATGCATGGTGGTCATCTGGTTGAAAAATTCCGGCTGCACGATCTGCAGGCCGGGCTGGAACAGCTCGGCGCGGATCACCATGGCGAACGAGCCGCCCAGCAGGAACATGGAGAACGCGAACCACAGGTACAGCGTGCCGATGTCCTTGTGGTTGGTGGTCAGTACCCAGCGCATCAGGCCCTTGGCGGGGCCGTGGGCGTGGTCGGCGCCGGCATGACCGTGGTCATCGATCACAGCACTCATGTCCTGTCTCCTTCGAACGAATGGGCTGGTCGGCGCGGGGCAACGAGCCCCGACCGGTTGCGGGAACAGACGTCAGGGCGGCTCATTGGCTTTCTGCCTGTTTGAGTTCCAGCACTTCTTTAGGCGTAACCATGTCGCCCTTGTTGTTGCCCCAGGCGTTACGCTCATAGGTCACGACCGCGGCGATATCGACTTCCGATAGCTGTTTGCCGAACGCGGCCATGGAGGTGCCGGGCTTGCCGTGGAAGACAATGTTCAAGTGATCCTTGATTGGCCCGGTGGCGATTTTCGAACCCTTGAGCGCCGGGAACATCGGCGGCAGGCCCTGGCCTTCGGCCTGGTGACAGGCCACGCAAGTGGTGTGGTAGACCTTGTCGCCGCGTTCCTTCAGTTCTTCCAGGGTCCATTCCTTGCTGGTCAGCTCTTTGAGCTGGGCGGCTTCGGCCTTGCGTTCGCCCAGCCATTTTTCGTAGTCGGGCTTGCTCTTGACCTCGACCACGATCGGCATGAAACCATGGTCCTTGCCGCACAGCTCGGCGCACTGGCCGCGATAAATGCCGGGCTTGTCGACGCGGGTCCAGGCTTCGTTGACGAACCCCGGAATGGCGTCGCGTTTGACGGCGAAGGCCGGCACCCACCACGAGTGGATCACGTCGGCGGAGGTCACCAGGAAGCGCACCTTGGCGTCGACCGGCAGCACCAGCGGCTTGTCGACTTCAAGCAGGTAGTGTTCGCCCTTGGTGCTCTGGTTGTGGATCTGTTCGGCAGGCGTGGCCAGGTTGCTGAAGAACTCGACGTCCTGGCCCAGGTATTTGTAGTGCCACTTCCATTGGTAGCCGGTGACCTGGACGTCGATCTCCGACTCGCTGGAATCGTACATCTTGATCAGCGTGGCGGTGGCAGGAACCGCCATGGCCACCAGTATCAGGAAGGGCACGATGGTCCAGAGGATTTCCACGCGGGTGTTTTCGTGGAAGTGGGCGGCGTTCTGCCCGGTTGAGCGGCGGTGCATCATCATCGACCAGAACATGGCGCCGAAGACGATGATGCCAATGACCACACAGATCCAGAAGATGGTCATGTGCAGGTCGAACACTGCGTTGCTGATCTGTGTCGCTCCAGGCGCCATATTCACAGTCCAGGCCGCTTGCGCCTGGCTGAAAATCGACCACAACAGGAGGCCCATCCATACGTGTGGATGTCGCGTCATTGCGGGTTCCCCTTATCGTTCTTGTTATCCCGTAGGCGTAACGCCTGCGGCAAGGGATCGGCATTCCAGACTGCTTACTTGACTCGCCGCGCCTTGCTGCACATGCAATCGGGTGTCATCGGCTAACTCCATTCCAAACCGAGTATAGACAGCACCCGCAACCTCGCAACGCGACGGCGTAAATCGTTTGAAACAGCTGGGACTTGCGCCAGAGCCCACGAATGGAGAAGGATGCGCAGCAGAGTGATGGCAAACCGATATAACGGCGACGTATCAAGGATGAGGCAGTTATGAAAAATAGGTCTTAGGAGTTTTTATGCGCCAGCTAAGTTATGTCATTCCTATTTCATTGCCTGTTGTTTCCTGGAGTTGTCATGAACACCGCCGCATTGCGCGAGCAGATCCAAAAAGCCCAACAGCACGAGGCCGAGACCGGCCTGCTGAGTCGTCAGCTGACGGCCCAGTTACCGACGCTGCACCCCGCCATTCAGCTCCCGGACGCGAACGCCAACGACGTTCTGGCGCGGTTTGTCGCAGCCTATATCAACGAAGTGCCTGACCTGCTGGATGCAGCCAATGACGTCGCCAGGGAGGCGGGTATCGAGTCGCAGATCAAGCCCGTACTGAAAATTGCCGAGCAGTATTTCCTCCAGCCTCCGACGATCATGGCCGGGCATGTCGGGCTCAACAGCCTGCTCGACGAAGCCTATCTGGCGCACCGGTTTGTCGAGGAGGTCAACGACCTGTACATCAAGCATTTCGGCCAGCCGCTGATCCCCTTGGACATGACGGTTGCCAATCTGATTGCCCATCAGTTGATCGGTGAGGAATTTGCCAACCAACTCGATGAGGTGGTGCATCACGCGTTCGACGAGATGCTCAACGACGAGACGTTTGCACTGGAGTCGGTGGAAACCTACCGCGAGAAGCTCAGCAGCCCGGAAACCGGCGCGGCCTGGAAGCGCTGGCCCTGCATGTCCCGCCGCTTGGGCGTGGGCCTGGAGCTGGATCAGCCGGCTGCTTGATCCTTCAAGAAAAACCCAAACCCCTTGTGGGAGCGAGCCTGCTCGCGAAGCGGTTGATCATTCAACATCATGTCGACTGAAACACCGCTTTCGCGAGCAGGCTCGCTCCCACATGGGGTCTGTGTTGCTCATCATGAGCGCTGGCGAAGCGGGGTCAGCCAGCTGTTGCGCCAACCCCCACGGTCGTGCGCAAGCGTCCTTCCAACCGGCGCTTGAGCCCGCGCGATTCGATCAACAACTTCGAACCCTTGCTGGCATTCGCCCGGCTCCATTCTTCGAGCAATTCCAGGCAGGAATGGTCGATATAGCTCAGGTTGTTGAGCGGCACATGCACCGTTGCGCCTTCGGGAATGGTGTTCAGCACCTGGGTCAGGGCTGGAACCTTGAGGAAGGTCGCCGCACCCACCAAGCGCAGTTCCATCTCGCCGTCCTGGGGCAAGTCGATCAGGCTGATCTTCAGGCGCGAGGCTTTCCACGCCAGTTTCACCAGGGTCAGGCCAAAACCGATCAGCACGCCGGTCAGCAGGTCGGTGAAGATGATCGCCAGCGCCGTCGCGGCGTAGGTGAACATCGGCATCCGGCCATAACGGCCCAGGCCACGGAACGCCTTGATATCCACCAGTTTGAAACCGGTGTAGACCAGCACACCCGCCAGGCTCGCCACCGGGATGCTTTGCAGCACGCTGGACAGCAGCAGCACGAAGAGCAACAACCACAGGCCGTGGAAGATCGTTGACATTCGTGTGGTCGCGCCGGCCTGGACGTTGGCCGAACTGCGTACGATCACGCCGGTCATTGGCAAGGCGCCGAGCAGGCCACAAAGCATGTTACCGACACCTTGGGCGGACAGTTCCCGATCGAAATCCGCCCGCTCGCCGCTGTGCATGCGATCGACGGCAGCCGCCGAGAGCAAGGTTTCCGCACTGGCGATGAAAGCGACCGCGAACGCGGCGATCAACACGGAGGGGTCGGCCAGGTTCAGCAAATCCGCCGGGCGCAGCCAGTCGATGGCTTCGGCCATGTTTTCCGGGACCTCCACGCGCTTGACCTGCAACGCCAGCAGCAGGCTGGCAACCGTTGCCAGGCCCACGCCGAGCAGGGCGCCAGGAACGAAGCGCAGGCTATGGGGGCGAAACTTTTCCCACAGCCACATCACTGCGATCGTCGACAGGCCGAGCAAACCGGCCTGCCAGCCGAACGAAGGTAAAGCCTGGGCCACTGCCGCCGGGAACGCCGCCAGGTTATCCAGCCCGGAAGGCTTGGGCGCCGCGTCAAGCATCACATGGACCTGGGACAAGATGATCAGCACACCGATACCGGCCAGCATGCCGTACACCACGGCAGGCGCGGTGACCCTGAACCAGCAACCGAGGCGAAAACGCCCGGCCAGCAGTTGCAGCAGCCCGGCCAACAAAAGGATCGGCCCGAGCATTGCCACGCCATGCTGGCGCACCAGTTCGAAGACCAGCACCGCCAAACCGGCCGCCGGGCCGCTGACTTGCAGCTTGGAGCCAGCCAGGAAGCCCACGATCAGACCACCGACGATACCAGTGATCAGCCCCTTCGCCGGTGGCAGGCCCGATGCAATGGCAATGCCCATGCACAAGGGCAGCGCCACCAGGAATACAACCACCGAAGCCAGGAGCTCCCGTGGCAGAACAGCTTTTAATTGAGCAGCACGCATGGCGACTCTCCCGAAATTTTCTTCAGGCATGGCGAGGCCCGCCCGCGCAAATGGCGGGAGGCTCGACCACACAAGGATGTTTAGGAGCGGTTAGAAGCGCGCTTTGGGCGTCGCCACCGGTATCGGATGGCTGCCATCGAGCGGCAGGAAACAACCCTGGTCCGCATCAAAGGCTTTGATCTCGCTGGTCTCGATGTTGTACACCCAGCCATGGATGAACAACTGGCCGCTGGCCATGCGAGAGGCCACCGAAGGGTGCGTTCGCAAATGCTGCAACTGGGCGATCACGTTCTCTTCGGTGAGGACGGGCATGGTCTGCTTTTCGTCACCGCACGGGCAGTTGTCGTGGACCATGGTCTTGGCGACTTCGGCGTGGCGCAGCCAGGCCTTGACTGTCGGCATTTTTTCCAGGGTGTCGGGGTTGAGCACCGCACGCATGGCGCCGCAATCGGAATGGCCGCAAACGATAATATGTTGCACACCCAGGGCCAGCACGGCGTATTCAATGGCGGTGGAAACGCCGCCGTTCATTTGTCCGTACGGTGGAACGACGTTGCCGACGTTACGGGTCACGAACAGGTCGCCTGGGGAGCTATGGGTGATCAGCTCAGGCACGATGCGCGAATCGGCGCAGGTGATGAACATCGCCCGGGGTTTCTGGGCGGTGGCGAGTTTCTTGAAGAGTTCTTCCTGTTGGGGAAAGATCTCGTGATGGAAATGCAAAAAGCCGTCAACAATGTGCTGCAGCGCTGCATCGGCGGTTTCCGCCTCGGGTTGGGCTGAAGCCGACGCAGCCAACGGCTGTTTATCCTTGTCACTCATGATTCATCCTCTTGACGGTTACGACGCCAGTGGCTGGTTAAAAAACATCCGGATCGAAGCTCGACCCGTCAGTCACTCGCTGAACAAGGTAGCGGCCGAAACTTAACTCAAACTGAATCGAAGGCTCTAGGACAACGATTCCAGGGGTGGCGAAACACTGGCGCAGTTCATGTCCAGCGCCCGTTCCAAGGTCAACTTTAATCAAATCAACGACATCTGTCGGCCGGGCGGACAGAAGGCATCGCAGTCAAGATTGTAACCATCTCGTCGGTTCAGGCCCAAACGCTTGAGCGTCTTGGCGAAGCGCTGAGCCAGCAGGTCGGCGAACGGACCTTCGCCGCGCATCCGCACGCCAAACCGGCTGTCATACAGTTCGCCGCCGCGGCTCTGGCGCACCAGGCTCAGCACATGGGCGGCGCGCTGCGGGTAGTGCGCCTGCAACCACTCCTCGAACAGCGGCGCCACTTCCAGCGGCAGGCGCAACATGACGTAGGCGGCATTCTGTGCACCGGCAGCGTGGGCTTCGGCCAGCAGGCTTTCAATCTCGCTGTCATTGATCATCGGGATCATCGGCGCGCACAGCACGCCGACGTTGATGCCCGCCTCGCGCATGACCTTTATCGCCCGCAACCGGGCCTTCGGCGCCGCCGCGCGGGGTTCGAGGATGCGCTTGAGTTCGTCGTCCAGCGTGGTGAGGCTGATCATCACATGTACCAGGCGTTGCTCTGCCAGTTCGGTCAGCAGGTCGAGGTCGCGCAGGATCAGCGAGCCCTTGGTAACAATCGTCACCGGGTGCCGATAGCGCAGCAGCACTTCGAGAATCCGCCGGGTGATGCGCTGTTCGCGTTCGATCGGCTGGTAGGGATCGGTATTGGAACCCAGGGCAATCGGCGCGCATTGATAGCCGCGCCGCGACAACTGCTCCTCCAGCACATCGGCGGCGTTGGTCTTGGCGATCAGCCTGGTTTCGAAATCCAGCCCGGGCGACATGTCCCAGTAGGCATGGCTGGGGCGCGCATAGCAGTAGATGCAGCCGTGTTCGCAGCCTCGATAAGGATTGATCGAACGATCGAAAGGGATATCCGTGGAGGTGTTTCGAGTGATGATGGTCTTGGCCGTTTCGATGCGCACCTCGGTGCCCTGGGTCGGCGGCACTTCCTGATACCAGCCATCGTCCTCGGCCACCGAACGGCTCGGCGCGAAGCGGTTGTGCGGGTTGGTGGCGGTGCCGCGGCCACGGGGCGGAAGTGAGACGGACATGGGAATACTCCGAAAGCTGTATGCGCATACAGTATTCGCTGCCGTCGATTCAAGCCAGTGCCGTTTGGCGGTTCAGGAAAAGCAGGCCCTGGTTCACGGCGCTTTGACGTCTTGCTCACAGGCTTTTAACCGAGGCGAACCGAAACTGACGACTTCAAAATCCTTGGTCGGCGGTTGCTCCCCATGCTCAAGCTCTGTTTGCGTTCCCTGCTTTGCCTGGCGTTGCTCGTCGCGCTGGTCGACTCCGCCGCCCAGGCCGCCACCGGCGCCGAGGCCAGGCCCGGCGAATGGGCCCAGCCCGTGGAAAAACGCTACGACCTCTACCAGATGTCGCCTACGCTCTATCGCAGTTCCTTGCCGGACGGCGGTGCCTTGCCCCTGTTGGCGAAACTCGATATCGGCACAGTCATCAATTTTCTGCCTGATTCGGACGCGAACTGGTTGTCCGCGCCTGACATCAAGCAAGTGCAGTTGCCCTATCGCACCAATCACGTCGACGACAGCGACGTTCTCAAGGCCCTGCGCGCCATCCAGGACGGGCAAGCCAGGGGGCCGGTGCTCATGCATTGCAAGCACGGCTCGGACCGTACCGGCTTGATGGCCGCCATGTACCGGGTGGTTGTGCAGGGCTGGAGCAAGGAAGACGCGTTGGAGGAAATGACCGAAGGCGGTTTCGGCGACAGCCATCACTTCAAGGACGGGGTTCGCTACATGATGCAAGCCGATGTCGAGAAGCTCCGTATTGCCTTGAGAGACGGCGATTGCAGTACCAGCGTCTTTGCGCTGTGCTCGTTGAAAGGCTGGGTCAATTCAACGACCACGGCGCGTCACCTCGATCCTCAGTCATTGGCTCCTTCACGCTGATTGGTCGCGCTGAGGAAGGCGCTTATGGATTCGGATAACGGCCGCGAGTCGCCCGGCCCGAATATGTGTTCGCGAAGCGCCCTGCCGGTCGTCGCTTTAAAGATTCCGTCGCGCTGGAACCTCTGGAAAACCGACTCGGCCAGGGCCTTGGACCACGAGTAGGCGTACACTCTTGCGCCGTAGCCCGTCACCATATGGTCCAGCCCGTTGGCCAGGCGTGCATTGGCAATTACCGGCAAGTGGCGGGTCTTTTCGCTGACCTGCTGGAAGACTTGCTGGACGCTGCGTCCATCGGCGTGGGTGCGATGCAACTCGAAATCCAGCAGCGCCTTGCGCAACTCGTTGGCGGTTTCCCAACTGGCCTGAGTGCTGATGAGCCTCATGAACTGATCGGCCATCTCGTCAGGCAAGGCTGCTCCGGTTTGATGATGCGCCGATACGCGGATCAGAAAATCCTTGGCGAAGCACCATTTTTCCAGCAGACATCCGGCGAATTCGACCGTATCGCGGGATGACTTATTGATCGCCGATAGGTCGCGATAGGCTGCCTGGCTCAAGACCTGATGCAGGCAATGGCCGAATTCATGGACAAGGATGCGTAGCTGCAGATGGTCGAGCAAGGTCGGGTTCGCCGCTGTGCCCCGTGGCAGCCAGCCATGCAGTGCGGCGATCGGGCGTCGGAGCACGCCTTCGGCGGTAATCTGACGGTCGCGAATGGTCGTGGTGTAGGAGAAACCTTCTCGATCATCAGATTTGAACGGATCGAAATAGATATAACCAATGCTCGTTCCGCTCTCCGTGACCTCAAAAAGACGTACGTCAGGATCCCAGCTGGCCACATCCTTGCGTTCGATGAAGTTCACGGTGAATAGATTCGACGCGATCACCAGCAGCTTGGAAAAAACCGCTTCCAATGGAAACCAGGCACTCAATGCCTGCTGTGAGATGCCCGCCTCCCGCTGGCGAATTTTTTCCGCCAGGTACCAGTAATCCCAAGGTTCGGGCTCGCTGAGACCTCGTTCACTGGCGAAGGCCTTGAGCTCATCGGTCTCCAGGCGGAAGGTGCTTTGCTGCGACTGGAGTTGATTGTCCAGAAAAGCCAGGACCTCTGCGGTGGACTCGGCCTGCTCCGACGCGATCGCGTATTGAGCGTAATCCGTGTAGCCCAGTAACTTGGCATACTCGTGCCGGTCGTCCAGCAGTTGCTTGAGGACGTTGCCATTGTCGAATTGCCCGGCTTGCGGGCCTTGATCGGACGCACGGGTGTTATACGCAACGTGGATCTGCTGGCGTAACGAGCGATTGTCGGCATAGTGGGTGACGATGCGATGCGACTCTTCATCAAGGGTCAGCAGCCATCCCGTGCGGTCGACCTTGCGGGCCAGGTGGGCCATGTGCTGTTTGAACGCCACCGGCAAGCCGCTGAGCAGGGCCTCATCGTCAATGAGGATGTCCCAGGCTTTGTTGGCCGACTCCAGCTGGTCCAGAAACAGACCTTCGGCGTTTCGAATACGGACTTGCACCAGGCTCAGGTCGCTCGCCGTGGTCATCGGCATGTTTTCACGAAACTGTCGCAGGTTTTTTTCCAGGACCCTCTTGCGTGCCGGTTCGAAATTTCCGGCTATTTCGCTGTTCGCCAGGCGCTCGTAGAGCTGAAAAAGTTCGGTGTTTTGTTCCAGTCCGACCTTAAATTCGTGCAGCCGTGCATCGCAATCGAGCGAGGACTGCTTCCAGGCGTCACCTGTCCGGGTCGAGGTCAGGCGGTTTAGCAAGTAGCCGAAACCCTCAAGCCGCGTGTGGATTTCATCCATTGCCAAGACGAGGTCGTCCCAGGTTGGGAAGGGTGTCTGGCTGGCAATGATCGCGGCAACTTTGATGCGGCTTTCGGCGATTATCTGGTCGAGGGCCGGGGAAAAGTGTTCGGCCTGGACGCGCGAAAAGGGCGGCAGGTCGTAGTCCTGCAGTAGCGGGTTATCAGCGTTTGGCATGGAAAGCTTCCTTTCAGTCTGGACGTGTCGGACCAGTCTGAAGAGGAAGGCAGGGCGCCCTGCGGTATATATGTATCGCTTCCGGGCCGGGCAGCCCGGAAGGTGATGCCGGAGATTTCAGTCGGTTTTTTTCTTCAACTTGGGGTTGGGGAAGAACTGCACCGCCTGGACCTTGGCGTCCGGTGCTTTCAAGGCGGACGTATTGACCCGGGTGCCCAATTCCTTGGGCACCGACAGGCCTTGTTCGTTGAGCGTGTCGGAATAACCACAAGCCACGCACTCGCGATGGGGCACGCCGTCTTCGTTCCACATCATCAACTTGTCCGGTTCACTGCACGCCGGGCAGACTGCCCCGGCGATGAAGCGTCGTTTGGTAATCACAGGCCCCTCACTCATGCTGCCGCGTCCTCGCTCAGGCCGCTATGGCGCAAGAGTGCGTCAATCGATGGCTCACGGCCACGGAAGTCGACGAACAGCACCATTGGCTCCTGGGAGCCGCCACGCGCCAGGATCGCCTCGCGGAAGGCGCGACCGGTGTCGGCGTTGAGCACGCCATCTTCTTCGAATCTGGAGAACGCATCGGCCGACAGCACTTCCGCCCATTTGTAGCTGTAGTAACCCGCCGCGTAACCGCCGGCAAAAATATGCGCAAAGCTGTTGGGGAAGCGGTTATAGGCAGGCGGACGCATCACCGACACCTCGTCGCGTACGCCTTCGAGCACTTGCAGTACGCTACGACCATCGCCATGGGTGGCGTGCAGTTCGAAGTCGAACAGCGAGAATTCCAACTGGCGGACCATCATCAGGCCGGACTGGAAGTTCTTCGCCGCGAGCATTTTTTCCAGCAGGTCCTGGGGCAATGGCTCACCGGTTTCGTAGTGACCGGAAATCAGCGCCAGGCCTTCAGGCTCCCAGCACCAGTTTTCCATGAACTGGCTCGGCAGCTCCACGGCGTCCCAGGCCACGCCGTTGATGCCCGACACGCCGGCATGGTCGACGCGGGTCAGCAGGTGATGCAGGCCGTGGCCGAACTCGTGGAACAGCGTGGTCACTTCATCGTGGGTCAGCAGCGCTGGCTTGCCACTGTCGGCCGGGGTGAAGTTGCACACCAGGTTGGCGACCGGGCTTTGCAGCGCGCCATCAAGGGTGCGGCGACGATCACGGGCGCCATCCATCCAGGCGCCGCCACGCTTGTTGGGGCGGGCGTACAGATCGAAGAAGAAGCGCCCGACGTGCTGGCCGTGTTCCTTGATCTCGAACAGGCGCACGTCCGGATGCCAGGCGTCGAAACCCTTCAGCTCCGCGATCTCGATGCCATAGAGGCGTTGCACGATGGCGAACAGGCCGCTCAGTACCTTGTCGATCGGGAAGTAGGCGCGCAGGGCTTCCTGGGCGACGCTGTAACGTTGCTGGCGGAGTTTTTCGCCATAAAAGCCGCTGTCCCAGCTTTGCAGGTCGGGGCAGCCCTGTTCGGCGGCGAAGGCTTTCAATTGTTCCAGATCCTGGGCGGCGAACGGTTTGCTGCGCTTGGCCAGGTCGCGCAGGAAGCTGAGCACCTGATCGCTGGATTCAGCCATCTTGGTTGCCAGGCTCAATTCGGCGAAGTTGGCGAAACCCAGCAACTGGGCCAGTTCCTGGCGCAGGTCGAGGATCTGCTCCATCACCGGGCCGTTATCGTTCTGACCGGCGTTCGGGCCCTGGTCCGAGGCACGGGTGCAGTAGGCGGCGTAGACTTCTTCGCGCAAGGTGCGGTCTTCGGCGTAGGTCATCACCGCGTAGTAGCTGGGAAACTCCAGGTTGATCAGCCAACCGTCGAAGCCTTTGGCCTGGGCCGCGGCGGCCATCTGCGCCTTGGCCGAGTCGGTCAGGCCGGCGAGGGCGGCCTCAGAGGTGACATGCTTGGTCCAGGCCTGGGTCGCGTCGAGCAACTGGTTGGAAAAGCGGCTGCCGAGTTCGGACAGCTTGCTTTGCACTTCGGCGTAGCGCTTTTGCTGCTCGGGCGGCAGATCGATGCCCGACAGGCGGAAGTCGCGCAGCGAATGTTCCAGGATGGTTTTCTGGGCCACGTCGAAACCGGCGGCCTCGGGGCTGTTCGCCAGGGCTTCGAACGCCTGGAACAGTTCGCGGTTCTGGCCCAGCTCGGTGGAATAGGCACTCAGCGCCGGCAGGCAAGCCTCGTAGGCTTCGCGCAACTCGGGGCTGTTGCGCACCGCGTTCAAATGGCTCACCGGGCTCCAGGCCGCGCCCAGGCGATCATTGAGCTCATCCATTGCCAATACCAGGCCGGCCCAGGTGGGCTGTTCGACTTGCGTCTTGAGGATCTCGGCGATGGCGGCGCGGTTGTCAGCCAGGATCTGCTCGATGGCCGGTTGCACGTGCTCGGCACGGATCGCCGAGAATGGCGGCAGGTCGTAGGGCTGCAAAAGAGGGTTGTTCACGCTCACGGTTGGCACCTTGGCTGGAAGAAACATGGGCCCATCTTAATTACAATCGACGTTCACCGCAGCTAGCAGCGCCTATCATCGGACAAGAGAGAGCCTATCGTGACCCTTCGAACGTACCAGAACCACAGCCCGCGGCTTGCCCGGGGCGCTTTTGTCGACAGCACCGCGGTGGTGATCGGCGACGTCGAGATCGGCGAAGACAGCTCCGTCTGGCCGCTGACAGTCATTCGCGGCGACATGCACCGCATCCGCATCGGCGCCCGTACCAGCGTCCAGGACGGCTGCGTGCTGCACATCACCCACGCCGGGCCGTTCAACCCCGATGGCTTCCCGTTGCTGATCGGCGACGACGTGACCATCGCCCATAAAGTCATGCTCCATGGCTGCTCGGTGGGCAGTCGGATCCTGATCGGCATGGGCAGCATTGTCATGGATGGCGCGGTGGTCGAAGACGACGTGATCATCGGCGCCGGTAGCCTCGTACCGCCGGGCAAGCGCCTGGAGAGCGGCTTTTTGTATGTGGGCAGCCCGGTGAAGCAGGTCCGGCCGCTGACGGACAAAGAGCGGGCCTTTTTCACCTACAGCGCGGCGAACTACGTGAAGCTCAAGGATTTGCATCTGGCTGAAGGCTACGACCAGCCTTGAGTGATTTGCCAGGCCCTTATTCTCGTGGCGAGGGAGCTTGCTCCCGCTGGGCTGCGTAGCAGCCCCACTTACTTCCTCAGGACCAGCCATGCACTACCAGACCATACTCTTCGACCTCGACGGCACGCTTACCGACCCGCGCGAGGGCATCACCCGTTCGATCCAGTTCGCCCTGGGCAAACTGGGCATCGACGAGCCCGACCTGACCCGTCTCGAACACTTCATCGGCCCACCGCTGTTGCAGGCCTTCATGCAGTTCTATGCCTTCGATGAAGCGAAAGCCTGGGACGCGGTGAATTTCTACCGCGAGCGCTTCAAGGTCACCGGCCTCTACGAAAACCGTGTCTTCGACGGTGTCGTGCCGCTGCTGGAAACGCTCGGTGGCCAAGGCCGACAGCTTTATATCGCCACGTCCAAGCCCTGGCTTTTCGCCCGGGAAATCGCCCGTCATTTCGATTTCGCCCGGCACTTCAAGGTGATCTACGGCAGCGAACTGGACGGTACCCGTACCAACAAGGTCGAGCTCATCGCCCACCTGATGGCCGAAGAAAGCCTCGACCCGGCCAGCACTCTGATGATCGGCGACCGCGAACATGACTTGATCGGCGCGCGCAGCAATGGTCTGGACGCGGCGGCGGTGGGGTACGGATTCGGCAGTTTCGAGGAGTTGAGTGCGCAGAACCCGGTACATCATTTCCAGACGCTGGAGGAGCTGCACCAGGCATTTTTGCGGGGCTGAAGACACAACTATCGGAAACGTCCGACATGCTCTAAAGAATTGTCTGATTTTCAGCACCTGCCACCGGGCATAGGTTCTCTGCAGACAGTTTTATCCATCGAGCAAGGAGAACAGCATGATTCAGCTGTCGCAAACGGAGCAGGTGATTTGGGATATGTATTTTGTCAGCGCCTTGCCGCAGGTGATGCAGCAGTTACCGGGCCGCCGTCCCGAGTTGATTGCGGAGAGCGCGGCCGAAGTCGCCGATGAAATGCTGGTGGAGCGCCGCGAGCGTCGCCCGGTGGCACAAAGGACTCTGCCGGTCAGGGACGCAACGATAAAATGAAAAAATAAATCCGGGACATGGTGGACCCCTGTGGCGAGGGAGCTTGCTCCCGCTCGGCTGCGAAGCAGTCGTAAAACCAGCGGATAAGGTGTGCCTGACGCCCCACGCCCAGCGGATTTTGGGGCCGCGCCACGCCCCAGCGGGAGCAAGCTCCCTCGCCACGCGAGCCCGGCGTTGTTCACTCCGGCGCGTCAAACACCAGCGACCCCTTGATCGTCGCCCAATGCGCCGCTTCGGCGTCGCCCAGCTTCTCGGCCTTGACGTAGCTCAGGGCGAGCATTTTGCGCGTGCCCGGCAGTACCAGGGCGAGCTGATACTGAAAGACCTTTTCGTTGCCCTTGTTGAACTGGCTGCGTAGCTCGATGGCTTCGACTTCCTGCCGAGCCCCCACGCGCAACGTGGCGCCGGGTTGGCAGCGCAGGTCCTGGACCTGCTTTTCCAGGCGCTTGAGCTGGTCGTCGAGGTTGCTTTGCAGGGTTTCTCCTTCGGCGAGCAGGCTGCGGCTGACGATCAGGGACGTGCCTAGTCCGGGGAACTTGAGGATGTTGATCGAGGCGTCGAGCAACTCGCTGGGCGGCAGCTGGAGCTGAAATTCATTCAAACGGTAAGTCATGGCGCATCAGGTCTCGAAGTTAGCCTTTGGGTTAGCCTTTGGGAAAGGCGGCAGCGACGTTGGCATCGATGCTGGCCTTGACGCCCTGGCCGTCCGGCGTGGCACCGGGGCCGCCGCCGTTGTTCAGGTGCAGCACACCGCCGGTGTTGAACTCGGCATCGCCGCTGGCGTAGAAGCTGATCTGCACGCCGGTCAGGTTGATCTGGCCGCTGGCGTTGAGCTCCAGGATGCTCTCGCCGCATACCAGGCGCAGGTTCTCGCCCACTTCAATGACGTAGCTCTGGCTGATGCTGTCGGTCTTGCGCTGGCCCACCGACAGGATGTCCTCCTGCTTGACGATGCGCAGGCGGTTGTTGCCGATGATCACCGTTTCGTCGTGGCCGATGCTCTTGGTGCGGTCGTGGCCGACCGAATGGCTCTCATCCACCTCGACCACGATGTCCTGGTTGCGCTCGGCATGGATGTAAAGCTGCTCGGCGCCTTTCTTGTCTTCCATGCGGATTTCATTGAAATTTGCCGGCGTGCCACCCTTGCTCGAACGGCTTTTCATGCCGCTCTGGGTGGCTTTCTCAGGCAGGTCGTAAGGCACGGTCTGCTCGGCGTTGTAGACACGGCCGGTGATGATCGGTCGATCCGGGTCGCCTTCGAGGAAGCTGACGATGACTTCCTGGCCGATACGCGGAATCTGCATCGAGCCCCAATTCTTTCCGGCCCAGCTTTGCGACACCCGAATCCAGCACGAACTGTTTTCGTTGGATTGATCGTGGCGATCCCAATAGAAGTGCACCTTCACCCGGCCGAACTGGTCGGTCCAGATTTCCTCGCCCTTGGGCCCGACCACCAATGCGGTCTGCGGCCCCTTGACGATGGGGCGGTGGGTGATTGCCATCGGGCGGAAGCTTTGCTGGGCGTCGATGCAGGTCAGGCTGCTTTCGAACTGCGCCGAGGGCGCGCCGACGCCGCTCTCGCCACTTTCCTGGGAAAGGTAATAACGCGCGCCGACGATCAGGTATTCGCGGTTCTGGTCCTGGCGGCTGAAACCGGTCAGGCTGAACAAATGCCCCGAGCCCAAGCCTCGGGCATTGCCGGCCAGCTCGACCTGCTCGTGCAGGGTCTGCAAGGCTTCGATGCGGGTGCGGGCGTAGTGCTCGCCGTCCTCGCTTTGCACGTAGGTGCCGGGATAGTCATAGAGCGGATAGTCGCCTGCGGTGTGCGGGCGCGGCATGGCCGAACGCACGTCGATGCGCGCGCTGGGGCGCTGGAAGTCGTAGTCGTTGAGCTCCAGCGACCCCGGTTGGACTTCCTGGGCCAGGTGCCAATCGTGGATATGATCGCGTTCACGCTGCTGCTCGTTCTTCGGGTAATACGGCACCGAGGCGTAGCCGGGCGCTTGGGTATGGGCGCCGTAGGCGTCGGCCAGCACCAGCACATGGCGACCCTGTTCATGACGGAAGAAGTAGTAGATGCCTTCCTGCTCCATCAGCCGGCTGACGAAATCGAAGCTGGTCTCACGGTACTGGACGCAGTACTCCCACTCGCGATACGGGCGGCTGAGGGCGTCTTCGAAGTCGGAGAAACCCAGGTCGCGGAACACCTGCTTGATGATCTGCGGAACCGTCAGGTTCTGGAAAATCCGGCAGTCGGAGGTGCGCGTCAGCAGCCACAGCCAGGGCCTTAGCGTGGCCTGGTAACTGGCAAACTGGCCCTGGTCGATGTTCTGGCTGAAGCGCGCGACGATGCCGTGGAAGTGCCGCTCGCCACCGCCATCCAGCTGAACGCTCACGCACATGGGTTTGCCAAGCACCTGATTGAGGTCGATGGCGTTGTCCAGCGAGTGCAGCTGCAACTCATAGTTGAACAGCCGCCCCAACTCTTCGCCGCCGCCCATGTCCTTGAGCAGCAGCACCTCGGGTCCCAAGGGGCTGGTGATTTTCGCCAGGCGGGAGGCTTGGTTGAATAGCATCGGTTGTCCTTATCGCTGCCGCAGTCCCTTATGCTGGCGAAGACTGCAATCGTCTGATTCAAAAAATCAACAGAATAGGCCCTTCGACGGCTTCTGCAGAGGCGTGAATCGCCAGAGTGGTGACGCTGATCGCATAATGTAGAGGGTTACCTGGAGGAGAGGAACCCGGTTCTTGATTGTTGCCAGGCATTACCCGAATATCTGCTCCTCCACGCGTCACCTCATGTCCATGGAAAGCGATTACCGTGACCTCATACCGCATTCAAGAAGCCGATCTCGAAATCCCCGATACCTGGCAGGACCAGAGCATCAACATTTTCAAGCTGCCGGCAGTGGGACCCGCCAAAGAGGCCAGTTTCGTCATCAGCCGCGATGCCACCCAGGGTGACGTTCCCTTTGCCGAGTACGTGGACCGCCAACTCAAAAGCGCGGAGCAGCAATTGCCGGGCTTCAAGCTGGTTCAGCGCTGGGACACGGTGCTGCATGGACACACCACCACCTTGCTGGATTACACCTGGCAGCGCGAAGGACGCGACCTGATGCTGCGCCAGGTGTTCATCGAGCGTAAGCCGTCCGTGCTGATCACCACCTTGACCACCACACCCAACGACTTCGCCTATCACGAGCCGGCCTGGAAGCTGGCGATGCATTCGCTCAAGCCACAGCCTCCGATTGCCTGAGATTCGATACGTGCCACTGCGCAGTCAGTCGAAATGAACCCTGGCACCGCCATTCGTTTGCGCGAACCGCGACCACGATCTACGAGCCATCGATACATCCCTGTGCAGTTGTACAAACCAGTAAGGTAAATTTTCGCAATGGATGCACAGGCAGCAGCACGTCTGGGTGATGAAATAGCCCACGGGTTCGGGTTGGCCGCTATGGTCGCCGGAGCCGTGGCCGGCGCCTTGATCGGCGCTGCGGTCGTTGCCGCGACGGTGGCCACGGGCGGTGTGGCGCTGGCGATCATGGCCGGCTCGATTGCCGCCGGCGGCTTGTCGATGTTCCAGATCGTCAAGGGCCTGTCCACCATATTCAACCTGCCCGAGCCGACCACGGGGGCGTTGATAATGGGCAGCTTCAACGTCTATATCAACGATCGAAATGCCATGCGGGCGGGCGAAGACATCGCCTCCTCCTGCACCGGCCTGCCGATGAACCATCCGATCTGGCCCTTTCCGGTGCTGATCGCCGAAGGCAGCGCCACGGTGTTCATCAACGGCAAACCAGCGGCGCGCCTGCACAGCAAAATGGTCTGCGGCGCCCACATCAAGACGGGCAGCCCGAACACTTTCATCGGCGGACCGACGGTGTCGGTGGCGTTTGTGCTCGACCTCGAAGGCTGGATGCACTCCGGGCTGGAAGTGTTGGGGTTGCTGGCTGCGGGCGGAGCCTTGTTACTTGCGGCTTTTGCCGGAGCTGCTGCTTTTTTCGGCGCCCTGGCCATCGGTGGTGCGTTGTATGCCGGTATGGAGCTGCTGGGAGATTTGGGTGATCGCCTCGGCCCCGGATATAGGGACCTGTTTCAAGGCGTGGCAGGAATGGCTCTGCTAGGTGCCGGGCCGAAGTTGGCACGTAAGCCCATGACTGCGGCCGAGCGGACGATCCTGGCGCGTCAGCGGCAAGAACAGATGCTCAAGGACAATCGGGGGTTCAACATTAGCCCGACGGCGTGGGACGCCTATCCGACGATTGGGCGGGCCGGTACTTTTGTTTCTGATAAGAAAGGCATCACCGACGTTATCGGGAACATCTCGGGGCGTTCCAAGATGACCATCAGTGGTAAAAAAGCAGCGGAGCTGGAACGCGCCTTTGGTTTGGAAAAAGATGCGCTTAAAGGCGGATTCAAAATCAGGCAGGTCGAGGATGTCGCAGGGCGCATGCCCAGAAGTCCGATGGAGGGGAACCAATATTTCCTGGGGCCAGGCAAACACTTGCCGGGTGGAGCTCCAGAAATGGTTGTCGAGTCGATTCCTACCAAGGATGCGGACGGTATTACCACTTTAACCGAGGTATTTGTCAGTGATTAATGATGGGCTGAAGGCGTACGTGGAAAAAGCGGACGGCGATGTGATTCGTGTCCAGGTGATGGATAACACGTTGGATTCGTCCCTGCGTGCTATCGGATTTTCTAACGCGGCAGAGAAAGATATCTACGTTTTGCAGGTCGCGGACAACACCCAGAAGGCCAAGGTATTCGATGAGCTCCGTTCGTTGGGGGTGGCCTTTTCGGCGGGCAAGGAATGGTGTCCCTCCGAAGTGTTCGAGTATCTTCGTGACGAGCAATTGCTGAGCGGCAAGTACTTGCGAGTCGCGTGGACGCAGCCTGGGCAATATCTGCTTACGGACGCATGAAGTTTCAAGATGCCCTGGTCTACCGTGAGCATGGATTCTGTGTGGGGACGGAACAGTGCTCGGGTCGATTCTATGTCTCCATACCGGTCAGCAATGGCATGGCTGACTACGAGGAGTACTACGAAATTAATCAGGCGACCTTTGAGCTATTCGAGCGTGACCCGGAAGCTGCGCTTCCTTTTGTGTCGCGTTGTAGAAAACGAGAGTTGGACGAGCTATTGATCATTCAACCGGGAACGAAGCGCGGCACAGCCATCTGACCGCCGAAAGGGCCGGTGGGTCGCAGTTTTCAATAGGTCCGTAAATACCTCGCCACGGGATCAGCGTTTTTCTTGAGTGAGTCAGGCTGGGGTTGTTCTGCGATGAATCTCACTGCTTGGCCTTTGCCGGGAATAACGCTTTCACCGCCGCCTCGATCACGCCCTTGATGCCCTTGCCCTTGGGGTCCACGGCGCTGGCGCCACCGGAGTTGAGGTCAAGGCGGCCGCCGGTGTCGATGTTGCCATTGCCACTGGCGTAGAGGTTGAACGCGGTGCCGGAGATATTGATCTCGCCACTGGCGTTGAACTCCAGCACGCTTTTGCCACACACCAGCCGAATCTGCGAACCCGCCTCGATGAGGTATTGGGTCGCGATACTGTCGCTCTTGGCCCCGCCGACGAGCAACGTGTCGTTGCGCTGTACGGCCCGCAGCCGGTCTTCGCCAATGCGTACGGTTTCGTTGCGGTCGATATTCTTGCGACGATCGCGACCCACCCAGTGGCTTTCATCCACTTCCACGGCGATGTCCTGGTTGCGCTCGGCGTGGATGTAAAGTTGCTCGGCGCCCTTTTTATCTTCCATGCGGATTTCGTTGAAATTCGTCGGCGTGCCGCCCTTGCTCGAACGACTCTTGGTACCGCTCTGGGTGGCATTGGCGGGCAACGCATAGGGGACGGTCTGTTCGGCGTTATACACACGACCGGTGACGATGGGCCTGTCAGGATCCCCTTCAAGGAAACTGACGATGACTTCCTGGCCGATGCGCGGGATCTGCACCGAGCCCCAATTCTTTCCGGCCCAAGCCTGCGACACGCGAATCCAGCACGAGCTGTTTTCGTTGGATTGATCGTGACGGTCCCAATAAAAATGCACCTTCACCCGGCCGAACTGGTCGGTCCAGATTTCCTCGCCCTTGGGTCCGACCACCAAAGCTGTCTGCGGCCCCTTGACGATGGGGCGGTGGGTGATTGCCATCGGGCGGAAGCTTTGCTGGGCGTCGATGCAGGTCAGACTGCTTTCGAACTGCGCCGAAGGCGCACCGACGCCGCTCTCGCCGCTTTCCTGAGAGAGGTAATAACGCGCGCCGACGATCAGGTATTCGCGGTTCTGGTCCTGGCGGCTGAAGCCGGTCAGGCTGAACAAATGCCCCGAGCCCAAGCCTCGGGCATTGCCGGCCAGCTCGACCTGCTCGTGCAGCGTCTGCAAGGCTTCGATGCGGGTGCGGGCGTAGTGCTCGCCGTCCTCGCTCTGCACGTAGGTACCGGGATAGTCATACAGCGGATAGTCGCCAGCGGCGTGCGGGCGCGGCATGGCCGAACGTACATCGATGCGCGCGCTGGGACGCTGGAAGTCGTAGTCGTTGAGCTCAAGCGACCCCGGCTGGACTTCCTGGGCCAGGTGCCAATCATGAATATGATCGCGTTCACGCTGCTGCTCGTTCTTCGGGTAGTACGGCACCGAGGCGTAGCCGGGCGCTTGGGTATGGGCGCCGTAGGCGTCGGCCAGCACCAGCACATGGCGACCCTGTTCATGACGGAAGAAGTAGTAGATGCCTTCCTGCTCCATCAGCCGGCTGACGAAATCGAAGCTGGTCTCACGGTACTGGACGCAGTACTCCCACTCGCGATACGGGCGGCTGAGGGCGTCTTCGAAGTCGGAGAAACCCAGGTCGCGGAACACCTGCTTGATGATCTGCGGAACCGTCAGGTTCTGGAAAATCCGGCAGTCGGAGGTGCGCGTCAGCAGCCACAGCCAGGGCCTTAGCGTGGCCTGGTAACTGGCAAACTGGCCCTGGTCGATGTTCTGGCTGAAGCGCGCGACGATGCCGTGGAAGTGCCGCTCGCCACCGCCATCCAGCTGAACGCTCACGCACATGGGTTTGCCAAGCACCTGATTGAGGTCGATGGCGTTGTCCAGCGAGTGCAGCTGCAACTCATAGTTGAACAGCCGCCCCAACTCTTCGCCGCCGCCCATGTCCTTGAGCAGCAGCACCTCGGGCCCGAGGGGGCTGGTGATTTTCGCCAGGCGGGAGGCTTGGTTGAATAGCATCGGATGTCTCGTGCAAGTTGTGTAATTGGAGTAACGCAATCAACTGTGGGAGCGAGCTTGCTCGCGATAGCGGTATGTCAGTCAACGTGGATGTTGAATGTGACTGCGCTATCGCGAGCAAGCTCGCTCCCACAGGGGTCGTGCGGTGTTTCCTGAACTCAGGCCGCGTCGCTGAAATCGTACTTCAGTTCGTTATCCACGGCGCTGATTCGCACGCCGGCCATGGCCTTGCCTTCGAGCATGCGAGTCAGGAACTCGCGGCTCATGTCCGGCAGCAGGCTGTTGGTCAGGATGGTGTCGATCATGCGCCCGCCGCTTTCGGTTTCGGTGCAGCGCGAGACGATCAGGTCGATCACCGCGTCATCGTAGTCGAAGGCCACTTTGTGAGTGCTCTCCACGCGCTTCTTGATGCGGTTGAGTTGCAGGCGGGTGATGGCCTTGAGCATCTCGTCGCTGAGCGGATAGTAGGGGATCGTCACCAGGCGGCCGAGCAGCGCCGGCGGGAATATTTCCAGCAGCGGCTGCCGCAGGGCCTTGGCGATTTCTTCCGGCTCGGGCACGTTCTGCGGGTCCTTGCAGACCTGGGCGATCAGCTCGGTGCCGGCGTTGGTGGTTAGCAGGATCAAGGTGTTCTTGAAGTCGATCACCCGGCCTTCGCCGTCCTCCATCACGCCTTTGTCGAACACTTGGAAGAAGATCTCGTGCACGTCCGGGTGGGCTTTTTCCACCTCGTCCAGCAACACCACGCTGTACGGTTTGCGCCGCACGGCTTCGGTCAGCACGCCGCCTTCGCCATAACCGATATAACCCGGTGGCGCACCCTTGAGGGTGGACACGGTGTGGGCTTCCTGGAACTCGCTCATGTTGATGGTGATGACGTTCTGTTCACCGCCGTACATGGCTTCGGCCA
Source organism: Pseudomonas sp. D1-1 (assembly GCF_051132225.1). Lineage (NCBI taxonomy): Bacteria > Pseudomonadati > Pseudomonadota > Gammaproteobacteria > Pseudomonadales > Pseudomonadaceae > Pseudomonas > Pseudomonas sp. D1-1. Next base: position 5,786,333 of record NZ_CP071676.1, on the reverse strand, counting down.
GGGCCAGGGCGGTTTCGGTCTTGCCCACGCCGGAGGTACCGGCGAGCATGAACACGCCGATCGGCTTGCTCGGATTGTCGAGGCCGGCGCGCGAGGTCTGGATGCGCTTGGCGATCATCTGCAGGGCATGGTCCTGGCCGATGATGCGTTTTTTCAGGTGCTGGTCGAGGTTGAGCACGGTCTCCAGTTCGTTGCGGGCCATGCGGCCCACCGGGATTCCGGTCCAGTCGGCGACCACCGAGGCCACGGCCTGGTAATCCACGGTCGGCAGGATCAGCGGGGTCTCGCCTTGCAGGGCGGTCAGGCGCTGTTGCAGGTCCACCAGTTTCTCGCGCAGGGCATGGCTGTCGTTGTCGGAAGCTTCGCTGCCGTTCTCGCTGTCCACCAGGCCGACGCGCTCGCGCAGGGTAGCGCGAGTTTCCAGCAATTCGTCGACCAGGGTTTTCTCTTCGGCCCAACGGCTTTCCAATTCGGCCAGGCGTTCGCGCTCGGCGGCGAGCAGGCTTTCGGTCTGGGTCTGGCGGGTGCCGATGGCGATGCCGATCGCATGTTCACGGGCGATGATCTGCAGTTCGGTTTCCAGTGCTTCGATGCGCCGGCGGCTGTCGTCCACTTCGGCCGGCACGGCGTGCAGGCTGATGGCAACGCGGGCGCAGGCGGTGTCCAGCAGGCTCACGGACTTGTCCGGCAACTGGCGCGCGGGAATGTAGCGGTGAGACAGCTTGACCGAGGCCTCCAGGGCCTCGTCGAGGATTTGCACCTGATGGTGTTTTTCCATGGTCGAGGCCACGCCGCGCATCATCAGCAGGGCCTTGTCTTCCGACGGCTCGGCGACTTGCACCACTTGGAAGCGCCGGGTCAGGGCCGGGTCCTTTTCGATGTGCTTCTTGTACTCGGCCCAGGTCGTGGCGGCGACGGTGCGCAAGGTGCCACGCGCCAGGGCCGGCTTCAGCAGGTTGGCCGCGTCGCCGGTACCGGCGGCGCCACCGGCACCCACCAGGGTGTGGGCTTCGTCGATGAACAGGATGATCGGTTTCGGCGAGGCCTGGACGTCTTCGATGACCTGACGCAGGCGCTGCTCGAATTCACCTTTCATGCTCGCGCCGGCCTGCAACAGGCCAACGTCGAGGCTGCGCAGCTCCACGTCCTTGAGCGAAGGCGGCACGTCACCGGCGACGATGCGCAGGGCAAAACCTTCGACCACGGCGGTCTTGCCGACGCCGGCTTCACCGGTGAGGATCGGGTTGTTCTGCCGACGACGCATGAGAATATCCACCAGTTGGCGGATCTCTTCGTCACGGCCGACGATCGGGTCGAGCTTGCCGCTGCGGGCCTGCTCGGTGAGGTCGACGGTGAAGCGCTTGAGCGCTTCCTGCTTGCCCATGGCGCTGGGGGCCATCGCGCCGCTGGCTTCGCCGGGCACGGCGCCGGCGTTGAAGCCGTCGCTGGCGGTCAGGGCGTTTTCCGGCGAGTCGCCGACGTATTCGTCAAACCGTTCGCTCAGGGCTTCGACCTTGACCTTGTCGAACTCCGACGACAGGCCCAGCAGCGCATGACGCAGGCTCGGCGTCTTGAGGATGCCCAGCACCAGGTAACCGGTGCGCACCTGGCTTTCGCCGAACATCAGGCTGCCGTAGACCCAGCCGCGTTCCACGGCTTCTTCCACGTGGGAAGACAGGTCGGTGATGGAGGTCGACCCCCGTGGCAGGCGATCCAGCGCCTCGGTCAGGTCGCGGGCCAGGCGTGCCGGCTCGATGTTGAACTGGCGGATGATGCGGTGCAGGTCCGAGTCCTGCAGTTGCAGCAATTGATGAAACCAGTGGGCCAGTTCCACATAAGGGTTACCGCGCAACTTGCAGAACACGGTGGCGGCTTCGATGGCTTTGTAGGCCACGCTGTTGAGTTTGCCGAACAACGCGGCGCGACTGATTTCACCCATGCTCATGGCTCCTTGAGGTCTGTGAGGTGTTGGCCTGTTCGGCGTAATGCCGGGCCAGTATTAGATCGTTGGCATCTTTTTCAGGGCGTCCCAGCCAGGTGTTGAAACCCAGGCGGAAACGACCATTGAGTTGTAGTGCGGGCACTTCGGGCTGCTCCAGGACCAGGTTCAGGTCCCAGTCCAGTTCGTGCCCCAGGTACTCGGCGACCCAGGCCACCAGCTCATTGAACGGTTGGCTGCCGGGCAGCATGCCCATGTAGTCGACGAGCTTGAGCGGCCCCAGGCGAATGCGGAATTTGTGCTGGCGATCCCAAACGTAGCGGCCCAGGCAGAAGTCCACGCCCAGTTGATGGGCGCTGACACCAACGCGGCTGCGCTCCGGCAGTTCCAGCCATTGGCCGACGTATTCTTCGATTTCCACCGGCAGGCCGAAGTACTCGCTGAGGATCGCTTTCAAACCGTCCGGGTAGCGGGTTTGCGCCGACAGGTGACCGCTGTAGTGCAGCTTCGCCGTATCGGGAATCAGCCCCTGGTTGAGCAGGCTCGGCATGCCCCGGCCGCTGAGTGCCGCCAGGCGCGCCGACCAGTAATCATCGTCCGGGCGATCGTGGCTGACCGTCGGCCGTGCTTCGGCCCAGGCCCGGTAGAACAGGCTGAGCAGGCGATGATGGAAGACGTCGAGAAAGCGTTTGCTGGTGCTGTCGCCATTGTTGCGTTGGCGTTCGCGCACGTATTCGGTGATGTGCAACGGCATTGGGCCGTTGGGGCCGCCGAGGCCGAAGAAGAACTGCTCCAGGCGCGCCGGCGCACCGTCGACGCCCGGTTGCACCGAGGCCAGGGTCGCCGGGGCGAAGGTGCACTCGGCCTGTTGCCCGAGACGCAGCGGATCATCGGCCAGGCGCAGGGAATGGCCCAGGCGCGGCAGTTCGGGGGATTCGCATTCGATGCGCCGCAACGCCTGGAAGAAGTCGTATTCCCAGGGTTCCTGGTGCATCGCTTCCAGGGTACTCACAGGGTCGGACGACGTCCGGGCTTGGCTTTCCATCGCATGATCTCGCCGCGTTCGGTGGTACGGATCACCGTCTCGGTAAAACTGTTGATCGACACGTAGCGTGCCAGGAAGCGTTCGAACACCGCGCCGAGCAGGAACACCCCGGTGCCGCGAAACGCGTTTTCATCGAATTCCAGGGTGATCTCCAGGCCGCGACCAAACACGATCGGGCCGGGCATCGGCAGGCGCCGGGTGCAGGCCTTGCTGCTGACTTCGCGCAGGCCTTCGATCTGCAATTGCAGCGCCGCATCGTTGCTGTCGCCATACAGGCGCAGCAGTTCGCGCAGGGCGGCCGCGCCCTGGCCTTGTTCGCTCAAGGACAGGTAGTTCAGCGACAGCTGGCTGATCAGCCGCCAGGCCTTGGCGTCGTGGGCATGGCTCGCCCGTGGGCGACTCGGCCCGGCGACGCAGCGCACCGCGCCAACCGGCGCACTGTCGGCCAGGGTGAAGTCGGTCTTGCCGTTGCCCACGCTCATGAACAGCGGCAGGTCACGGTTGGTGCACAGCGCGGTTACGCCCAATTGACGCAGGTCGTGGCGATAAGGCGTTTGCTGGCTGTCCACCAGGCTGACGAAGGTCTCGCTGCCGATATAGGTCGAGCGCGGGCCGTTGCGGCGTTGATCGCTGGACAGCACGCGCGGTTCGCGGCGCACCGTGTAATAGGCCTTGTCGCGGCCATAGCGGGACGGATCGCGCACGGCGTAGAAGGGCAGGAACGGCTGCTCCGGGCCGGTGCCGTGGCCGGCCAGCCCGGTCAGCGAATGCACTTCGAAATCCATCGGCCGGGTGCGGTCGGCAATCACATGATGTTCGTTGACCCGGTCCGACAAGTGAATGCGGTCCAGGCGTTTGGGAAACAGATTGATCGCCGGTGTGCAGAACGGCAGGAACTGCGCAGCGCCGACGCTGCCTTCCAGGCTCGGATCGTGGCGGTCGAACAGCACGATCAGCTCAAGCTCCTGGCCGTCGCAACGCTTGACCGCGCGGCCGAGCTGGGTGAAATCGACGAACAGGAAGCGGTGCGGCAGGGCGAAATATTCCTGCAACAGGCGATAACCCTGGAACGCCCGCGACACCACCGGCAGCGCGGCCTCGGCGTCATCGAAGCCTTGCGCGCGCAACGCATCCTGCGGCAACCGTTCGACCCAGTTGCCGCCGGGCTGGCGGGCGAACACCGCGCAGGCATTACCCAGCAGTTGTTCGTAGAGGCGGAAGGGCTGTTCATCGGCGCCGCTCAAGTACAGCGGCAGATTGTCCAGGGCCAGGCTGTTGAATGGCAGTTCGGCGCCGGTGCGCAGGGTCAGGCGCAGGCCGGCCTTGGCTTTCGGTTCGCTGGCGGCCAGGCGCCCGAGTACCGCGGACGGGTTGCCGAAGTACTCGGCCTGGCTGACCTGCAACGGCCACAACGTCACCGCGTGGGCGGTGCGGTACTCGCAGCAGGTCTGGGATTCGCGACCCAGGGCAGCGCGCAGGACGGTGTCACGGGGCAGCGGGAAACCGCTGCTCAGCGAACCTTCGTCCGGGTCGGCCTGCATCTGCACCACGGTCATCGACGGCGTCGGTGCCAGGTAATGCGGATAGGCGATTTCCAACAGGTTGTGGGTGAACGTCGGGTATTCGGCGTCGAGCTTGAGCTGCACCCGTGCCGTCAAATAAGCGAAGCCTTCCAGCAGGCGCTCGACGTAAGGGTCGGCGCAGTCCATGCCGGCCAGCGACAACCGGCTGGCAATCTTCGGGTATTCCTGGGCGAACTCCGCCGCGCTTTCGCGCACGTGGTGCAGCTCCTGGTTGTACAGCTCCAGCAGGCGCGGATTCATGGGCGTCTCCGCTGGTCGGCGTTGACTACGCGCACGTGGCCGGTCTCCAGATCCAGGTCGGTCTGCAGCATCAGGCGCAGCGGCACCGGCTGGGCCCAGAGATCGCCTTCGATCTCGAAGCTCAGGGCGTTATGGTTCATCTCGGCGGTTGCTCGGGCGCGCACGCGCAGGGTGTGGCGCAAGATACGCGGCTCGAAGGTGGCGATGGCCTGGTGGATCAAGGTTTCCAGCGCGGGCACATCGATGTTCGAGGCACTGTTGCCGGCTAGCGCCGGCAGCCCGAAATTCACCACCGAGGTGCCCGCCGGGGTGTGCACCGTGGCATCGGCGTCGAGCAATGACGTGGTGTTGAGCAGCCACGCCAGGTCACGCAGCACCGAGGCTTTTAATTGGGTAAGGGACAGCACGCGCTTGTCGGCGCTTTCCTTCGGGTTGCTCGGATCGTCGTCGGTCAGCCGGTCCAGCAGGGACGGTTGCAGGCGATCGCGGGTGGCGATTTCGGTTACCAAGTGAAATGGCCCGTGTAATTCTTCTGGTCACCTGTGCCGCGCATGCAACTGGCGTTGCGAGCGATGATCGAGGGTTCGAGTTGGCCTTTGAACTGGCGTATGGCGCGATACTCGGAGCGACACTCCTGATTGTTATGAGGACCAGCCGCTACATGGACAACGATGACAATGGGCACGTTATTGAAGGTTTCGACATGGGGTTTGCCTTGTCGATCGACCGTGAACTGGCAGGGCCAGGCCAAGTCGAGTGGCATCAGGGTCTGGTCGGGCTTGCGGAGCACGCAGCGCGCCTGGTCGTTCTCCAGCGTCAGCGTTTGCCCACCCATCGAGACGACATGCTCCACCGGGGCGGAGGAAGTCGCCGATGGCGACTGCTGCTGGGCACAGGCGGTCAGGCTGGTCAACAGACAGCCGACCCATATCGCGCAATGGGCCTTGATCATACGAGCTCCCAGAACCAGATCGCTCGGGATCGATAGGCCGGATCGTCATAACCGAGGGTCAGGCCACGGTTCCAGAGGTCGATATGATCGCCGGTACGACCCTCCGAGGCTTCCCCCACTTGCTGGAAACAATCCTTGAAGAAAATCAGGCCCGTCTTGTCTTGCAGTTTGCGTCGGTCCGCGGCGGTTCCGCCGAGAATCGTCGGGCGGCCCAGATGATGTTTCCACAACCAATTTGCCAATGACTCGGCCCCACGCGCATGCCCATGGGCACATTTGGGTTCGGTGTAGGTGGACTTGTTGACCTTGATGGTCAGTTCGGTATTGAGCGTGATGCTCATGCGAATCGCGCACTGATTTGCCCAAGGGCCGTCGCAAGGTTTCGCGTCGGGATGGGTGGCCAGCAAATCGGAATAGGCTTTCCACAAATTGATAAACGCAGGCTTGGCCATGACTCAGACACCGGAAGGGAAAGGATGGGTTGCGAGCAAGCACCAAACACCCCCGGCGCGTGGCGCCGGGGGCGTGTTCGATTACACCTTGACGTTCTGACGGATGTTCCAGCCGAACTTGACCGGACCGCCTTCCTTGGTGCCGTCGGCTTTCTGTGGCTGGTAGTCCACCAGCACCTTGGCGAAGTTCAGGGTGACGTTTTCGGTCAGACGATCATCGCCGCCCGAGCCGCCGGTGCTCAGGGAAGTGATCAGTACTTCTTCCAGGTTGATGATCATGTACTCGACCTGGCTTTCGCCGCCGGCCTTGCGCACGGTCAGCTTGACCTTGTCGACGTGCTTGCCGCTGGCGCAGTGCATCATCAGGTTCGGCGAAGCCTTGTCGACGTACTTGGTCAGCGACAGGTCCTGGATGCTCACCTTGCCCGCGCCACCGCCACTGCCGACGTGCATGTTACCGGTCTGGGACATGCCCCAGCTCCAGTTCAGGACGTCGATCTCGTCCTTGTGGACCTTGTCCATGGACTCGCCCTTGATGTCGCCGATCTTGATGAAAATATCAACAGCCATGTTTTCTCCCTGTGTGGTCTTTACCACATTGTTTGGTTGACGCTGACCTTGCGAAAATTTTTGTTGCCGACCGGAACCAGGGTGTTCTCCAACCCACTGAAGACCCCTGTGGGAGCGAGCCTGCTCGCGAAGGCGATGTCTCAGGCAACACAAGTGGCGACTGATGCACCGCTTTCGCGAGCAGGCTCGCTCCCACATTTTTCCATTGCGTACCGCTCAGTAAATCCTTACGCGCCCTTGGCCGACGGCAGTTTCGATACCAGGCGCAACGACACGGTCAGCCCTTCGAGCTGATAGTGCGGGCGCAGGTAGAACTTGGAGTTGTAGTACCCCGGGTTGCCTTCGACTTCTTCGACGATCACTTCGGCGGCAGCCAGTGGATGCTGGGCCTTGGTGGTCTCGGTGGAGTGCGCCGGATCACCGTCGACGTAGTTGAGGATCCAGTCCTGCAACCAGCGCTGCATCTCGTCCTTCTCTTTGAAGGAGCCGATCTTGTCGCGCACGATGCACTTCAGGTAATGGGCGAAACGGCAGGTGGCGAACAGGTACGGCAGGCGCGCGGCCAGGTTGGCGTTGGCGGTGGCGTCCGGGTCGTCGTATTCGGCCGGTTTCTGCAACGACTGGGCGCCGATGAAGGCGGCAAAGTCGGTGTTCTTCTTGTGCAGCAGCGGCATGAAACCGTTCTTCGCCAGTTCCGCTTCACGGCGGTCCGAAATGGCGATTTCGGTCGGGCACTTCATGTCCACGCCACCGTCATCGGTAGGGAACGTATGAGCCGGCAGGTTTTCCACTTCACCGCCCGATTCCACGCCGCGGATGCGCGAGCACCAGCCGAAGTGTTTGAACGAGCGGTTGATGTTCACGGCCATCGCATAGGCGGCGTTGGCCCAGGTGTACTTGGAGCTGTCGGCGCCGTCGGTGCTTTCTTCGAAGGCGAAGGCTTCCACCGGATCGGTCTTGGCGCCATACGGCAGGCGCGCCAGGAAGCGCGGCATGGTCAGGCCGATGTAGCGCGAGTCTTCCGATTCACGCAGCGAACGCCAGCCGGCGTATTCCGGAGTGGTGAAGATCTTGGTCAGGTCGCGCGGGTTCGACAGTTCCTGCCACGAGCCCATGCCCATTACCGTCGGCGAGGCGGCGGCAATGAATGGCGCGTGCATGGCGGCGCAGACTTTCGACAGCTCGCCCAGCAGTTCCACGTCCGGTGGCGACTGGTCGAAGTAGTAGTCGCCGACCAGGCAGCCGTAAGGCTCGCCGCCGAACTGGCCGTATTCTTCTTCATACATCTTCTTGAAGAGCGGGCTCTGGTCCCACGCGGTGCCCTTGAATTTCTTCAGGGTCTTGTGCAGGTCGGTCTTGGAGATGTTGAGCACGCGGATCTTGAGCTGCTCATCGGTCTCGGTGTTGTTGACCAGGTAATGCAGGCCACGCCAGGCGCTTTCCAGTTGCTGGAAGTCCGGGTGGTGGATGACCTGATTGACCTGGGCGGTGAGCTTGGCGTCGATCGCGGCGATGATCGACTCGATCGACTTGATGGCGTCGTTGGACACCAGGTCGGTCTGCGCCAGGGCCTGTTCGGCCAGCGTGCGCACGGCGGTCTCGACGGCTTCGCGGGCGCGTTCGGTCTTGGGCTTGAACTCTTGCAGCAGCAGCGAGGCGAACTCGCTGGTTTCTTCGGTGGCGCCCAGGTTCTGGGGCTGATTGTCGCGTACCAAATCGTTCATGATCGTTTGTCCTTAAGCCTTGGGCTCTGCATCGGCGGGCTTTGGCGCGCTGGCAAGGGCCTGCAGCAGCGCTGGGTCCTTGATCGCCTTCATGATGATTTCCTCGGCGCCGGTCTTGCCGTCCATGTAGGTCAGCAGGTTGGCCAGTTGAGTGCGCGCTTCGAGCAGCTTGTTCAGCGAATCGATCTTGCGGGCCACGGCCGCAGGGCTGAAGTCGTCCATGCTTTCGAACGTCAGGTCCAGGCTCAGGTTGCCTTCGCCGGTCAGTTCGTTAGGCACATGGAACGCCACGCGAGGCTGCATGGCCTTGAGACGCGAGTCGAAGTTGTCGACGTCGATCTCGAGGAACTTGCGATCGGCCACCGGCGCCAGAGGCTCCGCGGGCTTGCCGGCCAGGTCCGCCATTACCCCCATGACGAAGGGCAACTGGACCTTTTTCTCGGCGCCGTAGAGCTCGACGTCGTACTCGATCTGCACTCGAGGCGCGCGGTTGCGCGCGATGAATTTCTGAGAACTTTGCTTCGCCACGTTGCTGCTCCTGGTCGCTTGAGCGACGGTGTTGGCGTCATCGGGGGTACCTATGACGTGACTGCGTGATCCGCTCGCTTTTTATTCGCTTTCCGGGCCGCGCAGGTTTTCAAATTGACTCATGCCGTCGGGAATCAGGTTGCGTACGATCGCCGCGAAATCGGCGTGCACCAGATTCTTCGCCCGGTTCAACAGCACCGGCAGCGGGCTGGAGGGCTCATGACGGGTGTAGTACGCCAGGATCCGGTCCAGGCTGCGCAGGACATCGTCGCGGTTGTTGATTTCTCCGGCGACGGTACTGCGCGGCGTGCTGGGGGCGCTGGCGTATTCAACCGGCGCGGCGTTGTCGGTTTCGACGGGATCGACAAGGGCACTGTCGCCGCTCTGCGGGGCGAACTGACCGAGAATCTGCAGGGCCATCTTCAGCGGTTGTTTCAGCGGGCCGAGGTCCACGCCCTGGGCGGAACCGACCTGGTCGCTGACTTGCTGTTCGATGGATTCGGCGGCGCTACGGGCTTCCAGCAGGGCGGCACGAATGACTTCCAGCTGCTCGGGATCGCTGTCGAGCAGGGCGCCGGCGAGTTGTTCGGCGCCGAGGCTTTCATCGGGGAAACTCTGCAAGCCGCTGGCGTTGGCGGCGGCGCGCAGGCTGACGTTGCCGAACGTGCGCGAGCGAGCCAGGATGCTTTCGCGCAGCAGGCGGATGGTGACGTCCGACGTCAGGCCGGCAAGGGCATTGATGCGCACGGTGGGGTCGTTGTCATCATCGGCATCCAGGCGCGGGTGCAGGTCGGCCCAGTATTGCTTGAGCAGCTCGTTGATCAGCGTCAATACACGGGCCAGGCCGGGAATGCCTTCCAGGGCCAGGGAGCTTTGCAGCAGGAAATGGGTGATGCGCAGGTCTTTGCTGCGCGCGAGCAGGTCCAGGCTTTGCTGCTGGATGCTGCGCCATTCAGGGGGTTCTGCAGGCAGAATCGAGTCGCCCATGCTGCGCTCGGGCTGGCCTCGGGAGTCGCGTTCCAGGCGCAAGAAATCCGCGTCATATTCCAGGTCTTCACCGCAAGGCGAATTCGCGGAAACGGCGGCGAGCAGCAAAGGCACATCCACTTGGATCGATCTCCCTATCACCCGCTGAAGAAGTCGGGCAGTGCACATGAAAGTTTCGGATGAAACTTCACATGTTCCTTGACCGTAATGGCGCTATAAGTGCGAGATGATCTTAAAGTGCCATCATGTATATTCAAGAAGTTGTGCATTTTTGGTGTAGTACTTATCCCTTGTCAAGGTAAGCTATTTCGCCGATGTGACAGTTGTGAGGTGCTTAACAACCCGCGCGACTGGTAGGTCGAAGCAGGCACCGATGCAGGTTTTTTTGTCACGCAGGCCGGTTAAGATCAGCAATCATGCTGGCAAAACGCCGTTCCGGGTTGTTTGCAAGGTTTTTAGCGCGCAGCCGGGGGCTCAGGTCCATTGTTCCGTCGGCGAAAAGAAGTAATCAGCAAGGAGGCAAGATGCCGCTGTGTTTGACTATCACTAGTTATCACAAGATTACCCCTGGACAGTGTTCTGAAAAGACCCTGAACCAAGGGGTGATGGCAATTGGCCGTAATTCCGATAATGACTGGGTATTGCCCGACCCGGAGCGCCTGGTTTCTGGGCAACATTGCGTTATCCAATACAAGGACGGGCGCTATTATCTGACCGATAACAGCACCAATGGCGTGGAGTTGGTCAAGGCCGGCATTCGCCTGCGCAAAGGCAACAGCGAGCCGCTGCAGGATGGCGAAGTCATTCGCATCGGTGATTACGAGATCCAGGCGCGCGTGGATTTCAGCCTGCCGGTCACCGACAGCAATCCGTTCGCCGAAGCGCCCAGCAGCTTCGAAGCCTTGATGGGGCGCCAGGGTGCCGCCGTGAATACGCCGGCGCCGATACCCGTGGCCACGCCTGCGCATTTCCAGGGTGTGTCGTCCATGGACACGCTGCCGGACCTGTTCGACTTCCTTGCTCCGAGCAGCGTCCCCCCAGCCACCCAGCCCGATCACGTTCCGGCCGAGCAACATGATTTCCGCCCGCCCACGCCGATTCCGCGCCCGAGTCCGCCGCCAGTGGTCCAACCGCTGCCAATGACGCCTGCTCCGGTTATCCCGGATGATTGGGACCTGTTCAGCGACACGCCTGCGCCGGTTGCGCCGATTCCCGTCGCGCCGCTGCCGGAGCCGGTTTCCGTGCCGCCATTGCCGGTGATCGAGCCCGTTCCCGCGCCGCCGATCCCGCAAGTCGTTGCGCCGATCGAGCCCGCGCCACCGCGCGAAGCGCCGGTCAGCCGCGTCGAGCCGACGGCTACCCCAACCGACACCTCTGGCCCCGACCTGCTGCAAGCGTTCCTGCGCGGCGCCGGGCTGGATCAGTTGCGCCTGGACAAAGTCCAGGCTGAGGCGCAGATGGAAAGCATCGGGCGCAGCTATCGATTGATGGTCGAGGGCCTGATCGATGTGCTGCGCGCCCGCAGCAGCCTCAAGGGTGAGTTCCGCATCCAGCAGACAATGATCCAACCGGTGGAAAACAACCCGCTCAAATTTGCCCCGAACGTCGACGAAGCCCTGCTGTTGCTGTTGCGCCACGGCAACCAGGCCTTCATGGCGCCGGACGTGGCGGTGCGCGACAGCTTTGACGATTTACGCGCGCATCAACTGGCGGTGATGGCCGGTGTGGAAGCGGCCATCAAGCATCTGCTGGCGCGTTTCGAGCCGGCCCAGCTGGAAGAGCGCATGGGCAAGCCCGGCGGGTTGTCGGGGATTTTCAGCGGGTCGCGCCAGGCCCAGTACTGGCAGCAATTCACCGAGCTCTACAGCAACATTTCCCGGGAGGCCCAGGAAGACTTCCAGGACCTGTTCGGTCGGGAGTTCAGCCGCGCCTACGAAGAACACAGCACGCGACAGCGACGTCGTTGAGCGGCACCGGGCCAGACAACACTTTTCAAGCACACAACGGATAGCTCAAACGTCATTGAGGACGCAGGATGATTCCCAGGTTTTTACTCGCAGTCGCCACAGCACTTCTGCTGACGGCGTGCGCCAAGGATGCGGCCGCTCCCCAGCCCGAAGAGGCTGAAGCCGACACCGCCGCCGTCGAGTTGCACTTCCACGCCATCGCCGGGCTCAACCCCGGCGCCAGCGGCCAGCCGGCGCCGGTACGGGTGCGCATTTTCGAGTTGAAGAACGCCGCCACCTTCGCCCGCGCCGACTACTTCGCCCTGGCCGAACGGGCGCAGGCGACATTGGGGGCTGACCTGATCGACCAGGACGAAGTGCTGATCCAGCCGGACCAGCAACTGAGCCTGCAACGCGATCTCGACCCGGCCACCCGGCATATCGGAATCCTGGTGGGCTATCGCGAGCTGGACCAGTCGCTGTGGCGCACGGTGATGAATGTCCCGGCGCGCCAATACACCGAATACCAGATCAGCCTCGATGTGCGTGCCGTGCGCAGCGCCGTCGTCGTCCCCCCATCCAGCCCTGCCCAATAAGCAATCGGAGCCCCCATGTCCTGGAACAATCGCGTGGTCTGGTCGGAAGGCATGTTCATTGGAACGCAGCACTTCCAGCAGCATGACCGTTACCTGGAAAACCTCATCGATTCCCGCAGCCGTCCACTGTCGGCAGGCGCCTGGGGTTTTTCCGAATTGCTGACCGATCAGGGCCTGCTGGCCCAGGGCAAGCTGGCGATCATCTCGGCCAAGGGCCTGCTGCCCGACGGCACGCCGTTCAATATTCCCCAGGACGACGTTGCGCCGACGCCGCTGAACATTGACGACAACCTGCGTGACGGCCTGGTGTACCTGGCCCTGCCGCTCAAGCGCGCCGGCGCCCGCGACACCGTGGACGAAGGTGAGCCCTTGGGCGCTGCGCGCTACGTGAGCCAGGTCTGCGAAGTGCGTGATGACAATGCGCCGTTCGAAAACCGCGCACCGGTGGCCGTGGGTTCCCGGGCGCTGCGTTTGCTGACCGCCCAGGATGGCATCGGCGATTACGCCGCGATTGGCGTGGTGCGCATCAAGGAAAAACGCGCCGATCGCGCCCTGGTGCTGGATGAAAATTACATCCCGCCGCTGCTGGACGTAGCGGCTTCGAAGTCACTGGCAGCGTTCCGCAGTGAGCTGCTGGGCCTGCTGCACCAGCGCGGCGAAGCCCTGGCCGGGCGGGTCGTGGCCTCCGGCGCGGGTGGGGCCTCGGAGATTGCCGATTTCATGCTGCTGCAACTGGTCAACCGCGCGCAGCCGTTGATCCAGCACCTGAGTCAGCTGAGTCCGCTGCATCCCGAGCGTTTCTACAGCGAGCTGGTGAGCCTGGCCGGGGAGTTCTCGACCTTTACCGCATCCGGCCGCCGCCCGCAGGAATATCCGCAGTACCAGCACGATGACCTGGTGCTGAGTTTCACGCCGGTGATGCAAGCCTTGCGCGAGGCCCTGTCGATGCTCATCGACAGCAAGGCCACGCCGATTCCGATTGTCGAGAAAGCCTACGGCATCCATGTGGCGATGCTGGCCGACAAGACCCTGCTCGACAGCGCCAGTTTCATTCTCGTGGTGCGCGCCGACGTTCCCGCCGAAACCCTGCGCGGCCGCTTCGGCCAGCAGAGCAAAGTCGGCTCGGTGGAGCACATTCGCGACCTGGTCAACCTGCAACTGCCGGGCATTGGCCTGCTGCCGTTGCCGGTGGCGCCACGCCAACTTCCGTACCACGCCGGATCCACCTATTACGAGCTGGACCGGGGCAGCGATCACTGGCAACAGTTGAGCAACTCCGGCGGCTTTGCGTTCCACATCGCCGGCCAGTTCCCGGGGCTGAACCTGGCTTTCTGGGCGATCCGAGGATAAACCGCGATGAGCAACGACGATCGTACCCAGTTCATGCCGACCCCCGGTGGCCGTGGCGCGGACCCTTTCCGCCCGGACCCGGGGCGTCCGCAACCGGCACCCGCGACGGCGCCGCTGTCGATGCCGGCCGCGCCGCTGTTGACCGGCAAAGCCCAGGGCCTCAACCCGCTGGAGAGCGCCGCCGGCCCGCTGCTGGCCCTGCTGACGCGCTTGCGCAGCACCATCGCCCACCCGGCTCCGGCCAGCTTGCGCGCCCAATTGCTGGCCTACCTGCGCCAGTTCGAAGAGCGCGCCGAAGCCGCCGGCGTGGTGCGCAACGACGTCTTGCTGGCCCGCTACGCCTTGTGCACCGCGCTGGATGAGGCGGTGCTGAGCACGCCTTGGGGCGGCACCAGCGACTGGGGCAAGCAGAGCCTGTTGATCACTGTGCACAACGAAGCCTGGGGCGGCGAGAAAGTCTTCCAGCTGCTGGAGCACTGCCTGCAAAGCCCGCGCGAGCGTCTGTACCTGCTGGAGCTTTTGTACCTGTGCATGTGCCTGGGTTTCGAAGGGCGCTACCGGGTCATGAACGACGGCCGCAGCCAACTGGAAGCGCTGCGCGAACGCACCGCAGCGGTCATCCGCAGCGCCCGTGGCGACTACGAACGCGAGCTGTCGCCGCACTGGCGTGGGGTCACCGTGGCCCGCGATCGCCTGGCGCAGTTCATGCCGCCATGGATCGCCGTGGCCATTGGCATTGCCCTGTTGCTGGCGTTGCTGTTCGGCCTGCGCATGAAGCTGGCCGCCGATGCCGAGCCAGTGTTCAAGAACATTCATTTCCTCGGCGAAATTCCGGTGCAGACCATCGACCGTCCGGTGGTCCAGCCGAAAGTGATCGAACGTCCGCGCCTGGCCGGGTTCCTCGCCGATGAAATCAGGGCCGGCCGGATTGCTGTGGAAGATGCCGTCGACCGCTCGGTAGTGACCATCCGTGGCGATGAACTGTTCGCCTCCGGCAGCGCCAGCATCAAGGATGATTTCCAGCCGCTGATGCTGCGCATCGCCGATGCCGTGCGCAAGGTCAAGGGCCAGGTGCTGGTGACCGGCCACAGCGACAATCGCCCGATCGCGACCTTGCGGTTTCCGTCCAACTGGGCCTTGTCCGAAGCCCGGGCCAGGTCGGTGCTGGACATTCTTTCGGCCAAGACCGGCCAGCCCGAGCGCTTCAGCGCCGAAGGCCGCAGCGACACCGAGCCGTTGGCGTCCAACGCCACGACCGAGGGGCGGGCGCGCAATCGTCGGGTTGAAATCACAGTATTGGCGGAGGGGGTCGAGTGAAGGCGTTTTTCAGTTTCATGACCCGTTGGGTCATCCCGTTGCTGGGGCTGATCGCCCTGAGCCTGATCATCTGGTTCGTCGGCCCGCTGCTCGATTGGCTGGTGCCTGAAGGGCGCCGTTGGGCGCTGATCATCCTGGTGTTTGCGGTATGGATCGCCTATCGCCTGTTCCGCATCATCCAGGCCCGCCGGCAGGCCGCCGAGGTCATGCGCAGCCTGGCCGCGCAGACTCCGCCGGACCCGACCAGCATCGCCACCGCCGAAGAGCTCGAAACCTTGCGCCAGCGCATGGACGAGGCCCTGGCCCTGCTCAAGAAAGCCAAGCTGGGCGGTGACGAGCGCCGTAACCTCTACGAGTTGCCGTGGTACGTGATCATCGGCCCACCGGGCTCGGGCAAGACCACCGCACTGGTCAACTCAGGGCTGCATTTCCCGCTGGCGGCGCAATTGGGCGCCGGCGCGGTGCGCGGTGTCGGTGGCACGCGCAACTGCGACTGGTGGTTTACCGACGAGGCGGTGTTGCTCGACACCGCCGGTCGCTACACCACCCAGGACAGCGATGCGACCGTCGATAAGGCCGCGTGGCTGGGCTTCCTCGGCCTGCTGAAAAAACAGCGGGCGCGACGCCCGATCGATGGCGCGTTTATCGCCATCAGCCTTTCGGACCTGCTGTTGGGCAGCGACGCCGAACGTGCCGCCCACGCGGCGGCAATCCGCCTGCGGATCCAGGAGTTGTACACGCAGCTGGGCGTGCGTTTCCCGGTGTACCTGATGCTCACCAAGCTCGACCTGGTGCCGGGGTTCATGGAGTACTTCGACAACCTGAGCAAGGAAGAGCGCGCCCAGGTCTGGGGCATGACTTTCACCCTGGACGATGGCAAGAGCAACGACAGCCCGCTGGCGCACCTGCAGAGTGAATTCGCCCTGCTCGAGCAGCGCCTCAACGACCGCCTCGTCGAGCGCCTGCAACAGGAGCGCGACCCGGCGCGACGCGACCTGATCTACGGCTTCCCGCAGCAGTTCGGTGCACTGAAGGATTGCCTGCAAAGTTTCCTCGACGGCGTGTTCAAACCCAATGCGTTCGAAGAGCGTGTGTTGCTGCGTGGCGTGTATTTCACCAGCGGCACCCAGGAAGGCAGCCCGATCGATCGCCTGATCGGCTCCATGGCCCAAAGCATGAACCTGGACCGCCAGCACCTGGCGCGCCAGACCGGTACCGGGCGCAGTTACTTCATCGAAAAACTCTTCAGCGCCGTGGCCTTCGCCGAGCGCGGGCTGGTGGGGGTGGACCCGAAAGTCGAGCGCCGGCGCAAGTGGATCGCTCGTGGCGTGCTGGCGTCTACCGTGCTGGTGGTGCTGGTGGTCGGCACGTTGTGGTGGGTCAGCTACCGCGCCAACCAGGCCTACATCGCCCAGGTCGACCAGAAGGTCGCGCCGCTGGGCCAGACCGTGCAGAACCTCAGCCCGGCCCAGCGCGACGTACTCGCGGTATTGCCGCTGCTCAACGCCGTGAAGCATCTGGCCGACGATGCTCCGGACTGGGCCGAAGGCCTGGGCCTGTATCAGGGCGACATGCTCGAAGCCGAGTCCGGTAGCGTCTATCGCAAACTGCTGATCGCGGTGTTTGCGCCGCGCCTGCTGACGCGCATCGAAGAGCAACTGCACGGCGGCGGCAACTCGGACTTCCTTTACGAGGGGCTGAAGGCCTACCTGATGCTCGCCGACAACGAGCATTACGACGCCGATTTCATCAAGGCCTGGATTGCGCTCGATTGGGACCGCAGCCTGCCGCGCGACCTGCCGGCCGAACAGCGTCAGGCTTTGACCGGGCACTTGCAGGCGCTGCTCGAGCGGCGTCCGCCGACCGCGCGCCTGGACCCACGCCTGATCGAGGACCTGCGCCGCCAGCTGCAACAACTGCCGGTGGCCCAGCGCGTCTACGACCGCATCAAACGGCAGAAGCTGCCCGACGGCATCCCCGACTTCCGCATCAACGAAGCCGCCGGGCGTGACGCCGCGCTGGTGTTCAGCCGCAAGAGCGGCAAGCCGTTGGGCGAGCCGCTGAGCGGCTTCTTCACGGTCAAGGGTTACCGTCAGGGCTTCTTGCTCTCCAGCCTGAGCCAGACCGGCACCCTGGCTGAAGAGCAATGGGTGCTGGGCTTTGAGCAGGCCGATCAGCAGAACGTCGCCAGCCTCGCCGCCGATGTGCGGCGCCTGTACTTCCAGGATTACCAGCGCCAGTGGGACGCATTGCTGGCCGACATCGACTTCGTGCCGATCACCAGCGTGGCCCAGGCCGCCGATGTGCTGCGGGTGCTTTCCGGCCCGACTTCGCCGCTGAAAAAGCTGCTGGTGGCGGTGGCAAAGGAAACCGACCTGCAACAGGACGAACGCCTGCTCGCCGCCCAAGGCGTACCGGCGGGCGACGGCGTGGACAAGCTCAAGGAGCGCCTCGGCAGCCTGCTCGGCCAGGAGCAGGCAACGCCAAACGCGCCGCAAACCAGCGATGACCCGATCACCGCGCACTTCGCCGAGCTCAACAGCATCGTCAGCAAGAGCGAAGGCGAACCGGCGGCCATCGACGGCCTGCTGTCCGACATGAACGCCCTGTATGTGCAGGTCAGCGCCATGGTCGGCGCCAGTGGCGACGCCTTGCTCGGCGAAGCGAAGAACCAGGCGTCGGCCGCCGCCACCCGCGTCAGCCTCAACGCCGAACGCCAGCCGCCGCTGGTGCAGGGTCTGGTCAAGTCGGTGGTCAACTCCACCACCAACACCATGATGGGCGGCGTGCGCAATCAGTTGAATGCTGCCTGGACCAGCGAAGTGGTGAATATCTATCGCCAATCCCTGGCCGGGCGTTATCCGATGTCCCCGGGCAGCGCGCGGGACGCGACCCTCGATGACTTCGGCCAGTTCTTCGGCGTCGGCGGGGTGATGGACAACTACTTCCGCAAGTACCTGCAACCCTACGTCGATACCTCGGCCCCGACCTGGCGTTGGCAGCCGGGCGCAGCGCAGAAGCTCGGCATCGCTCCGGGTGTGCTGCAAACCTTCCAGCGCGCGGCGACCATTCGCGATGCGTTCTTCCGTTCCGGCGGCACGCAGCCGATGGTGCGCTTCGAACTCAAGCCGGTGGCGATGGATTCGACCATCACCCAATTCCTGCTCGACCTCGACGGCCAGCAGTTGAGCTACGACCACGGCCCGAGCCGGCCGACCGCCATGCAATGGCCGAACCCGGGCAGCATCGGTGTGGTGCGCATCTCGATCATGCCGCCGTCGTCCAGCGGTCGTTCCGGCATCACCTTGGATGGGCCATGGGCCTGGTTCCGCTTGCTGGAGCAGTCGGACCTGACCGCCGGCAACTCGCCGGATCGCTTCAACCTGCGGCTGCGGGTCGATGGCGCCAGCGCCTCCTACGAGTTGCGGGCCAACAGCGCCTTCAACCCGTTCAAGAGCCGGGTACTCAGTGGCTTCAGCCTGCCGGAGCGGTTATGAGTACAGCGGGGTTCTATGGAAAGTTGGCCAGCCGTGGGGACTTCGTCAGCCGTGGCTTGCCGCAGAGTTTTATCGGCCCGTGGGACTCGTGGCTGGCGGCGGGTTTGCTCGCCAGCCAGGCCAGCCTCGGCGAGCGTTGGCTGGATGCCTATCTGGTCAGCCCGCTGTGGCGCTTCATGGTCGCGCCCGGCGTGTGCGGGCCGGACGCTGCGGTTGGCGTGGTGATGCCAAGCATTGACCGGGTCGGGCGGTATTTCCCGCTGACCGTTGCAGCGTTGCTCGACCCGGATGCCGACCCTGCCTCGGTGGTCGGCGGCGCGGACGACTGGTTCGAGCGGGTCGAGAACCTGCTGTTGAGCACACTGAACGTGGAGGCCAGTTTCGAAGCTTTCAACGCGGAGCTGGAAACCCTGGCTGGCCCGATGTACCTGCCGCGCACCCCGAGCAGTCGCTTCGCCAGCCTGCATCGCTTCGATGCCACCGATTCGCAGCGGCGAATGAGCGCCCTCGCCGAGTCGGCTTGCGAAGGCGTCAGCCTGTGGTGGGGCCAGGGTTCGGAGCGCATCGCGCCCGGTTTGATGCGGTGCCAGGGACTGCCGGCCGCCGCTGATTTTGCGCAATTTTTGCTCGGCCAAGAAGGTGTTGTGTAGATGCGTCCAAGTGCTGGAAAAGCCTTCAAGTCTGCAAGCAAAAGCCATGTCGGCATGGTCCGCCAGGTCAACGAGGACGCCTGCCTGGACCTGCCGGAAAACGGTTTGTGGGTAGTCGCCGACGGCATGGGCGGGCACGCGGCGGGCGACTACGTCAGCAGCCTGATTGTCGACAGCCTGCGTAGCATTGCGGTGGGCCGCTCGCTGGACGAATACATCGCGGCGCTGCAAAGCGACCTGCTGCGGGTCAACGCCGCCGTGCGCGAAGAAACCGCCAACCGTGGCGTGACCATGATGGGCAGCACCGTGGTGGTGCTGGCCACGCGCGACCTGCGCGGCATGTGCCTGTGGGCCGGTGACAGCCGCTTGTACCGCTTGCGCGACGGCGTGCTGGAAGGCATCTCGCGCGACCACAGCTATGTCCAGGATCTGCAGGACAGCGGCTTGCTCAGCGAGGCCGAAGCCCGCGTGCATCCGCGGGCCAACATCGTCACCCGCGCCATCGGCGTCGAGGCGCAATTGAACCTGGCGATGACCGAGCTGCTGCTGGTGCCCGGCGACAGCTACCTGCTGTGCAGCGACGGCCTGACCAAGACCGTCGAGGACGAAGAAATCCGAGAAGTATTGAGCCACGACGAGCCCGGCGAAATCGCCAGCAGCCTGGTGTCCCTGGGTCTGATGCGCGGCGCGCCGGACAACATCACCGTGGTCGTTGTGAAGGTGCCGTCATGAGCTTGCCCCTGAATATTGTCATCCCCGGCTACGACATCGATGGCGAGATCGGCGAAGGCGCGATGGCCAGCGTGTACCTGGCGACCCAGCGTTCGCTTGAGCGCAAGGTCGCGTTGAAAGTCATGGCCGCGGCGCTGGCGGCCGACCCGACTTTCTGCGAGCGTTTCTTGCGCGAGGGCAAGACCCTGGCGCGCCTGTCGCACCCGCACACCGTCACCATCCATGACATCGGCAATGTCGGTGAGCTGTACTACATGGCGATGGAATACCTGCCCAACGGCACGCTCAAGGAACGCATCGCCGCGGGCCTGACGCCGGAGCAGGGCCTGACCTACATCCGCCAGATCGCTTCGGCCCTGGGGTACGCCCACGGCCTGGGCCTGGTGCACCGTGACGTCAAGCCGGCCAACATCCTGTTTCGCGCCGATGGCACGGCGGTGCTGTCGGACTTCGGTATCGCCAAGTCCCTGGACGACCGCACCCAATTCACCCAAGCCGGTTTCGCGGTTGGCACACCGAGCTACATGAGCCCTGAGCAAGCCCGTGGGCAAGACATCGACGGCCGCGCCGACCTGTACGCCCTGGGCGTGGTGCTCTACGAGATCCTCGTCGGCAAGCTGCCGTATATCGGCAACGACGCGCTGTCCACGGCCCTGGCCCACCTGACCGAACCGCTGCCGGAGTTGCCGGTGCACCACGGTCGTTACCAGGAAGTGCTGCGCAAACTGCTGGCAAAGGATCCGGCGGAGCGTTTCCCGGATGCGACTGCGTTGCTGCGCGCGTTGGATAACTTGCCAGAGGAATCGTCGGAAGCGACGCTGATCCGGCCGTTGTCGTTTGAACTGCCTGCCGCGCCGCCTCCGGTGGATGACTTGGCCGGCCTGACGCCCGTGTCCATCGACATTCCCAGTGGCCCGGCTTACGCACAACCGCAGCCCAGGCCGATCCCGCCGCCGGTAAAACCGACGCCTCAGTCGACGGTGTCGGAGCAGCGCAAGCGGCCGGTGTTCGCCCTGGCCGCCGTTGCGGTCGCCGTGGCGCTGGCCTTGGGCGGCGCAGGTTATTGGTGGTTGGCCGGTGACAATGGCAAAAAAGTGAAGACGCCAGTGACTACGACCACCTCGGTCAAGCCACCGGAAGTGAAGCCACCGAAGGCCCCGGAAGTGCCAGCGGTCAAGCCCCCCATCGCCCCTCCGACTCAGCCCCCCGTGGCGACCGAGGCCGATGGCGGCCAGCGACCATTGCTGATGGCCGGCAAGAAAACCCTATTTCAGCGTGTGCTCAGCAAGCCGGGGGCGAAACTCGCCGACGCGCCGGGCGCCGCACCGGGCAAGTCGCTGCCGGCGTTCTCGGTGTTGTATGTGTATCAGCGCAAAGACGTGGAGGGCAGCGCCTGGGTGCGGGTCGGCGCGGCCACCGACGGGCGCAGCGACGGCTGGTTGCCCGCCGCCCAGGTCAGCGACTGGAAACAGAGCCTGGTGCTCAAGTTCACCGAACGCTCCGGCCGTGCGCCGGTAATGTTCCTGCGCCAGCCCGGCGAAGTGGAAAAGCTCCTGGCGAACCCTTCGGCCGCGAAAAATGCGTTGCTCAAGGCCCAGCAAAGCCCTCAGGACAACCAGCAAGTGCTGGCCCTGGAACCGGCCGCCAGCGCCGTACCGCAAAACCAGTTCTACCTGTTGCCGATCTTCGATTCGCGTGAAAGCTTCGACGACAACGGCCAGCCGGTGCAGTTGCTGAACGTTGCCTCCATTGACCCCGGCAACGCGCAAAAGGTCGCGACCAACACGCCGATCACCTCCGCCAATGCCGACGCGTTCCGTACCGCCGTGGTGCTGGTGGTGGACACCACCGTGTCCATGCAGCCCTATATCGATCAGGTCCGCGACGTGGTGCATCAGTTGCAGACCCGCATCGGCGAACGTGGCGAGTTGGACAGCGTCAGCTTCGGCATGGTCGGTTTCCGCAGCAGCATCAAGAAGACCCCGGGCCTGGAGTACACCGCCAAGACTCTGATCACGCTGGAGCAGGGCCGCGACCCGCAACGCTTCCTGGAGATGGCGCGGCAGGTCAAGGCGTCTACCGTGTCGAGCCATTCGTTCAACGAGGATGCGTTTGCCGGGGTCATGGAAGCCGTGGAAGGCGTGGACTGGTCCGGTTACGGCGGGCGCCTGATCCTGCTGGTGACCGATGCCGGTGCCCTGCGCAAGAACGACCCGTTTGCCGCGACGCAGATGAACGAGGCCGAAGTGCGCCAGGCCGCGTTGGGCAAGCAGATCAAGATCTACGCCTTGCACCTGCTCAGCGACGCCGGCAAGAAAACCCACGCCGGCGCCCAGACCCAGTACCGCACCCTGACGGCCGACGCCAATCCACAGATCGGCGACCTGTACATCCCGGTGCCGGGCGCCGACGTGCGCAAGTTCGGCGAGCGGGTCGACGAGATCGGTTCGGTGTTCGCCGATCTCGTGCACCAGGTGCGCAGCAACAAGCCGCAAAGCGTGCCGCTGCTCAGCGCCGCGCCAAGCCTGGCGGACAAATCGGCGGCGGTCGGTTACGCCATGCACATGGATTTCCTCGGCCGCAAAACCGCTAGCCAGGCGCCGCAACTGGTCAGCGCCTGGACCGCCGACCGCGACCTGACCAACCCGGCGCTGCCGGCGTTCCAGGTCTGCGTGATGCTGACCAAGCTGCAGCTCAACGACCTGCAGCAATCGCTGAAGCTGATCGTCGATGCGGCTCGCAAGACCCAAAGTTCGCCCAAGGATTTCTTCCAGGAAATCGCCAGTGCCAGCGCCTACATGAGCCGCGACCCGTCGGCCCTGCGCAAGGGCGGCAATCTCGCCACCGGCGGCATCCTCGGCGAGTACCTGGAAGGGCTGCCGTACCGCAGCAAATCGTTGAACATGACCCAGGACCTGTGGCTGTCCTTGAGCGTGGCCGAGCAGGAAGATTTCATCGACGAGCTGGAGTCGAAGATCCGTCTCTACGAAACCTTCCACAACGATCTCGCCAACTGGGTGCGTTTCGGCGATGCCGAGCCGGGCGATGCCTTGTACCGCGTTCCGTTGTCGACGCTGCCGTGATGCTGAACCTGAACGCCGTGCACAAAAGCCGGGGCTCCGGCAGCCAGCGCTACAGCCTGGTGATTCCACGGCTGCAACTGCGTGGCGGTGAACAGCTGGCGGTGGTCGGCCCCAGCGGCTGCGGCAAGAGCACCCTGCTGGACTTGCTCGCTCTGGTGCTGGCGCCGGATCAGGCCGGGCAATTCGATTTCACGCCCGCCAATACACCGCTGGACATCGCCAAACTGTGGCGTGCGTCGCAACAGGACACCTTGGCCGAGCTGCGCAGCCGTCACCTGGGCTATGTTCTGCAAACCGGAGGCCTGCTGGGCTTCCTGGACGTGCGCGGCAACATCGCGTTGTCGCGCAAATTGCTGGGCTTGAAGGATGACGGCAGCGTGACGCGCCTGGCTGGACAACTGGACATCGCCGATCAACTGGACAAGAAACCGACGGACCTGTCCGTGGGTCAGCGCCAGCGGGTCAGTTGCGCCCGCGCTTTGGCCCATGGCCCGCGCCTGCTATTGGCCGATGAGCCGACCGCCGCGCTGGACCCGTTGAACGCCGAGCGCGTCATGCAGTTGCTGGTGACCCAGGCCCGGGAGCAGGGGGTGTGCTGCGTCGTTGCCACCCATGACGAGGCGCTGGCCCGCGCCAGCGGCTTGCAGGTGCGGCGCATCAGCTGCCGTCGCGACACGGACGGCGGCGTCACCGCCACCCTTGGGGAGGCTTGCTGATGCGCGGCGCGCTGGTGGCTTCCCTGGCCTGGCAGGATTATCGCAACGACGCCTGGCTGTCGGCCTGTTCGGTGCTGGCGCTGGTCGCCGTGGTGGCGCCGTTGCTGGTGTTGTTCGGCCTGAAGTTCGGTCTGGTCAGCAGTCTGACCGAGCGCCTGGAACGTGACCCCGCGACCCGGGAAATCATCCCCCTCGGCGGTGGCCGTTTCAGCGCCGGATTCGTTGAACAACTGGGGCAGCGCAGCGACGTCGCCTTCGCCTTGCCGCGCACTCGGCAGATCGCAGCCACGGCGGACCTGAGCAATGAGGCTTCGGCGGTCACGGTCGAAATGATTCCCACGGCGCTGGGCGATCCGCTGTTCGACCAACTGCCGGTGCCGCAAGGCCTGGAGCAAGTGGTGCTCAGCCAGACCGCCGCGGAAAAACTCGGCGCCAGGTCTGGCGATTGGTTGCAGGCCAGTTTCGGCCGGCAGGTGGCTGGTCGCAGCGAGGCGCAGCGCACACGGGTGCAGGTGTTGCAGGTGCTGCCGTTGGAAGCCTTCGCCCGGGACGGTCTGTTCGCGCCACTGGCATTGCTCGAGGCGGCCGAGGATTACCGTGACGGCCGCGCCGTGCCCGCGTTCGGCTGGCCTGGCGATGCGCTGGGCGACGCTGGGCAGCGGGTTTATCCGGCGTTTCGTTTGTATGCCCGCAGCCTCGGCGATGTCGAGCCGCTGCGTCAGTACTTCGCCGGACAGAACCTGCTGGTGTCGACCCAGGCCCAGACCATCGCACAAGTGCAATCGTTGAGCCGCAACCTGTCGATCGTGTTCTGGATCATCGCCGGATTGGCGCTGGCCGGTGCATTCGCGGCGATTTTTGCCGGTGCCCTGGCGGCCGTCGAGCGCAAGCGCCGGGAGCTGTCGGTGTTGCGCCTGCTGGGTGTGTCCACGGCGGCGCTGTTGTTGTTCGTGGTCTTGCAGGCGCTCTACAGTGCCATGTTTGCGGCCCTGCTGAGTGTTGGCCTGTATGGCCTGGCGCAGTCGGGCCTGAATCATTTATTTGCGCAGATGCCCGGCGAATACGCCAGCCATCTGCTGGTGCGCCATTACACCTTGGCCCTGGTGGCCGTGCTCGGCGTCAGTGCCGTCGCGGCGGCCTGTGGCGGTTGGCGGGTGGCGCGCATCCAGGCGTGTGAAGGAATTCGCGATGTATAAATTATTGGGCGCCGCCGTGGCGCTGAGCCTGGCCGGTCTGGTCTGGGCTGATGAAGGCACGGATAAACTGGACAACCCCAAGCCATTGCCCGACGACGTCAGCCTGCCGCTGCCGTGCGAGGGGCAGATGGTGTTCCGCTACGTCTACATCCTCGCCCAGGGCACCCTGGACGACCGCGAGATCAGCCTCGGCTACCCGTTCAGCGAAGGCGAGGCGGGCTATCAACAGTCGTTCATTTCCGGCTACCGGCGCGACTTCATCAACGGCCAGTTCACCCTGAAGGATTTGCCCAAGGACTGGAACAAGACCATCACGCCGTTGATGCCCAAGACTGACGCCAAGACGCCGCTCAAGCCGATGCTGTACTTCATCGGCAAATACGAAGTGACCGCCCGCCAGTACGCCCAGGTCATGGCGCAGGCGCAATCGCTGGCCAGCGGCGAGCCGGCACCGGCCTGCGAGGCGCTGCTGGCCGAGTTGCCCCAGGGCATGGCCGGGCGCTTACCCAAGGTGAAGCTGTCGAAGTTCGAGGCCGAGCGCTTCTCGGCGGTGTACAGCGCCTGGCTGATGAAATACCACAAGGACCTGTTGCCGGTGAGCGGCCGCGGTACCTCCGCTGAAGACGGTGGGCTGGGCTTCGTGCGCCTGCCCACCGAGGTCGAATGGGAATTCGCCGCCCGTGGTGGACATGCCGTGAGCCGCCAGGACCTGGAAGGACGATTGTTTCCCCGACGCCTGGAAGGCAGCGAAAGCGACGGGCCGTTGGCCGATTGGGCGGTGTTCAACCAGGTCGCCGGCGGCACCGGCCAGGCGGCGCGACTGATGCCCATCGGCACCAAGCTGGCGAACCCGATCGGGTTGTTCGACGTGATGGGCAACGCCGCCGAGATGGTCCAGGAATCCTTCCAGCTTGTGCATGCCGGCCGCCGTCAGGGCGCCTATGGCGGTTTTGTGGTCAAGGGTGGCAACTACCTGGAAGGCGAGGGCACGTTGTTTACCGGCATGCGCCGCGAATACCCGTTGTTCGCCGCCGACGGCACCGAACAGAGCAACGAAACCACCGGCTTTCGCGTGGCGGTCGGGGCGCTGTCGGCGCCGCGCTCGCGCTACAAGGAATTGTTCGCCCAATGGCAGAAGGAAGGCCGGCTCGCGTCCCTCACCGATGCCATCGACGATGCCGAAGACCCGACCAAGCGCCTGGACAGCATTATCGCCGCCAGCGCCGACCCGCGACTGCAAGCCGAGCTGGGACTGGTCAATGAAGAGCTCAAGCGCAACGTCTCGCTCATCGCCCAGCAGCGCGAGGAAGCGGCGGGCAACCTGATCCAGTCTTCGGCCCTGGTGGCGGAGACCATCAACAACTACAACATTCGCCTGACCAACCTGCAAAACAGCCGGCAGGCGGCCCTGGACGCCAAGGACGAGGCCAGTGCCACGCTGTTCGCCACGGCCATCGACAACGGCCGCAGCGCGCTGGATGGCGCGGTGGCGATCTACATCGACAACCTGGCAACCGGCACGCGCTACACCGATGCCGTGATCCAGGCGCAGTTCCAGCGCATCAAGGAAGAGCTGGAGCGCAAACCGGTACTGGGCAAGAGCCTGGTGGCGCGTGCAACGTTATTCGTTCGTCATGTCGGGGATTATCGTCAGCAGAAACGAGCCGACCCGGCGGCGATATTGAAGGAATTGCTCGCATCGAGCGCTCAGCGGTCTTGAGTGTTCGTTGTCAGCGAGCTTGGAAGGGACTCAGGCGGCGATAGGGCTGTGCTGAGCTGGTCAAAACTTAAACGAGAACACAACTATGCTTTTCTCCCGTAAACCTTTTGCTTCGGTTTCCAAGCGTCATTTGCTGATGGTCGCTGTTGGCTTCAGCACCGTACTGACCGGCTGCGCCACGTCGCCGACGTCCAAGGTCGCTTCGAGCACCAAGGTCGAGTACTACCCGAACTGCTACGAGCCGGTGCAGCACCTGCGCTCTACTGAAGGCAACATGACCAAGTCCGTGGTCACCGGCGCAGCCGTCGGCGCCGTCGGCGGTGCCTTGCTGGGCGCGCTGACCGCTGACAAGGAAGACCGTGGCCGCAACGCCGCCATCGGTGCCGCGGGCGGCGCCCTGGCCGGTGGCGCAGCCGGTTACTACACCGAGCGCCAGAAGCAGATCGCCGATGACAACATGCGCATCGCCTCCTACGCCGCCGATGTCAGCAAAAGTGCTTCGGACATCGACCGCAGCACCGCGTACGCCAAGGCTTCGCAACAGTGCTACCAGAACGCGTTCAGCAAACTGGTCGCCGACCGCAAGGCCAAGACCGTCAACGACACCGAAGGCCGCAAGCGCCTGGCGGAAATCGTTGCCGGCCTGAAAGAGTCCAACGACCTGATCGTCACCGTGAACGGCAAAGCCGCCGAAGACCTGAACAACTACACCCAGGCCTATGAAAAAGACCTGCAGCAAGTGGGTGTGCAGCGTACTGACGTGGTGACCGTGGCCACTGCTGATACCACGCAAGTTGTGGCGGCACAGACCAGCACCAAGAATAAAAAGAAAGTGACGCCGGCGAAGAAGAAAGAGCTGCCAACCGTGCCGAAAGAAGCGGTCGCCACCGAGAAGACCCTGCAGACCGCCAAGGCCAAGCAGGATGAAGGCAAGCAGGTCGCCAGCGCCGGCACCACCCAGGTCAACAGCATGTGCAAAAACCCGGACCTGGGCGATTGGGCACCGGTGCCTTGCCCGAATGTCTGATTGATTGATGACGGTTGGTCACTCCCTCAGGGGGAGTGATCACCGCGTAAAACCCGTGGGAGCGAGCTTGCTCGCGATAGCGTCCGTTCAGTTGGCATTGATGTCGACTGAGGCATAGCTTTCGCGAGCAGGCTCGCTCCCACAGTTTTTTGTGTGTGGCTGAAGATCCGCATCAAACCCAATCCCCTGTGGGAGCGAGCCCGCTCGCGATAGCGTCCGTTCAGTTGGCATTGATGTCGACTGAGGCATAGCTTTCGCGAGCAGGCTCGCTCCCACAGTTTTTTTTGTGTGGCTGAAGGATCCGCAACAAACCCAGATCCCCTGTGGGAGCGAGCTTGCTCGCGATGGCGTCCGTTCAGTTGGCATTGATGTCGACTGAGGCATAGCTTTCGCGAGCAGGCTCGCTCCCACAGTTTTTTGTGTGTGGCTGAAGATCCGCATCAAACCCAATCCCCTGTGGGAGCGAGCCCGCTCGCGATAGCGTCTGTTCAGTCGGCATCAATGTAAAAACGTGACTTGGCAGTCATCATGCAGGATTCCAGGTCTATCTTCCGCAAACCGGATTCGATGATGGCGTTCTGGTGCGGAATCGCTAAACTGCGCCGGCCATTCATTTTCTCACGAGGCTGTGCCCATGAAATTTCGTTTGCTGCTGTGGATGCTCGGGTTGTTGATGGGCAAGGCCAGTCGTAACAATCCGGCGTTCCAGCAACAGTTGGCCGACCGGGAGTTGGTGTTCCAGTTGCAAACCCTGGACGGCAAGGTCGCCAGGCATTACACCGTGAAGAACCAGCGCATCACCAGCCACTCCGGTGCGTACCCGACACCGGCCTTCGCCATCGCCTTCAAGGATGCAGCCTATGGCTTCGCCACGATGCAGGCGAAGAACAAGCAGTTGGCATTCATGACCGGGATCCAGGACAAGTCGATCCAGATCAAAGGCAACCCGGCGCTGGTGATCTGGTTTCAGGGGCTGATGAAGTATTTGAAGCCGAGGAAACCGAAGAAGGTTTAGCCGAGCGGATCATGGTAGCAAGGGGATGGCTGTGGCGAGGGGATTTATCCCCGCTGGACTGCGCAGCAGGCCCCAAAGGGCTAAGTGCGGTGAGCCTGCTTAACCGAGGAGGCAGGTTTTAGGGTTGCTTCGCAGCCCAGCGGGGATAAATCCCCTCGCCACAAAAGCTCTGCTGGCTGTCTCAGTAATCAATGGCTGAACTGCGAAGCCAGCTCCCGCAGCAACACTTCGGCTTCGAGCACTTTGCTGACCACGTCGTTGGCCTTTTCCCGGGTCAGCCCCACGCGTTCGAGCAGCGAGTCCGGGATGTCCTCGTCCGGGCCCGAGCCGATGCTGCGCGAGCGCAGCAGGCGAACGGCCAGGCACACCAGGTTCGGGTAGGCGGCGTATTCACCGTCGTAGTGAGGGTCGTGCTGGAAGCGCAGGGCGGTGGCCAGTTCGTCGGGCATGTCCCAGTAGCGCATCAGCCAGGCGCCAATCTGCTCGCGACTGATGCCCAGCAAGTGCTGTTCCACGTAGCTGTGGCACAGGTGCGGGTTGACCTCCAGATGCCGGCAGATCAGCGAGAAATGCGGCGGGAACACGTGGGCAAGCAGCAGATAGCCGAAGTTGTGCAGCAGCCCCGACAGGTAGGTCAGGCCGCCTTCGGGGCGCTGGGCGCGCGGCATGGCGCGGGTCAGGCCTTCGATGACGGCGGCGGTGTAGATCGACTGCTGCCAATAAGGCGTGGTGTGTTGCGGGTGGTCCTTGGGCAGGCTCAGGGTCTTGCCCAGGGCCAGGCCCAGCGCCAGGTTGATCACCAGGTCGAAGCCCAGCACCCGGACAATCGCGTCTTCCACCGAACGAATCTTGCCCGGCGAGGCGTAGTACGGCGACGCGGCCCAGCTCACCACTTGCGCGGCCAGGGCCGGGTCGGTTTCCACCACGCCGGTGATGTCATCGATGGTCGCGTCGGGATCGACCCGCAACTTGATGATCTTCTGCGCGGTTTCGGCCAGCGGCGGAATCTCGATGGTTTCTTCCAGGCGTTGCTGGATACGCCGCGCGGTGAAGGCCTGCACGGCCATGGTGATTTCCTTGCGGTCGTCGTCCGGGCGGTCCAGGTTTGGCGTGATATTGCTCAAAGGCTCGCCGAACGTCGCGGCGCTGGCCTTGGTGAGCATGGTCTTGAAGGCTTCGCTGGTGACTTCCAGCAGCAGCCCCGGCTCGCCGGAATTGATCAACAGTTTCGGCTCGCGCAGCAGGCCTTCTTCATACAGGCACGGCGAGCTGGTCAGCGCTGGCAGGCCGGGCAGCAGGCTCAGGTTGTGCTTGCCGAGCATGCGTTCCAGGCGCTCGGTCGGCACAGCCGTGAGTTTACGACCGGTGAGCTCGGCCAGCCGGTTGAGGTCCAGCAACTGGTTTTGCGGAAACAGGACCATGAGCGCGCCGACAGCGTCGTGCAACAGCACGGCCTGCACTTTACGAGCGGGGTTCAAGCCCGGTCGCTCGATGACTTCGTCAAAGGCGATGCCCAATTTCTCGAGCAACTGCCGAATAACAGACGGAGCGTGCGGGGTTTCGGGGACGAGGGCAGCTTCGGTCATGGTCTGTATCCGTTTTCCTACAAGTTGGTCAGTATAACCAGCTTGTCGGGCAGGCGCGTCCAGAAAACTGAGCGCGTGCTCACACTTGGCCGTATTGCTGCCCGTGGCGCAACCAGCGATCCAACAGCGGGCTGACGTGGTCCGGCCAGCGCTCCAGCAACGCCTGGGCGGCGTCGCGGACCGCAGGGAGCAGGTCGGCGTCGCGCATCAGGTCGGCTACCTTGAATTGAAGCAGACCGGTCTGGCGCGTGCCGAGCATTTCACCCGGGCCGCGCAGTTCGAGGTCTTTTTCGGCGATGACGAAACCGTCATTGGTTTCACGCATGATGCCCAGCCGCTGGCGGCCGATCTGTGACAGCGGCGGGTGGTACAGCAACACGCAATGGCTGGCCGCGCTGCCCCGGCCGACCCGGCCACGCAACTGGTGCAACTGCGCCAGGCCCAGGCGCTCGGGGTTCTCGATGATCATCAGGCTGGCGTTGGGCACGTCGACGCCGACCTCGATCACCGTGGTGGCAACCAGCAATTGCAAGGCGCCGGCCTTGAATTCGGCCATGACCGCGGCTTTCTCGGCAGGCTTCATGCGACCGTGGATCAGCCCGACCTTCAGTTCGCCAAGGGCGGCGGTGAGGTCCTCGAAGGTGGTTTCAGCCGCCTGGCAGGTCAGCTCTTCCGATTCCTCGATCAAGGTGCACACCCAATAGGCTTGCCGGCCTTCGGCGCAGGCGCTGCGCACGCGCTCGATCACTTCGACCCGCCGGGTGTCGGTGACCAGCACGGTGTTGACCGGCGTGCGGCCGGGCGGCAGTTCGTCGAGGATCGAGGTGTCGAGGTCGGCGTAGGCGCTCATCGCCAGGGTCCGCGGAATTGGTGTGGCGGTCATGATCAACTGGTGCGGGCACATTCGGCCACCGACACCTTTCTGCCGCAGGGCCAGGCGCTGCTGGACGCCGAAGCGGTGTTGTTCGTCGATGATGACCAAGGCCAGGTTCTTGAACTGCACTTCGTTCTGGAACAGCGCGTGCGTGCCGACCACCATCGGCGCGCCCTCGGCGATCTGCGCCAGGGCGGCGACGCGGTTCTTGCCCTTGAGCTTGCCGGCCAGCCAGGCGACTTCGATGCCCAGCGGTTCGAGCCAGCGCTGGAAAGTGATGAAGTGCTGTTCGGCGAGAATCTCGGTCGGCGCCATCAACGCCACCTGATAACCCGCCTCCAGCGCTTGCAGCGCGGCGAGAGCGGCGACCACGGTCTTGCCGGCGCCGACGTCGCCCTGGATCAACCGCAGCATCGGCTCGGGCTGGCTCAGGTCGTAGGCAATTTCATTGCCGACCCGTTGCTGGGCGCCGGTGGGGGTGAAACCGAGATTGGCCAGGTAGCGGGCTGGCAGTTTTGTCGCCTTGGGCATGGCCGGGGCGCGCAGCGAGCGCAGGCTTTCGCGCAGGCGTTGCTGGGACAGTTGATGGGTCAGGAGCTCTTCGAACGCCAGGCGATGCTGGGCCCAGTGATGTCCAAGGGCGAGCTCTTCGACGTCGGCATCGGCGGGCGGGTGGTGCAGATAACGAATCGCGTCGGCCAACGGCGCCAATTGATAGTCCCGCGCCAGTTCCTTGGGCAGCCAGTCCGGCAGGCTGGTGGGGCCGAGCATCGTCAGGGTCTGCTGGCAGAGCTGGCGCAAGCGCTGCTGGGTCAGGCCTTCGGTGAGGGGGTAGACCGGCGTCAGGGTTTCAGCCACTGGCGGCGGTTCATCGCCGGTGATGGCGCGGTATTCCGGGTGGTAGATTTCCAGCCCG
Source organism: Pseudomonas sp. D1-1 (assembly GCF_051132225.1). Lineage (NCBI taxonomy): Bacteria > Pseudomonadati > Pseudomonadota > Gammaproteobacteria > Pseudomonadales > Pseudomonadaceae > Pseudomonas > Pseudomonas sp. D1-1. The sequence goes on along the minus strand of NZ_CP071676.1, from coordinate 5,754,092 downwards.
GACGCGCCGGGCCGCGCCTCGCCGTAGCAGCGCACGCGGGTGCCCCGCTTGAGGCCTTCCTTTTGCGCGTTGCTGAAATGGTAGAAGCGCAGGCTGAGCCCACCGGTGCCGTCCTGCAGGCGCACCACCAGGCTGCGCCGCCGGCCCATGACCACGTCGGCGCCGCTGACGGTGCCTTCGACCACCGCATCCTGCCCGGGTCGCAAATGGCCGATGGGCACCACGCGGGTGCGATCCTGGTAACGCAGCGGCAGGTGGAACAGCACGTCCTGGAGGGTTTCCAGGCCGACCTTGGCGAGTTTCTCGGCCATGGCTTCACCGACACCCTTGAGTGCCGTGACCGGCACTTTCGACAGCTCAGTCATGGCAGCGGCTTACTTGGCGGCGGGCGGCTTGGCCACGGAACACAGGCGGATCGAATCGGCGAGGATCTCGATGGCCTTGGGTCGCGGGAAGCTGGCGCGCCAGGCGATGGCAACGGTGCGGAACGGCACCGGCGCGGTCAATGGACGGACTTCGATCACGCCGGGTGAATAATGATGGCTGTCCACCGCCGACAGCGGCAGGATCGAAATGCCCAGGCCGGAGGCGACCATGTGGCGAATGGTTTCCAGGGAGCTGGATTCCACCGTGGTGTGCTTGGCGCCTTCGCTGCCCTTGGTCAGGGTCGGGCAGGCTTCGAGCACCTGGTCGCGGAAGCAGTGGCCTTCGCCGAGCAACAGCAGGCTCTTGTCATTGAGCAGGGCGGCGTCGATGGTTTTCTTCTGGGTCCACGGGTGTTGGGCCGGCATCAGGACGTAGAACGGCTCGTCGTAGAGCGGCAGGGTCAGGACATCGGCTTCGTTGAACGGCAGGGCGATGATGATCGCGTCCAGCTCACCGTTGCGCAGCTTGTCGCGCAGCACATGGGTGAAGTTTTCTTCGATGTACAACGGCATCTGCGGGGCGACCCGGTGCAGTTGCGGGATCAGGTGCGGGAACAGGTACGGGCCGACGGTGTAGATCGCGCCGACTTTCAGCGGGGCGGTCAGCTGGTTCTTGCCGGCCTGGGCCAGCTCGCGGATGCCCTGGGCCTGTTCCAGGACTTTTTGCGCCTGGGCGACGATGCCTTCACCGACCGGCGTCAGGCGCACCGCGCTTTTGCTGCGCTCGAAAATAAGCACACCGAGTTCGTCTTCAAGCTTTTTCACGCCCACCGACAGCGTCGGCTGGCTGACATGGCAACGCTCGGCCGCATGGCCGAAGTGCTGCTCTTGGGCGAGGGTCACGATGTAGCGTAATTCTGTGAGGGTCATGGCGAGCGTCCGTGAAGTTGCGAGCCAAGCATACCGGCTGCAATCGATAGACGCACGTTATCAGACTGGAGGCGCGGTGCGACACTGGCGAATGCCTGTGTGGTCGTTGCCGGATATGAAAAAGGCATCTTTCGATGCCTTGGTCATTTGTGGCTGGGAGTAACCAGCCCCCGGCCCAAACAGGACGCTGCCTGGAACTCAGCGCCGGCGCTTGTCGATGGAGTACAGGAACGGTGCCGTCAGTTCGACCGTGCCGTTGCTCAGCAGGTCGGCCGGTGGCTTGGGCAGCGGTTGGGCGCGGCGGATCATTTCCAGGGTGGCCCGGTCCAGATCGGCGTTGCCTGACTTGCCCACCAGTTCGAACGACACCACGTTGCCTTCGGCATCCACCACGAACCGCAAGCGGTTCATGCCTTCCTTGCCACGTGCCTGGGCGCTGGCCGGGTACTTCTTGTATTTGCCCAGGTGCGCCAGCAACGTACCTTGCCAACTGGCCTTGGCGGCCATCTGTGCGGGCGACGGACCAGGGGCCGGTTGCGCGGACTTCTCGGTCGGTGCCTGGGTCGGCTGAGTGTCGGCGGGCTTTTGCTCCGACGGCGTTTCCTTTGGCGGCTCCGGCTTTTTCTCCACCGGCTTTGGCTTGGGCGGCTGTGGTTTTGGCTTGGGCTTGACCGGTTTGGGCACGGCGATTTCCGCCTTAGGCGCTTCGGCCAGTTTGGGCAGCGGCAGCTCTTCGACCGGCTCGGGCGGTTGCGGCGGCGTGACCACTTTTGGCGGTGCAGGCGGTGGCGGTGCTGGAACCGGCGCCAGTTCGACCATCATCGCCTGGGGTGGCAATTCGATGGGGGCACGCGTCGTCCAGTTCAGCGCCAGTGCGATGGCAAGCGCATGCACGCCCAGCACCACGGCCAGGCTACCGCTGTAACGCGTCAGCTTTTGGCGCGTCGTGATCATTTCTTCGGCGCCGTCTCGAGTCCGACCAGACCGACCTTCAGGTAGCCGGCGCCACGAAGGGCGTCCATCACGCTCATCAGGTCGCCGTAGTCCACGCCTTTGTCGGCCTGGAAGAAGATCGTCGTGTCTTTCTTGCCCTGGGTCCTGGCGTCCAGGGTCGCGCCGAGGCTGTCGACCTTGATTTCCTCTTCACCGAGGAACAGGCGCTGGTCGGCCTTGACGCTCAGGAACACCGGTTTCTCCGGGCGTGGCGACGGCTTGGCCGTCGACGCGGGGAGGTCAACCTTGATGTCCACGGTGGCGAGCGGGGCGGCCACCATGAAGATGATCAACAGCACCAGCATCACGTCAATGAATGGCGTGACGTTGATTTCGTGGTTCTCGGCCAGATCGTCGTCTGCGCCTTCTTTCAAATGCAGGCCCATGGCCGATTACCCCACTTTCACCATGTGCGGTTGCGAGCTGCGCTCGGGCGGCAGGTGGTCGAGGTCGCGACTGACCAGCAGCAGGACTTCGGCCGAAGCGTCGGAGACCTGGGCCTTGTAGCCGGCGATGGAGCGGGCGAAGACGTTATAGATGACCACGGCGGGGATCGCTGCGACCAGGCCCAAAGCCGTCGCCAGCAAGGCTTCGGCGATGCCGGGAGCAACGACGGCGAGGTTGGTGGTCTGGGTCTTGGCGATGCCGATGAAGCTGTTCATGATCCCCCACACGGTGCCGAACAGGCCGACGAAGGGCGCGGTGGAACCGATGGTGGCGAGTACGCCGGTGCCGCTGCTCATGTTGCGACCGCAGGCCGCGACCAGGCGCTCGAGACGGAAGCTCACGCGTTCCTTGATGCCTTCCTTCTCGCGGCTGTTAGCCGACAGGCGCATCTCTTCGAGCGCATCGTGCACCAGCAGGTTGGCGAGGGTGCCTTCCTTGCCGGCGGTGGTGCTGGCTTCCTTGAGGGTGGCGGCTTTTTTCAGGGCGGCGATCTCGCCACGCAAGCGGCGCTTGGCACCCAGCAGCTCGAAGCCTTTGGCGATCCAGATGGTCCAGGTGATGATCGAGGCGATGGCCAGGCCGATCATCACGGCTTTGACGACCACGTCGGCGTTCTTGTACATGCCCCAGGGCGACAGGTCGTGGGCCATGCCCAGGGTGTTGTCGGCTTCAAGCACTTGAGGCGCGTCGGCTGCGCTGGCTTCGACGGCCTGGGCCGGGTCGCTGGCTGCGGGAGCGGCTACAGGTGCTGTCGTGTCGGCCGGCGCCTGGGTGGCAGCGGGTGCCGTGGTGGACGTGCTGGCCGGCGTCTGGGCATCGGCGAATGCGGCGGCAGGCGCCAGCAGCAGGCTGAACAGCAACGCTGCCACAGCGCTCCAGGCGCGAGGTCGATTGGTTGGCGAAGCGGAGGAGAGAGAGCGTGTCATGCTGGCCGGACCTGAGAGAAAAAAGAAGGTTGATGTTCTTCCAGGCCTCGTGAGGCCGAGAACAAAAGTGGCGAGCATTATTGCAAGTAATTCTTGTTAACAAAAGTAATACAGTATCTTTTTTTCGTAGAATGCTAGCCGCTCGTCCTCTCTGGCAGCTAGTCTGCGGCTTTGCCATAGGAGATTCTGATGTCCGCGCCTTCTGTTCTAATTGCCGGCTGTGGTGATATCGGCGGCCGTTTGGCCAGCCAACTGGTGACCGAACATTGGCGGGTGCACGGCTTGCGGCGCACGGTTTCGAACCTGCCGGCCGGGGTCATCGGTGTCGGGGGCGACTTGTTCAACGAGCGATGCCCCACCGATTGGCCCAGCGGGCCATTGGACTACCTGGTCTACAGTGCTGCCGCCACCGACCATGACGAAGCGGGCTACCGCATGGCATACGTCGAAGGGTTGCAACATGTGTTGGGCTGGTTGAAGCAACATGGCCAGCAACCCAAGCGCTTGCTTTTTGTGTCCAGCAGCAGCGTCTATGGACAACAGAACGGCGAGTGGGTTGATGAAAGCTCACCTACCGAGGCGGGTGGTTATTCCGGGCGGGTCATGCTCGAAGCCGAGCAAGTGGCGCTGGGCAGTGGCATCCCGGCCAGTCGTGTACGCCTGACCGGCATCTACGGGCCGGGCCGGGAGTGGCTGCTCAGCCAGGTGCGCCAGGGTTATCGAGTGGTGACCGATCCGCCGCTGTACGGCAATCGCATCCACGCGGACGATGCCGCCGGCCTGCTGGCGTTCCTGCTCAAGGCCGACAATCAAGGCCAGGCGTTGAAGGACTGCTACATCGGCGTTGACGACGCTCCCGCGCCGTTGGCGGAAGTGGTGGGCTGGTTGCGCGAGTACATGGGCATCACCGAGTGGGCCGAGGCCGCCAGCGTGCGCCGCGCCGGCAGCAAGCGCTGCAGCAATGCCCGGGCGAAGGCCCTGGGCTGGACACCGCGTTATCCGAGTTTTCGCGAGGGGTATGCGGCGATCCTGGAAGGGCGTTGCTGATTTTCCCGGCACACCAAAAGCAACTGTGGGAGCGAGCCTGCTCGCGAAGAGGTCATGACATTCAACGGCAGCGTTGACTGTCACACCGCTATCGCGAGCAGGCTCGCTCCCACAGGGGATTACTGTTTCTCCAGTACCCAGCGCCGGTCACCTGGCGTGAACGAAGGCATCTCATCGGCCAGCGCCGCATTCACGGTCTGGAAGATCTCCAGCTTCTTGCCATTACGCGCGAAAATCCAGGTGTTGCCCTGGCCGTTCTGCTGCAGCCAGATGTTGTCGTTGCCGCCGCTCATCGAGGCGCAGTCGCCGGCGAGACACAAGGCGTAGCGATCAGCCCCTGGCAGGCCGCTGACCTGGCCATCGGGCTGGAATTGCACCGTGGCGCCTTGGCCGGGGCCTTCGGCGATGTTCCAGGTGCCGCCCAGGTAGGCGCCATACAGCGCCCGCTCGAAGCTGGCGCCGATGGGCGCGCCGTCCGGGACCTGCACCTTGGCGCGCTCGAATACCTGCTGCGGTTCGTTTTCGGTGGAAGCCTGGCTCAGTTGGTCGCCGTCGCGCTTCAGTTCGCTGGCCGAGCTGCCATAAAAATCGACTTTCCAGGCACCGTCTTCTTCGCCGAGCAGCTTGCCTTCGACGTTTTCAAAACCGTTGGTGTAGCGCGCCTGACCGGCCCGGGTGTTGACGTCCCATTCCAGGTTCGGGCCGTAGCCTTGCAGCGCTTCGCGCAGCGGGCCGCCCTTGGCGGCAGCGTCGATGGCGGCCTGGTTGATCCAGGTGCCGCTGATGTCACGGTCGGCAGGGTCGCTGGCGCAACCGCCGAGAATCAGGGCGAGCAGCGAGAAAGCAAGCGCGTTGCGCATGGAGGAATCCTTTCAGAACGAAAACGGCGCAGCGGGGGAAGCTGCGCCGGGTTTATTACTCGATGACCAGGATGGCGTCCATCTCGACCTGGGCACCCTTCGGCAGGGCGGCCACGCCAATGGCGGCGCGGGCAGGGTAAGGCTGGTCGAAATACTTGCCCATGATCTCGTTGACCTTGGCGAAGTGGCTCAGGTCGGTGAGGAAGATGTTGAGCTTGACGATGTCCTTGAACGAACCGCCGGCAGCTTCGGCCACGGCCTTCAGGTTCTCGAAGACCTGCACGGTCTGGGCTTCGAAGCCCTCGACCAGCTCCATGGTTTTCGGGTCCAGCGGGATCTGGCCCGACATGTACACCGTGTTGCCCGCCTTGATCGCCTGGGAATAAGTACCGATGGCGGCCGGGGCCTTGTCGCTGGAAATAACGGTCTTGGTCATTCATGACTCCTTGTAATGAGGGCGGCTATAAAGAGCTATGCGCGCATGCGGGTGATGCGAATGACCCCGGTCAGGGCGCGCAGTTTCTTGATCACGCGGGCCAGGTGCACACGGTCGTGCACGCTGACCACCAGTTGGACGACGCTGATGCGGCCGTCGCGTTCGTCCATGCTGATTTTCTCGATGTTGCCGTCGGCGGCGTTGACGCTGCTCGCCAGCAAGGCGATCAGGCCGCGCTGGTGTTCGAGTTCGACGCGCAGCTCGACGTTGAATTCGCCGGTGACATCCTTGGCCCACGAAAGCTGGATGCATTTTTCCGGGTTGTGGCGGATTTCGCTGATGTTGCGGCAGTTGTCCAGGTGCACCACCATCCCCTTGCCGGCGGACAGGTGGCCGACAATCGGGTCGCCCGGTATCGGCGTGCAGCACTTGGCGTAGCTGAGCACCAGGCCCTCGGTACCGCGAATCGCCAGCGGGCCCTCTGGGCTTGGCAACTGTTCGCCTTCGCCGAGCAGGCGGCGGGCGACGACATAGGCCATGCGATTGCCCAGGCCGATGTCTTCGAGCAGGTCTTCGATCAATTCGAGGCGGTACTCGTTGAGCATGACCTGCACGCGCTCGGCCGGGATCTTGTCCAGCGAGCTGTCGAAACCGTTCAGCACTTTGTTCAGCAGGCGCTCGCCAAGGCTGATGGATTCGGAGCGACGTTGCAGCTTCAGCGCGTGACGGATGTGCGTGCGGGCCTTGCCGGTGACCACGAAATTGAGCCAAGCCGGGTTCGGCCGCGCGCCGGGGGCGCTGACGATCTCCACGGTGGAGCCGCTTTGCAGCGGTTCGGACAACGGGGCCAGGCGGCGATTGATGCGACAGGCGATGCAGCTGTTGCCGACGTCGGTGTGCACGGCGTAGGCGAAATCCACCGCGGTGGAGCCTTTGGGCAGCTCCATGATCCGGCCCTTCGGCGTGAAGACGTAGACCTCGTCCGGGAACAGGTCGATCTTGACGCTCTCGATGAATTCCAGGGAATTGCCGGCGCGCTGCTGCATTTCCAGCACGCCCTTGACCCACTGACGGGCGCGGGCGTGAGTGCTCTTGGGCTGTTCATCGCCGCTGGATTTGTACAGCCAGTGGGCGGCGATGCCGTTGTTGGCCATCTCTTCCATTTCACGGGTGCGGATCTGGATTTCGATCGGTACGCCATGCATGCCGAACAGCGTGGTATGCAGCGACTGGTAGCCGTTGGCCTTGGGGATCGCGATGTAGTCCTTGAAGCGCCCCGGCAATGGTTTGTACAGATTATGCACAGCACCGAGCACGCGGTAGCAGGTATCGACCTTGTCGACGATGATCCGGAACGCATAGACGTCCATGATCTCGTTGAAGGCTCGGCGCTTGCCGCGCATTTTCTTGTAGATGCCGTAGAGGTGTTTCTGCCGCCCGCTGACTTCGCCTTCGATGCCGTCGATCGCCAGGCAGTGGCTCAGCGACTCTTCGATCTTGTTGACGATTTCCTTGCGATTGCCCCTGGCGCGCTTGACGGCCTGGTTGATCCGCGCCGAACGCATCGGGTGCATGGCCTTGAAACCCAGGTCCTCGAACTCGATGCGGATCGCGTGCATCCCCAGTCGGTTGGCGATGGGAGCATAGATTTCCAGGGTTTCCTTGGCGATGCGCCGGCGTTTTTCGCCGGACAGCACTTCCAGGGTGCGCATGTTGTGCAAGCGGTCGGCGAGCTTGACCAGGATCACCCGGATGTCGCGCGCCATGGCCATGGCCATTTTCTGGAAGTTCTCGGCCTGGGCCTCGGCCTTGGTTTCGAAGTTCATCTGGGTCAGCTTGCTGACCCCGTCGACCAGCTCGGCCACGGTTTCGCCGAACTGCGCTTGCAGCGCTTCCTTGGCAATGCCGGTGTCTTCGATCACGTCATGCAGCATCGCCGCCATCAGGCTCTGATGGTCCATGTGCATGTCGGCAAGAATATTCGCCACCGCAAGCGGGTGCGTGACGTACGCCTCGCCGCTGCGGCGGCGCTGGCCGTCGTGGGCTTGTTCGGCGTAGAAATAGGCTCGGCGGACCAGGTTGACCTGGTCCGTGCCGAGGTAGGCCGATAAGCGATCGGCGAGGGCGTCTATGCTCGGCATGATGATGACTCCTGCCGTCTGCTGTGACCCCGCGCCGTGCTACGTCGACCAGGCATAGGCTTAGACCGCCTCGTTGGACTCGTCCTCGAACGCTGCGAACAGCGGTTCGTCTTCAACGATTTCAGCGTTGGCGATGAACTCGTAGCTCATCAGGCCTTCGGCGATTTCACGCAGCGCTACCACGGTAGGCTTGTCGTTTTCCCACTGGACCAACGGCTCTTTGCCACCGGTGGCCAGTTGACGGGCACGCTTGGTAGAGAGCATGACCAGCTCAAAGCGGTTTTCCACGTGTTCTAGGCAGTCTTCAACGGTTACGCGGGCCATGGTATTCCTCGGAGCGAATGCAATATGCGCGCTGCCCGGTTGGGCGAGCGGACTCGACAGTTTAAAAAAACACCAGCGTTTAGGGAAGCGCTGATTTTTTGAGCAAACCCCTCGGCGCGCTGCGACTACCAATGTAAAGCCGTCGCAGCGGTTTTGGGAAGGGCTGTTCAGCCCAGCAGTTCGGCCAGTAATTTACCGAAACGTTGCTGCTGGCGTTTCTGCTGGAGCTGGCTGGCGCGGAAAATTGCCTTCAGATCGTCCAGCGCGTGGGAGAAATCGTCGTTGATGATCAGGTAATCGTAGTCAACGTAGTGACTCATTTCGCTGACCGCTTCACGCATCCGCCCTTCGATGATCTCGTCGCTGTCCTGGCCACGGTTGGTCAGGCGCTGGCGCAAGGCCTGCTGGCTCGGCGGCAGGATGAAGATCGAGCGGGCCTGGGGCATCAATTTGCGCACCTGCTCGGCGCCTTGCCAGTCGATTTCCAAGATCAGGTCGTGGCCTTCGTCCAAGGTCTGCTGAAGGACGCTTTGCGAGGTGCCGTAGAGATTGCCAAAGACTTCGGCGCGCTCCAGGAAGTCGCCGTGCTCGGCCATCCGCACGAACTCTTCGCGGTCGACGAAGTGATAGTTCACGCCGTTCACTTCACCAGGACGCATGGCGCGGGTGGTGTGAGAGACCGAGACGCGAATTTGCGGCTCGGCGTCGATCAACGCCTTGACCAGGCTGGTCTTGCCGGCGCCGGAGGGCGCGGAAATGATGTAGAGGGTGCCAGTGCTGTGGGTCATGTCGGGTTAGCCTTACTCAATGTTCTGCACTTGTTCGCGCATTTGTTCGATCAACACCTTGAGGTTGACCGCCGCCTGGGTGCTGCGCGGGTCGAAGGCTTTGGAGCCCAGTGTATTGGCTTCGCGGTTGAGCTCCTGCATCAGGAAGTCGAGGCGGCGGCCGGCCGCGCCACCGGACTTGAGCACCCGGCGGACTTCAATGATGTGGGTGCTCAGGCGATCCAGTTCTTCGGCCACGTCGCTCTTCTGGGCGAGCATGACCATTTCCTGTTCCAGGCGCTGCGGGTCCAGCTCCGCCTTCATGTCGGCGAAGCGGTCGAGGACTTTCTGGCGCTGCGTGGCGAGCATCTGCGGAACGAGTTCGCGCAGGGTGGCGACGTCCTCTTCGATGGAGGTCAGGCGCTCGTTGATCAGTCGGGCCAGTTCCGCGCCTTCGCGCTCGCGGCCGGCCTTGAGCTCGTTCAGCCCTTGATTGAACAATGCCAGGGCCTCGGTGTTCAGCGCCTGCGGGTCGCTCGCGTCACCCACCAGCACGCCCGGCCAGGCCAGGACTTCCAGCGGGTTCAGGGCGGCGGGATTGTTGATCAGGCTGGCGACGGTTTCGGCGGCGGCGACCAATTGCGCGGCGCGCTCGCGGTCCACTTGCAAGGTTTTGCCGCTGCTCTCTTCGGTAAACCGCAGGGTGCATTCCAGTTTGCCCCGGGACAGGCCCTGGCGCAGCGCTTCACGCACGCCGCCTTCGAGGTCGCGGAAGGACTCGGGCAAGCGCAGGTGCGGCTCCAGGTAACGGCTGTTGACCGAGCGCAGCTCCCAGCTCAGCGTGCCTTGGGCGCCGGCCTTTTCGACGCGGGCGAAGGCGGTCATGCTGTGCACCATGGGGGTTCCTCGCAATGCAGGCTCGCCACAACCGTTGATTGTGGGGCCTGGGATCTGTGGGTGGATGCCGAAGGGCAGCAAAGGCGCAGGATTGTAGCGCAGTGGGACGCAAGCGCCCAAACAGCTCCGGTTACAAAGCGCTGCAGCCCGTCGGGCGGGGCTTTCGGCGCGCTCGCCGGTCGCGTCGGCTTTTTTAAACTGCCCTCTCGCGGTCCGCGGCTCTATAATGCCGGCAGTTTTCCGTCCTCTGTACAGGTGTTCCCTATGAAACGTCCAAGTGGTCGCGCTGCCGATCAGCTTCGCTCGATCCGCATTACCCGCAACTACACCAAACACGCCGAGGGATCTGTACTGGTGGAGTTCGGTGATACCAAGGTCATCTGCACCGTCAGCGTCGAAAACGGCGTGCCTCGTTTCCTCAAGGGCCAGGGCCAGGGTTGGTTGACTGCCGAATACGGCATGCTGCCGCGGGCTACCGGCGAGCGGAACCAGCGCGAGGCCAGTCGTGGCAAGCAGGGCGGACGGACCCTGGAAATCCAGCGCCTGATCGGTCGTTCGCTGCGCGCCGCGCTGGACATGTCCAAGCTCGGCGATGTGACGCTGTATGTTGATTGCGACGTGATCCAGGCTGACGGCGGCACCCGCACCGCCTCCATCACCGGTGCCATGGTTGCGCTGGCCGATGCCTTGAAAGTGATCAAGAAGCGTGGCGGCCTCAAGGGCGGCGATCCGCTCAAGCAAATGATCGCCGCGGTGTCGGTGGGCATGTACCAGGGCGAGCCGGTGCTGGACCTGGATTACCTGGAGGACTCCGCTGCCGAGACCGACCTGAACGTGGTCATGACCAGTGCCGGCGGCTTCATCGAAGTCCAGGGCACCGCCGAGGGCGCGCCGTTCCAGCCGGAAGAATTGACCGCTATGCTGGAGCTGGCGAAGAAAGGCATGGGCGAAATCTTCGAATTGCAAAAGGCCGCGTTGGCCGACTGATTTTTTTGCGCTTCAGACAAGGAGAGTGTCATGAGTGATGAGCAAGTCCTGTTGCCCCAGCCGAGCAGAGAAGCGCGGCAGTGGGCAATGTTTTGTCACCTGTCTGCACTATTGGGCATTTTCATTCCGTTCGGTTCGCTGATCGGGCCGCTGGTCATCTGGCAGCTCAAGCGTGAATCCGACCCGTTCATCGATGCCCAGGGCAAGGAAGCGCTGAACTTCCAGATCACTGTGGCGATCGCCGCGGCGATCAGCTTGTTGCTGATGATCGTGGTGATTGGTTTCTTCCTGTTTGGCCTGGTGGCGATCGGTGCGCTGGTGCTGACCATCATTGCTGGCGTGAAGGCCAATGAAGGGCAGCCGTATCGGTATCCATTTACCTGGCGGCTGGTCAAATAACGAGCAGCACATATATCCCCTGTGGGAGCGAGCCTGCTCGCGATGGCAATCTATCAGTCAGCATTGATGTCGGCTGACCCACCGCTATCGCGAGCAGGCTCGCTCCCACAGTTGTTTTCGGCGCTCATAAAAAAACCGACATTGCTGTCGGTTTTTTAATGGGTACGAAAAGGACCTAGATGGTCAGCGTCCAGTCGTAGTCCACGATCAGCGGCGCATGCTGCGAGAACCGCGGCTGGCGTGGCAGGCGGGCGCTGCGGACGAAGCGGCGCAGCCCGGGCGTCAGCAGCTGGTAGTCGAAGCGCCAGCCGAGGTTGAGCATCTCGGCCTGCTCGTTATCCGGCCACCAGCTGTACTGGTCGCCTTCGCGGCTGACTTCGCGCAGGGCATCGACATAACCCATGTTGCCGATGATCTCGTCCATCCAGGCCCGTTCCGGCGCCAGGAAGCCAGGCGACTGCTGGCTGTCGCGCCAGTTCTTGATATCCAGCTTCTGTTGCGCCACGTACAGCGAGCCACAATAAATGTACTCGCGACGTTTGCGCCGCTGTTTATCAAGGTAACGGGCGAAGTCGTCCATCAACTTGAATTTCTGATTCAAATCTTCATCGCCGTTCTGCCCCGAAGGGAGCAGCAAGGTCGCGATGCTGACCTTGTCGAAATCGGCTTGCAGGTAGCGCCCGTAGCGGTCCGCCGTCTCGAAACCGAGACCGTTGATGACAGCCTTCGGTTGCAGCCGCGAGTACAAAGCCACGCCACCCTGGGCGGGGACTTCGGCATCGCAGGCGTAAAGGAAGTAACCGTCCAGTTGGAAGGCTGCATCGTCCAGTTCAAAGGCGGAGGCGCGGGTGTCCTGCAGGCAGATGACGTCGGCATTCTGTGCTTGCAGCCAACTGAGCAAACCACGCTCCACTGCAGCCTGAATACCATTGACGTTCACACTGATGATCCGCATAAATGGCCCCAAAAATCACGTGCGTGTATGATACACGCCGTCTACCTATTTAGCTAAATCCGCGGTATTTGAGGCTTTTTTCATGCAGGCGTATCAGCGCGATTTCATTCGCTTTGCCATCGATCGCGGCGTTTTGCGCTTCGGTGAATTCACCCTCAAGTCCGGGCGCACCAGCCCGTACTTCTTCAACGCCGGCCTGTTCAACAGTGGAACCGCCCTGGCGCAGTTGGGCCGGTTCTATGCCGCCGCCATCGTTGAAAGCGGCATTCCGTTCGACGTGCTGTTCGGCCCGGCCTACAAGGGCATCCCATTGGCCGCCACTACCGCCGTCGCCCTGGCCGAGCACCATGGCCGTGACCTGCCCTGGTGCTTCAACCGCAAGGAAGCCAAGGCTCACGGTGAAGGCGGAAGCCTGGTCGGCGCGCCGTTGACCGGCGAAGTGCTGATCATCGATGACGTTATAACCGCCGGTACCGCCATTCGCGAGGTGATGCAGATCATCGCTTCCCAGGAAGGCGCCAAGGCTGCCGGCGTGCTGATCGCCCTGAACCGTCAGGAGCGCGGCAATGGTGAGCTGTCGGCGATCCAGGAAGTGGAGCGCGACTTCGGTATCCCGGTGATCAGCATTGTGTCGCTGAACCAGGTGCTGGAGTTCTTGGCCGATGATCCGCAGCTCAAGCAGCATTTGCCGGCAGTGGAAGCCTATCGGGCGCAGTTCGGCGTCTAATATTTGCACATTCCCTGTGGGAGCGAGCCTGCTCGCGATTGCGGTTTATCATCCAGTATTAGTGCTGGCTGATTCACCGCTTCGCGAGCAGGCACGCTCCCACAGGGGGCAAGACAAAAAAAGACCCCGCTCAACCAGGTTGAGCGGGGTCTTTTTTTACCGGTGTCGCTTAATGACGCTTGCGATTGCTGATCAGCGTACCCACGCCGGTATCGGTGAAGATCTCCAGGAGGATCGCATTCGGCACGCGGCCGTCGATGATCAGCGAGCTGCCAACGCCGCCCTGGACCGCTTCCAGCGCGCAACGGATCTTCGGCAGCATGCCGCCGTAGATGGTGCCATCGGCGATCAAGTCATCGACTTGCTGGGTCGACAACCCGGTCAGGACCTTGCCGGTCTTGTCCATCAGGCCGGCGATGTTGGTCAGCAGCATCAGCTTCTCGGCTTTCAGCGCTTCGGCAACCTTGCCGGCCACCAGGTCGGCGTTGATGTTGTACGACTCGCCATTGGCGCCCACGCCGATCGGCGCGATGACCGGAATGAAGTCGCCCTTGACCAGCAGGTTTAGCAGATCGGTGTTGATGCCGACCACTTCGCCGACCTGGCCGATGTCGATGATTTCCGGCTGAGTCATCTCCGGCGTCTGGCGGGTTACGGTGAGTTTCTTCGCCCGGATCAGTTCGGCGTCCTTGCCGGTCAGGCCGATGGCGCTGCCGCCGTGGCGGTTGATCAGATTGACGATGTCCTTGTTCACCTGGCCGCCGAGGACCATCTCCACCACATCCATGGTCTGCGCATCGGTCACGCGCATGCCGTCGATGAAGTGGCTTTCGATCGACAGGCGCTTGAGCAGGTCGCCGATTTGCGGACCACCGCCGTGAACCACCACCGGGTTGATGCCCACCGCCTTCATCAGCACGATGTCGCGGGCGAAGCCGGTCTTGAGCTCCTCGCTTTCCATTGCGTTGCCGCCGTACTTGATCACCAGGGTCTTGCCGACGTAGCGTCGGATGTAAGGCAACGCTTCGGACAGGACCTTGGCGGTGTTGGCGGCGGCTTCGCGTTCGAGGGTCATTCAGGGCTCCGGTGGTGATTCAAATCAGAACGGTAGTTGGAGATCAGGTGCAACACGCTTGAGTTGGCTGTGGAACACATCCTTGATGCGCTGCAGTTCAGCCTCGTTGTCGGCCTCGAAACGCAGCACCAGCACCGGTGTGGTGTTGGAGGCGCGAACCAGGCCCCAGCCTTGTGGGTAGTCGACCCGCACACCGTCGATGGTGGTCAGTTCGGCGCCTTCGCCCCACTGGGCGTCGTGCAGTGCATCAATGATGCTGAATTTGCTCTCTTCGGTCACATGGATATTGATTTCCGGCGTAGAAATATCGTTCGGGAAGGTCGCGAACAGCTCTTCGGCGGTGGATTTCTCCTTGCTGAGGATTTCCAGCAGGCGTGCCGCGCTGTAGATGCCGTCATCGAAACCGAACCAGCGCTCCTTGAAGAAGATGTGGCCGCTCATTTCGCCGGCCAGCAGGGCGCCGCTCTGTTTCATTTTTTTCTTGATCAGCGAATGGCCGGTTTTCCACATGAGCGGACGACCGCCATATTCCTTGATCAGCGGCACCAGGCGACGGGTGCACTTCACGTCGAAGATGATCTCGGCGTCGGGGTTGCGTGCCACCACGTCCTTGGCGAACAGCATCAGCAGACGGTCAGGAAACACCACGCTGCCGGTATTGGTCACCACACCCACGCGGTCGCCGTCGCCGTCGAAGGCCAGGCCCAGGTCGGCGTTGGTTTCCTTGACCTTGGCGATCAGATCCTGAAGATTTTCCAGCTTGCCCGGATCCGGGTGATGGTTGGGGAAGTTGCCGTCGACGTCACAGAACAGCGGGATGACTTCGCAATTCAGCGCTTCGATCAGTTGCGGGGCGATGACCCCGGCCGCGCCGTTGCCGCAATCGACCACTACTTTCAGGCGGCGGGCCAGTTTCACGTCCTTGACGATTTCGTCGTTGTAGCGCGGGAGGATGTCGACCTTGGTCACGCTGCCCTGGCCACTGCTCAGGTCATTGGTCTTGAGGCGGGTGTGCAGGGCCTGGATCTGCTCGTTGGCGAGGGTGTCGCCAGCGATGACGATCTTGAAGCCGTTGTAGTTCGACGGGTTGTGGCTGCCGGTGAGCATCACGCCGGATTTGCCGGCCAGGACATTGGCGGCGTAATAAAGCGCCGGGGTCGGCACCAGGCCGACGTCGCTGACGTGGCAACCGCTGTCGGCAACGCCTTTGATCAACTGCTCGACCAGCTCCGGGCCGGACAAGCGACCGTCGCGGCCGACATTCACGTTCGGTTCGCCCTGGGCCAGGCTCTGGGAGCCGATGGCGCGGCCGATCCAGTAGGCGGTTTCAGCCGTCAGGGTTTCCGGCACGACGCCACGGATGTCGTAGGCGCGGAAGATGCTGTCAGGGAAGATCGGGGCGATTGCGGCTGGGGTGTTCATGGGCGGGGTGCTCTATCAGGAAAGTGACTGGACAGGCCGACGACGGGCGTCGGCAGGCTCAAGCTGAAGGGTATGACGGCGTTTTCGACAGAGAGTTCGCGGTGGGAAAGTGCCATGAGACAGCGTTACCCCAGCCCGAACGGCCTAAAACGTTGATTCCGGATGGGAAACGTCGCCTCGAGCCGTTACGCATTTTTCGTCCTGAAACAGAAGCTTAATAAAGCGGCCGGGCCTGCTGCCCGGCCCGAGCAGCCGGATCAGTGGCTACCGGAGTGACCGAAACCGCCGGCGCCGCGCTGGCTCTCGTCGAATTCCTCGACCAATTCGAAATGGGCCTGGACCACCGGCACCAGCACCAGTTGGGCAATGCGTTCGCCCACGGCGATGTTGAAAGCGGTCTGGCCGCGATTCCAGCAGGACACCATCAGTTCGCCCTGGTAATCGGAGTCGATCAGGCCCACCAGGTTGCCCAGCACGATGCCGTGCTTATGGCCCAGGCCCGAGCGCGGCAGAATCAGCGCGGCGAGGCCCGGATCGCCGATGTAGACCGACAGGCCGGTGGGAATCAGCAGGGTCTGGCCCGGTTCCAGGATCGTGTCCTGCTTGAGCATCGCCCGCAGATCGAGGCCGGCTGAGCCCGGCGTGGCGTACTGCGGCAGTGGGAATTCGTTGCCGATGCGAGGGTCGAGGATCTTGGCTTGTAGAGCGTGCATTGAAATTAAACCTGGTTCAGCCGTTCGGCGATGAAAGTGATCAGTTGGCGGGCAATCTTGCCCTTGCTGGTCTGGGCGAAAAGCGTGGCGTGCAACTGGCGGTCGATCACGCTGCAGGCGTTCTCTTCGCTGTTGAAGCCGATGCTCGGGTTGGCGACGTCGTTGGCGACGATCAGGTCCAGATTCTTGTCCTTGAGCTTGCGCGCGGCGTAATCGAGGAGGTGTTCGGTTTCGGCGGCAAAACCGACGCTGAATGGACGGTCGGGACGGGTGGCGATGGTGGCCAGGATGTCCGGGTTGCGTACCATTTGCAGGAGCAGGCCGTCGCCGCTTGTAGGGTCTTTCTTCAATTTTTGCGGGGCAACGACTTCGGGGCGGTAGTCCGCCACCGCCGCCGAGGCGATGAACAGGTCGCACGGGATCGAGGCCTCACAGGCCGCAAGCATGTCCCGGGCGCTGACGACGTCGATGCGGGTCACTCGATCCGGGGTCGGCAGGTGCACCGGCCCGGTGATCAGCGTCACCCGCGCGCCCGCTTCGACGGCGGCTTCGGCCAGGGCGAAGCCCATTTTCCCCGAGCTGTGGTTGGTGATGTAGCGCACCGGGTCGATGTTTTCCTGGGTCGGGCCGGCGGTAATCAGCACATGCTTGCCGGTCAGCGCCTGGCGCTGGAAGCAGTCGGCGGCGCACTGAACCAGGTCGTTGGCTTCGAGCATGCGGCCCATGCCGACATCGCCGCAGGCCTGGCTGCCAGAGGCTGGGCCAAAAACTTTCAGATCGCGGCTTTCGAGCAGTTGCAGGTTGGCCTGGGTGGCGGGGTCGCGCCACATGGCCTGGTTCATGGCCGGCGCCACGGCGACCACGGCGTCGGTAGCGAGTACAAGGGTGGTCAGCAGGTCGTCGGCGATGCCTTGGGCCAGGCGGGCGATCAGGTCGGCCGTGGCCGGGGCGATCAGCACCAGGTCAGCCCATTTGGCCAGCTCGATATGACCCATGGCGGCCTCGGCCGCCGGGTCGAGCAGATCCAGGTGGACCGGGTGCCCGGACAAGGCTTGCATGGTCAGCGGGGTGATGAACTCACTGCCGCCGCGGGTCATGACGACCCGTACTTCGGCGCCCTGGTCGATAAGCCTGCGAACCAGCTCGGCGCTCTTGTAGGCGGCAATGCCGCCGCCGACGCCCAGAACGATGCGTTTCCGATACAGCCGCTGCATAGGCCTGCCTTTCGATTTTAATGGTCAGTGCAGGGCGAACCCTCGGCAGCAGCCTGCCTGGGTGCAAATCGCCTGCAAAAAAGATGGGCTAAGATATCACAGCGTCCGCTACGGAACAGCGGCGCCCATTATCAGGGAGATGCCATGAGTATTCGGGACTGGCCGGTGGCCGAGCGGCCACGGGAGAGATTGTTGGTGTCGGGGGCGGAGAGTCTTTCAGACGCCGAGCTGCTGGCGATATTTTTACGCACGGGTGTGTCGGGTAAAAGCGCGGTGGATCTGGCTCGACATCTGCTGTCCCAATTTGGCTGCCTGCGGGCGTTGCTTGAGGCTGATCAGCTCACGTTCAGCAGTCATATGGGGCTGGGTCCGGCGAAATTCGCTCAATTGCGCGCGGTGCTCGAAATGGGCCGGCGACACTTGGCGGCGCGGACTCGGCAGAATTCAATGCTGGAAGACCCGCAGGCCGTTCGTGACTATCTCAAGTCAATGCTGCGCCACGAACCTCACGAGGTTTTTGGTTGCCTGTTTCTCAACTCGCGGCATCAGGTGCTGGCGTTCGAAGCGCTTTTTCGTGGCTCCATCGCCTGCACCAGTGTCCACCCCCGGCAAGTGGTCAAGCGCGCCCTGGCCCACAACGCCGCTGCCGTGATCCTCTGCCACAACCACCCCTCCGGCAGCACCGAGCCCAGCCAGGCCGACCGAATGCTCACCGAGCGGCTCCAGGACGCGCTGGAGCTGATCGATGTGCGGGTGCTCGACCATTTTATCGTCGGCGATGGGGAGCCGTTGTCGATGGCGGAGTGTGGGTGGATGTAGGCAGGGCTGACGATATGGAGCCTTTGTGGGAGCGAGCCTGCTCGCGAATGCGGTGTATCAGTTGACTCAAAGTTGGCTGACAAACCGATTTCGCGAGCAGGCTCGCTCCCACAAGGGGACTGGGGCTAGGCCGGGTTACTTGAGGTTGACCTTGGAATAATCCTGCCGCCCAAACGGGCTGACCGTATAACCCTGCACATCCTTGCGGGTCAGCGCGAATGCCGTCGGGTGCGCCAGGGGCAGCCAGAGGGCCTGCTGCTGGATCTGCGCCTGGGCCTGTTCGTAGAGTTTGGTGCGCACGCCCTGTTCGCTGGTGGTCTTGCCGGCACTGATCAGTTTGTCCAGATCCGGGTTGCAGTAACGAGCGAAATTGGTCCCGGACTTGACCGCCGCGCAGGAAAACTGCGGCGTGAGGAAGTTGTCCGGGTCACCGTTGTCGCCGGCCCAGCCCATGAACAGCAGGTCGTGCTCGCCGGCCTTGGCGCGGCGGATCAGCTCGCCCCATTCGATCACGCGGATTTCCGCCTGGATGCCGATTCCCGCCAGGTCCGATTGCAACAGCTGCGCGCCGAGGCTCGGATTGGGATTGAGCAGGCTGCCGGAGGGGCGAGTCCAGATAGTAGTCTTGAAGCCTTCCTTCAAACCGGCCTTGGCCAGCAATTCCCGAGCCTTGGCCGGGTCATGGGCATAGCCGGGCAGGTTTTTCGCGTAGCTCCAGGTGTTTGGCGGATAAGGGCCGTTGGCCGCTTCGGCCGTGCCTTCGAAAACGGTCTTGAGGTAGCTGGGCTTGTCAAAAGCCAGGTTGATGGCCTGACGGACTTCCGGCTTGTCCAGCGGCGGATGCTGGCTGTTGATCGCCAGGAAAGCGGTCATGAACGCGTCAGTCTGCGCCACCTTCAATGTCGGCTCCTGCCGGGCGGCCTGCACGTCCAGCGGCTTGGGCGACAGGGCGATCTGGCATTCATTTCGGCGCAACTTCTGCAGGCGCACGTTGGCGTCTGGCGTGATGGCAAAGATCAGCGGGTCCACCTGGGGCTTGCCGCCGAAATAATCCCCGTTGGCCTTGTAGCGAATCGAGGCATCTTTCTGGAACCGGTTGAAAATGAACGGGCCGGTGCCGATGGGCTGGCTGTTGAGTTGCTCCGGCTTGCCGGCCTTCATCAACTGGTCGGCATATTCAGCCGAATAGATCGATGCGAAACCCATGCTCAACGTCGCCAGGAAGGTCGAATCGGCATGGTCGAGGGTGAAGCGCACTGTCAACGGGTCCAGGGCATCGATTTTTGTAATCAGCGCCGGCAGTTGCATGGATTGGGCGTGGGGGAAGCCGCTCTGGGCGACCTTGTGCCAAGGGTTGGCCGGGTCCAGCATGCGCTCGAAGCTGAACTTGACGTCTTCGGCCGTCAGGTCGCGACGCGGTGTGAAGTAGTCGGTGTGGTGAAACCTGACCTTGGGGCGCAACTTGAAGACATAACTCAGGCCATCGGGCGAAACTTCCCAGCTCTCGGCCAGGCTGGCCACCACCTTGCCGCTGGCGGTGTCGAAATCTACCAGGCGGTTCATCAGCACGTCGGCCGAAGCGTTGGTAGTGGTCAGGGAGTTGTACTGGACGACATCGAACCCTTCCGGGCTGGCCTCGGTACACACGCTCAGGGCGGCGGCCTGGGCCAGCGGAGTGAGTAGCAGAGGGGCGAGCAACAGCGGTAGGGCAGCGAGGCGCATGATTGATTTCCTGTGCAGGTCGGAGGCCCATCTGCGAGTGCAGTCTGGAAAAGGTCTACCCTAGTGGGCTCGCCTGCAAATGACTATCCCCTTTTTGCATTTTCCGGCACTCTTTGCAGCGCTTCGCGGGACGTGCTCAGGGCGCGAGCTCGCCAATGAATGAAAAAAACCTGCGCGCCGCGACGAGCGGTCAGGGCATCGCGGGCCCTTGCCGCAGCCGCCTGAGGCTGTTGATCGAGGGTTTCCAGTAAAGACAAATCACACCGGCTGTTGTTGTGCCTGGGTCTTTCTGGTATAAAGCAGCGCTCTTTTCTAGGGGCCCGGTTCCTTCACTGTAGGTGTAGCCGGTAAGACCCTTAAAGAAACGCGGCGCCTGGCGCCAAATGACTGAGAGATTAAGCGGCCAACCCATGCCGGGTTGGGCATGTGGTTTTAGAGGGCTGAGGCATGTCGAGAGTCTGTCAAGTTACCGGTAAGGGTCCGGTGACTGGGAATAACATTTCCCACGCAAACAACAAAACCCGTCGTCGTTTCCTGCCGAACCTGCAGCATCACCGCTTCTGGGTTGAAGAAGAGAAACGTTTTGTGCGTCTGCGCGTATCTGCCAAAGGCATGCGCATCATCGACAAGCGTGGCATCAGTGTCGTGCTGGCCGAACTTCGTCGCGATGGCAAGGTTTAAGGGAGCTAATCATGCGTGAATTGATTCGTTTGATCTCGAGCGCCGGTACTGGTCACTTCTACACTACCGACAAGAACAAGCGTACTACCCCGGACAAAATCGAGATCAAGAAATATGATCCGGTTGTTCGCAAGCACGTGATCTACAAGGAAGGCAAAATCAAGTAATTGATTTTCCCTCCTTACGAAAAAGGCCCGTATCGCGAGATACGGGCCTTTTTCTTTCAGGGCTGAAATCCTGACCGTTTACAAGGTTGCCTGATAATTAATCAGCCACACTTGTGACCGGTATAAAAGTTTTCCTTGTCGCTGAAGACGTAGAGCCGATCATCTCGATAGTCCATGGTGTAGGCTTCGCCTGCGCGTATATGGCGTACGATCTTGGCTCCCGAATAGGCTTGCATGTCGTGCAGAAATTGCGCGTCTACCTTCATCGGCAGCAGGGAGTTGAAAGCAAAATTAGCCGTGCATACGCCTGAAGGGTGGATCTCGTTGGCAATTGCTTCAAGCGCTCCAATGTTTAGTGTCAGCAGGGCAGCCAGTGCTGCGATCCGCGGTGTAGTAGCTTTTTTTTTGGCCATGTTGCCTCCTGGCATAATTTATAATCAGCGCCTCCTCATTGAGGCGCCCGGATATAATTACAGGAGGGTGGCGGCCATGTATATCGTACTGTGTAAGCGTTTGATTCATTCCTGTTTCTCAAACACTACATAAATCTTGCGGCACGCTTCCAGCACTTCCCAAGTTCCTTGGAATCCGGCCGGAATTACAAAACGATCGCCCGCTCGAAGTGTCTTGGCATTCCCTTCATTGTCCCGCAGCACCGAAACACCTTGGACGATTTCGCAGTATTCGTGCTCCGTATAGTTGACCGTCCACTGGCCCACCGCGCCTTCCCACACCCCCGCATTCATCTGTCCGCAAGGACTGCTGTAATGATTGAACACCGCTTGCTCGGGATCACCTTTAAGTACCTTGACCGGGTCCGGTCGATAGCGGTCGGCGGTGGTATTGGCCTGGCTGAAATCGACGATGTCCTGGATGCTCATGCGGTTACCCTCGGTGCTTGCGGCGCGGATGGCTGGGAGAGCAAAAGTCTATGTTTATTAAAACGAACATCGCAAGGCCGTTTGCTGGTTTTCTGTCAAATATATTGAAACATCCCCGGTCGCTGGTTTAGGGTGGCGGGTGCCTTGTGCCGAATACACATCGGCAAGGCAGAATTCTTGAACGCTACGCATAGCGTGGCGTTCGTACCCAAACAAGAGGAGGACACTCGCATGACCACCCTGACTCGTGCCGACTGGGAACAGCGCGCCCGCGACCTGAAGATCGAAGGCCGCGCCTTCATCAATGGCGAATACACCGATGCAGTGTCCGGCGAGACCTTCGATTGCCTCAGCCCGGTCGACGGCCGCCTGTTGGGCAAGATCGCCAGTTGCGACGTGGCCGACGCCCAGCGCGCCGTCGAAAACGCCCGCGCGACATTCAGCTCTGGCGCCTGGTCGCGCCTGGCGCCGAGCAAGCGCAAAGCCACCATGATTCGTTTTGCCGGCCTGCTCAAGCAGCACGCCGAAGAGCTGGCCTTGCTGGAAACCCTGGACATGGGCAAGCCGATCAGCGACTCCCTGAATATTGACGTTCCAGGCGCGGCGCAGGCGCTGAGCTGGAGCGGTGAAGCCATCGACAAGCTCTACGATGAAGTGGCCGCCACCCCGCATGACCAATTGGGCCTGGTCACCCGGGAACCGGTCGGCGTGGTCGGTGCCATCGTTCCGTGGAACTTCCCGTTGATGATGGCCTGCTGGAAGCTCGGCCCGGCGTTGTCCACCGGCAACTCGGTAGTGCTCAAGCCGTCGGAAAAATCCCCGCTGACCGCCATTCGTATCGCCGCGCTGGCCATCGAGGCCGGCATCCCCAAAGGCGTGCTGAACGTGCTGCCAGGCTATGGCCACACGGTCGGCAAGGCCCTGGCCTTGCACATGGATGTCGATACGCTGGTGTTCACCGGTTCCACCAAGATCGCCAAGCAACTGATGATCTATTCCGGCGAGTCGAACATGAAGCGCGTCTGGCTGGAGGCGGGTGGCAAGAGCCCGAACATCGTATTTGCCGATGCTCCGGACCTGCAGGCCGCCGCCGAAGCCGCCGCCAGTGCCATCGCCTTCAACCAGGGCGAAGTCTGCACGGCGGGCTCGCGCCTGCTGGTGGAGCGTTCGATCAAGGACACGTTCCTGCCGCTGGTGATCGAGGCTCTCAAGGGCTGGAAACCTGGCAATCCACTGGATCCAGCGACCAATGTCGGTGCCCTGGTCGATACCCAGCAGATGAATACCGTGCTGTCTTACATCGAAGCCGGTCACAGCGACGGCGCCAAGCTGGTCGCGGGTGGCAAGCGGATTCTCCAGGAAACCGGCGGCACCTACGTCGAGCCGACGATTTTCGATGGCGTGAGCAACGCGATGAAAATCGCCCAGGAAGAAATCTTCGGGCCGGTGTTGTCGGTCATCGCCTTCGACAGTGCCGAAGAGGCCGTCCAGATCGCCAACGACACCCCGTACGGCTTGGCTGCGGCAGTGTGGACCAAGGACATCTCCAAGGCTCACCTGACCGCCAAGGCCTTGCGCGCCGGCAGCGTATGGGTCAACCAATATGACGGTGGCGACATGACCGCACCGTTCGGTGGCTTCAAGCAGTCGGGCAACGGCCGTGACAAGTCGCTGCATGCGTTCGACAAGTACACCGAACTGAAGGCGACCTGGATCAAGCTCTGATCCTTCTGTACGAGCGGAGCTGGCGGTCGACACACATCCCCTGTGGGAGCGAGCCTGCTCGCGAAAGCGGTATGACAATCGACGATTTTGTTGAATGTTGCATCGTCATCGCGAGCAGGCTCGCTCCCACATTGTTTTGTGGTGATGCCTGGAGTCGATAGTTAGCCACGGGAGCGTGGAAATGCGTTGGGCGACCTATTTCGCCGTGTTGGCCTCTGTCCTGAGCGTCGGCCTTGCCCTCGGCGTAAGCATGCCCCTGGTGTCGCTGCGCCTGGAGGGCTGGGGTTATGGCTCGTTCGCCATTGGCGTCATGGCGGCGATGCCAGCCGTTGGCGTACTGGTCGGGGCCAAGGTTTCGAGCCGGCTGGCGGCGCATTTCGGTACGGCGGCGCTGATGCGCCTGTGCCTGTGGGGCGGGGCGGTGTCCATCGGGTTGTTGGCGCTGTTGCCCAGCTATCCGGTCTGGCTGCTCTTGCGGCTGTTGATCGGAGTCGTCCTGACATTGGTGTTCATTCTCGGCGAGAGCTGGATCAACCAGCTGGTCATCGAGCAATGGCGCGGGCGGTTGGTGGCGCTGTACGGGGCCAGCTATGCCTTGAGCCAATTGTCCGGCCCGCTGCTGCTCGGTGCGCTGGGGACCGATCATGACTACGGGTTCTGGGTGGGTGTCGGGCTGCTATTGATCGCCCCGTTGTTGTTGCTTGGCCGCAGCGGTGCGCCTGCCAGTGAGGCGGGCAGCGTTACCTTCGGCGATTTGTGGGAATTTTGCCGGGGCCTGCCGGCAATCGGTTGGGCGGTGTCGTTGTTCGCCGCATTCGAGGCGATGATCCTGACGCTGCTGCCGGTCTATTGCCTGCGCCAGGGCTTCAGTGCCGATATTGCGCTGGCGATGGTCAGCACGGTGGTGGTCGGCGACGCCCTGTTGCAGCTGCCCATTGGCGCCCTGGCCGATCGCCTGTCGCGCCGGTCGCTATTCACCGGCTGCGCGGTGGCACTGATGTTGTCCAGCCTCGCGGTGCCGCTGCTGATCGATACCTTGTTGATCTGGCCGCTGTGGGTGCTGTTTGGCGCCAGCGCGGGTGGGCTGTTTACCTTGTCGCTGATCCTGATCGGCGAGCGCTACCGCGATGATGCGCTGGTACGGGCCAACGCCCATGTTGCGCAGCTGTGGGGGATCGGTTGCCTGGTCGGGCCGCTGGTGGCGGGGGCGGGCAGCCAGTGGGTCAGCGGCCATGCGCTGCCGTTGTTCATGGCGGCGGGGGCGTTCGGCCTGGTCATTCTGTTGTTGCGCCAAGGGGCGTTCGGCGCGACACAAACCGCTTGAGCTCATCCAGATACC
This sequence comes from Pseudomonas sp. D1-1, assembly GCF_051132225.1. NCBI lineage: Bacteria > Pseudomonadati > Pseudomonadota > Gammaproteobacteria > Pseudomonadales > Pseudomonadaceae > Pseudomonas > Pseudomonas sp. D1-1. Next base: position 5,729,133 of record NZ_CP071676.1, on the reverse strand, counting down.
CTGTGGCTCCAGAGTGCCCAGATTCTAAAGCATCCGCTCCAACCCGATCGTCGTGGCGAACCAGGCATTGAAGCGGCGCCACCAGCTGCCCGGTTCGCGATCCAGGTCGTGCAGCTTGCCGTTGTCCTCGGTGGTCCAGACCAGTCTTTCATCTTCCAGGCGGGCCTGATAACTCAGGGTCGGGGCCATGCCCTGCAAAGCCAGCTCCCGAACCTGGCCGGCGAGTTTCGGGCTGTCTACCAGTACGCCGACCTCGGTGTTCCAAAGCACTGAACGAGGATCGAAATTGAACGAGCCAATGAACGACTTCTGTTGATCGAAGATGATCGCCTTGCTGTGCAGGCTGGAGTCCGATTCGCCATAAGACTTGCTGTAGAACAGATGCGGGCTGCCGCCGCTGTCGCCGGGTTGGCGGCGCAACTCGAACAGCCGTACGCCATGCTGCAGCAAGGCCTTGCGATACGGCGCGTAGCCGCCGTGCACCGCCGGCACATCGGTGGCTTCCAGCGAATTGGTCAAGAGGCTCACGGAGACACCGGCATCGGCACGGCTGGTCAGGTACACCAGCCCTGGCTGTCCGGGCACGAAGTAGGCGGAGATCATGATCAGTTCCTTGCTGACGCCGGTCAGCTCCGGCCCCAGTTGTGTCGTCAGCAGCAATCGAGGGTCTGGCTCATCCTTGGCCAGTACCTTGCTAGGCGCATCCCACAGCGCCTGGTTCCAGGCCCAGATCAACTGTCCGCGCCAGATGTCCAGGCGCGGCTGGGTCTTGTAGGCGGTCAGTTGCTGGTAGAGCGTCTGGTTTTCCTTGTGCGTCTGCTCAAGCGAAGCTTGCAGGCGCAAGCGGCTGTTCTCCAGGTCCTTGGGAGTTGGTCGATGGGAAAGGAATTGTTCGATCGGTTTGCTCAGCGCGCTGTTCCAGTATTGGTCGAAGCTGTGCCCCAATTGCTCGGCCACCGGGCCGACGCTGAGCAGGTCGATGTCGGTGAAGTTAAGGTTGGGTTCGGCATCGAAATATTCGTCGCCGAGATTGCGGCCGCCGACGATGGCCATGCTGTTGTCCGCCAGCCAGAGCTTGTTGTGCATCCGACGATGTTGCAGCGACAGATTGAACAAGCGCCCCAGGCTGCGGGTCACGCCGGTGGCGCGGCCAAGATGCAACGGGTTGAACAGGCGAATCTGGATGTTCGGGTGCGCGGCCAGGGTCGCGATGACTTGCTCCTGGCCGTCGCTGGTGGTGTCGTCAAGCAGGATCCGCACGCGCACCCCACGGTCCGCTGCCTTCAGCAGTTCGTCGACCAGCATGCGCGTGCTGATGCCGTCATGAACGATGTAGTACTGCAAATCCAGGCTGCTTTGAGCGTTGCGAATCAGCTCGGCCCGGGCGGTGAAGGCTTCGGTACTGTCGGACAGCAGGCGAAAGCCTGAGCGGCCCTCGTGCGGGGCGGCCTGTTGCGCCACCGAGCGGCCGAACGCTGAGTCGGAGGCCGGCAACGCCTGGGAGGGTTCGCGGGTGACATCAAGACTGGCGCAGCCGCTCAACAGCGAGGCGACTAGCATTAGCGCGTGCAGGATCGGTCTGGATCTCACGTAGGCTCGTTCCGATTGTTAGCGTGGGTCGGCTGTTGGGTGCTGCTTCCCTGCCTACACGGTCAGACGGTGTCTCGCTGGGTTTCGTTCAACAACGCTATAGCCACGGCACCAACCTTGCGCACCGCATCCTCGATCTGTGCCGTTGGCTTGGCAGCGTAGTTCATGCGCAGGCAATTGCGATATTTGCCCGAGGCCGAAAAGATACTGCCGACGGCGATCTGCACGCCTTGGTCGTGCAGCATCCGGTTGAGCTTCAATGTGTCAAAGCCCTCGGGCAATTCGACCCACAGCATGAAGCTGCCGCGGGGACGGCTGGCGCGGGTACCTACCGGGAAATAACGGCTGACCCAATCAATCATCACGTCACGATTGCGCTGGTATTGGCTGCGCATCCGCCGCAAATGTGGTTCGAAGTGCCCGCCTTTGAGAAACTCCGCGATGGCTATCTGGGGTTGCGGCGCGGTCGAGCCGGTGCTGATGTATTTCATGTGCAGCACCCGTTCCAGATAGCGCCCCGGCGCTACCCAGCCGACCCGAAGGCCAGGGGCAAGGGTCTTGGAAAAAGAACTGCAGAGCAGGACGCGACCATCGTCGTCGAAGGACTTGATGGTGCGAGGACGCGGATAGGTGTAGGCCAGTTCCCCATACACATCGTCTTCGATAATCGCCACATCGAAGCGCTGCGCCAGGGTCAGCAAAGCGCGCTTGTTGGCCTCCGGCATGATGTAGCCCAGCGGGTTGTTGCAGCTGGGGGTCAACTGTATGGCCTTGATCGGCCATTGCTCAAGTGCCAGTTCCAGCGCTTCCAGGCTGATGCCGGTGAGCGGATCGGTGGGTATTTCCAAAGCCTTCATGCCCAGGCCCTTCAGCGTCTGCATGGCACCGTGGAAGCTGGGGGAGTCCACCGCAACGATGTCGCCCTGCTCGCAGGTGGCGCGGATGCTGACCGACAGCGCCTCGTGGCAACCGGTGGTGACGATCAGGTCGCTGGCGCCGAGTTGGCAGCCCGAGTCCAGGGACAGCCGGGCGATCTGCTCACGCAGTTCGAGGTTGCCGTAGATATTGTCGTAGTACAGGCCGGGCATGTCTTGGCGCCGGCTGATCTGCGCCAGGCTGCGCAGCAACGGTTTCATGGTCGGTGAATGGATATCCGGCATGCCGCGGCCCAACTGTACGACATCCTTGCGCGGCACCGCGCGTATCAGCTCCAGCACCTGGTCCCATTGGGAGATGTCCACCGGGCGCTGGGCCGGGCGGCCAACCGCTGGCAGGTCCGGCAGCTCGCGGCTGACCGGGACGAAATAGCCGGACTTGGGTTTCGGCATCGCCAGTCCGCTGTCTTCCAGGACGCGATAGGCCTGCTGCACGGTACTCAGGCTGACCCCGTGTTCGGTGCTCAAGGCACGCACCGACGGCAGCCGGTCGCCGGGGCGGTAGAAGCCCTGTTCGATGCGAGTGCCGAGCAATTCGGCGAGGTTCACGTAAAGAGTCATGGTGCATCCCGATGAGATGAAAACGACAACCGATACAGATGAGCCGCAAAATTATAATTCAGTGCCCGAAACGCTCAATCTGTATGGCTATAAAAGGTATTGGTTGAATCTGTATTGAATCTGGCCGCCCGCGCATCATGAAAGCTCTGGCTACCCAAGTAAACAGGAGCGATCAAAATGAACGGCTTGAGCGATGTACGGCTGACGTTACACAGTCAGGAACTGGCGGCGGGGCAGGAAAAGGGGCTGCGTGATGCCATGCTGCGCAATGCCCCGTCCGGCTTGAGCCGCTGGGGCCTGTTCTGGCATCGTCTGCATACACGCAAGGCCTTGTTGGAGCTGACAACCGAACAGTTGCGCGATATCGGCCTGAGCCGGGAGCAGGCCCGGGCGGAAGGGTTGAAGCCGTTCTGGCGGCTTTGAAGCGATATCACATAAACCTGTGGCGAGGGAGCTTGCTCCCGCTCGGTTGCGCAGCGACCGCAGGATCTCAGGCTGCTACGCAACCCAGCGGGAGCAAGCTCCCTCGCCACGGTCAGATCAATTCTTTCAACCGGTGCCACAACATCCCCAGCGCCAACAGCGGCGAGCGCAAATGCTTGCCGCCCGGGAATGTCATGTGCGGTACCTTGGCAAACAGGTCGAACCCACCGCCCTGCTGGCCGCTGATAGCCTCGGCCAACAACTTGCCGGCCAGGTGCGTGGCATTCACCCCATGACCGGAATAGGCCTGGGCGTAATACACGTTGGGCTGATCCTTGAGCCGGCCGAGCTGCGGCAGGCGGTTGGCGCCGATGCCGATCATCCCGCCCCATTGATAATCGATCTTCACGTCTGCCAGTTGCGGGAAGACCTTGAGCATTTTCGGCCGCATGTACGCGCCGATGTCTTGCGGGTCTCGGCCGGAATAGTGACAAGCCCCGCCAAACAACAAGCGTCGATCCGCCGAAAGCCGGTAGTAATCCAGCGCCACCCGCTGGTCACAGACCGCCATGTTCTGTGGCAACAGCGCGTTTGCCTGCGCTTCGCTCAGCGGTTCGGTGGCAATGATATAGCTGCCAGCGGGCAGCACTTTGCCGCTCAGCTCCTGGTTCAGGCCGTTGAGGTAGGCATTGCAGCCCAGCACCAGTGTCGTGGCGCGGACCGAGCCTTGTTGGGTGTGTACTTTTACCTGTGGCCCGTAGTCGATGCGTATCACCGCCGATCGTTCGAACAGCCGGACCCCCAGTTGCTGCGCTGCGGCCGCCTCTCCCAACGCCAGGTTGAGCGGATGCAGGTGGCCCGAGCCCATGTCGACCAGGCCACCAACATAGCGATCCGAGCCCACCACGCTGTGCATTTCATCGGCTTGCAGCAGTCGCGTCTCGTAGCGATAGCCCAGGCTGCGGAGTTCTTCGGCATCCTCGGCGAAACCCTGAAGATCGGCGGGTTTGTTGGCGAGGTCGCAGTAGCCCCAGGTGAGGTCGCAAGGAATCTGAAAACGATCGACCCGCTGGCGGACGATTTCCACCGCTTCGAGCCCCATCAATTTCATCTGACGCACGCCGTCGGTGCCCACGATTGGCGCAAACTGATCGAGACCATGGCCCACGCCGCGAATCAGTTGGCCGCCGTTCCGCCCGCTGGCGCCCCAACCGATCTTATGAGCCTCAAGCAGCACCACACTCAGGCCGCGCTCGGCCAGCTCGATGGCTGTGTTCAGCCCGGAGAACCCGCCGCCCACCACGCAGACATCCGCCACCAACTCGCCTTGCAGCACCGGATGGTCCGGCTGCGGCAGGCTGCTGGCGGCGTAGTAGGAGGCGGCGTGCGCGTGGCTCGGGACAGGTTGCTGAACACGGGCGTTCATGTGCGTAATCCTGATTGTTGTGTTTGAGAAATTTTACGGAGCATAAGCCGGGCTTTCCCCAGTCGGCAACACTGGTCGGCGGACGCTGTCTGGCATGGGGCTTTTAAGGCAGAATCCTCAGCTGTCCCGATTCGGTAATGGCCTCGATGAGCTGCAACAGTCAAAAAATCCGCACGCTACGTCAGCAGATTCCTACGTTCGAGTGCGTACCGGGCTGTCATGACTGCTGTGGTCCGGTGACCACCTCGCCCGAAGAAATGGCTCGTTTGCCACGCAAGAGCCGCGCCGAACAGGACGCGGCCCTGGAGGCGCTCGATTGCGTGCACCTGGGGCCGAACGGTTGCACGGTCTACGATGAAAGGCCGCTGATCTGCCGGTTATTCGGCACCACCGCGACCTTGCCATGCCCTAATGGGCGGCGGCCGGTTGAGCTGATTCATCCGCGGGTCGAGAAGCAGATTCATGCATACATGGCCAGCACTCGGCAGGTGTTGGTCTAGCCGCCGAGGGAAACCGGGTCGCGGCTTTCGCGAACAGGCTCGCTCCCACAAGCTCGCCACCTACCTGCGTGGGAGCGAGCCTGCTCGCGAAAGTGTTCTGGAGCCGGGCTCAATCCGGAATCGGCAGGTTCAGGCTCTCCTTCACTTCCTCCATCACGATGTAGCTCTTGGACTCACGAACGTGGGGCAGCTTGAGCAGGATGTCGCCCAGCAGCTTGCGGTACGAGGCCATCTCGGAAATTCGCGCCTTCACCAGATAGTCGAAATCCCCCGACACCAGGTGGCATTCCAGTACGTGAGGCAACTTCAGCACGGCACGTCGGAACTCTTCGAACGTGTCGCCGGATTTATAGTCGAGGCTGATTTCGACGAACACCAGCAGGCTGCCCTTCAAGTGCTGCGGATTGAGCCGGGCGTTGTAGCCCATGATGATCCCCTCGCGCTCCAGCCGTCGCACCCGCTCGGTGCAAGGCGTGGTGGAAAGCCCGACCTTTTCCCCCAGCTCGGTGAAAGAAATTCGCCCGTCGGCCTGGAGGATGCGCAGGATGTTGCGGTCGATCTTGTCCAGCTCGCGTTTGGTCTGGGTATTGGTACGCACAGGTGATGCGCCTCCGTGAAAAGGGTTTTTGCCGAGAATTCTCGCCAAATATAGGCATTTATATAGTGAAAAGCACTGGCTGATCTTTTTTACACTGCGCGCATCTAAGCTTTGTATAACAAACGTCAGCGGTTATCCGCGATGAGGGTTTCAACATGCGCGTCTTGGTCTTGGGTAGCGGCGTCATCGGTACCGTCAGTGCTTACTATCTGGCACGTGCCGGGTTTGAAGTGGTGGTGGTCGACCGTCAGCCGGCGCCAGCCATGGAAACCAGCTTCGCCAACGCTGGCCAGGTATCGCCGGGCTACGCCTCGCCGTGGGCTGCGCCGGGTGTGCCACTCAAGGCCATCAAGTGGCTGCTGCAGCGTCACGCGCCGCTGGCAATCAAGGCCACCGCCGACATCGACCAGTACCTGTGGATGGCGCAGATGCTGCGCAACTGCACCGCCAGCCGCTACGCGATCAACAAGGAGCGCATGGTCCGCCTGTCCGAGTACAGCCGTGACTGCCTCGACGAATTGCGCGCCGAAACCGGCATTGCCTACGAAGGTCGCAGCCTGGGGACTACCCAATTGTTCCGCACCCAGGCCCAGCTCGATGGCGCGGCCAAGGACATCGCCGTGCTCAAGGAGTCGGGCGTGCCGTTTGAAGTGCTCGATCGCGAAGGCATCGCCCGGGTCGAACCGGCCCTGGCCAATGTCACCGACATCCTGGCCGGTGCGCTGCGCCTGCCCAATGACCAGACCGGCGATTGCCAGATGTTTACCACGCGCCTCGCGGAAATGGCCGTGAAGCTCGGCGTACAATTTCGCTTCGACCAGAACATCGAGCGCCTGGATTTTGCCGGGGATCGCATCAATGGTGTCTGGATCGACGGCAAGCTGGAAACCGCCGACCGTTATGTCCTGGCCCTGGGCAGCTATTCGCCGCAATTACTCAAGCCGCTGGGTATCCGCGCGCCGGTGTATCCACTCAAGGGCTATTCCCTGACCGTGCCGATCACCAATGCGGCGATGGCGCCGACCTCGACCATCCTCGACGAAACCTACAAGGTTGCGATCACCCGGTTCGACAACCGGATTCGCGTCGGCGGCATGGCGGAAATCGCCGGTTTTGACCTCTCGCTCAACCCGCGTCGGCGTGAAACCCTGGAGATGATCGTCAACGACCTTTATCCTCAGGGCGGCGACCTGGCCCAGGCCAGTTTCTGGACCGGCCTGCGCCCGACCACCCCGGACGGCACGCCGATAGTCGGCGCCACGCCGTTCAAGAATCTGTTCCTCAATACCGGCCACGGCACCCTCGGGTGGACCATGGCCTGTGGTTCCGGTCGCCTTCTGGCGGACCTGATGGCGAAGAAAAAGCCGCAGATCAGCGCCGAAGGCCTCGATATTTCCCGTTATGGCAGCAAACCTCAGGAGTCCGCTAAACATGGCAATCCAGCGCCAGCTCACCAATGACCGCATGAGTCAGGTCGTTGTGCACAACGGCACCGTTTACCTGGCCGGGCAGGTCGGCGACGACATGAGCGCCGGCATCGAGCAGCAGACCCGCGAGACCTTGGCAAATATCGAGCGTCTGCTGGACCTGGCCGGGACCGACAAGAGCCGCCTGCTGTCGGTGACGATCTACCTGAAGGACATCGACGCCCATTTTCAAGGCATGAATGCGGTGTGGGACAAATGGCTGCCCAAGGGCGTCGCCCCGGCCCGCGCCACTGTCGAGGCCAAGTTGTGCGAACCGCAGATCCTGGTCGAGCTGTCCGTGGTGGCCGCGCTGCCCTGACAACTGTCAAAAAGCTCCCTCTCCCGGCGCCGTTGATGGCTGATGCCGTCAGCCGTCGCCGGTTTTTTTACCCATGACCGCCTAGAAGCCTGCCGCCATGCGTCCTGCCCGTGCCCTGATCGATCTCCAAGCCCTGCGTCATAACTACCAACTGGCCCGTGAAGTTACTGGGACCAAGGCCCTTGCAGTGATCAAGGCCGACGCCTACGGGCATGGCGCGGTGCGCTGCGCCGAGGCTTTGCAGGAGACGGCGGATGGGTTCGCCGTGGCCTGCATTGAAGAGGCCCTGGAACTGCGGGCCGGTGGTATACGTGGGCCGATCCTGTTGCTGGAAGGGTTCTTCGAGGCCGATGAGCTGGCATTGATCGTCGAGCACGACTTCTGGTGTGTCGTGCATGCGTTGTGGCAGCTAGAAGCGATAGAGCGCGCGACGCTGGGCAAGCCGATCACGGTCTGGCTCAAGCTCGACTCGGGCATGCATCGGGTCGGTTTGCATCCGGCCGATTATCAATCGGCCTATCGTCGCCTGCTGGCGAGTGGCAACGTGGCGAAAATCGTCCTGATGAGCCACTTCGCCCGCGCCGACGAGCTGCACGACCCGAGCAGCCTCCAACAATTGGCGGTATTCGAGCAGGCCCGCCAGGGCCTGGTGGCTGAGGTCAGCCTGCGCAACTCGCCCGCGGTGCTGGGTTGGCCGCAGATACCGAGCGACTGGGTGCGGCCGGGCATCATGCTGTACGGCGCGACACCCTTCGACGAAGCCAATGCCATGGCTTCGCGCCTGCAACCGGTGATGACCCTGGAGTCGAAGATCATCAGCGTGCGCGAGCTTCCCGCCGGCGAGCCGGTGGGCTACGGTGCCCGTTTCGTCACCGCCCAGCCGACCCGGGTCGGCGTGGTTGCCATGGGGTATGCCGACGGTTACCCGCGCCAGGCGCCCAACGGTACGCCAGTGCTGGTGGATGGCCAGCGCAGCCAACTGGTCGGGCGGGTCTCGATGGACATGCTGTGTGTCGACCTGAGCCATATTCCCCAGGCCGGGCTCGGCTCGACCGTCGAACTCTGGGGCAAGAGCATTCTCGCCAGCGATGTGGCGCAGGCCGCCGACACGATTCCTTACCAGATATTCTGCAACCTGCGACGTGTCCCACGGCTCTATTCCGGGACCTGAGACCAGGCGACGCATACCGGAAGTCGCTTCACCGCACAGGATTCGGGTCAAAGTGTTGTAAATACTGAACGCTGTCGCCATGATAACGCTCACTTTCCACACAACCTGATTCCCTGGAGGCTCCAGCATTGGACGTCGGTGAACGACTGCAATCCATTCGTAAACTCAAAGGCCTTTCCCAGCGTGAACTCGCCAAGCGCGCGGGCGTCACCAACAGCACTATTTCGATGATCGAGAAAAACAGCGTGAGCCCCTCGATCAGCTCGCTGCGCAAGGTCCTTGGCGGGATTCCCATGTCCATGGTCGAGTTTTTCTCCGAAGAGATCCTCCAGGAGAAACCGACCCAGATCGTCTATAAAGCCAACGAACTGATCGACATCTCCGACGGCGCCGTGACCATGAAACTGGTGGGCCGGGCGCATCCGAGCCGGGCGATTGCCTTCCTGAACGAAATCTATCCGCCTGGCGCCGACACCGGTGACGAAATGCTCACCCACGAGGGCGAGGAAACCGGGATCCTGGTGGAAGGGCGACTGGAACTGGTGGTGGGCGCAGAAACCTTCGTGCTCGAGGCCGGCGACAGCTACTATTTTGAAAGTACCAAGCCACATCGTTTCCGCAATCCGTTCGACGTGCCGGCGCGACTGATCAGCGCAGCCACTCCGGCGAATTTCTAGACCAAGAGGCGCCAGGCCCGCACGCCACAGGCGCCCGCATGTTGGGCTGTCATGACAAACAAGACCCTTGTGACTTTGGGGTTGTTTCAGAGTGACAGGCTTACCGCTATACTTGCGCCCGCCTGCAAACCGTGGCCGCAGGCGTGACTAGCCACCATTGAGGGTGTACGCGTGAACCTAATTATGAAAATGCTGGCTGCACCAGCAACCGTATTGGCCCTATGGGCTGCGAGCGCTCAAGCGGCGCCGAACGACGAAATCGCCAAGCGCCTTGAACCCGTTGGCCAGGTTTGTGTTCAGGGCAAGGAATGCAAAGGCATGGAAGTGGCCACTGCAGCCGGCGGCGCAGGCGGTGCCAAGGCACCCAAAGACGTCATTGCCAAGCATTGCAACGCCTGCCACGGCACTGGCCTGCTGGGCGCTCCGAAAATCGGTGACAAGGCGGCCTGGAAAGAGCGCGCCGATCACCAGGGCGGCCTCGACGGCATCCTGGCCAAGGCTATTACTGGCGTAAACGCCATGCCGCCCAAAGGCACTTGCGCCGACTGCTCCGATGATGAGCTCAAGGGCGCCATCAAAGAGATGTCCGGCCTGTAATTCGCCAGCATCTTTCACGAAAAAGCCGCTTTCGAGCGGCTTTTTTGCGCCTGGAATTTTTCCCAGGGCTGTTCATCGCAACCAAGACCCGGCAAGCTCGGTCCAACCCACATTCAAGGAATGTCCCGGAGGGTCGGATGGTGCAGTTGTGTTCAATCGAACAGGCAGTGGATGACGTGCTCGAGCGCTTGCCCGCGCATATCCACCTGGGCATGCCATTGGGGCTGGGCAAGCCCAACCTGTTCGCCAACGCGCTGTACCGGCGCATCGCCCAACTGCCCGAGCGGCAGCTGACTATCTACACGGCGTTGAGCCTGGGTCGACCGAGCCTGGGCGACGGTTTGCAGAAGCGTTTCCTCGAGCCCTTCGTCGAACGGGTCTTCGGCGACTATCCCGAACTCGATTACCTTGCCGATCTGCAGCGCGACAGCCTGCCGGCAAACATCCGCGTGCAGCAATTCTTCATGCAGCCCGGCAGCCTGCTGCACAGTGCAGCGGCGCAGCAGGACTACGTCAGCAGCAACTACAGCCACGCGGCGCGGGACATCAACGCGGCCGGCCTGAACCTGATTGCGCAATTGGTGGCGAGCGACCCGGAACATCCGGATCGCCTGAGCCTGAGCTGCAACCCGGACATCACCCTGGACCTGTTGCCGATGATTGCCAGGCGACGCGAGGCGGGCGAGACCATCCTCATGGTCGGGCAGGTCCACAGCGAATTGCCCTACATGCCCGGTGATGCGGAAATCGGCATTGACGCTTTCGACCTGCTGATCGACGAGAAGGACAGCCACACGCTGTTCTCCACGCCGAACATGCCGGTGGGGTTCCAGGACCATTTGATCGGCCTGCATGCCAGCACCCTGGTGCGTGACGGCGGTACGTTGCAGATCGGCATCGGCTCCATGGGCGATGCGTTGACGGCGGCGCTGTTGGCGCGCCAGGCCGATAACGCTGGTTACCAGGCGTTGTTGGCGGACCTGAATCTCAGCCAGTGGGCGCAGTTGATCGAGCGTGAAGGCGGGACCGAGCCGTTTGCCAAAGGGCTTTACGGTTGCAGCGAAATGTTCGTCAACGGTTTGCTGGTGCTTGCGGAGGCCGGGATTATCCGGCGCAAGGTCTATCCCGATGAGCCGACCCAGGAGCAGGCGAACGCCGGAACGCTCGACGAGGCGGCGCAACCCGACGGCATTTGCATCCATGGCGGGTTCTTCCTCGGCCCGGGCAGCTTCTACGAGCGTTTGCGCGAGTTGCCGCAGAGCCGGCGCTTCGAATTCAACATGACGCGCATCAGCTACATCAACGAGTTGTACGGCCAGGAACAACTCAAGCGCCTGCAGCGGCTTGATGCGCGTTTCATCAACACGGTGTTCACCATGACGTTGCTCGGTGCCGGGGTGGCTGACCAATTGGAAGACGGGCGGGTGCTCAGCGGTGTGGGTGGGCAATACAACTTTGTTGCCCAAGGGCATGCGCTGGAAGGGGCGCGCTCGATCCTGCTGCTGCGCAGTTGGCGCGAGTCAGGCGGCGTGGTCAGCTCCAATATCGTCTGGGAATACGGGCATTGCACGATTCCCCGGCACCTGCGGGACATCGTCGTGACCGAGTACGGCATTGCCGACCTGCGCGGCAAGACCGACGCGGCGGTGATCGAGGCATTGCTCAACATCAGCGATTCACGCTTTCAGCCGGGGCTGATCGAGCAGGCCCAGAGCTCCGGCAAATTGCCGAAGGATTTCCGTCTCGACCCACGTTTCGCCGACAACACGTCGGAGCGTTTGCAGGCGATCCAGGCGCGGCATCCCAATCTGTTCCCGGAATATCCGTTGGGCTGCGATTTCGATGGGCTGGAGCGGGATCTGCTGCGGGCGCTGAACTGGCTCAAGAGCAAGTTCAAGCTCACCGAGATCCTGGAGTTGGGCAAGGCCGCGCTGGATGCACCGGAGCCCTGGGAGTTTGCCGGGCATCTGGAACGGATGCAGCTGACGAGCCCGGAGGGGCTGAAGGAAGAGTTGGCCCAGCGGTTGCTGCTGGCGGGGCTGAAGGCGACCGTGCAACAAACAGCAACCTGACCCCTGTGGGAGCGAGCTTGCTCGCGATGGCGGTGTATCTGCTAAATAAAATGTGTCTGACAGACCGCTATCGCGAGCAAGCTCGCTCCCACAGAGGATATGGGAGATCAGTCGATGAACGTCACTACCCCACCCGCCAGCGATTTCACCCGCGCCAACGACTCGACGCGGTAGCCCTGGGCATCCAGCTCAGCGCGGCCACCCTGGAAGGATTTCTCGATCACGATGCCCAGCCCGGCCACGGTAGCGCCGGCCTGCTTGATGATGGAAATCAGCGCCTGGGAGGCTTTGCCGTTGGCCAGGAAGTCATCGATGATCAGCACTCGGTCGCTGCTGGTCAGGTGGCGCGGGCTGACGGCGACGGTGCTTTCGGTCTTCTTGGTGAACGAATACACGGTGGCGGACAACAGGTTCTCCGTCAGGGTCAGCGACTGCTGTTTGCGCGCGAAGATCACCGGCACGCCAAGGTTCAGCCCGGTCATGATCGCCGGGGCGATGCCCGAGGCCTCGATGGTGACGATCTTGGTGATGCCCGAATCCTTGAACAGCGCGGCGAATTCGTCGCCGATCAGCTTCATCAACTGCGGGTCGATCTGGTGGTTGAGGAACGCATCAACCTTCAGGACCTGATCGGAAAGCACGATGCCTTGTTCACGAATTTTCTGGTGCAGGGCTTCCATGAAGCCTCCTCTGATGACGCGTCGGCGCCTGAAGTCAGTAAAAAATAATCGATTCTAGCGCTTCAACATCGCGCGTATATCCGCCAGGGCGCTGTTGCCGCGAACGGCTTTGACTTCCGTCGGCGTGTCGTCATTGCCCTCCCAGGCCAAGTCGTCCGGCGGCAGTTCATCGAGAAAACGGCTCGGGGCGCAGTCGATCACTTCGCCGTACTGCTTGCGCTTGGCGGCGAAGGTGAAGGCCAGCGTCTGGCGCGCCCGGGTAATCCCGACGTAGGCCAGGCGCCGTTCTTCTTCAATGGTGTCGGCTTCGATGCTGGAGCGGTGCGGGAGGATTTCCTCTTCCATGCCCATGATGAACACGTAGGGAAATTCCAGGCCCTTGGAGGCGTGCAGCGTCATCATCTGGACGCCTTCGGCGCCTTCTTCCTCTTCCTGCTGCCGCTCGAGCATATCCCGCAAAACGAGCTTGCCGATGGCGTCCTCGACGGTCATGTCGCCGTCTTCATCCTTTTCCAAAGTGTTTTTCAGCGCTTCGATCAGGAACCAGACGTTGCCCATGCGGTAGTCGGCGGCCTTGTCGCTGGAACTGTTGGTGCGCAGCCAGTTTTCATAGTCGATGTCCATGACCATGCTGCGCAGCGCCGCGATCGGGTCTTCGCCGGCACACTGCTCGCGGACCTTGTCCATGAAGCGTTTGAAGCGCGCCAGGCGGTCGGTGAAGCGGCTGTCCAGATGTTCGCCCAAGCCGATTTCATCGGTGGCGGCGTACATCGAGATCTTGCGCTCGGTGGCGTAGTTGCCGAGTTTTTCCAGGGTGGTCGAACCGATTTCCCGGCGTGGCACGTTGATCACCCGCAAGAAGGCGTTATCGTCGTCCGGGTTCACGATCAGGCGGAAGTAGGCCATCAGGTCCTTCACTTCCTGGCGTCCGAAGAAGCTGTTGCCCCCCGACAGACGATAGGGGATCTGGTGATGCTGCAACTTCAGCTCGATCAGCTTGGCCTGGTAGTTGCCGCGATAGAGGATCGCAAAATCGCTGTAGGGCCGGTCGGTGCGCAGGTGCAGGCTGAGGATTTCCATGGCCACGCGCTCGGCTTCGGCGTCTTCGTTGCGGCAACGGATCACACGGATCTCGTCACCGTGACCCATTTCGCTCCACAGCTGCTTTTCGAATTCGTGGGGGTTGTTGGAGATCAGCACGTTGGCGCAGCGCAGGATGCGGCTGGTGGAGCGATAGTTCTGCTCCAGCATCACCACCTTGAGCGATGGGTAGTCTTCCTTGAGCAACATCAGGTTTTCCGGCCGCGCGCCGCGCCAGGCGTAGATCGACTGGTCATCGTCGCCGACCACGGTGAACTGGTTGCGTTTGCCGATCAGCAGTTTCACCAGCAGATACTGGCTGGCGTTGGTGTCCTGATATTCGTCCACCAATAGGTAACGGACTTTGTTCTGCCATTTCTCAAGGATGTCGGCGTGGTCCTGGAACAGCTTGACCGGCAGCAGGATCAGGTCGTCGAAGTCCACCGCGTTGAAGGCCTTGAGGGTGCGCTGGTAGTGGGCGTAGACGATGGCGGCGGTCTGTTCCTTGGGGTTGCGGGCGTTCTCCAGGGCTTCGGGCGGCAGGATCAGGTCGTTTTTCCAGGCGCCGATCATGTTCTTGATCTCGTCGACGCCGTCGTCGCCCGAGTATTCCTTCTGCATGATGTCGGTCATCAAGGCCTTGACGTCGGTCTCGTCGAAAATCGAGAAGCCCGGCTTGTAGCCAAGTCGCGCGTGTTCCTTGCGAATGATGTTCAGGCCCAGGTTGTGGAACGTACAGACCGTCAGGCCACGGCCTTCGCCGGCGCGCAACAGACCGCCGACCCGTTCCTTCATTTCCCGCGCGGCCTTGTTGGTGAAAGTCATCGCGACGATGTACTGGGCGCGGATGCCGCAATTCTGGATCAGGTGCGCGATCTTGCGGGTGATCACGCTGGTCTTGCCGGAGCCTGCACCGGCGAGCACCAAAAGAGGGCCGCCGACATAGTTCACGGCTTCTTGCTGCCGGGGATTGAGTCGGGACATGACAGGGTTCAGGGAGTCGTTTGCGAAATGGGCCGGCATTTTAACAGGCTCTGAGATTTGTGCTGCTCTGTCCGACTTGTGACGCTGCACATCATCTTCAATTGCCGCTTTTGTTACTTTCCCTCAGGATGCGGACGGGATTTGGGTCTAACGTTCGTTTTTAAGGTGAAAAACCGTCAAAACCGAGTGTTTGAGAACCATTGGCATTGGTGATTGCCTGTCGACGAGTCATAATGCCCCGCGCCTACCACCTTGCAGAGTCTAGGGAGTCAGCTTGTCTACGCCTGTCGAACCCTTGCGTTTGCTCTTATTGGCCGAAACGCCTGAGTGGTCAGCGATATTGCGCGAGTGCCTGGCGCCCATGGGCCCCTCGGTCGTGTTGATCAGCGCCCCGAGCTGGGAGTCGGTCAGCAGCCTGTTCGAAGACAACCGCAATGCGGTCCTGTTGACTGTCGCTGCTTTGCAACCAGCGCCCGGTCGTTGCCGCCTGCCAACGGTGCTGTTGCTTGAGCACGAGCCGGCGACTCCCCCGGACGGCGTCAGCGACTGGCTGGTGCGTGACGTACTCGATGAGGCGACGCTGCGTCGTTGCCTTCGTCATGTGCGCGAGCGCGGGGTGCTGGAAAACACTCTGCAACGGCTCGCCGAGCAGGACCCGTTGACCGGCATCGCCAACCGCCAAGGCTTCCAGACCCTGCTGGCGGCACGCCTGGCTGAAAACGAAGGCCGTGGCCTGGCGCTCGGCCATCTGGATCTGGATAACTTTCGTCACGCCAACGACGCGCTCGGTCATCAGGCCGGCGACCGTCTGATCCTGCAGGTGGTCTCGCGGCTCAAGGGCGCGCTGGAAGTCGGTGATCAACTGGCGCGGCTGGGCAGCGACGAATTCGCCCTGCTGATCGATACCCGCCGCGCGCCCCAGCGGGCCGAGTGGATGGCTGAGCGCATCACCGAAGCCATGGCCGAACCCTACTGGGTCGATGGCGAAAGCCTGCTGATCGGCTGCAGCCTGGGGATCGCCCATGCTCGCGCCCAGGCCGGTGCCGACCCGCTGATGTGGCACGCGCATATCGCCATGCAGCAGGCCAAGAGCACGCAAGGCTGCACTTTTCATATCTTCAATGAGCGCATCAATCGCAACGCCCGCAGTCTCGCCGACCTGGAAAGCGAACTGCGCCGGGCGCTGCGTCGCGACGAACTGGAATTGCATTACCAGCCGCGGCTGAACCTTGCCGATGGCACCATCGTCGGCCTCGAAGCCCTGGTGCGCTGGCGTCACGGCGAGCGCGGGCTGTTGCCGCCGAGCGAATTCGTGCCACTGGCCGAGCAGAGCGGCCTGATCGTACCGTTGGGCTACTGGGTAATTTCCCGGGCGTTACGGGACATGCAGGCCTTGCGCGAGCGCGGGCTCGCGCCGCTGCATATGGCGATCAACCTGTCGTTCCGGCAATTCCAGGACAGTCAGCTGCTGCCGACCTTGAGTCGGTTGATCAGCGAACGGGGTGTCGAGGCCCAGTGGCTGGAGTTCGAACTCACCGAAACCGCCGTCATGCGTCGCAGCGAAATGGTCAAGCAGACCATGGATGCCTTGGGCCGCCTGGGCGTGCGGTTCTCCCTGGACGATTTCGGTACCGGATTTTCCTCCTTCGTGCACCTCAACAGCCTGCCCATCGCCCTGCTCAAGATCGACAAGAGTTTCGTTGGCGGCATGGAGCAGCGTGAAGAGAACCGCAAGCTGGTGCACGCGATGATCAACCTGGCCCATAACCTCAATCTTGAAGTCGTGGCCGAAGGCGTCGAGACCCGTGAACAGATGGATCTGCTGCGGGGTTTCGGTTGCGATCAGGTGCAGGGCTTCCTGATCAGCAAGCCGCTGCCGTTGGTGGAGTTGGTTGAATACCTGGCGTTTGAGGGTGGCCAGGCGACGCAGGAAATCGTGAGCTGACACAAACCCTGTGGGAGCGAGCCTGCTCGCGAAAGCGGGGTGTCAGCCGGACATCCACCAACTGACACACCGCCTTCGCGAGCAGGCTCGCTCCCACAGGGGATGTATTTTCACTTCGCCTGGATCGCTTCGAAATTCCGCTGCTCCGGCTCGCTGCGAATCATCCGCTTCATCTTCCACTCGAATGCCCACGTCAGGCTCACCGCCGCGCACGCCAGCCCCAGGGCCAGGCCCCACCAGACACCAGTCGGCCCCCAGTTCAAATGAAAGGCCATCCACCAGGCAGCGGGCGCGCCAATCAGCCAGTAGCAACCCAGGCCTACCAGGAAGGTGGTCTTGGCGTCCTTCAGGCCTCGGATACAGCCCATGGCAATGGTTTGCGTACCGTCGAACAGCTCGAACCACGCCGCCACGGCCAGCAGGCTCACAGCCAGGTCGATCACCGGGCGGAACGCCGGGTCATTGTGATCCAGGAACAAACCGATCAGTTGATTGGGCAGCAGCCAGAACACCATGGCGAAGGCCAGCATCGCCGCTGCCCCAAAGCCGATCCCGACCCGTCCGGCCAGGCGTGCCATGAGCAGTTGCCCGGCGCCGTAATGCTGGCCGATGCGCATGGTGATCGCGTACGACATGCCCGCTGGAACCATGAATGCCACCGAGACGATTTGCAGAGCGATCTGGTGCGCAGCCAACGGCGTGCTGCCCATGGTGCCCATGCACAGCGCGGCGAACGCGAACAGCCCGACTTCCACGGCGTAGGTACCACCAATCGGCAGGCCAAGGCGCCACAGTTCCTTGAGGTATTGACGATTGGGCCGCGACAGGCCTTCAAGCAATGGATAGGCGCGGTAGGCCGGGTGCCGGTGGATGTGCCAGGCAAGCACCAGGGCCATGCAGTTGGCAACAATCGCCGTCACCAGGCCGATCCCCATCAGGCCGAGCTTCGGCAAGCCGAACATGCCGGTGATGAGCGCGTAGTTGAGCAGGAAGTTGGCCACCGTGCCGCCGAGGCTGATCACCATGACCGGAGTGGCCCGGCCGATCGCGCTGGTAAATCCACGCAGGGCCATGAAACTCAGGTAGCCGGGCAGGGCGAACGGCAGCACCAGCAGGAACTGGCCGGCGGCGAGGACGTTGGTTTCAGTCTGGCCGAACAACAGCAGCACCGGCTTGAGGTTCCACAACAGCAACCCGGCCACCAGCGCCATCAACCAGGCCAGCCATAACCCGGCCTGGGTCAGCCGGGTGGCGCCTTCAATATCGCCAGCGCCCTGGCGGATCGCAACCAGCGTACCGACGGCAGCGATCACGCCGATGCAGAAAATCGACACGAACGAGTAACTCGCCGCCCCCAGACCACCACCGGCCAGGGCTTCGGGACTCAGGCGCGCCATCATCAAGGTGTCGGTCAGCACCATCAGCATGTGCGCCAACTGCGAAGCAATCAACGGCCCCGCCAGCCGCAGGATGGCCCAGAGTTCGATACGCACCGGATGCCGCATGATCATCACGCTCCATGTTCAAACAAGGCAGTAAGACGTCGATTCTCGGCGCTTGCGGTGGTTTGCACAAAAGGATAAATCCGATTGC
The DNA here is from genome assembly GCF_051132225.1 of Pseudomonas sp. D1-1. Taxonomy (NCBI): domain Bacteria; kingdom Pseudomonadati; phylum Pseudomonadota; class Gammaproteobacteria; order Pseudomonadales; family Pseudomonadaceae; genus Pseudomonas; species Pseudomonas sp. D1-1. The sequence goes on along the minus strand of NZ_CP071676.1, from coordinate 5,710,516 downwards.
TGGCATGATTAAAACTCATGCTGGGCGAATCTTCTGATAGGGTTCGAAAAAAGCCACAGGAGCCTTTCCGATGTCTCGTCGCCTCCCTCCTCTTTATGCGTTGCGGGCATTCGAAGCGGCGGCGCGATACAGCTCGTTTACCCGGGCCGCTGAAGAACTGTCGATTACCCAGAGCGCGGTCAGCCGGCACATTCGCACGCTTGAGGAACACTTCGCCTGTCGGCTGTTTCAGCGCAGCGGCCGCAACCTGCAACTGACCGAGGCGGCACGCCTGCTGCTGCCGGGCGTGCGGGAGGGTTTCATGGCGCTGGAGCGTGCTTGCCATACCTTGCACGGCGAGGACGGAATTTTGCGCATGAAGGCTCCGTCGACCCTGACCATGCGTTGGTTGCTGGCGCGCCTGAGCCGCTTTCGGCATCTGCAACCCGGCAACGAAGTGCAATTGACCAGCGCCTGGATGGACGTCGACTCGGTGGACTTCAACACCGAGCCGTTCGACTGCGCGGTTCTGCTGGGCAACGGGCACTTTCCGGCGGACTGGGAGGCCAGTCTGCTGTTTCCCGAGGAGCTGATTCCGGTCGGCGCACCGACTCTGCTCAACGACCAACCCTGGGACGTGGCGCGGCTGGCCAGCGCGGAGCTGCTGCACCCCACGCCGGATCGCCGGGACTGGCGCAACTGGTTGCAGCGCATGGGGCTGGCGGACAAGGTCTCGCTCAAGGGCGGCCAGGTATTCGATACGCTGGAACTGGGCATGATCGCTGCGGCGCGGGGCTATGGTGTGTCCATGGGCGATTTGTTGATGGTCGCCGAGGACGTTGCCCAGGGACGCTTGAGTCTGCCGTGGCCTACGGCTGTTGCCAGCGGCGAGCACTATTACCTCGTCTGGCCGAAGACCCGGCCTGGAGGTGAACGTTTGCGCAGGCTCAGCGATTTTCTCCAGGGCGAGGTAAGCGCCATGCAACTGCCCGACGTGAAACGCCTGGCCTGAAGGGACAAACAGGCCCCGCTGGCGATTTGGCTTTATTCCTTCCAAAGCGCTCAAGTATTCGATTTTGCGGCCGAATCCGTGAACATAGAACCTTCGTACAGAAAGGGCCCACACCTCAAAAAAATGAATGCCGAGCGTGCGACGTGATCAGGATGATCCAGTCTCTCGGCCAGGAGCCGTCATGTCTCAACCCCGCGCCCGGATCGCCTCACAGCTAGGCCTTGCCCTTGCCGTGATACTGGCGGTCGTGATTTCCGGCAGTACCGTCTTCGCCTTGCGTTCACTGGACGCCGCCAACCTTTCCACTCGTGAGGAGCACCTGGCCAGCGAAGCGCGCCTGATGGCCGACCAGCTCAATACCTTCCACAGCACCTTGCGCGAGAGCACCCAGCGCTTGGCTGGCCTGTTCGAAAAGCGCTTCAGCGCGGGCCTGAGCGTGCATCCGGACCAGCCGGTGACAGTGGCGGGCGTGCAGACGCCAGGCTTGAGCCTGGGCAGCGAAGTGTTGAACAACAACTTCAAGGAAGTGGACGAGTTCAAGGCGATGACCGCCGGCGTAGCGACTATATTCGTGCGTAGCGGCGACGACTTCATCCGTGTCAGTACTTCGGTGAGCAAGCAGGACGGTACGCGGGCCATCGGCACCGTACTCGACCGCGCCGGCCCGGCGTACGGCCCGGTGATCAGCGGGCAGAGCTACATCGGCCGGGCCTTGCTCTTCGGTCGTTTCTACATGTCGCAATACACGCCCGTTCGCGACGGCAGCGGCAAGATCATTGCCGTGTTGTACGTAGGATTCGATTACACCGATGCGCAGAATGCGCAATTCGACAACCTCAAGCGCTTCCGCATCGGCCAGACCGGTTCCCTGGCGCTGTTGGACGAACAGAACAAATGGTTGGTACCGCCAGCGGGTGTGCAGGCGCTGGACAACGCCACCGCGGCTATCACCGGTCTGATCAAGAAGCCGGGCAAAGGTGCGTTCTGGGAAGACACCGCAGAAGAATTCTACAGCGTCGCCGTGCCGTTCGAGGGCGGGCCGTGGGCGGTGGTGGCGAGCATGCCGAAAACCGAAATCAACGCAGTAACCTGGAACGTCGGTACGCAACTGGCCATTGGCAGCCTGCTGGCAATGTTGCTGGCGGTCGGTGCTGCAGTGTGGCTGTTGCGTAGCAAACTGGCGCCCTTGGGCGACCTCGTACGTCAGGCCGAAGCGCTGGGCGCCGGCGACCTGAGCGTGCGTCTGAACGTATCCAGCCACGATGAAATTGGCCAACTGGCCCGTGCCTTCAACCAGATGAGCCAAGCCTTGTCGACCATGGTCGAGCATATCCGCAAGGCCTCGCAGGAGGTCAACAGTCGTGCCCAGGCGTTGTCCGGATTGTCCAGCGGTGCGTATGAAGGGATGGAGCAGCAGTCCGGCGAAATCACCAGCATGGCGGGCGCAGTGGAAGAGTTCAGCGCCACCTCGTTGAACATCGCCGATAACATGGGCAATACCGAGCGTCTGGCCCAGGACAACGCCCAGCAGACCCGCATCGGCCGTACCTCGATGGACGAAGCTTCGTCATCGCTGGAACAGATTGCTGGCGCGTTGAACAGCACGGCCACGGTCATCAACACCTTGGGTCAGCGCTCCCAGGAAATTGGCGGCATCGTCGGCGTGATCACCTCGATTGCCGAGCAAACCAACCTGCTGGCCTTGAACGCTGCCATCGAAGCCGCGCGCGCGGGTGAACAGGGCCGTGGTTTTGCCGTGGTGGCCGACGAGGTCCGTAGCCTGGCGTCGCGTACCCGCCAGGCCACTGACGAAATCTCTGGCATGATCAACAGCATCCAGCAGGAAACCGGCAATGCCATCAGTACGATGGAGAAGGGCAACCTGCTCATGCAGGAAGGCTTGTCGCGCAACGCCAATGTCGCCTCGGCCCTGGCGCGCATCGACGAGCAAAGCCGCTCGGCCGGCCAGCAGTTTGCAGCGATCACCACGGCCACCCAGGAGCAGAGCAGCACCGCGACCTTGCTCAGCAGCAACCTGCAAAGCATCGCGATGGCCAACAGCGAACAACGCGAAGTAGTTTCGAACCTGGCGATCACCGCCAAAGAACTGGAAAAACTGGCGCAGGACCTGCGCAAAGAGGTTGATCGGTTCCGCTGAGGCTTCCTGCGGCAACATCACGAGCAAGCTCACCCAGATTACTGTGGGGGCGAGCTTGCTCGCGATGACGGCTGACCAGCCACATCTCTATCAACTGACCCACCGCTTTCGCGAGCAGGCTCGCTCCCACAGAAGAACTGTGGCGGCCCCAATTCTCACGCCCTATCCAAAACCAATGTGGGAGCGAGCCTGCTCGCGAAGGCAGCTTCCTGCCACATCTCTATCTACTGACTCACCGCTTTCGCGAGCAGGCTCGCTCCCACAGGAGAACTGTGGCGGCCCCATTTCTCACGCCTTACCCGAAACCAATGTGGGAGCGAGCCTGCTCGCGAAGGCGGCCTTCCTGCCACATCTCTATCTACTGACTCACCGCTTTCGCGAGCATGCTCGCTCCCACAAAAAACTGCCTGATTCTGTAGGCATGCTCCTTTTTGCGGTTGATTGCTGTTTTTCGGCTTGCTGAAACGTTTCTTCAAGTCTATAAAAACCGCACAACTCCAATAAAAGGTCGTTTCCATGACTCCGCTCAAACTCCTCGTTGCCCTCAGCGCCCTCGGTGCTGCCTCCCACGCCATGGCCTGGGATTATGTCCTGCTCGATACCGACAAGGCCGCACAGCCCTGGCAAATCACCAGTCAGCAGCTCGGTGTGAAGACCGACAAACCGTTTTCCGTGACGATGCGCACCCTGCACGGCGGTCGCCAGGAAGGCGTCAGCATCGTCGATATCGACAACGGCACGATGAAACTCTCGGTCGTCCCGACCCGCGGCATGAATGTGCTGCAGGCCTCGGTCGGCGATGTCCGTATGGGGTGGGATTCGCCGGTCAAGGAAGTGGTCAATCCGGCATTCATCGAGCTCAATGGCCGGGGCGGCTTGGGCTGGCTGGAAGGGTTCAACGAGCTGGTCACCCGCTGCGGCTACGAGTGGGTCGGTCATCCGGGCATGGACAATGGCGAGCTGCTGACTTTGCACGGCCGCGCGGCCAATATCCCGGCGAACAAAGTCACCCTGCACATCGATGAAAAACCGCCCTACGCGATTACCCTGCGAGGCGAGTTGAAGGAGCAGGCGTTCAAGAAAGTCGACTTTTCGGTGCAGACCGAACTGGTCACCGAACCCGGCAGCGTGACCTTCGCGCTCAGCGACACGCTGACCAACAATGGCGACTATCCGAAGGAATACCAGGCGCTCTATCACAGCAACTTCAGTACGCCGTTCCTGGAGCAGGATGCGCGCTTCGCAGCACCGGTCAAACAGGTGTCGCCGTTCAACGACAAGGCCAAGGGCGACCTGAAAGGCTGGCAAACCTATCGCGCCCCAACCAGGGACTACGACGAAACCGTCTACAACGTCGTGCCGTATGCCGACGCCAAGGGCGATACGCTGACCGTGTTGCACAACAAGGCCGGTAGCCTCGGCGTGTCGGTGGGCTTCAACACCGGGACGCTGCCGGTATTTTCCCTGTGGAAAAACACCGATACCCAAGGCCAGGGCTACGTGACCGGCCTGGAGCCGGGCACCAGTTTCTCCTACAACCGTCGATATCAGCGACCACTGGGCCTGGTGCCGACCATCGCGCCGAAAGAGCGTAAGCAGTTCCAGATCCATTACAGCCTGTTGGCGGACAAGGCTGCCGTAGACAAGGCGCTCAAGCGCATTGATGACATCCAGGGTGATCGGAAAACCGAGGTGCGCGATGCCCCGCTGGTGGACCTGAGCAAGCCGTAAGCGGTTCAAACCGAGGCGGGGCGATACTGCAGGGCTTCGGCCAGATGTTCGCGGCTGATTCGCTCCGCTTGCTCAAGGTCGGCCAACGTCCGGGCGACCTTGAGCAGGCGATGGGCGGCTCGCAGCGACAGGGTCAGCCGTTCGCAAGCGGTTTCCAGCCAGGCTTCGTCGGTCGTGGACAGTTTGCAGTGCCGGCGCAGGCCCGGCAGATCCAGGAACGCATTGGCACAGCCTTGGCGTGCTTGCTGGCGTTCACGGGCATCGGCCACCCGTTCGGCGGCGGTGGCGGTGTCGTCCCCCGGTTCGCTCTTGGGGTTCAGTGCGGTGGCTTCCCGGGCCACGGTCAGGTGCAAGTCGATCCGGTCGAGCAGCGGGCCGGACAGTTTGTTGCGGTAACGCTGCACCATGTCCGGTGTGCAGGAGCAACGACCGCTGGGCTCGCCGAGATAGCCACACGGGCAGGGATTCATCGCCGCCACCAGCTGGAAGCGCGCCGGAAAGCGCACCCGGTCCCGGGCGCGGGATATCACGATGTGCCCCGACTCCAACGGTTCTCTCAGCACTTCCAACACCTTGCGGTCGAATTCCGGCAACTCATCCAGAAACAGCACGCCATGATGAGCAAGGGTGATTTCTCCCGGTTGCGGCTTGGACCCACCGCCCACCAGCGCCGGGCCGGACGCCGAATGATGCGGCTGACGGAACGGACGCTGCGGCCAATGGCTCAACGGCACGCAACTGGCGACCGACTGGATCGCCGCGACTTCCAGGGCCTCGCTTTCGGCCAAGGGCGGCAGTAACCCCGGCAAGCGGCTCGCCAGCAACGTCTTGCCGGTGCCAGGCGGGCCGCTGAACAACAGGTTATGGGCTCCCGCTGCCGCGATCAGCAACGCGCGCTTGGCCCCGGCCTGGCCCTGGACTTCACTGAGGTCGGGGTAGGGCTTGCTGGCCGAGAGCAGCCCGTTGGAAACAAAAGGTTCGACCGGGGTATGGCCATTAAAATGCGCCACCGCTTCGAGCAGGTGATTCACCGCGATCACTTTCAGTCCCGACGCCAGGCAGGCCTCCTCGGCATTCGCCCAAGGCACCACGAGCATGCGTCCAGCCTTGCGTGCCGCCAGCGCCGCGGGCAACACCCCGCGTACCGGTCGTACCGCCCCGGACAACGCCAGCTCGCCGAGGCATTCGACGTCGTCCAGCATCAGCGTCGGCACCTGCACGCTGGCCGACAGGATGCCAAGGGCAATCGCCAGGTCGAACCGCCCGCCGTCCTTGGGCAGGTCCGCCGGCGCCAGGTTCAGGGTGATGCGCCGTGCCGGAAAGCTGAGCCCCGAGTTGATGATCGCACTGCGCACCCGATCCTTGCTTTCCTTCACCGCCGCCTCCGGCAGGCCGACCATGGTCAGCGACGGCAAGCCATTGGCCAGATGGACTTCGACGGTGACAGCGGGTGCTTCGACGCCGACCTGGGCGCGGCTGTGAACGATGGCGAGTGACATGAATCGTTCCTTGAGTGGTAGAGAGGACCGCATCCTGCGGTTCTTGAAGGTTAGTTGTGAGGGAGCGTTTGGTTATGGCGATCGATGACAAAAGGTTGGCAGAATGTTGCGCCAGAGTTGAATCAGCGCCGCTCGTGCCCGGTTCCACCGCGGTTTCATGAACCCGGCACCTCGACAAACCCGGGCGTAAGCCCCTGCACGACCACTCCTTGCGCGACGGTTGTGCGTGGGCTGACCATTACGCGCTCGGGGCGTGCTTGTGCTGTCGCCCGGTACAGCACGTAGGTGGCACCGGACTCATCGCGGCGAAGGGCGTGCGGTGGTACGGCGATACCCTGTTCGTCGCGGTACAGAATCACTGCCAGACGCGCGCTCATACCGGTCCGCAGCGGGGGGTCGAAATCGGCGACGGCCGTATCAATTGACACCTGGACCTTATAGCGCGCGCCTGTGTCCTGCTGGTCAGCCGCCTCGTTCTGGATTCCGATGGCCAGTATGCGGCCGCTCAGTTCACCGGCGAATCCATCACCCGTGATTTGCACTGGCATGCCTTCACGTAACAGGTACAGGTCGGTTTCATCCACGCGAGCAAGGGCTTGGAAACGGTCCAGGCCAATGACGCCAAGCAACGGCGTGCCCCGGCTCACGGCCACGCCAGGTTGCACCGCTACCGGTTGGCCGTCACCCGGCATGACAGGTCGCACGACGTAACCGCTCACTGGCGCCGTCACTTCTCGGCGGGCATGCAGCGTTTCGAAAGCCTGGTGATGCGCCTGCGCGTTAGCCAGCTCCATCTCGGCGATATGGCGTTCCTCGCCCTGGCCGTACGCCAGTGTCGTGGCCAGTTCCTCGATTGCCGCGCTGAGCTGTTGCTGGTCGCTGCGCACCTGCTGCTCCAGCGTTTCGAGTTCCATCCTCGCGACGATGCCACGTTCGAACAACGCTTGCGTGTCACGCCGGTTACTTTCGCTGGCGGCCAGGCTCTGCCTGGCATTGTTCAGAGCCCGTCTGGCATTGCTGACCTCGGAGCCTTTGCTCCAATGCTGCAAGCGGCGGGCCTCGCGCTGTGCCTTGAGCAGTTGCGCCTGGGCCTGGCGCAGCTGGATCTGCAACTGCGCGGGGTCCAGCGTCAGCAGCACCTGGCCTTTCTCGACCCGTTGTCCTTCGTGTACCCGCACCTCGGCAAGCAAGCCATCAAACGGGGCGGTCAAGGTAACCTGGTTGACGGCCTGGATACGTCCGATCAGCCCCAGCCGGGTTTCCAGCAATCGCGGTTCGATATGCACCCAGTCAGGCGCTGTGCTTGTCGTTGCGCGGGTGCCTGCGGGCGCCGGCGGCCAGCGCAACGCGATAATGATCAACGCGCCCAATCCGAAAAAGAGCAATGCAGGCTTGAGTGTGATGGGGTTAGTCATTCAACGCGATGTCCCAGCTTTGCAGGGTGGTGCCCAAGGTCTGATCCAGTTCCGCCTGGGCGTTGAGGTAACTGATGAGTGCGGCCAATCGGGCACTCTGCGCCATGCGCAGGTCATTTTCGAAGCTGAGAACCTGAAAGTTGCTCGAACGCCCCACGGTGAGTTTTTCTTGCTCGATGTCCAGCTTTCGCTGGGACAGCTCCTCGGCGCGCCGGGCGATTTGATACTGTCGCCAGCGCGCGCCGATGTCGCGTACTGCGTTGGTCACGCCACGCTGCAGTTCCTGATGAGCCTCTTGCGTGCGGACCTGCTGGTTCTCCACGTCGACCCGGGCCTGGACTTCAGCCTGGCGGGCGCTCAGGTCGCCGATCGGAATCTCCACCTGCACGCCCACGTAGTTCTCCCAGCTTCGGGTGCTGCCGTGGAGATTGTTGCGATCACGGACCTGACCGCCGCCGCCGACCAGCGATACGTCCCATAGGCGCTCGTTGCGTGCCACGACCCTGTTTATCCGGGCCTGCTGGCCGGCGATCAGTTGGATGAGGTAGGTCGGTTGCAATGCTTCGGCCTGGCGCACGGCCTGCGCAGTGTCGATGTCGAGGGGCGCGGCTTGCATGGCCTCGCTGGCAATGATTGGAGTGTCGAGGTCCAGCGCAAGCAGTTGCAACAATGCCAGGCGAGTGTTTTCCAGTTGGTTGCGGGCGTCTTCGTGGCTCAGCTCCTGGTTGGCGACTTCGGCCTCGGTCTGGACGATCTCGAACGCGGCCATGCGCCCGGCGTCGATCATCGCCCGGTTGACGCCGAGCAGTTGGTGCGCCCGCGCCAAGGCGTTGCTGGAGATGTTCAGCTGTTCCTGAGCCTGCAGGAGCGTGCGGTAGGCGGTAATGATCCGGGTGATCGTCTGCGCCACCCGGTCTTTCAGCGCCAGGCGGTTGACCTGCTCGCTCAGGCGCGCCAGTTGTACTGGGGCGGTGGCGACATCGCGGCCGGCGCCGCGCAGCAGCGGCTGGATGATCGTGATATTGGCGCCGTCATTGCGTGTCAGTCCCGCCCTGTCGGCATCGGTCTGGCGCCAGGTCCAGCCCAGGCCGACGCGCGTGCCGTAAGGGGTGAGCAGGGTTGAAACCGGTGCGATTTCACCTTGCCGATAGCGATCGAGCTGGTTATGGCTGGACAGGTAACTGCCGCGCACGAACAGCTTGGGGCTGAAGCGGTCCTCGGCCACGCGCAAAGCGAATTTCTGGCCGATCCGTTCCAGGTAAGCGCTGCGAATGGCGCGGTTGTCGCGCAGTCCCAGGTAGATCGCATCGCTGAGGGTCAGCTCGATGCCGTAGGCATTGAGCGAGGCGCTGGCGACAGCCGCGGAGGGAGTGCCCGGCCGAGTCGCCTGTGACGGTGACAGCGCTGTATCTGCCAGCACCGCCCCACTGGGCGGCGTCAGCAGCAAGGCGACCGCCCAGGCTTTAATCATCACGCAGCGCCTGCACGGGCTGCAGGCGCGCGGCGGACAGCGCCGGGCTCAGGCCAAAGAGCAACCCCGTGAGCAGCGCACCGCCCATGCCCAGCGGCAATGAAAGGGGCGAGAGCGTGAAATCCATCCAGCCTGACAGCACGACGAACAACCAGCCGGTTGCCACTCCGAGCAGAGCACCGGTGGACGCTCCGGCGACTGTCAGCACCATGGCCTCCAGCAGAAACAGCCAGGCGATGTCCCGCGGGCGAGCACCCAGTGCCATGCGCACACCGATTTCGCCGCGGCGTTCGGCGACGTTCATCAACATGATGTTCATCACGCCGACGCCACCGACCAAGAGCGAAATTCCCCCCAACCCTGCCAGCAACCAGGAGAACAACTGCGATTGCTGGGCGAGACCGTCGAGTAACCGCTGCGGGACCTGCACGTCGATCTCCCGACCGGGCAAGGATGTCAGCAGGTAGTCATGCAGTTTCGGGGCTAGGGTTTGTGAGCCCGCGCCTTCGTTGCTGCGCACCAGCACAGTGCCGATTTGCGGTGCGGAAACGAGGCGGCGCATGCCCTCGATCGGCACCAGGATGCTGTCATCGATGGGCAGCGGCAGCAGGGGGTTTTGACCATGGCTGTGGAGTACGCCGACCACCTGGAACAGATAGCCGGCCAGTTGCAACGTATCACCCGGCGCGACGGGGGCATGCTGAGCGGCCAACGTCGCGCCGAGCACTGCATGGGTGCTCTGGGCATCGTAGCGGCTGAGGAATCGTCCTTGCTCCGGCTGCAGGCCAAGCACCGAGGCTATTTCCGGGTCGACCCCGGCCAGCAGGGTGCTGAGCGGTCGCCCATGCATGCTTGCCGGCACTGAGGCCAAGTTCAGGGCGCTGACCGCCAGCACCTCAGGTAACGCCTCGCGAAGGGCCTGGTTATCGAGATTGGTCGGGGCATGCCCCGGCACTCCCTTGTTCGAGGCCGGCTTCACGTCCGCGATCAGCAGGTCGCTGCCCATCGCCTGGAATACCTCCATGCTCCGGGCTTGGGCGTTATGGCCAATGTTCAGCAGCGCAACTACCGCCGCGCAGCCAACCGCGATACCCAGCAATGCCAGCAAGGCTCGTCGTCCCAGGCGGCGCAGGCTGTCGAGGGCCTCGGTCAGCAGTTGCCAGGGCAACGGTCCGTAGCGAGTCGACTCAGTCATGAGGCATTTCCCACAGGCGGCCCTCGCTGATCCGCAGGCAGCGCTGCATGCGCTTGGCGATGTCCGGGTCGTGGGTGACGACTATCAAGGTGACGCCCCGCTCCCGATTGAGCGCCAGCAGCAGTTCGATGACCTCGCTGGCGGTCTGGCTGTCGAGGTTGCCGGTGGGCTCGTCGGCCAGCAGCAAGGCCGGCTCTCCCACCAGCGCTCGCGCGATGGCCACGCGCTGGCGTTGGCCTCCGGACAACTGTGCCGGGCGATGATGCAGGCGTTCGCCCAGACCGAGCTGCAATAGCTGGCGCCGCGCGGCTGCCTGGGCAGCCTGGCGAGATATGCCGCGGTAGAGCAGCGCCAGCGCGACATTGTCCAGGGCGTCCAGGCGTGGCAGCAGGTTGAAGCTCTGAAAGACGAAGCCGATGTGTCGGTTGCGCATCATCGCGCGAGCATCAGCGCTTGCCTGGGTCATGTCGCGGCCAGCCAGGTAGACCTGCCCGGTCGAAGGTTGGTCAAGCAGGCCGATCAAGCCGAGCAGGGTACTTTTGCCGGATCCCGAGGCGCCGATAATGGCGCAGCTCTGTCCTGCATTGATGGTCAGCGACACATCGCGCAGGGTGGCGCGTGCGGTCGCGTCGATGCCATGGATATGGCTCATGCCTTGTACGCGGATCAGCTCGGGAGCGGGATTTTCAGGCATTCGTTGTCCATCCTGAGCGAGCCCCCTTTCGGGGAAAGGGGGCATCGGTTGATGCCTGCTCAGGCGTCTGTCGCGGGCGTTTCGGGTTTGTCTTTCTGCTGCTGCGCCAGCATCAGCTCAAGCAACGATTGCCATGGGGGCATTCCGTCGTCGCTGCCACTTAACCTCCGCGCTTTGGCCAATTCGGCGCTCTTGATCTGTTGAGTAAAGTCGGCTTCGTAATCGCCGAGCATCAGAGACTCCTGAATGGGGGGCAGGCTTTTGTAGTAATTGAGAACATCCCTGATGGTTTCCGGGGTTTTATCCTCGTCCATCAGCTTATTGGTGACTGTGAAGGTCCAGGCGCCGTGCGCGTCGCTATAGGTTTCCCATGCCACTCTGCGTTCATTGTGAGTAAAGTCACCGCTGTCGTCATAGATGATCAGCGTCAGTTGCTCGATGGAAAGGTTCGCGAACGGGTTGCCGCCTTTCTTGTTGAGGAAGTTCGTTGCCTGCTGTGCCTGATCCAGGCGCTGCGGATCGTCCGAGGGCGGCACTTCGGCGTCGCGGATTTCCTTGTTTTTCGCGACATAGGGGATGAAGAAATCTTGCGTGGCTCGCCGGGCAATGTCCGCCAAGCCTGCACGATCATTGCTGGCGTCCCGCTCCGCAGCGCGTGCTGCTGCGTCGCTGAGCAGCTGTGCCATCGGCGAGAGTCGGGTGGTGGTATTGCCGCTCAAGGCGCCGGGTTGCACCTCGCTCCTCGGGCTGGCGCCGACCTTGTCGGTCGGCTCTAGCGGGCTTGCGGTGGCTTTCAGGTTCGTTGCGTAGTGCAGGCGTGCGCCGTTGATACCATCCATTGTTTTGCCTCCATCTCTAAGCTGCGGTGCGCTGTAAGTGCACCGCATTCGATCAGGCCAGGACTGCCTCGGATTTACCCTCCAAGGCAAACCTGGCCGGCTTTTACTGGATCGTGAACTCAATGTTCCACGAGTGATCGGACGCGTTTATTGCGGTAATCGTCGCATTGCAGCGGACTCGGCCGGTAGCCTGCGCGTCCTTGGTCCATTTAGGCAGCTTGGGGTTGATGTAGAAGGTGCTGAACACGCAAGTTTTGCCGTCGGCGCCATAGCGGACGACCGCAGTGGCAATCGCAGGGTTGCGCTGGTCTCGCACTTCGAAAGTGATGGCTTGCTGCGGATTGATCGTATCCGCAGGCTTGGGTGTCGCATTCGCGTGGGTGAGGGCTTCGTTGTTGCCCTGGAACGAATACTTGACCGTCGCGCTGCCAAGGTTCTTGACGGTAACCCGTATCGTTGGACCTGCTTGCGCCGCACCAGCGACGAGCAGGGAGCAGACGGCCAAAGCCGCGACGCTGCGTTTTTTCAATTGCATGCCGTTTTACCTGTTTGACATGTTCGTATGTCGCACGACGGACAGCCGTCCGCCTTGCCCGGTTTACAGCCTTGATGCTGGCTGCATATCCATTCCGGTTACTTCGCGTCGACCCCATTCGTTGAAAGTCCGACTTGCGCAAAGTCCAGCTCGTTAGCGCATTCCATTACGAAGATTTAGCGGCGAATGCCAGGGAAGCTTTAACAGGATTTTGGATAAAGTTCGCGTATTCGACGAATTTAGGAAGCTTTTGTAGGATTTTTCGCGAAGATGGCCGTCGCGGCTGATGCGCCGAACTCATCCGGAAGAGAAAGGGCGAGAGGAAGTTTCCCGCTATTGGGATGGCCGCAAGTAAAAAACCAAAAATCGCGGCCCTGGGTAATGCCTTCAGAAATACGCGTTATTCCGCAGGTGGATTCAGCCTCGCCTCCAACTCCGCCACCTTCGCCTCCAGGCTCTCCAACCGCGCCCGAGTTCGGGCCAGCACCACCATCTGGCTGTCGAATTCTTCCCGGCTGACCAGGTCCAGCTTGCTGAACCCGCTTTGCAATAAAGCCTTGAACTGGCTTTCGATTTCGCTTTTGGGCAGGGGGGTGTCGCCACTCAAGAGGCGGGAGGCGTGGCCGCTCAGGGCGTCGAGGAGATCTTTGGGGGCAAGCATGGCAGGTGTCCTGGAAACGATGGCGGGCAGTGTATCACGCAGGGTCTATAGTCAATTTGCCAGGCGCGGATGCACGCTTTTCGCGCACTGTGCCGGGCGCCACCGCACCGTTGTTGTGCGTATCGCTCCGGTTCGTGGCGCGTGCCGGGCGGGCGCGGTGGTCAAGGGGGTTGAAATCCGGGGGGTTGGGCACAGATGGCAAGCTTTCTGCTTAGTGGCTGATGACCCATGCACTGATGCAGTCGCTGTGACGAATGCAGTGCAGCAGGCGGAGCGGGGAGTTTCGTCAGGAGTAGTCAGCTGGCGCCAGTCGGGCAACTTGGGCCGACGACGCGTTACAAAGCCAGGCACTGCGCTTAGACTTGAGTCGGGTTTGTTTTCCTGGGGCAAGTCCACCAATTCGGGAGAGAGTTTCATGAAGCTAGTCACTGCCATCATCAAGCCGTTCAAGTTGGACGACGTGCGCGAGTCGCTGTCCGAAATCGGCGTGCAGGGCATTACCGTCACTGAAGTCAAAGGCTTCGGTCGGCAGAAAGGTCACACCGAGCTGTACCGCGGCGCGGAATACGTGGTCGATTTCCTGCCCAAGGTGAAGATCGACGTTGCCATCGACGACAAGGATCTTGATCGGGTCATCGAGGCGATTACCAAGGCCGCCAACACCGGCAAGATTGGTGACGGAAAGATCTTTGTGGTCAATCTGGAACAGGCTATCCGCATCCGTACCGGCGAAACCGATACCGACGCTATCTAAGCCGCCAAACCCCAACGCCCCAGGAGAAAACAATATGACTCTGCGTAAATTCGCAGGGCTAGGAGCCCTGTTGTCCTTCGTAATGCCTGGCCTGGCCATGGCAGAAGAAGCGGCAGCCCCAGTCCTCAATTCCGGCGACACCGCCTGGATGCTGACGGCCACGATTCTTGTTCTGTTCATGACCATTCCCGGCCTTGCGTTGTTCTACGGCGGCATGGTTCGGTCGAAAAACATTCTTTCCGTGATGATGCAGTGCTTCGCCATTACCGGTCTGATCAGCGTGTTGTGGGTCATCTATGGCTACAGCATCGCGTTCGACACTACCGGCATGGAGCAGGGCGTCGTCAACTTCAACTCCTTCGTCGGCGGCCTGGGCAAAGCGTTCCTGGCGGGCGTCACCCCGGCCAGCATCACCGGCCCGACGGCGTTGTTCCCTGAAGCAGTCTTCATTACCTTCCAGATGACCTTCGCGATCATCACCCCGGCCCTGATCGTCGGCGCGTTCGCCGAGCGGATGAAGTTCTCCGCCATGCTGATCTTCATGGGCGTGTGGTTCACCTTGGTGTATGCGCCGATTGCGCACATGGTCTGGTCCGGCAACGGCGGCCTGATGTGGGACTGGGGTGTACTGGACTTCGCCGGTGGCACCGTGGTGCACATCAACGCCGGTATCGCAGGCCTGGTGGCGTGCCTGGTGCTGGGCAAGCGCAAAGGCTTCCCGACCACGCCGATGGCACCGCACAACCTGGGTTACACCCTGATGGGCGCGGCCATGTTGTGGGTGGGCTGGTTCGGTTTCAACGCCGGTTCCGCCGTCGCGGCCAACGGCACCGCCGGCATGGCGATGCTGGTCACCCAGATCGCCACCGCAGCCGCCGCGCTGGGCTGGATGTTCGCCGAGTGGATCACCCACGGTAAGCCAAGCGCACTGGGCATCGCCTCGGGCGTCGTGGCCGGCCTGGTTGCAATCACCCCGGCGGCCGGCACCGTGGGCCCGATGGGCGCCCTGGTCATTGGTCTGGCGGCGGGCGTGGTGTGCTTCTTCTGCGCCACCACCCTCAAGCGCAAACTCGGCTATGACGACTCCCTGGACGCCTTTGGCGTGCATGGCATCGGCGGTATCCTCGGCGCCATCCTGACCGGTGTGTTCGCAGCACCAGCCCTGGGCGGCTTCGGCACCGTGACCGATATCGGTGCGCAAGTGTGGATTCAGTTCAAAGGCGTAGGCTTTACCGTGATCTACACGGCGGTTGTCACCTTCATCATCCTCAAGGTCCTCGACGCCGTCATGGGTCTGCGGGTTTCCGAGGAAGAAGAGGCCGTGGGCCTGGACCTGGCCCAGCACAACGAACGTGGTTACAACCTATAATCGCGTTCCAATAAAAAATGCCCGGTTCGCCGGGCATTTTTTTGTCTGGAATTTGTCATTGCTCACAGGGCGTGCTGGTTTTTCCGACGCCTTTTGTTGTGTATGCGACACGGGTTTTTCTACCGCCAAAGACTTACAGGAAAGCAGGAATATTAGGCCCTTTGTTTTTTCCCAGAGCGCGCTAGAATGCGCGCCGAACGTGCGGAGAACTGTATGTGGCAACAGACGCTGATAACCCTGCGGGCAAGGCCCAGGGGCTTTCATCTGGTAACGGACGAGTTGCTCGCCGGCCTGCCTGAACTCAAGGCATGTCGTGTCGGTCTGTTGCATCTGTGGCTGCAGCACACCTCGGCCTCGCTGACCATCAACGAGAACGCCGATCCGGCGGTACGTCGAGACTTCGAACGATTTTTCAATCGGCTGATCCCACAAGGAACCGCCGACTATGAGCACAACGACGAAGGCCTGGACGACCTCCCGGCGCACTTCAAGGCCAGCGTGCTGGGATGTCAGCTCAGTCTTCCGGTGACGGCGGGACGGTTGGCGTTGGGCACCTGGCAAGGTGTTTATCTGGGCGAGCACCGTGATCATGGCGGTACTCGTAAAGTCCTCGCCACCTTGTACGGTGAAGGGGCATGACCGCTGATGGTTGGCGGATGTTGAATTTTTTCTGGCAGCCTTCGACAGATGGCGAAGCTGGGCTATAACTAATCTGCTTTTCGCAAGTCATGAGGTAGAACATGAGCGACGATGATCTGGAAAACGACGACCTCGAAGTAGGTGATGAAGACGAGGCCGAAGAAGGCCTGGAAGCGGCGGCTGAAGACGTCGCTGACGATGACGGTGCCGATGTTCCGGTCCCGACCGCCAAAGGCAAGGCCAAGGCGGCGGTATCGGTCGACGAGTTGCCGAGCGTAGAGGCCAAGAACAAGGAGCGTGATGCGCTCGCCAAGGCCATGGAGGAATTCCTGGCCCGAGGTGGCAAGGTGCAGGAAGTGGAGGCCAATGTGGTCGCCGATCCGCCCAAGAAGCCTGACAACAAGTACGGCAGCCGCCCGATCTGAGTATCTGCCCTTGCTTGCTGAAAAAGCCCGCCGTCGCTGCGGGCTTTTTCATGGGTCGGATAAAGTTTAGGACCATACGCCGATCCTGTGGGAGCGAGCTTGCTCGCGATAGCGGTTTACCTGTCACATCGATGTTGGATGTGCCGCCGTCATCGCGAGCAAGCTCGCTCCCAAACAGGCGGCGTTGTGGTTGTCGGGGGCTTAGCGCGGGTTATGCCATCCTGCCAATAACCCCGGCAGTTCGGTCAGGCTGCGGATTTCCGCATCCGGCGCATGGTCGGCGTCCCACGCCTTGCCCGTCGGGTTGAACCACACTGCGCGCAGGCCGGCCTGTTGGGCGCCGGCGATGTCGTCGCCCGGGTGATCGCCGATGTGCACGGCAGTCTGCGCGGTCGCGCCACCGCGTTGCAGGGCTTCGTGGAACAGCCGGGCGTCGGGCTTGGCGATGCCGATGTCCTCGGCGCACAGGGCGAACTTGAAGTAATCCGCCAGCCCCAGGCGCCGCACGTCGGCGTTGCCATTGGTGACGACGCCAAGGGCGTAATCATTGGCGAGCAATTCCAGGGTCGGCTGCACCTCGGGAAAGACCTCCAGTTGATGTCGGGCATGCAGGAAGGCCTCGAATCCCTGGTCTGCCAGCTCCGAAGCCCGCCATTGATCGTAGCCGGCGTCTTGCAGTGCCCGGAACAGCACGCGTCGGCGCAAGGCACTGATGCGGTGCTTGAGGTCCGGCTCTTCGCTGAGCACTTGTGTGCGGATTGCCCACAAGCGCTCCACCGGAAAATCGCCCAGGTCCGGTGCGTTATCGGTCAGCCACTGACGTAATACGGCTTCGGCGCTGGCGATCACCGGGGCGGTGTCCCACAGGGTGTCGTCCAGGTCGAAAGTGATGAGTTCGATGGTCATGATTCGTCGCCCTTGATGCGTTTGGCCCTGGGGTGGGCACTGTCATAGACCGTCGCCAGGTGTTGGAAATCCAGATGGGTATAGATCTGGGTGGTCTTGATGTCCGAATGGCCGAGCAACTCCTGGACGGCGCGCAGGTCCTGGGACGATTCGAGCAGGTGACTGGCGAACGAATGTCGCAGCATGTGTGGATGCAGGTTCTGCCCAAGTTCGCGCTCACCGGCAGCCTTGACCCGCAATTGTATCGCTCGCGGCCCGAGGCGCCGGCCTTGCTGGCTGACGAAGACTGCTTCATCGGCCGGGTTGGCCATTGCCCGGAGCGGCAGCCACAGGTCCAAGGCTTCCCGGGCCTTGCGGCCGATAGGCAGCAGGCGGGTCTTGCTGCCCTTGCCGTGCACCTGAACCATGCCGTCGGCGAGGTCCAGTTGTTCCAGGTTCAGCCCGGTCAGTTCTGAAAGCCGCAGGCCCGAGGAATAGAACAGCTCGAGGATTGCCTGGTCTCGCCGCGCGAGAAAGTCATCCTCGACGGCGCCCTCCAGCAATTGCAAGGCGCGGTCGGTGTCGAGGGTCTTGGGCAGCCGACGCTCGCCCTTGGGCGGTGCCAGGCCGGTGGCCGGGTCGTGGTCGCAAAGGCCTTCACGATTGAGGTACTGGTACAAGCCGCGCACCGCCGACAACAGTCGCGCCAGGCTGCGGGAGGATTGCCCTTGTTGATGCAGGCGGGCAATCAGGCTGCGCAGGCGCTGGATATCCAGCGCCGACCAGCTGCCGATATTCTGTTTCTGGCACCAGCCCAGCACCTTTTCGAGGTCGCGGCGATACGCCGACAAGGTGTGGGGCGACACCTGGCGCTCACTGCGCAGGTGCTCGCAGTAGGCGTCCAGTTGCCGTTCCATCGTCAGCGTACCGAGCGCAGCGAACCGGCAACCCGTGGCAGCACGCGGCCGGTGACTTCGGCGATATAACTCAGGAACAACGTGCCGACCGAGCTCTTGTAGTGCTGCGGATCGCGGCTGGCGATGGCCAGCACGCCGTGCACGCCCTGGTGGGCAATGGCGACGACGGCCGTAGAGCCGATCTGCTTGCGTTGTTCTTCGCCGAACAGGAAATCCAGCTCATGTTCGCGCAGGCTACCGCTGACGCTTTTGTTTTCCGTGAGCAGGCCGCCGATGGCGGTCTGCGCTTCGGCGTGAGTCACCCAGCGCCCCACCGGCATGGCGTTGTCGCCAAACAGAATGAGGCTGACAAAAGGCACCTGGAAATCCTGGCGCAGGCTGTCTTCGACGCTCATCACCAGGTCTTCCAGGGTGCTGGCGTCCATCAACGCGAGGATCAGGCGACGGGTCTTGTCGAAGAGCCGGTCGTTGTCGCGCGCCACGTCCATCAGGTGCGAAAGACGGTGGCGCATTTCGATGTTGCGTTCGCGCAGGATCTTCATCTGGTGCTCCACCAGCGACACGGTATCGCCGCGCCGGTGGGGAATGCGCATCGTCGAAAGCAGGTCTTCATGCGCGACGAAAAAGTCCGGATGGGCCTCCAGGTAAGCGGCCACGGCTGCGGCTTCCGGGTTCTGGCTCGGGGATTCGTCGGGCTGCGGGGCTGGAACCTGAGGCTTATCGGTCATGGTTTGGCTCACTCAAAGACGAACTTGTCCTTCGTATACGCGTACGGCCGGGCCGGTCATCATCACCGGTTGGCCAGGGCCTGCCCATTCGATGGACAGGCGCCCGCCAGGCAGGTCGATCAGCAATGGCGAATCCATCCACCCCTGGCTGATCGCGGCGACGGCCGCGGCGCAGGCGCCGGTGCCGCACGCCTGGGTTTCCCCGGCGCCGCGTTCCCAGACGCGCAGTTGCGCACGATGCCGGTCTATGACCTGCAGGAAGCCGACGTTCACCCGGGCCGGGAAGCGCGAATGATGCTCGATCTTCGGCCCCAGTTCGTGCACGGGCGCACTGTTTATATCATCCACCCGCAGCACGGCATGGGGGTTGCCCATGGACACCGCCGCCAGTTCCACCGGCGTACCGTCGACGTCGACGGTATAGCTCAGGGCCTGGGCCGGTGCCTGGAACGGAATGTCCGCCGGAACCAGGCGTGGGGCGCCCATGTTGACGCCGATCTGGCCGTCGCTGCGGACATCCAGTTCGATGATGCCGCTTTTGGTCTCGACGCGAATCTGCCGTTTGGCAGTCAGGCGCTTGTCCAGCACGAAGCGGGCGAAGCAGCGCGCACCGTTGCCGCATTGCTCCACTTCGGAACCGTCGGCATTGAAGATCCGGTAGCGGAAATCCACGTCCGGGTTGTTCGGCGCCTCGACGATCAGCAACTGGTCGAAGCCGATGCCGGTGTGGCGGTCGCCCCATTGCTTGGCATGCTTGGGCAGGATGTGCGCGTGCTGGCTGACCAGGTCGAGGACCATGAAGTCATTGCCCAGGCCGTGCATCTTGGTAAAACGCAGCAGCATGGTATTACTCCGGCAACAGGCTTTCGCCGGCAAACAGCTCGGCTACCGTCTCGCGGCGGCGCACTTCGAATGCCTGATCACCGTCCACCAGCACCTCGGCGCAACGGCCGCGGGTGTTGTAGTTGGAACTCATGACAAACCCGTAGGCACCCGCCGAATGCACGGCCAGCAGATCGCCTTCTTCCAGCGCCAGCTCCCGACCCTTGGCCAGGAAGTCGCCGGTTTCGCAGATCGGCCCGACGATGTCGTAGGCGCGGGCCGCGGTATCGCGTGGGCGCACCGCGGTGACATCCATCCAGGCCTGGTACAGCGCCGGACGGATCAGGTCATTCATGGCCGCGTCGACGATGGCGAAATCCTTGTGCTCGGTGTGCTTGAGGTACTCGATCTGGGTCAGCAGCACGCCGGCATTGGCGACGATGTAGCGACCGGGCTCGAACATCAATGCCAGGTCGCGGCCTTCGAGGCGCTCGCGCACGGTCTTGATGTAGTCGGCCACCAATGGCGGTTCTTCGTCGCGATAACGCACGCCGACACCGCCGCCCAGGTCGATGTGACGCAGGTAGATGCCGCAGTCGCCGAGGCGATCGACCAGCGCCAGCAGGCGGTCGAGGGCGTCGATGAACGGTTCGAGGGTGGTCAGTTGCGAGCCGATGTGGCAATCGACGCCGAGCACTTCCAGGTTTGGCAGCTGGGCTGCGCGCACGTACACGTCCTCGGCGTCGGCAATGGCGATGCCGAACTTGTTTTCCTTGAGGCCAGTGGAAATGTACGGGTGGGTGCCGGCGTCGACGTCCGGGTTCACGCGCAAGGAAACCGGTGCGCGCACGCCCAGCTCGGCGGCGACGACCTGCAACCGCTCCAGCTCGTCGGTGGATTCGATGTTGAAGCAATGCACACCGACTTGCAGCGCGCGGCGCATGTCTTCGCGGGTCTTGCCGACACCGGAGAAAACGATCTTGTCGGCGCTGCCACCCGCGGCCAGCACACGCTCCAGCTCGCCTCCGGAGACGATGTCGAAGCCGGCGCCAAGGCGCGCCAGGACGTTGAGCACGCCCAGGTTCGAGTTGGCTTTTACCGCGAAGCACACCAGGTGCGGCATGCCTTCGAGGGCATCGGCGAAGGTGCGGTACTGGGCTTCGATATGGGCACGGGAATAGACGTAGGTCGGCGTGCCGAAACGTTCGGCTATCGCGGACAGGGCAACCCCTTCCGCGAACAGCTCCCCGCCACGGTAGTTAAAAGCGTCCATGGCGGTCCCTTAGTAAGTGGTGTGGGTGTCGTGCGCGTGTGACTTGGATTGCGACGACTTGGCCTGTTCTTCAGGGGACTTGCTGTCATCAGGCAGGTACAGCGGACCTTTTTGACCACAGGCTGTCACAAGGCAGGCAACCGCGACGAGCGCAGCAAGGGAAGAGATCAGGCGCTTCATGGCGAAATCCTTGAAAATGCGTTAATTGCGCCGGAGTATACCGGCCACCCGTCAGCTTGCCTATGCAACGGGGCGCCCGTCCGGCGGCGCTGGTGGTCTCAACCGGTATATCCTTTGCAATCGCCGGGAAGCGTCCGTATCTTGCGGCGCTTGAGCATGAGCAGACATTTTCGAGGTTGCCGCAATGAGTTTGACTGAAGCCCGTTTCCACGACCTGGTCGATGCGACCCAGCAAACGCTGGAAGATATCTTCGACGAGAGCGACATGGATATCGACCTGGAAAGCTCCGCTGGTGTACTGACCGTCAAGTTCGAGAACGGTAGCCAGCTGATCTTCAGCCGCCAGGAACCGTTGCGGCAGTTGTGGCTGGCGGCGGTGTCCGGTGGTTTTCACTTCGACTATGACGAGGAAAGCGAGCGCTGGATGTGCGACAAGAGTGAAGAGCAGTTGGGCGAGATGCTCGAACGCATCGTCAAGCAGCAGGCGGACGCTGAGCTCGATTTCGAAGGACTGTGACCGCGTGAGCCAGCCAGCCCCGGCGCGGCCACCCAAGCCGCTCTACAGCAACGTCAGCCCCGCCGTTCCGTCGCCTTGCACCAGCGTGTGCAAGCTGGATGAGCAGAAGGTCTGCCTCGGCTGTTTCCGGCACGTGGAAGATATCCGCGAATGGCGCTCGGCGGATGATGAGCGCCGGCGGGTGATCTGTGCCGAGGCCGCCAAACGCAAGTCTTTGTCATGATGCCCGTGGCGAGGGAGCTTGCTCCCGCTCGGCTGCGAAGCAGTCGCAAGATTCTTGGGGTCGCTTCGCAACCCAGCGGGAGCAAGCTCCCTCGCCACAAAAGCCTTCCACCAGATGGGCAAAAACCATCCGGGTTGTATATTTATTGAGCTGTGGTAGTGTCCAGCAACGCCTCAACTCATCGAGGCGCGTGAAAACCCCGTCTTATGTGGCGGGGTTTTGCTTTTTTCGTGCAGAAGAAAGGAGTCTGCCTGGATCATGACCGCACCTTCCATCACCCTGACTCGCTTGGACGTACAACGTCTGGAGCGCTTGATCGACAGCCTGGATGACACGCTTCCCGGTGTGATCGCGTTGCAAACCGAACTGGATCGCGCCGAGACACTGGTCGGCCACGATGAAGTGCCCGCCGATGTCGTGACCATGAATTCACGCGTGCACTGCCGCGAGGAAAGCAGCGGCAAGGATTACCATCTGACGCTGGTCTACCCGAAGGACGCCAACGCCGACCAGGGCCGGATTTCGATCCTGGCGCCGGTGGGCAGTGCCTTGCTGGGCTTGAAGGTGGGGCAGCACATCGACTGGCCGGCGCCGGGTGGCAAGACCTTGAAGCTGACGTTGCTGGAAGTCGAGTCCCAGCCGGCCAATGGCGGTGATTTCCCGTCCTGAACCCCGTCAGACCTGATTCAATGCTTCGTTCAGTGCGCGCTCCAGGTCGGCCTTGTAGCGCAGGAACAAAATGCTTGGGCAGGCACCGTCACCGACCAGGCCGGAGAGGTCCAGGTCGGTGATATAGCAGCGATAGCGTTCGGCGTCGCGGCGCTGCCCGACGATTTCCCTGGCGACCACATGAAACAGTTGGTCGCCGTGCTCCAGCTCCGAAAATTCCCGCTGATCGCAATAGAGGGTGACGTGCACTTGCCCGTGCGCCGCTTTGCCGATGATCGCCTGCACGTCGTAGAAGGGCTTGTTGACCGGCGTCTGCGGCGCCTGCCGTGATTCGACCCGCCGGGCCCGCCCGTTACCCGAAGGCAGGAGCTGGTAATAAAGGATTTCCAGGGTCAGCGGCTGGGTGGCGTCCATCGGCAGCAAGGCGTCGCGGCGATACAGCACCGACTGCAGGAAGCGCTGCAGCGGCACCAGCAGGCTTTGGTCATCGTGATAGGGCAGGCGCTGCTGCCACAACGCGTTGAATTCATCGAGCACATACAGCTCCGCTTCGTCCTCGTAGACCCGGTAGAACACCTGGATGCACTCGGGCTGGCCCATGGGCAGGATCAGGGCCGCGTCGTGTTCTTCCATGGCCATCGCGTCCAGATGCAGCGGGCTGTACGCCGTCAACTCTTCGCCCAGGTAGTCCATCAACGCCGGCAGGCTGCTCAACGCCACATGGTTGACCTGGCCGGGCACCAGCTCTAGCACGTGATAATGCTGCTGGACCTGAAGCAGGTAGCGGTAGTTGAGTTTGCTCAGGAGCAAGGTCTGGGCGGTCTCGATGACTTCTTCAACCCGTCGCGCGATGAACTGCGCACGGTTGTGGCAGAAACAGCGCACCTGTAAGCGTGGCTGACGCTGCGTAAGGGGCAAGTCGTTGAGGTAGTCGCGCAGGCAATCGAGCAAGGCGTGCTCGCCGTCGAACCGGTTGACCAGCACTTCATTCCAGCTGTTGAGGGTGACCTGGTCGAGGGTCAAGACCAGGTTTTCGCGGACACCGGCGTAGCTCAAGGAGTCGGTGCGCTCGGTGGTCATCAGGATGTTCAAGTCGCGGTGATGCTTGAGCGGGTCGACGCCGACGTTCACCAGTATCAACACTTCGCTGGGTACGCTGGCATGCAGCAGCTGTTCTTCATCAACCGTGGCCAGGGGCAGGGCGATGGACTGTTGCAGGCTGCCCAGCAGGTTGAACAGCTCGAACTCGCTCAGGTCGCTGTCGCCGGGGTGCAGCGCCAGGCGCGTGCTGCTGTCGATCACCCCGTTGCGGTGGCTCCAGGTGAGCAATTCGAGCAATTCGCGGCTGCGCTTGATCGGCGCGAAATTCTCCCATTCCAAGGCATTCAGGCTGCCGTTGTACAAGCCCCACTGGTTCTGCCCCGGCTCTTTCTTGTTCGGCGACTGGACCAGGGTCAGGGTGTCTTCGGCCAGGTCCGGGGCAATTCCGGGATTGATGAACTCGACCTTGTCGGCCTTGCGCTCGAAGGCCGCATACAGACGTCGGCCAAGGACATTGAGGTCGCGCTTGTTGATCAGGCTGACGGTCTTTTCGGTGCGGGCGAACTGGGTCAGGAAGCGATAGCTGTAGGTCAGCTCGTTGACCAGTGCGCGCCGCTCATTGCTGACCTGGCGGACCTTCCATTGACTGCGGCTGTCGAGCAACGCGAGTTGGCGTTGATCCCAGCCCCAATCCCGCGCCAGGCGCTCAAGCAGATTGCGTTGCCAACCGCTGCTGCGGGCATGGCCGGTGAGCTTGCGATTGACCTTCAGGTACAGCGCGCGGCGAATCAGCTCCAGGCGTTCCGGTTCGCCACGGGCGTTGAGGTATTCCTCGAGACGGCGGTAAACCACCATGTACGGGTCCAGCTCGTCCAGGTCCAGGCGATTGGCGAACACCGCCTGCTTGAAGCGCAGGCTCAGGCAGCGCACGTCCGGGTGTTCGCTGGCGTAGACCTCGGTCAGCAAAAGCTTGAGCACGGATTTGTAGGGTGACTCGATGCCCTTGAACAACTGCCAGAGCCCGGCGCCGATGAATTCGCCCGGCGGGATGTAAGCCAGATGCCCCAGGTCGAGGGTTTCGTCGGCACGGATGAAGCGCTTGGAGATCAGCGTGTGGGTGTATTGCTGATAATTCTCTTCTTCATAGACCGGCACCAGCCACCAGATCGGCGTGCGCCCGGCCAGCCAGATGGCGGTGCGGTAGAACTCGTCCAGCAACAGATAATGCTGGGTGGTGCCGCAGTCATCGGAGCTGAGCTGGTTATCCCGTTCGCCGCGGACGAATCGCGCCGGGTCGATGAGGAAAAAGTGAGCCTCGGCGCCTTGGGTGGCGGCCCAGATTTCCAGCAGCTGGCATTTCTTGCGTAGCTCGGCGAGTTCATCGTCGCTCAAGTCCGGGCCGTGGCACACCCACACATCCATGTCGCTCTGGTCGGCCTGGGCGAGTGTGCCGAGGCTGCCCATCAGGAACAGGCCGAGGATTGGCCGCGGAGGGTTGCTGCCATGGCGCGGCTTATACGAAAACGAGCGGGTCAGCCGCTGGGCCTCGGCGAGGACATTGGCGTCGGGCTCGTAATTCGACAACCCGGCGGGCGTGCTGCCGGAGACGTAGCCGGGCAGCAGTGGATGGTTGACGTGAAAGAACAGCGGAAGCAGCGTCAATACGCCCTGCTGGCGGGTCGACAACCCTTCCAGGGCGCGCTCCATGCGGCCGGAATTGAGCTTGAGGAAACGCGCGCGCAACTGGCTCAGGACCTTGCGGTCGATTCCCTGGTCCAGATCGGGGCGTATTTCGTGATTGCGGGTCATGTCAGCTCAAACCGGCTCGCGGCGTCGCACGTGGGGAAGCACAAGTGATGGCAGGTTAGCGCCCGAATCGTGGAATTCTTGAGCTGAAAATGATTTTGACGCCAGGATTTTTACGAAAGAAGCCATGCGCCTGCGGAAACCCCGAGGCAAAGGGATTTCCGTGGGCGGGAGGAGATCAGGCGGTTTCTTCGGCGCGGAGTATCGTCAGGACAGTTTGCACATTTTGCGCGGCATCACGCCCCAGGCTGGTCAGATAACCGCCATCGGGTTGGTCTATCAGGTCTTTTTCAAACAGGCGCTTGGCAGCGGCGATGGCTTTCGGGGCAGCGGTCTGATGAATTTTCAGGCCTTCCTGGGAACTGTCCAGGTTGAAGAGTGCAAGGATTTCCAGTTCGGCAACCAGCTCAGGGGTAAGCGACATAAGGACTCCAGACTTTCTAGGAATTTGGTCGACAGCGTCACTAAGGTGAGCGCACTCGGCCGAGCTGTCCAGTGTCAGTGTGGTGCTTTTTTGTTTAAAGCGATTTTTTTGTGGCGAGGGAGCTTGCTCCCGCTGGGTTGCGAAGCGACCCCGAAAATTTGCGACTGCTGCGCCCGAAGCGTCGGACGGCCGAGCGGGAGCAAGCTCCCTCACCACAAGAGCGGCGTTGCCCGTCGGGTCATTTCTTTTCCGGCGGCAGCTCAGGCAAGGCGCGCAGGGCGGCTTCGTACCACTCGGTATTGAACGGACGGTCTTCTTCCAGGATCGCGTCGATTTCAACCGCCAGCACGTGGGCCATCAGGTTGAGGATTTCGTCACGCTCATAACCGACCAGGGTCAACTTGTTGAAGGTGGCCTTGGCCGCTGGCGGGTTGTCGCTTTCGATCTGGTTCTCGATGGCCTGGATCAGCGTGGATTCGACGAACTCTTCTTCGTCCTGTTCGATATCGCTTGGCTCGCTCATGGCAGCCTCCTGTAGAAATGGCCGCCAGTTTACCTGCATTCAGCAGCGTGATGCGCCTGGCGCGAAATGTCCCGCCGGTCTATAACCGAAGGCTGCCAACCCCGCACGGCCTGGAGGCTATGGAATGCTCAAGCTTTATGGTTTTTCTGTCAGCAATTATTACAACATGGTCAAGCTGGCGCTGCTGGAGAAGGGGCTGCCCTTCGAAGAGGTCCAGTTCTTTGGCGCCCAAACCCCGGAAGCCCTGGCTATCAGCCCGCGCGGCAAGGTGCCGGTATTGAAGACCGAGCAGGGCTTTATCAACGAGACCAGCGTCATTCTGGAATATATCGAGCAAACCCAGCCGGGCAAGGCCCTGCTGCCCAACGACCCGTTCGAGCGCGCCCAGGTGCTGGCCTTGTGCCGGGAAATCGAGTTGTACATCGAGCTGCCGGGACGTGCCTGCTATCCCGAAGCGTTTTTTGGCATGGCGGTGCCCGAGGCGATCAAGGACAAGGCCAAGGGCGAGTTATTGCTCGGGTTTGCCTCGCTTGGCCGGCACGGAAAATTCTCGCCTTATGTGGCGGGTGACAGCCTGAGCATTGCCGACCTGTATTTCTACTACAGCCTTTCGCTGGCCTTGCCGGTGGGCAAGAAGGTTTTCGATATCGACTTGCTGGCAGAGATGCCGAAGGCCAGGGCCTTGATGGAGCTGCTCGGGCAGAATCCGCACGTACAGCGGATTGCGGCGGATCGAGAGGCGGAAATGCCGGCGTTCCTGGCGAAGATTGCTGCCAGGAAGTGAGTGGTTTCGTTGTCCTGACGACCGCTATCGCGAGCAAGCTCGCTCCCACATTTGATCTCCATGTTCACAAAATTTGTGTTCACTGAAATCCCTGTGGGAGCGAGCTTGCTCGCGATGCTCTTGCTTTAGCGGCTGGCGAGAAGCGCCTGGCCACGAACGACCGCTGCTTTTACCTGCGCCGGCGCCGTACCGCCAACATGATCACGGGCATTGACCGAGCCTTCCAGTGTCAACACCGCGAACACGTCCTGCTCGATCTGGTCGCTGAACTGGCGCAGTTCGTCCAGGCTCATTTCCGCCAGGTCCTTGCCGTTGTCGACGCCGTACTTCACGGCATGGCCGACAATCTCATGGCAATCACGGAACGGCAGGCCACGGCGGACCAGGTAATCGGCCAGGTCGGTAGCGGTGGAGAAGCCGCGCAGGGCCGCTTCGCGCATGACCGCATGCTTGGGCTTGATGGCTGGGATCATGTCGGCGAACGCTCGCAGCGAATCGCGCAAGGTATCGGCGGCGTCGAACAGCGGCTCCTTGTCTTCCTGGTTGTCCTTGTTGTAGGCCAGTGGCTGGCCTTTCATCAGGGTCAGCAGGCCCATCAGCGCGCCGAATACCCGGCCGCTCTTGCCCCGTACCAGCTCCGGCACGTCGGGGTTTTTCTTTTGCGGCATGATCGAGCTGCCGGTGCAGAAGCGGTCGGGCAGATCGATGAACTGGAATTGCGCGCTGGTCCACAGCACCAGCTCTTCGGAGAAGCGCGACAGGTGCATCATCGCGATGCTCGCGGCGGAGCAGAATTCGATGGCGAAGTCGCGGTCCGAAACGTTATCCAGCGAGTTGCCGCCCACCACATCGAAGCCCAGCAGTTGCGCGGTATATTCACGGTCGATCGGATAGGTCGTGCCGGCCAGCGCGGCGCTGCCCAGGGGCATGCGATTGGTGCGTTTGCGGCAGTCGACCAGGCGCTCGTAGTCGCGGCTGAGCATCTCGAACCAGGCGAGCATGTGATGCCCAAACGTTACAGGTTGCGCGGTTTGCAAGTGCGTGAAGCCCGGCATGATGCTCTCCGCCTCGCGCTCGGCCTGTTCCAGCAGGCCTTTTTGCAGGCGGGTGATTTCAGCCAGGATCAGGTCGATTTCATCGCGCAGCCATAAGCGGATGTCAGTGGCGACCTGGTCGTTACGGCTGCGACCGGTGTGCAGCTTCTTGCCGGTCACGCCGATGCGGTCGGTCAGGCGCGCTTCGATGTTCATGTGCACGTCTTCAAGGTCCACGCGCCAGTCGAACTGGCCGGCCTCGATCTCGCCCTGGATGGTCTTCAGGCCATCGATGATGCTGTCGCGCTCGGCATCGGTCAGCACGCCGACCTTGGCCAGCATGGTGGCGTGGGCGATCGAGCCCATGATGTCGTGGCGATACAGGCGCTGGTCAAAGTTGACGGAGGCGGTGAAGCGGGCGACGAAGGCGTCGACGGGTTCACTGAAGCGGCCGCCCCAGGACTGATTGGTCTTGTCAGTGCTCATGAATTCGCTCGTGATCGGCTGAAGAAAAAGTAGCGGTTAAGGCTGCGGCGGATGATAGCAGGGTTGCCGGGGCTGGCGCTGGCAATGGTCGGCAGGTTTTTTACCCGGAAAAGCCACGCATTTGCCGGGTTTTTGCACAACGATATTTTTCGATTGAGCAATATCGTCGTGGCAACCGTCTACAGTGGACGTAGGGCTTTGCTTTTTCATCTTGGACGCATCGGACGCACCAAAAAAATGGGGGGTGCTCATATTGATCAGATCGAGTGTTAACAGTCCCTGTGGCGACGTTGTGCGACAACAGGCCTCGAGCTCCGGTAGGCAAGCGCTGGTAAAGATAGGCAACCACCTCGCGGCACTTTTTGGCCCTCGGACGAGTCTTAGCGTGGATCGCGGTGACGGATGTCACTTCCCCTGTCTACGCTATCCTTGTGCGAGACTCACGCAGGAATCCAGCGCAATATGAATGTCCTGATCGTTGACGACGAACCACTGGTCCGCGAGCGCCTGAGCCGAATGCTTGGCGAACTCGAGGGTTACAGTGTCCTGGAGCCGAGCGCCACCAATGGCGAAGAGGCGTTGGCCCTTATCGACAGCCACAAGCCGGATATCGTGCTGCTCGACATCCGCATGCCTGGCCTGGACGGGCTGCAGGTCGCGGCCAAGCTGTGCGAGCGCGAGTCGCCTCCCGCGGTGGTGTTCTGTACCACCCGGGACGATTTTCCTCCGGAGGTGTTGCAGGCCGGTGCCGTGGGCTATCTGATCAAACCGGTTTCCGTCGAGGCGCTGGAAGAAGCGTTGCGCAAGGCTGAGCGACCGAACCGCGTGCAACTGGCGGCGCTTACCCGCCCGGCCGCCGAGAGCGGCAGCGGCCCGCGCAGCCACATCAGCGCACGGACCCGAAAAGGTATCGAGCTGATTCCGTTGAACCAGGTGGTCTACTTCATTGCCGACCACAAATACGTGACCTTGCGCCACGAAAGCGGAGAAGTGCTACTGGACGAGCCGCTCAAGGCGCTGGAGGACGAGTTCGGCGAACGGTTCGTACGCATCCACCGCAACGCCTTGGTGGCTCGCGAGCGTATCGAGCGTTTGCAACGCACCCCCCTCGGGCACTTCCAGCTTTACCTCAAGGGGCTCAATGGCGACGCGCTGATCGTCAGCCGGCGGCATGTGGCGGGCGTGCGCAAGATGATGCAACAGCTTTAGCGTGTTCCGCAGCGTTCCATCTCCAGGATTGGCGGCCAGGGAGGCCTTTGCGTCGTGATTCAAGTCAAAGCGGATTTGGCTGAGCTGTTATTATCTGCCGTATCTTTTAAGTACGGATTGATCCATGTCCCCTCGCGAGATCCGCATCGCCACCCGTAAAAGCGCCTTGGCTCTCTGGCAGGCCAAGTACGTCAAAACCCGCCTGGAAGCGGCCCACCCTGGCCTGATCGTATCGCTGGTGCCGATGGTCAGTCGCGGTGACAAACTGCTCGATTCGCCACTGTCGAAGATTGGTGGCAAGGGCCTGTTCGTCAAGGAGCTGGAAACCGCCCTGCTGGACAACGAAGCCGACATCGCCGTGCATTCGATGAAAGATGTGCCCATGGACTTCCCGGAAGGCCTGGGCCTTTTTTGCATCTGCGAGCGGGAAGACCCGCGTGATGCGTTTGTCTCCAACAGCTTTTCCAGTCTTGAAGCATTGCCCCCGGGAAGTGTGGTCGGCACTTCCAGCCTGCGTCGCCAGGCGCAGTTGCTGGCGCGGCGTCCGGACCTGCAGATCCGCTTCCTGCGCGGCAACGTCAACACGCGCCTGGCCAAGCTCGATGCTGGCGAATACGACGCGATCATCCTCGCCGCCGCCGGCCTGATCCGGCTCGGGTTTGAAGATCGCATCACCTCGGCCATCAGCGTCGATGACAGCCTGCCGGCCGGTGGGCAGGGCGCGGTGGGCATCGAATGCCGTAGCGCCGACAGCGAAATCCATGCGCTGCTGGCGCCGCTGCACCACGACGACACCGCCACGCGGGTCTTCGCCGAGCGCGCCCTGAACAAGCATCTGAACGGCGGATGCCAAGTGCCGATTGCCTGCTACGCCGTGCTCGAAGGCGAGCAGGTCTGGCTGCGTGGCCTGGTGGGCGATCCCAGCGGCGGCCAACTGCTCAGCGCCCAGGCCCGAGCACCGCGCCGCGATGCCGAGGCGCTGGGCGTGCGGGTGGCCGAAGACCTGCTGAGCCAGGGCGCCGATGACATCCTCAAGAAAGTCTACGGCGAGGCTGGCCACGCGTGACGGGCTGGCGGCTGCTGCTGACCCGGCCGACGGACGAATCGGCGGCCCTGGCGGCTGTGCTGGCGGATGCGGGGATCTACAGCAGCAGCCTGCCGCTGCTGGATATCGAGCCGGTCCCGGTGACCGAGTCCGGGCAGGCGATCCTCCGTGAATTGAATCAGTATTGCGCCGTGATCGTGGTCAGCAAGCCCGCCGCGCGCTTGTGCGTGGAGCTGCTGCGTCAGTATTGGCCGCAACCTCCGGTCTTGCCATGGTTCAGCGTGGGCGCCGCAACCGGACAGATTCTTGCCGATGCCGGCCTCAGCGTGTTTTATCCCGATAACGGCGACGACAGCGAAGCCTTGCTTGAGCTCGGGGCGTTGCGCCAGGTGCTCGACCGGCCCGATCCCCGTGTCTTGATCGTCCGTGGTGAGGGTGGGCGCGGATTGCTGGCAGAGCGTTTGCGCGAGCAAGGTGCTAGTGTCGACTATCTTGAGCTGTACCGGCGCGGCCTGCCGCAATACGCCGAGGGCGAACTGCCGGCCAGGGTCGAAGCGGAACGCTTGAACGCGCTGGTGGTCAGCAGTGGGCAGAGCTTCGAGCATCTGCGCCGGCTCGCCGGTGAAGCGTGGCCCGCCCTGGCGCGGCTGCCGTTGTTCGTTCCAAGCCCCAGGGTCGCCGACATGGCGCGTGCCGCCGGGGCCCGGACAGTTATTGATTGCCGTGGCGCCAGCGCCGCGGCTTTGCTGGCGGCATTACGGGAACAATCCGTGCCGTTTTCCAATGCAAAGGATGGATACGTGAGCGAAACAGCCTTGCCAAAAGATCAGGACCAGCCAGCGCTCGATGCGCCGCTTGAAACGGCGCCGCCGATAGCACCGCGTCGCGGCAACGGGCTGGCGATTGTCGCGTTGTTGTTGGGGGCTGCCGGCGTCGCCGTGGGTGGCTGGGGTGTATGGCAAGTGCGTCATCTGCAAGCCAGCACCCAGCAGCAATCCGCCCAGGTCCAGTCGCTCAATGACCAGGCCCAGGGCCTCAAGCTCAATGAGCAACGCCTGAGCGCGCGCCTGGAGCAATTGCCTCCGGCCGAAGAACTGGAGGAGCGCCGCCGCCAGGTTGCCCAGTTGCAAGGCGACCAGCAGCGTCTCAACCAGCGCCTGGAAACCGTGCTGGGTGCCAGCCGCAAGGACTGGCGCCTGGCCGAAGCCGAGCATTTGTTGCGCCTGGCCAGCCTGCGTCTTTCCGCCCTGCAGGACATCAGCAGTGCCCAGGCACTGGTACAGGGCGCCGATGAAATCCTGCGCGAGCAGAACGACCCGGGCTCATTCGCTGCCCGCGAACAATTGGCCAAGACCCTCGCTGCGCTGCGCAGCACCGAGCAGCCGGATCGCACCGGGCTGTTCCTGCAACTGGGTGCCTTGCGTGACCAGGTGCTGCAGTTGACCGAGCTCGCGCCCGAATACAAGGACCGTGGCGAGTCGCTGCTGGGGCTGACGAGCGACGGCGATGGTGCCAGTCGCTGGGCGCAGTGGTGGGACCGGATCTCGCGTTATATCCGCATCGATTTCAATGCCGATGAAAACGTCCGTCCACTCCTGGCCGGACAGAGCCTGGTCCAGGTGCGCCTGGCCTTGAGCCTGGCACTGGAGCAGGCGCAATGGGCCGCGCTCA
Source organism: Pseudomonas sp. D1-1 (assembly GCF_051132225.1). Classification (NCBI taxonomy): domain Bacteria; kingdom Pseudomonadati; phylum Pseudomonadota; class Gammaproteobacteria; order Pseudomonadales; family Pseudomonadaceae; genus Pseudomonas; species Pseudomonas sp. D1-1. The sequence continues at coordinate 5,677,903 of NZ_CP071676.1, read as the reverse complement.
ATGGTCAGGCGGCGGTGTACACCCAGGCGCTGGCCGAGGCGCGTGACGTGCTCAGGAACAACTTCAACCAGGACAACCCGCAAAGCAAGATCATGCTCGAGCGGGTTGGCGAGTTGAGCAAGTTGCCCGTGACAGTGGTCACGCCGGACCTGACCGGCACCCTGAGCGCCGTCCAGGCCTACCTCGAGCGCCGCAACCTGAATGCTGAAGACTCGGTCAAACCGCTGCCCAAGGCGGGCGGGCAGGAGACCGCGCCATGAAGCGTCTCTACGTGATTCTGTTCGTGGTCATCGCGGCCGCAGCCTTGCTGGGCGTGGCGATTTCCGAGCATTCGGGTTACGTGCTGGTGGCGTACAAGAGCTTCCGCTACGAAGCCGGCCTGTGGGTCACCCTCGCACTGATCGCGGTGATCTGGCTGTTGTGGCGCGCAGTGTTTGCTCTGGTCGGGCTGGTAACCACGTCCACTGGCGTGGTCAACCCGTGGTCGCGACGCAACCGGAGTCGTCGCGTACAAGTTGCAATCGAACATGGCCAGTTGGACCTGGCCGAAGGCCGTTGGGCCAGCGCCCAGCGGCATCTTCACCGCGCCGCCGAAGCCGAGCGCCAGCCCTTGTTGTATTACCTCGGCGCCGCCCGCGCGGCCAATGAACAAGGCCTCTATGAGCAAAGCGACAGTCTGCTTGAGCGCGCTCTGGAGCGGCAGCCCCAGGCCGAGCTGGCCATCGCGCTGACTCACGCCCAGTTGCAGACGGACCGGGGTGACACCGACGGTGCGTTGAGCACGCTGCAAGCCATGCATGAACGCCATCCTCACAATGCCCAGACCCTGCGTCAGTTGCAGCGCTTGCACCAGCAGCGCGGTGATTGGTCGGCGGTGATCCGGCTGTTGCCGGAGCTGCGCAAGGACAAGGTCCTGCCGCCCGCCGAACTGGCTGAGCTGGAACGGCGGGCCTGGGGTGAAAACCTCACCTTGGCTGCCCATCGCGAAGCTGACGGAAGCGTCGGCTTGCAATCGCTCGATCGGGCCTGGCAACAGCTCACCTCAGCCCAACGCCAGGAACCGGCAATGGTGCTCGCCTATGCCGAGCAACTTCGTCAGCTGGGCGCCCAGGCGCAGGCTGAGGAGGTATTGCGGGTTGCGCTCAAGCGTCACTACGACAGCCACCTGGCGCGTTTGTACGGACTGGTTCGCGGCGCTGACCCGAGCCGCCAGTTGCAAGCGGCCGAGGGCTGGCTCAAGGAGCATCCGAATGACCCGAGCCTGCTCCTGACGCTGGGGCGTCTGTGCTTGCAAAACAGCTTGTGGGGCAAGGCGCGGGATTATCTCGAAAGCAGCCTGCGCATCCAGCGCAACCCTGAGGCTTGTGCCGAACTGGCCCGCTTGCTGGCGCAACTGGGCGATGCGGAGCGCAGCAACCAGTTATTTCAAGAGGGGCTGGGGCTGCTGGACGAGCGCTTGCTGGCGGCACCCTTGCCGGTTCCGAGCACTTGAATTACTAATGAATCATCGTGGCGAGGAAGCTTGCTTCCTTGCCGCATTTCCATCCCGTCGAAGGTGAATTGGGTCCGTTATGCGGCCGCTGAAGCTCTCTTCAGTAAAATCCTACAGCCTGTTGCGCCAAGTCTCGTGGTGCTTGTCGGGTATTCCTTACATCTTTGACGAAGTCTCCGCAACGCCTCGTCTTGAAAGGTCCGAGGGCTTTCCTCTACCGTAACCGCTTGTCTTTTCTGTTACGGAACCGCCATGTCTTTGGCCAGCTCTCGCTCTCTGTTTCTCCTGGCTTCCATCGCCGCGGCTCTGGTTTTGGGGATCACGTTTTACCTGGAATATGCGGTCGGTCTGACCCCGTGCAGCCTGTGCATTTTGCAGCGGTTATGCCTGACGCTGTTCCTGATGACCTGTCTTGCCGCTTGCGTGCATGGCCCGGCTCTGAGAGGTAGCGTTGTGTATGCGGCGGTGGGCGTGGTCTTCGTCTCGGGAGGGCTGGCGCTGGCGTGGTATCACGTCCTTGCGCAGAGCGATTCGATCGAGCTGTTGCCCGACTGCCTCGCCAAGCTCAGGGGCGCCGATTTGTGGTGGCACGCCATGCATCGCGCGCTTGACGGAGCGATCGATTGCACGAGCGTCTCCTGGACGCTGTTTCGTCTGAGCATCCCTGAATGGAGCCTGCTGTTTTTTATCGCGCTCTTCATCTCGATGACTTATCTGCTGCTGCGCCTGGCCTGGAATGCCCTGGTGCCACCGCTCGGCGACGAGACGTCGCAGTTGGTCCGAAGGCTGGATCAAACACTTGTATGAACTTTATAGCCTGCGTACCTTGAAGCAGTTGTCGTGCGGGCATAATCTGGCCGGCACGTATCATTGGAATCATGCCACTCGATCTGGTTGTGTCTGGCTCGTTCCTGGTCATCCAGGTGTGCTCCAGACTGCGAGGGGTGTGACTCAGAAGGGAAGAAATCACCATGCTCGAAAGTTGTCAGAATGCTCAGGAACGCTGGGGTGGGGTGCATCTGCTGATCGACCGCTGGTTGCAGGAGCGTCATGAACTGGTTCGAGCCTATGATGCTCTTGGCGACAAGCCTGAAGCACTGAGTGAAAGTCGCAAGCCTTTGCAGGAATTTTGCGGTGTGCTGGTGGACTATGTGTCGGCCGGTCATTTCGAGATCTACGAGCAACTGACGGGCGAGGCCAAGGCCTTCAATGACAAACGCGGCCTGGAACTGGCCGATACGATTTATCCGCGCATCGACGTCATCACCGAGAAGCTGTTGGCCTTCAATGACCTCTGTGATGAAGGTAAATGCGTAGCGGAAAAATTCAAGGAACTGGGCGGTTTGTTGCATGAGCGTTTCGAGCTGGAGGATTGCCTGATCGAGGTGCTGCACAACGCCCACAAGGAAGAGGCTACCGCCCAGGCTTGAGGGCTTGGCGGTGACATGAAACGGTGCGCTTTGCGCGCCGTTTTTCGTTTAACGGCTTCAGGTCGTTGCGCCCAGCAATTCAATTTCGAACACCAGCGGCGTGAAGGGTGGAATCAGGTCCCCGGCACCTTCGGCGCCATAGGCCAGGGCCGAAGGAATCACCAATCGCCACTTCGCGCCCACCGGCATCTGCGGCAGTGCGCTGCGCCACCCATCAATCACGCTGTCAAGATTGAACCACTGCGCCTGATGGTTGGAATCGAACACGGTGCCGTCCGGCAATTGACCGACATACCGCACCTGGACCTTGCCGTGGGGGCCGGCCTTCGCGCCGCTGCCCGGCTTGAGTTCGGTCAGCAGGATGCCGTCCGATAATTGCTGGACGCCCGGCCGGCCTTTTTCCTCATCGAGAAATTTCCGCTCGCTCTTCAGCGCCATTTGCGTTTGCGGCGTGGACGACTGCGCCAGGAGTTGCGCCTGATGTTCGGCCAGGATCCGTTCGATGCGTTCATCTGCCAGGGCCAACGGTTTACCCAGATAGGCCTGCTGCAAGCCTTCGACCAGCGCCTGGATCTGCAGGTCCGGCACGTCCTGACGCAGGCGCTCGCCCAGGCTGGCGCCGAGGCTGTAGGCCAGGTCGCGACCGTCGTTGGCGTCGGATTTTTCAGCGGCCTGAGCCAGGGAGAAAACCATGCAAAGAAATAAAAAAAGGTGACGCGACATGTGTACGTTCTCCGCCCTCGATTTTAGGGATTATGCCAGTGTCGATAACGCTCGAAGCGATTTGTCCTGGCAGTGCTGCAGACTATTTTTTGCCTCGTGCAACGCAACGCCTTGTGTAGTGTCAACATGCCCTAGCGGCGGTTGCAGCAGAGGTCTAGTATGAGCCGCACTCACGTCAGTCAGGAGGTAAACCATGTCGGCCACCAAGAAGCCTGTAAACACTCCGTTGCACTTGCTCCAACAATTGTCGGGCAGCTTGCTCGAGCATCTGGAAAATGCCTGCTCCCAAGCTCTGGCTGATGCTGAAAAACTGCTCGCCAAGCTGGAAAAACAACGCGGCAAGGCGCAGGAAAAACTGCACAAGTCGCGAACCAAGCTGCAAGACGCGGCAACCGCCGGCAAGGCCAAGGCACAAACCAAGGCCAAGGATGCCGTGAAGGAACTCGAAGACCTGCTCGATGCCTTGAAGGATCGTCAATCCGAAACCCGCGCCTACATCCTGCAACTCAAGCGTGATGCCCAGGAAAGCCTGAAGCTGGCCCAAGGTGTCGGTCGCGTTCAAGAAGCCGCCGGCAAGGCGCTGAGCCTTCGCGCGGCCAAGCCTGCCGCTGTATCGGCCAAGAAGCCAGCGGCTAAACCTGTCGCGGCAAAAACTGCGGCCAAGGCGCCCGTCAAGCCAGTCGCCAAAGTTGCCAGCAAGCCTGCTGCCAAACCTGCCGTGAAACCAGGCGCTGCCAGCGCTGCGAAACCTGTGGCGAAAAAACCGGCCGTGAAAGCAGCTGCCAAGCCTGCCGTCAAAGCTGCTGCTGCCAAGCCTGTTGCCGCCAAACCAGCCGCAAAAGTTGCCGCCAAGCCTGCCGCTAAAACCGCTGCTGCCAAACCCGCTGCGACGAAGACCGCCGCTGCCAAGCCTGCTGCGAAAGCGGCGGCCAAACCTGCTGCCGCGAAGCCGGCCGCCAAGGCTGCCGCTGCCAAACCCGCTGCCGCCAAGCCTGCTGTCAAATCGGCGGCCAAGCCGGTTGCTGCTGCCAAGGCTCCCGTCAAAGCACCTGTAAAGGCCGTGGCAAAACCCGCAGCAGCCAAACCAGCCGCCAAGCCGGCAACGGCCAAGCCGGCCGCTGCAAAACCTGCAGCCAAACCCGCTGCGAAGCCTGCCGTGAAAAAGCCTGCTGCTGCAAAACCGGTGACGGCTCCGGTTGCCAAGCCTGCCGCGCCAGCACCAGCGGCCGCAGTGACGCCTGCGCCAACGACCAGCACGCCGGCGCCAGCGGTGAACCCAAGCGTAACCACCGCGCCGAGTACTACTCCGCCCCGCGCTTCCTAAGGGGTGACTGCCGCGACGCGCAGCCGATGCAGCGCGTCGCGGTTGGTTTGGCCGGCATTCGCCACCAGCCTCTGCAGCCACTGCGCTGTCGCTTCATCCTGGCCCTTGGGCCAGTCCCCTGCCGCGGCTTCCAGCCGCTCCAGCAATTGTCGTTCGGCCTCCAGCTCCAGTTTCTTGATCTGTTCGCGCAGGCTACCCAGCCCGGCGTCCTGGCGGGCGAGGTCTTTCCATTGTGTGCGCAACGTCCGCAATGGCTGGACGACGGCTGCGTCCCAGGGGCCGGCCACGTGCCTAAGTTGCTGCAACCTCTGCTCATCACAGGTTACCCCGCGTTGTTCCAGCCACAGCCCGCAAAGCACCAGACAGACGTTCGCGCCTTCTGCCTGCAACGCCAGGCACGCCGCTTCCACGCCAGGCCTGGCATAAAGGTTGATCGAAAAGCTCCACAGATCAGAGGACATCGTGCTACTCGCGCCAGTTGCGAGCGAAGCTGGTAGACTCCGCCGCCATTATGATTCGACTTCAGAACCTGACTTTACAGCGTGGCCCGCAACGTCTGCTAGAAGACGCCGAGCTGACCCTGCACGCCGGCCACAAAGCTGGCCTCATCGGTGCCAACGGCGCCGGCAAATCGAGCCTGTTCGCTTTGCTGCGCGGCGAGTTGCACCCGGACTCCGGCGATTGCTTCCTGCCGGCGGATTGGCGCATCGCCCACATGCGTCAGGAGGTCGATACACTCGAGCGCCTGGCCGTGGATTATGTGCTCGATGGCGACCTGCGTCTGCGTGAGGTGCAGCGCGATCTCGCCGCGGCCGAAGCCGCCCATGACGGTGCCGCCCAGGCGCGCCTGCACTCGGAACTCGACAGTGCCGACGGCTACACTGCGGACGCCCGGGCACGTAAATTGTTGGCCGGCCTGGGCTTTACCAACGAACAGATGGATCGCCAGGTCGGCGACTTCTCAGGTGGCTGGCGGATGCGCCTGAACCTGGCGCAGGCCCTGATGTGCCCGTCGGACCTGTTGCTGCTCGACGAGCCGACCAACCACCTGGATCTGGACGCGATCATCTGGCTCGAAGAGTGGCTCAAGAGTTACCCCGGTACACTGCTGCTGATTTCCCACGACCGCGACTTCCTCGACGCCGTGGTGGATCACGTAGCCCATGTCGACCAGCGCAAGCTCACCTTGTACCGCGGCGGCTACAGTGCCTTCGAGCGTGCCCGTGCCGAACGTCTGGCCCAGCAACAGCAGGCCTACGAGAAGCAACAGGCGCAACGTGCGCACATGGAAAGCTACATTGCCCGCTTCAAGGCCCAGGCTACCAAGGCCCGCCAGGCCCAGAGCCGGATCAAGGCGCTGGAGCGGATGGAAGAACTGTCGGCGGCCCACGTCGACTCACCATTCGATTTTGTCTTCCGCGAATCGAGCAAGATCTCCAGTCCGCTGATCGACCTGTCCGACGCGCGCCTGGGCTACGGCGACAAGACCGTGCTGGAGAAGGTCAAGCTGCAACTGACCCCAGGCGCGCGGATCGGTCTGCTGGGGCCCAACGGTGCCGGTAAGTCGACCCTGATCAAGAACCTCTCTGGCGAGCTCCAGCCCTTGGCCGGACGCCTGACGCGCGGCGAAAACACGGTGGTCGGCTACTTCGCCCAGCATCAGTTGGACTCGCTCGATGCCAAGGCCAGCCCACTGTTGCATCTGCAACGCCTGGCGCCGACCGAACGTGAACAGACTCTGCGCGATTTTCTCGGTGGTTTCGACTTTCGCGGCGCGCGTATCGACGAGCCGGTGCTGAATTTCTCCGGTGGCGAGAAGGCGCGCCTGGCGCTGGCGTTGATCGCCTGGGACCGGCCGAACCTGTTGCTGCTCGACGAGCCGACCAACCACCTGGACCTGGAGATGCGCCTGGCCCTGACCATGGCCTTGCAAGAGTTCAGCGGCGCGGTGCTGGTGGTCTCCCACGACCGGCATTTGCTCAAGAGCACCACGGACAACTTCTTCCTGGTGGCCGACGGCAAGGTCGAGGAGTTCGATGGCGATCTCGAAGACTATGCGCGCTGGCTGGTGGAATATCGCCAGCGCAACGCACCGGTCAGCAGCACCCCGGTGAACCCGGACAAAACCGACAAGAAGGCCCAGCGCCAGGCCGCGGCAGCGTTGCGTCAGCAGTTGGCGCCGCACAAGCGCGAGGCCGACAAGCTCGAAGCCGAGTTGGGCAAACTGCATGAAAAGCTGCAGAAAATCGAAACCAGCCTTGGCGACAGCGGTCTCTACGAGGCAGCGCGCAAGGACGAGCTGCGTGATCTGCTGGCTGAACAGGCCAGGCTGAAAGTTCGAGAAGCGGAACTTGAGGAGGCGTGGATGCAAGCCCTGGAGTTGCTGGAAAACCTGCAAGCGGAGCTGGAGGCGTTGTCCTGATGGAAGCGTTGTCCCTGCCTATACCCGTCATGTGGATCGAGCCGATCTGGCTCGGTGTGCAAATCCTGCTGATTCTGTTGGTCGGTTATGTTGCCCAGCGTGTCGTCGCGCGCTTCCTCACCGGGCTCGGTGAACGTTACCCACTGCCGCCCCAATTGGTGATCATCCTGCGCGGTGTGCTGCGCTGGCTGATCATGGGCAGCGCGGTACTGGTGGCGCTCGAACGCCTCGGCGTCTCGGCTACGGTGCTGTGGACCGCGCTGTCTGGGTTCGTTGCCGTTGCGGCGGTGGCGTTCTTCGCCATCTGGAGCGTGCTGTCGAACCTGCTCTGCGCCATTCTGATCTACACCGTCGGCCCGTTCCGACTGGGTGACGTGGTCGAGCTGGTCGAGGCCACCGACAAGCCTGGCATCAAGGGGCGGGTGGTGGCGATCAACCTGCTCTACACCACCTTGATCGAACCCGAGGAACTCGGTACCGGCAGCTCCATGGTGCAGGTGCCCAACAGTCTGTTCTTCCAGCGTTCGGTCCGGCGCTGGCGCGGCAGCGAAGCGTTTCCGGTCGGCGGTTTCGTCGAGTAGTCCGATCCCTGGGCGGGTTATGAAAAAAACGGTGGTTATCCGCACGACGGCGCATTAGCTTATTCGTTTCGACGGAACTGAGCCGAGGTGTGCGATGTTGCTGGAAACGTGGCTGGCGTTCTTCGCCGCCTGCTGGGTCATCAGCCTTTCGCCGGGCGCCGGTGCCATTGCATCGATGTCCAGCGGTCTGCAATACGGTTTCTGGCGTGGCTACTGGAACGCCCTGGGCCTGCAATTGGGCCTGGCGTTGCAGATCGTGATTGTCGCCGCCGGTGTTGGCGCGATTCTCACCGCGTCAGCTACCGCCTTCTACGCAATCAAGTGGTTCGGCGTGGCGTACCTGGTCTATCTGGGCGTCAAGCAATGGCGGGCCATTCCCGCAGACCTTAGCGACGACGCGGCGGTGCGCCCCATCGGCAAACCCCTGGCCTTGGTGTTTCGCGGTTTCCTGGTGAACATCAGCAACCCCAAGGCGCTGGTATTCATGCTCGCGGTGCTGCCGCAGTTCATCGATCCTCATGCCCCGTTGGTCAAGCAATACCTGATCCTGGGCGTGACCATGATCTGCGTCGACCTCATTGTCATGGCCGGGTACACCGGGCTGGCATCCAAGGTCTTGCGCCTGTTGCGTACCCCGAAACAGCAACGGCGGATGAACCGGACCTTCGCCGGGCTGTTCATCGGCGCGGCAGGTCTGCTGGCGACGATTCGCAGGGCTGCGGTGTAACGCCAAACTTGTGCCAGGGCGCTTCTGTGGCGAGGGGATTTATCCCCGCTCGAGTGCGCAGCGCTCGTAGAATTTCAAGGGGTGCTTCGCACCCCAGCGGGGATAAATCCCCTCGCCACAAAAGTGCCCCTCAGTATTGCTCAGCGCAGGATTACCGGCGCGGTATCCCTCGGCAGGTTATTGCGCTGCACCGGCTCGCCAGGCTGTTCATGGCTCGGGCCACCGAGCTGCTCGCTCAACTGCCGCGCCACGTCTTCACCCAACGCCTTGGACACTTCGCGCACGACCCGTGGGCGATTGAGGCTGATACGCACGTCCCGGTGGTTCAACAGCTTGGTGTCCTGGCCCTCGCCCATGGCGGTGAAGGCCGAGGTGATTTCATAGGTCTTGGTGTTGATCAGGCTGAAATCCGCCACCAGCGACAGTGCAAGCACCGCCGAGTAGCTGTCGGCAGTGCCCAGCTCGTTGATGTCCCGAGTGAAATCGATGTCCGACACGGTGCCGAACAGCACATAGTCGGCGCCCTTGAAATGCCCGGCCTTGATTCGCTTGATCACGTCATAGACATCGCCCGTGGACGATGCGGTGTGCGGCGTGCCCTGCACCAGCTGGAACATACCGCTGCGCAGGATCTCGCCCTTGATGTCGCCAGTGAACTTGCGCAGTTCGCCTTGCTCGATGTAGCTGCTGGTCGCTTCCATCTCTTCGTAGCTCGACGACGCGCTGGCGCTGTACGGGTTCGCCTGGAAGTTGCTCTGGGCCGAAACGGTGTGGATGTATTCTTCCACGCGTTGCTGGTACGCCAGGTCAGTCACTGCAACTCTTGGGGCCGCCTGCGCACTGAATGCGCAGGCCAGGGCCATGATGCCGATCCATGTACGCATGGCTTAACGCTCCGTGGTCTTGCGGATTTCTTTCTCGTCCATCCATTCGGCCAGACCGCTTTCGACATCGATCAGTTGCAGGCTGAATTTGTAGAAGACGTCCTTGTAGTCTTCGCTGCGCTTGACGATCGAGCTGATGGAACCCTCGATGCGGTACTTGGCGGCGATCATGTTGCCGGTCTTGGCCACTGTGCTTTTTTTGTACAGGCCGCTCTGGTTCTGCAGCTTGAGCTGGTCGACCTGGCTGTCCATGGCATTGTTGTCACTGGCAAAGCGTGCCGCGCCGGTTTTCATCAGTTGGGTCTTGATGCTGGTAGTGATCTCGCGAGTATCGATGTACTCGCTGGTCTTGTTCTTCACGTCGTAGACCTGCACCACCGGACGGCCCTGCAGGATGCCGGACTGGGCGAGGGAGCGGGTCATCGACTCGGCGATCATCTGCAAGTCGGTGGAGCCGAACTCGTTGGTGACGGTTTCCACGGCCTTGGTGTCGCCATAGCTGATGTTCTTGTTGCCCAGGACCGGCGAGTTGTTGGCGCAGCCGCTGACCAGCAGGGCGGCGAGGGCGAGGGAGGAGATGCGTAGGAACATTTAGGTGCTCTCTAAAGGAATAAATGAATTAGTCGCAGTGCCAACCAGGGCAGGCCGTGCCACGGGGCTGGTGCTGACCTGATCGACTGGAACAGGGCTCAAGGGGTATTGATTTCCAAACGGAAGTCCACGGCCTTGGGCGTCGGTGCGATGGCCGGCAGGAAGCGGGTCTGTTCGCCATACAGCGTCAGGGTTTTCCAGCTTTCCTCTTCGGCGATCGGGAAGCCTTCCGGTCCCAGCCAGGCGAAGCGGTAATACATCGTCTTGTTATTGAAACTGGTGTTGCTCAACTGCACGTTGACGGTCATGTAGCCGTTTTCGCGGGCGACGCGCATGGCGCCGACCACGATGTTTTTTGTCTTGCCCATCGCCACGACCTTGCTGGCGGCAGTGCCCTGCTCCGGTGGTGGTGGGGTGGCGCAACCGGCCAGCAAGGCCAGGGCGCCGACGGCGATCAGTTTTAAACGCATGTGAACAAGACTCCGTTCTTAAGGTTGCTTGAGGGCGATGGCGGTCGGGTTGGCGCTCGGGATCACCTGGGCCGCGAGGCCGCCGGCGAAGACCTGGCTGCCCACCGCCCGCAGGCTGATGACCTGGTAACGCTGATCAACCTTGACCTTGACCACCGAGCCGCCTACCGCGCTTGGCAGGGTGACCTGGTGTTCGCCCTTCTTCAGGCGCAGGCGCACCACTTGGGTGTAGTCCGGCAAGGTGCGCCAGGTCCGGGTGTCGGCGCCTTCGAGCACGGCCGAGGTGATGCCCACGGCCAGGCCGGCCAGCGGGTTGGTTTCGTTGATCTGTTTCTGTGCGACGCCACGGGTGATGGCCCGCACGGTCGTGCGCAGGATGATCCCCGGCATGTCGTCGCGCAGGGCCCGGCGCGACATGGCGGTGGTGCTGTTGAGCTGGGTCAGGTCCAACTGGCGGCCGTCGACGCCGATCTGGGCGAAGGTCGCGGTGGAGGTGTCCGGCTTGATCAGCGGGAAGGACAGTGGCGTGATGACCACATTGCCGCTGATCGGCAAGGGCAGCGGGATTCGCATCGAGTCACGGGATGGCGCCAGGCCGCTCTGCACCACAATCAGGACGTCACTGTCGTCGTCCTTTGCGGCAGGCTTGTCGAGGTTGAGCAGCGCCTGTTCCAGCAGCGGGGTGTTGGGACGCAGTTCGGCGGCCTTGCGATAACCCGGCGCGGCCAGATCTTTCTCGCCCAGGGCTTCGTAGACGAAACCTGCCAGGTAATGGCTGAACGCGCTCTGGTAACTGTTTTTCAGGCTGACCACTTCAGGGGCGTCAAGGCTGGCGACCGGATAACCCTTGAGGTCCTTGTATTCGGTCTTGACCCCCTGTTTCTCGGCGTCTTCCTCGCGCTTGAGGTATTCCTTGTCGCGCAGGTCGGCGATCACGGCTTCGCGCTCGTGGGTCTTCTTGATCTGCATCCGTGCGCCGTCGAAGTCATTCACCGCCAGCAGGTTCAACGCCATCTGAGTGGTGAGCATCACCTTTTCATAGTCATAACCCTCATAGCGCCGGACTTTGTCGTTGACCAGGAAACTGCCGAACTGCGCAACGTACTTGGCGGTATCGAGCTTGACGGCGTCTTCCCACTGCCCGACTTGCTGGTCGGCGCTGGTCCAGGCGGTCTGGCTGCCGGACAGGTCGCCCTTGGCACGCAGCAGCTCACCCTTTTCAAAGAAATAAAGCAGGTCTTTGTCTTTGCTGGTGTTGTTTTTTTCCAGCAGGGTCAATGCCGCGTCGACGTTGCCCGAGGCCAGTTGCTGATTGGTCTGGGCCAGTTCGCTGTCGTAGTTGCGAAACGCCGAGCAGCCGGACAGCAAGGTGATCGCGCCGAGGGCGACCGAGAAAAGAGCACGGGATGCCATGAACACTTCTTCCCTGAGTATCAGCCGGGGGGTGCGGGTCGGGCTGGGGCGATCCACGGACAGGCGCTTTTGCGCCGTCGGTTCCTCAAGTCCAGAGGAGCTTTTATGCCTTCTTCTAATAAGTAGGCGGCGCATTATAAGCAGTGGATTTGCTTGTGTAGTGGCTTTTTAGTTTCTAAATGATGTTTTTGTGATGTCATCTTCAAAGCATGAAGATCCGATGAAAATGCTTGGCCGGAACACATCGGTGCTTGAGCCAAGCGCATTGGAAGTGAACAATGTGTTACTTCTTATTTCCAATCGAGAGTCATTCATGACTGCCCCGTTTCGTTTTCTGGCCTGGATTGCGCTGCCGATGCTTGCGCTTTGCAGTGCCGATCTGCTGGCTGACACTGTTGAAGGCGCGCCACAGGCGCTGCACTTGCTGGATTACATCGGGGCGGATTACCCGGCGACCGTCGACGCGGGGAAGGTCATCGACGATGCCGAATATCGCGAGCAACTGGAATTCACTCAAGTGCTGGAAGGGCTGGTCGCCGCGCTGCCAGGCAAGCCGGAGAAAGCTGAGCTGACGCAAGGCATCGGTACGTTGCGCAGTGCGATCAGCCAGCGCCAGGACGGCGCTGACGTGGCCCGTCTGGCGCGGCAGCTGGGGGCCAGGCTGGCTGTAGCCTATGAGGTCAGCCAGGCGCCGGTGATCACCCCGGACCCGACGCGCGGGGCGCCGTTGTATGCCCAGAACTGCTCGGTGTGCCATGGTGACAGCGGTGCCGGCGACGGTCCGGCGGGTGTCGGCCTGGAGCCGCCGCCCTCGAACCTGCGCGACGGGCAGCGCCTGGATCGGCTGAGCCTCTACGCGATCTACAACACCCTGGGCATGGGCGTCGAAGGCACCGATATGCCGGCCTTCGCCGATCAGCTCGACGACCGTCAACGCTGGGACCTGGCGACCTACATCGCCAGCTTCAGCGCCGACCCGGCTGCGGCCAAGGGCCAGCAGGCCTTCAACCTTGCCGACCTGGCCCGCCAGACCCCGGCCGAAGTCCTCGCCGCCCAGGGGCCCACGGCAGCGGCGACGTTCCGCGCCCAGCGCGCCCAGCCACCGCAGGTGCAGCGCGGCCCGGCGCAGTTGCTTGACTACACCGCCGCTACCCTGGACAAGAGCATCGCGGCGTATCGCACAGGTGACCACGACCAGGCCTACGACTTGTCGGTGGCAGCGTACCTGGAAGGCTTCGAGCTGGTGGAAAGCTCACTGGACAATGTCGACGCCAACGTCCGTAAAGATACCGAGAAGGCCTTGATGGCCTACCGTCAGTCCTTGCAGGACGGTTTGCCGGTCGAGCAGGCCGAGCAACGCCTGGACGCGGCCAAGGCCAAGTTGAAAGAGTCCGCCGGCCTGCTCGGTGGCGATGGCTTGAGCTGGTCGCTGAGCTACATTTCGGGCTTGCTGATCCTGCTGCGCGAAGGCCTGGAGGCGATCCTGGTCCTGGCGGCGATCCTGGCGTTCTTGCGCAACACTGGCCAGCAGTCGGCGGTGCGCAGCGTCAACGTTGGCTGGGGCCTGGCGCTGCTGGCCGGCCTGGCGACCTGGGCGCTCGCCGCATACGTAATCGATGTCAGTGGCGCGCAGCGCGAATTGCTCGAAGGCGCGACGGCGTTGTTCGCCAGCGTGATGGTGCTGTGGTTGGGCGTGTGGATGCACGATCGGCGTCACGCGGCGGCCTGGCAGGATTACATCAAGAGCAGCCTGGTCGGCGGCGGAGGCCGTTTCGGTTTCGCGATCCTGGCATTTTTCTCGGTCTATCGAGAGCTGTTCGAGGTGATCCTGTTCTACGAAACCCTGTGGCTGCAGGCCGGCCCGGCCGGGCATGACGCGGTGTTGGCCGGTGGCGCGACGGCGCTGGTGCTGCTGGTGGGACTGGCCTGGGTGATCTTGCGCGGCTCGGCGAAATTGCCGCTGGCGCTGTTCTTCAGCATCAACGCCGGTTTGCTGTGTGCGTTGTCGGTGGTATTTGCCGGTCATGGCGTGAAGGCCTTGCAGGAAGCCGGAATCTTCGGCACGCGGCCGGTGGCGTTCTTCGAGTTCGACTGGCTGGGCATCCATGCCGATGCTTATTCCCTGGCGGCCCAGGCGGTAGCGATCATCGCGATCGTTGTGCTGTACGGGCGCAGTTGGGTGGCGGAGAAACGTCGGGTGCAGGTTTCCTGAAAAAGCATTCGCTGCGCTCATAATCGCGAGCAAGCTCGCTGCCACAGGAGGTAGGCTATCCATCGTGGGAGCGAGCCCGCTCGCGAAGCTTTTAGAGAGGAATAACCCGATGCGTGTATGGATCGACGCCGACGCCTGCCCCAAGGCCGCTAAGGAACTGGTGGTCAAGTTCGCCTTGAAGCGCCAGTTTGAAGTAGTACTGGTGGCCGGGCAGCCGCAGATCAAGCCGGGCCTGGCTCTGGTGAAGCTGATCGTGGTGCCCAGCGGGCCTGATGCGGCGGACGATTATCTGGTGGAGCATGCCGTCCCGGGTGAACTGGTGATCTGCAGCGACGTGCCGCTGGCCGACCGCCTGGTAAAGAAAGGCGTCGCAGCCCTTGACCCGAGGGGCAAGGAGTTCGACGCGCAGAACATGGGCGATCGACTGGCGGTGCGCAACCTGTTCACCGACTTGCGGGAACAGGGCCACATGGGCGGTGGCCCGGCGGCGTACAGCGAGCGGGACAAGCAGGGATTTGCCAATGCGCTGGATCGGATATTGACGCGGTTGTCTCGAATCTCCTGAATGTGTCCGATTCCCTGTGGGAGCGAGCTTGCTCGCGATAGCGGTGTGTCAGTCAGCACTTATGCGACTGAGTTGACGCCATCGCGAGCAAGCTCGCTCCCACAGTTGATTGTGTGTGGTCACTCATCATTCTCGTGCGTCAGCTCCAGCACCCGGTCCACCAGCTTGTTGATCCCCGAAGCCGCTTCGCTGATGTTCTGCGCCAGCATGTAGGCGGGGGTGCTGACCAGCTTGCGCGCGGTGTCTTCGACGATATCGGTGACCAGGCACTCTTCATGAGTCCCGCCCATCTTGGTCACGGCAGCGGCGGTGTCGGCGTCCGTGCCGATGGTGCAGGTCACCCCAGGGCCGTAGATTTTCGCCGCCAGGGCCGGTGAGATGCAGATCAGCCCAACCGGCTTGCCGGCCTCGGCGAAGGCTTCGGTCAACGCCAGGACTTGCGGCTGGACGCTGCAACCGGCGCCTTCGACGGCAAAGTTGGAGAGGTTTTTCGCCGAGCCGAAGCCGCCGGGCACGATCAGCGCATCAAAGTCCTCGGCCCTGGCTTCGCGCAGGTCTTTCACATTTCCCCGGGCGATGCGCGCCGATTCCACCAACACGTTGCGGCTCTCGGGCATTTCCTCACCGGTCAGGTGATTGATGACATGCAATTGGGCGATGTTGGGGGCGAAACACTGGACCTGCGCGCCGCGCTGGTCGAGACGCAGCAAAGTGATCACGCTTTCGTGGATCTCTGCGCCGTCGTACACGCCACAGCCGGAAAGGATCACTGCAACTTTTTTGCTCATGGGCTTTTCTCCAGATTCATGGCGTTAAATGTCTACTAATTTGTCACTCGTTGCCATAGGGGGATCCGGCAGCTACACCTAATCTGCCAGCTCCTTCCTGCCTTGCATGCCCGGGTCGCGTCATGAATTTCATCCTGTATGCCGTGCCGTTTTTCTTCGTGTTGATTGCCGTCGAGTTGCTGGCCGATCGCTGGCGTGGCGTGAGCCACTATCGCCTGGCGGACGCGATCAACAGCCTGAGCACCGGTGTGCTGTCGACCACGACGGGGTTGTTGACCAAGGGCGTGGGCCTGGTGACCTATGCCTTTGCCCTGGAGCATCTGGCGGTCTTTCAATGGCCGACCGACCAGGCCTGGACCTGGGCATTCGCCTTTGTGTTCTATGACTTCTGCTACTACTGGCTGCACCGCTTGGGCCACGAGCGCAACATCCTCTGGGCCGCCCATTCGGTGCACCACCAGAGCGAGGACTACAACCTCTCCACGGCGTTGCGCCAGACCAGCAGCGGTTTCCTGCTGAGCTGGATCTTCTACCTGCCGCTGGCGGTGCTGGGCGTGCCGCTGCTGGTGTTCGTCGGTGTCGCGGCGTTGAACCTGCTGTATCAGTTCTGGGTGCATACCCAGCACATCCCCAAGCTCGGCTGGCTGGAGTGGTGCTTCGTCACGCCATCCAATCATCGTGCCCACCATGCACAGAACCCTCTCTACATGGATCGCAACTACGGCGGCGTGTTCATTATTTGGGACCGTCTGTTTGGCACCTTCCAGGAAGAGGACGACAACGAGCCGGTCATTTTCGGCGTGACCACGCCACTGGCGAGCTGGAATCCGTTGTGGGCCAATCTGCAGTTCTATGCGCAACTGTGGGCCGATGCCCGGCGCGCCGAGCGCTGGTGGGACAAGCTGCGGATCTGGTTCATGCCCACCGGTTGGCGGCCAGCCGATGTGGCCGCCAGGTACCCGCTGAACAAGCCGGACCTGAGCCGGTTCCGCAAATTCGAAGTGCCCCTGGCCGGACGCCAGCAAGGGTACGTGGCGCTGCAGTTTTGCTTCTACATCGCCCTGGGCAGTTATTTGATGAACCTGGAAAACAGCCTGCCGGCCACTGCCCTGGTGTTGGGGTGGGGAGCGGTAGCGTTGGGTCTGTTCGTGTTGGGCGCGGCTCTGGAGAATCGCCCGTGGGCGCTGAGGCTTGAGGTTTTGCGCCTGGCTGCGAACCTGCCGCTGGTGTGGCTGGCGCCGCTGTCCGGGTTATGGCCGGCCAGCCCGGTGGCCTGGGTTGGCTTGCTCAGCTACAGCCTGATCAGTGGCATCGGCTTGTACTATTGCCGCAACCGTCTCACTCGCCTGGCGTCGTAGTTTCGGCGGACTTGGCTTGTTCGAGACGTTCTGCCGCAAGGACTTGTCTGGCCAGCCGTGCGTTCTTGATGCGTCGACGCAGCCATAGGCCCAAGCCCAGAACCAGCAGGGCGCCAAGTACCCACAGTTCGTATTTCTTGATGCTGCCCAGCATGCCTTCGAGCACCGCGCCAAAGTGGTACGCGGCAGCCGCCAGGGCCGTGGCCCAGATCGCCGCGCCGATACCGTTGAGCAGCAGGTAGCGACCCGGTGGATAGCCAGAGAGGCCGATCGCCACCGGCATCACCGTGCGCAAACCGTAGACGAAGCGAAAGCTCAGTACCCAGATGTCCGGATGGCGGCGGATGTGCTCCAGCGCGCGATCCCCCATCAACTGCCAGCGCGGCTTGCGCGCCAGGAGCTTGCGGCCATGTTTGCGGCCCAGGAAGTACCACAGCTGATCGCCCGCGTAGCTGCCGCAAAATGCCACGACCACCACCAGGTTGATGTCCATGTAGCCACGGAACGCCAGGAAGCCTGCGAGCACGAGGATGGTTTCGCCTTCGAAGAACGTGCCGATAAACAGGGCCAAGTAGCCGAAGTCATGCAGAAATTGTTGGAGCATTGTCTGGGTGCTGGCGAAATGAACGCGCAGCCTAACCCTTCAGACACATTCAGGAAAGTATCGAAATGTGTCTCGACGTGAACATTTCCTACAGAAGACAATCGCTGCGACTAGTGGTCGCGCTTCAGCACAACTGTCATGTGTTCGTCATAATGACCGCTTATAACTGTCACGCTCGCCCGTCTGCGGGCTCAGGAGTCTGCCGTGAGCTTTACCCCCGCCAATCGTCTGTTCCCCGCCACCCGTCTGCGCCGCAACCGCCGTGATGAGTTCTCCCGTCGGCTGGTGCGTGAAAATGTGCTGACCACCAATGACCTGATCCTGCCGGTGTTCGTGCTGGACGGGGAGAACCGTCGTGAAGCGGTGGCGTCGATGCCGGGCGTGGAGCGCCTGACCATCGACTTGCTGCTCGAAGCGGCGGCCGAGTGGGTGGAACTGGGTATCCCGGCGCTGGCGCTGTTCCCGGTCACCCCGCCAGCGCTCAAATCGCTGGACGCCGCCGAAGCCTGGAACCCCGAGGGTATTGCCCAGCGCGCGACCCGTGCCCTGCGCGCGCGCTTCCCGGAGCTCGGTGTGATTACCGACGTGGCGCTGGATCCGTTCACCACCCACGGTCAGGACGGCATTCTCGACGAAGAAGGCTACGTGCAGAACGACATCACCGTCGATGCACTGGTCAGGCAAGCGTTGTCCCACGCCGAAGCGGGGGCCCAGGTCGTGGCGCCATCCGACATGATGGACGGTCGCATCCAGGCGATCCGCGAAGCCCTGGAAGTGGCCGGCCATGTCAACGTGCGCATCATGGCCTATTCGGCCAAGTACGCCAGCGCCTACTACGGTCCGTTCCGCGACGCGGTCGGCTCGGCCCTGAACCTGGGCAAGGCCAACAAGGCCTCCTATCAGATGGACCCGGCCAACACCCATGAAGCCTTGCACGAAGTGGCTGCCGACTTGTCAGAAGGCGCAGACATGGTCATGGTCAAGCCGGGGATGCCTTATCTCGACATTCTTTGCCGGGTAAAGGAAGAATTCAAAGTACCGACCTTTGTTTATCAGGTCAGCGGCGAGTATGCGATGCACATGGCCGCGATCCAGAACGGCTGGTTGAGCGAAGGGGTGATTCTCGAGTCCCTGACCGCTTTCAAACGTGCGGGTGCTGATGGCATCCTGACCTACTTTGCCGTGCGCGCCGCCCAATTGTTACGAGAGCAGAAATAGCCTCCCAGGAACTTGCGATGAATACCGAAGGACTCACAGAAGTTGCCGTAAAAGACGCTCAGCCCGTGGTCGAGCAAGCCGCCGAAACGCCGCCGGAGCTGGAGTCGGCTCCAGCGGCCGTGCCCGAGCCGGCCCCTGCTCCGGCGATCGCGATCACCAACCTGGATGACAGCAGCCTGTACATCCACCGCGAGCTGTCGCAACTGCAATTCAACATCCGCGTGCTGGAGCAGGCACTGGATGAGTCCTATCCACTGCTGGAGCGGCTGAAGTTTTTGCTGATCTTTTCCAGCAACCTGGACGAGTTCTTCGAGATTCGCGTCGCCGGCCTGAAAAAACAG
This sequence comes from Pseudomonas sp. D1-1, assembly GCF_051132225.1. Classification (NCBI taxonomy): domain Bacteria; kingdom Pseudomonadati; phylum Pseudomonadota; class Gammaproteobacteria; order Pseudomonadales; family Pseudomonadaceae; genus Pseudomonas; species Pseudomonas sp. D1-1. The sequence continues at coordinate 5,658,760 of NZ_CP071676.1, read as the reverse complement.
ATCACCTTCGCCCGCGAGCAGGCCGGTGCCGATGGCTTGCAACCGCACCAGGCCCTGGCGCGCATCAGCGAGCTGGTACACGGCCACGTTGACCGCCAGTACGCGATCCTCAACGACATTCTGCTGCCGGAGCTGGAAAAACATCAGGTCCGCTTCATCCGTCGCCGCTACTGGACGACCAAGCTCAAGACTTGGGTACGCCGTTACTTCCGCGACGAGATCGCCCCGATCATTACCCCGATCGGCCTCGACCCGACGCACCCGTTTCCATTGCTGGTAAACAAGAGCCTGAACTTCATCGTCGAGCTGGAAGGCATCGATGCCTTTGGTCGCGATTCCGGCCTGGCGATCATTCCGGCGCCGCGCCTGCTGCCGCGCATCATCCGCGTGCCGGAAGATGTCGGCGGGCCAGGCGACAACTATGTGTTCCTGTCGTCAATGATCCACGCCCATGCCGATGACCTGTTCCAGGGCATGAAGGTCAAGGGCTGCTACCAGTTCCGCCTGACCCGTAACGCCGACCTGTCGGTGGACACCGAGGACGTCGAAGACCTGGCCCGCGCCCTGCGCGGCGAGCTGTTCTCCCGCCGTTACGGCGATGCGGTGCGCCTGGAAGTGGCTGACACCTGCCCGAAACATCTGTCCGACTACCTGCTCAAGCAGTTCAACCTGCACGAGACCGAGCTGTATCAGGTCAATGGTCCGGTGAACCTGACGCGGCTGTTCAGCATCACCGGCCTGGACAGCCATCCGGAGCTGCAATACTCGCCGTTTACGCCGCAGATTCCGAAACTGCTGCAAAACAGCGAGAACATTTTCAGTGTGGTCAGCAAGCAGGACATCCTCCTGCTGCACCCCTTCGAGTCGTTCACGCCGGTGGTCGACTTGCTGCGCCAGGCCGCCAAGGATCCCCACGTATTGGCGGTGCGCCAGACGTTGTATCGCAGCGGCGCCAACTCGGAGATCGTCGACGCCCTGGTGGACGCGGCGCGAAACGGCAAGGAAGTCACCGCGGTGATCGAATTGCGCGCGCGTTTCGACGAAGAATCCAACCTGCAACTGGCCAGCCGCCTGCAAGCGGCCGGCGCGGTGGTGATCTACGGCGTGGTTGGCTACAAGACCCACGCCAAGATGATGCTCATCCTGCGGCGCGAGGCCGGCGAGATTGTGCGCTACGCGCACTTGGGCACCGGCAACTATCACGCCGCCAACGCTCGGCTGTATACCGACTACAGCCTGCTGACCTCGGATGATGCGCTGTGCGAGGACGTCGGCAAGCTGTTCAGCCAACTGATCGGCATGGGCAAGACGCTGCGCATGAAAAAATTGCTGCATGCGCCGTTCACCCTGAAAAAGGGCATGCTCGACATGATCGCCCGGGAAACCCAGTTCGCCCTGGACGGCAAGCCCGCGCACATCATTGCCAAATTCAACTCGCTGACTGATCCGAAGATCATTCGCGCGCTATATAAGGCCAGCCAGTCGGGCGTGCGCATCGACCTGGTGGTACGCGGCATGTGCTGCCTGCGGCCGGGCATTCCGGGGGTGTCCCACAACATCCATGTGCGCTCGATCATCGGGCGCTTCCTGGAGCACACCCGGGTGTTCTATTTCCTCAATGGCGGCGAGGAGCAAATGTTCCTCTCCAGTGCCGACTGGATGGAGCGCAACCTCGACAAGCGTGTCGAGACCTGCTTCCCGGTGGAGGGCAAGAAGCTGATCCTGCGGGTCAAGAAGGAGCTGGAAAGCTACCTCACCGACAACACCCACAGTTGGAGTCTGCAGTCGGACGGTCGTTACATCCGCAACACACCGACCGGCAACCAGAACCCGCGCAGTGCCCAGGCGACCTTGCTGGATCGGCTTAGCAGCCCGGTGTTGGCGGTTCGTTAGGGTTGGAGGCGACTGCTTAAGGCTACACAGTCTGAGGCGAGCGGATTTATTCGTGGCGAGGGGATTTATCCCCGTTGGGCTGCGCAGCAGCCCTAAAACCTGGCAGCGCGGTGCGTCAGATTTACTGAGTCCAACCTCTCTGGGGCTGCTTCGCAGTCCAGCGGGGATAAATCCCCTCGCCACAAGATCTTTGTCGCTGGACTCAGTGAATATTCAACACAATCCCAACCCGGGTCAGCCATTCCGCTTCCTGGGCGAAGTCGGCCTGGGTCAATTGGTTTTCTTCCAGCCAGCCGTCCGGGAATATCACATCCAGTTGATCACCATTGGCATGCAGGGTTACCTGGGGCATTTCCTGGGTGCCGCGGATGTGGTGGAAGAGGATTGCGAAGCGCAACAGCACGCATAAGCGGATCAGCTTGATGCCGTCATCGCCGAACTCGGCGAATTTATCCTTGGGAATATTGCGCCGGTGACCACGCACCAGTAGCGCAAGCATCTGCTGGTCCTCGCGCGAGAAACCCGCCAGGTCCGAGTGCTCGATCAGGTAGGCGCCGTGCTTGTGGTAATGGTAGTGGGCGATGTCCAGGCCGACTTCGTGCACTTTGGCGGCCCAGCCCAGCAGTTCGCGCCAGACACCGTCGTTCAGGTCCCAGTCGTCGGCCACCTGGTCGAACGCGTGGAGGGCCTTGCGCTCGACCCGCGCCGCCTGTTCCTGATCGACGTGGTAACGCTCCATGAGCGAGCCGAGGGTGCGCTCGCGGACGTCTTCGTGATGATGGCGCCCCAGGAGGTCGTAGAGCACGCCCTCACGCAGGGCACCTTCGCAGTGATCCATGCGTTGCAGTTCGAGGGCGTCAAAAATCGCCTCGAGAATCGCCAGGCCCGCCGGGAAAATCGCCCGGCGATCAGGCTTGATGCCTTCGAAATCGATCTTGTCCGATTCGCCCAGCTTGAACACTTTGCGCTTGAGCCAGGCCAGGCCTTCGGCGTTGACCTCGCCACTGCCATGGCCGCCAGCCTTGAGCGCCAGGCCGATGGCGCGGATGGTGCCCGAGGAGCCGATGGCTTCATCCCAGGTCAGGCGGTGCAGCGCGTGCTCGATGCTCATGATTTCCAGGCGCGCCGCCGTGTAGGCCTGGGCGTAGCGGGCCGGGGTGATCTTGCCGTCGCGGAAGTAGCGCTGAGTGAAGCTGACGCAACCCATCTGCAGGCTTTCGCGCAACAGTGGTTCGAAGCGCTGGCCGATGATGAATTCGGTACTACCGCCGCCGATGTCCGCCACCAGGCGCTTGCCCGGGGTGTCCGCCAGGGTGTGGGAAACACCCAGGTAGATCAGGCGGGCCTCTTCACGGCCGGAGATGACTTCCACCGGATGGCCGAGGATCTCTTCGGCGCGCCGGATGAATTCGCCGCGGTTGCGCGCCTCGCGCAGGGCATTGGTGCCGACGATGCGCACCGCGCCCAGGGGCATGCCGTTGATCAGTTGGGCAAACCGTTTGAGGCAGTCGAGGCCGCGCTGGATGGATTCTTCGCTCAGTTGACGTTCTTCGTCGATACCGGCGGCCAGCTGGACCTTCTCGCCGAGTCGCTCAAGAATGCGGATTTCCCCGTTCTGGGCCTTGGCGACGACCATGTGAAAGCTGTTGGAGCCCAGGTCTATGGCAGCGATCAGGGACAGATTCTTGGCTTGGGATAGCGGCATGGTCAAAAAGTCTCGGTCGATAACCTTGCCATCCTGCCACGATCGATCGCTTACGCCAACGCGCCTGATCCAAACCACTGACCCAGAGCCATTCGCAGGATGCTTCTGTGGCGAGGGGATTTATCCACGCTGGGCTGCGAAGCGGCCCCCAAACCAAGCAACTCGTCGTGCCAAGAAGATTGAGTTCATAGCTTTAGGGCCGCTGCGCAGCCCAGCGGGGATAAATCCCCTCGCCACAGAGTGTTCTTTGGCAGTAAAAATCAGGCAGGCTCCACCGTCCCGATGAAGTTTGCCAGCTCGGCCGTCTGCGGATCGGCGAACAGTACCTTCGGGTCCCCCACTTCATGCACCTTGCCCTGGTGCATGAACACCAGCTTGTCCCCTACCTCCCGGGCAAAGCGCATTTCATGGGTGACCATGATCAGCGTCATGCCTTCCTTGGCCAATTGCCTCACCACGCTGAGCACTTCATTGACCAGCTCCGGGTCCAGGGCCGAGGTGATTTCATCGCACAGCAGCACCTTCGGCGACATCGCCAGGGCTCGGGCAATCGCTACCCGTTGCTGTTGGCCGCCGGACAAACGGTCCGGGAAGGCATCGAATTTCTCGCCGAGCCCGACCCGCTCCAGCATCTGCCGCGCCAGCTCGGCCGCCTTGGCCTTGGGCACTTTTTGCACGACTTGTGGCGCGAGCATCACGTTCTCGCCGACCGTCAGGTGCGGGAACAGATTGAATTGCTGGAACACCATCCCGACTTTCTGGCGCAGGCTGCGCAAGTCGGCGCGTGCCGCGTCGAGGTACTCGCCATCGACTTCGATCACGCCGTCGTTAATCGATTCGAGACCGTTCAGGGTGCGCAGCAAGGTGGATTTTCCCGAACCGCTGCGGCCGATGATCGCTACCACCTGGCCTTCCTCGACACTCAGGTCGATGCCTTTGAGCACGTGGTGATCGCCGTAGTACTTATGCAGGGCGGAAATTCTAAGCAGAGGCATGCAGTCTCCTTTCCAGGTAGCGCGCGCTGAGGGACAAGGGGTAACAAAGGAGGAAATAACCGAGGGCCACCAGGCCGTAGACCATGAACGGCTCGAACGTGGCATTGGCGAGCATGCCGCCGGTCTTGGTCAGTTCGGTAAAGCCGATGATCGACGTCACGGCCGTGCCCTTGACCACCTGCACGGAGAAGCCCACGGTCGGCGCCACGGCAATCCGCAGCGCCTGGGGCAGGATCACGTAGCGCAACTGTTCCAGCGGGTTGAGCGCCAGGCTCGCGGACGCTTCCCATTGGCCGTTGGAAATCGACTCGACGCAACCGCGCCAGATCTCCGCCAGGTAGGCGCTGGTAAACAGCGTCAGGGCGATCGCCGCCGCCATCCAGGGGGAAATCTCCACCCCGGCCAGGGCCACGCCAAAGAACACCAGGAACAACTGCATCAACAGTGGCGTGCCTTGGAACAGCTCGATATAGGTCCGGGCGACATTACGCGGCAGGGCGCGTTTGGAGATGCGCAGCACCATCACCAGCAAGCCGATCACACCGCCGCCGATAAACGCCACCAGCGACAGCGCCAGGGTCCATTGCAGGCCGGTGAGCAGGTTGCGCACCACGTCCCAGAAAGTGAAATCGCTCATTGGCTGCTCCTGGCAATGTAGCGACGCCCGACCCAGTTGAGAAACTGGCGGATCAACAGCGCCATGCACAGGTAGATCAGCGTCGTCAGCGCGTAGGTTTCGAACGCGCGGAAATTGCGCGACTGAATGAAATTGGCGGCGAAGCTCAGCTCTTCGGTGGCGATCTGCGAACAGACGGCGGAGCCGAGCATCACGATGATGATCTGGCTGCTCAGCGCCGGCCAGACCTTGCCCAGTGCCGGCAGCAAGACTACGTGGCGGAACGCTTCGAAGCGGCTCATCGCGAGTGCCGCGGCGGCTTCCAGTTGCCCCCGTGGGATAGCCTGGATGCCGGCCCGGATGATCTCGGTGGAATACGCGCCGAGGTTGATCACCATCGCCAGCACCGCCGCCTGCCACTCGGAAATCTGCAGGCCCAGGGACGGCAAGCCGAAGAAGATGAAAAACAACTGGACCAGGAACGGCGTGTTGCGGATCAGTTCCACGTACACGCCGAAGATCGCCGCGAACGGACGGATATTCCACGCCCGAACCACCGCCCCGACGATGCCCAGGCCGACCCCGAGCAAAGCGCCGATGGCCGTCAGTTCAAGGGTGAACAGCGCGCCGCGCAACAGCAGCTCGGTGTTTTGCACCACCGGCAGGAAATCGAACTGATAAGCCATGCTCAGCCTCTCAAGCGACGGTCAGAGGTCGGCCGGCAGCGGCTGCTTGAGCCAGGTCTGGGCGTTTTTCTCCAGGCTGCCGTCGGTCTTGGCCGTAGCGAGGATCTGGTTGACCTTGTCCAGCAGCGCCGGCTCGTTCTTGTTCACGCCCACGTACACCGGCGAGTCCTTGAGTTTCACTTTCAACGCCGGAACGCGCTTGGGGTTGCGCTCGCTGATGGCCACCATCACCACGTTGCCACTGGCGATCAGGTCCACCTGGCCGGCCAGGTAGGCGGCGATGGTCGAGTTGTTGTCTTCGAAGCGCTTGATGGTGGTGCCTTCGGGGGCGACCTTGCTCAGCTCGATGTCTTCGATGGCGCCACGGGTGACGCTGATGGTCTTGCCCTTGAGGTCGTCCAGGCCGTTGATGGCGGCATCAGGCGGGCCGAATACGGCCAGGTAGAACGGCGCGTAGGCGCTGGAGAAGTCGATGACTTTTTCACGCTCAGGGTTCTTGCCCAGGCTGGAAATCACCAGGTCGACCTTGCCAGTGGTCAGGAATGGAATGCGGTTGGTGCTGTTGACGGGCGTCAGTTCAAGCTTGACCTTGAGCTGGTCGGCCAGCAGTTTCGCCGTATCGATGTCCAGGCCGCGTGGCTTCATGTCCGGACCCACGGAGCCGAACGGTGGAAAATCCTGAGGCACCGCAACCTTGAGCGTACCGCGCTTGACCACGTCTTCCAGGCCATCGGCGTGGGCGGGCAATTGGCAAAGCATCAGGCTGGCAAACAGGGCAGTGAGCAGGACGCTGCAACGCTGGATCATGGTGAATCTCCGCAGTCGATGATGTGATTTCTCTGATCGGACAGAGCACAGGCCATGCCAAAGGCCTTGCTGATCCACCAAAGCCGCGATTTTGCTGGCGGGCATCGGTCTGACTGGTCTGAACAGTTGCGTCGCGTTTCGCACCTTTATCGAGCGTTGATACAAGCCGCCGAACCCTGCTGGGGCACGACTTGCCGAGGGCTTCGAATAGCTTTACAACTAGCCGCTCATTGACTCGGTTTCCCTGAAAAACCATGAATTCCATTTCTCGTGCCGTTCCGGAAGTCGCCCTGCAAGGCATCCGCAAGCTGATCGCCGATCAAGGTTTCGGCCCGGGGGATGCGCTGCCGTCACAACGGGACCTGGCCTTGCAGCTGGGGGTGAGCCGGGCCTCACTGCGCGAGGCGCTTTCATCGCTCAGTGCCTTGGGCATGATTAGCGTGCAGCCAGGGAGGGGGGTATTCGTGCAATCGCCGGCGCAAGCCCCACGCAGCGAACCAACGCCGGGTTGGCCCTTCGCCGCGCAGGCCTCGCCGGTGGATATCTTTCAGTTGCGTTATGCCCTTGAGGGGTTCGCGGCCGGGTTGGCGGCCGTCACGTTGAGCGCCGATGAGCTCGATGCCCTGGATGACAACGTCGAGGCCATGCGCCGAGAGTTGAAAGCGGGGGATTTCGACGCGGCGGCGCGGCTCGATTTCGAGTTCCACCGGCGGATCCTGCTGGCCAGCGGCAACCAGGCGATGCTGGGCATTCTCACCGCCAGCGCCGATATCTTCCTGGAAAGCCAGAAACTACCGTTCATCAGGGCGGAGCGGGCGATGGAGACGTGGCAGGAACATCGCAAGATCCTTCGCGCCCTGGCCCGCCGGGCATCGGTTTCGGCGCAAAAAACCATGCAGGAACATGTACGTAATGCGGCGTTGCGTACCGGTATCTCGTTCATCGCACCGGCCGCTTCATGAAGCGGGCCATACCCAAAGCCATCAATCTCCATAGCGAGACTCAATCAACTGCGGCTTCCTGAACCTGGGAAGGGCAGCTATGATGGGCCACGTTTTTTTGCTGATTACCCCGGAGATTTCCATGAGCAGCGATCTGATCAAACACGTTAGCGACGCTAGCTTCGAAGCTGACGTACTCAAGGCCGAAGGCGCAGTGCTGGTCGACTATTGGGCTGAGTGGTGCGGTCCTTGCAAAATGATCGCTCCGGTCCTGGACGAAATTGCCGAGACCTACAAGGGCAAACTGACCGTCGCCAAGCTGAACATCGACGAAAACCAGGAAACCCCGGCCAAGCACGGCGTGCGTGGTATCCCGACCCTGATGCTGTTCAAGAACGGCAACGTCGAGGCCACCAAGGTCGGCGCGCTGTCGAAGTCGCAACTGGCAGCTTTCCTCGACGCCAACATCTAAGCGTCGAATGTTCTGCCAAAAGCCCCGCAAATCGCGGGGCTTTTTCGTTATCCAGGGCTAGACGCTCGTAAATCGAGGTGTTACATTCGGCCCCGCACTGGTTTCTCCATTGCCCCCTGCAAGCCGTCGCCGACGCTCTCCTTTCGAACAAGTACGCGATCCTGTCGCCTTCTCTGCGGCGCGGCCTCATTAAGCCAAAAGCTTAATTTCCCCCCTCCATAAATGATTACGTCATTCCTATATGAATCTGACTGAACTCAAGCAAAAGCCGATTACCGAACTGCTCGAATTGGCCGAACAGATGGGCATAGAAAATATGGCCCGTTCGCGCAAGCAGGACGTGATTTTCTCCCTGCTCAAGAAGCACGCAAAAAGCGGCGAGGAAATCTCCGGTGATGGCGTGCTGGAGATTCTCCAGGACGGCTTCGGCTTCCTCCGCTCCGCGGACGCTTCCTACCTCGCCGGCCCGGACGATATCTACGTCTCGCCGAGCCAGATCCGTCGCTTCAACTTGCGCACCGGTGACACCATCGTTGGCAAGATCCGCCCTCCAAAGGAAGGCGAGCGTTACTTCGCGCTGCTCAAGGTCGATACGATCAACTTCGACCGTCCGGAAAACGCGAAGAACAAGATTCTCTTCGAGAACCTGACCCCGCTGTTCCCGACCGTGCGCATGAAGATGGAAGCCGGCAACGGTTCCACCGAAGACCTCACTGGTCGTGTCATCGACCTGTGCGCACCTATCGGCAAAGGCCAGCGCGGTCTGATCGTGGCGCCGCCGAAAGCGGGCAAGACGATCATGCTGCAGAACATCGCGGCCAACATCGCCCGTAACAATCCTGAAGTTCATCTGATCGTGCTGCTGATCGACGAGCGTCCGGAAGAAGTGACCGAGATGCAGCGCACCGTGCGCGGCGAAGTGGTCGCCTCGACGTTCGACGAGCCGCCGACCCGCCACGTGCAGGTTGCCGAAATGGTGATCGAGAAGGCCAAGCGCCTGGTCGAGCACAAGAAGGACGTGGTGATCCTGCTCGACTCCATCACCCGTCTGGCCCGTGCCTACAACACCGTGATCCCGAGCTCCGGCAAGGTATTGACCGGTGGTGTCGATGCCCACGCCCTGGAGAAGCCGAAGCGTTTCTTCGGTGCCGCACGGAACATCGAAGAAGGCGGCTCGCTGACCATCATCGCCACCGCGCTGGTTGAAACCGGCTCGAAGATGGACGAAGTGATCTACGAGGAGTTCAAGGGTACCGGCAACATGGAACTGCCCCTGGACCGTCGCATCGCCGAGAAACGTGTGTTCCCGGCCATCAACATCAACCGTTCCGGTACCCGTCGCGAAGAATTGCTGACGGCCGATGACGAGTTGCAGCGCATGTGGATCCTGCGCAAGCTGCTGCATCCGATGGATGAAGTGGCGGCCATCGAGTTCCTGGTCGACAAGCTGAAAACGACCAAGACCAACGATGAGTTCTTCCTGTCGATGAAGCGCAAGTAAGTCGAGCAGGCCAGCAAGAGCCGGGGAAACCCGGCTTTTTGCTGTCTGTGCATTCACTATTGCGAACGGGCGGCGTTAAACTCGGGCCCCCGAACGCCACGGTCACCATGAGGCTTTGCATGCAGTATCGCGACTTGCGCGACTTTATCAGCGGTCTGGAACAGCGCGGCGAACTCAAGCGCATCCAGGTGCCGGTGTCCCCAGTGCTGGAGATGACCGAGGTCTGCGACCGCACCCTGCGGGCAAAGGGCCCGGCACTGCTGTTCGAAAATCCGACCGGCTATGACATCCCGGTGCTGGGCAATCTGTTCGGCACACCGGAGCGTGTAGCCCTGGGCATGGGGGCCGAAGCTGTCAGCGAACTGCGCGAGATCGGCAAGCTGCTCGCGTTCCTCAAGGAGCCGGAGCCGCCGAAGGGCCTGAAGGACGCCTGGTCGAAGCTGCCGATTTTCCGCAAGATCATTTCCATGGCGCCGAAAGTCGTCAAGGACGCGATCTGCCAGGAAGTGGTGATCGAGGGCGACGCTGTCGACCTCGCCATGCTGCCGGTGCAGACCTGTTGGCCGGGCGACGTGGGGCCGCTGATCACCTGGGGCCTGACCGTCACCAAAGGGCCGAACAAGGATCGCCAGAACCTCGGTATCTACCGCCAGCAGGTGATTGGCCGCAACAAGGTCATCATGCGCTGGCTGAGCCATCGGGGTGGCGCGCTGGATTATCGTGAGTGGTGCGAAAAACACCCTGGCCAGCCGTTCCCGGTTTCGGTGGCCCTGGGCGCGGATCCGGCGACTATCCTTGGCGCCGTCACGCCCGTGCCGGACAGCCTTTCCGAATATGCCTTTGCCGGCCTGCTGCGGGGCAACCGCACCGAGCTGGTGAAATGCCGTGGCAACGACCTGCAAGTGCCGGCCACCGCCGAGATCATTCTCGAAGGCGTGATCCACCCCGGCGAAATGGCCGATGAAGGTCCTTACGGCGACCACACCGGTTATTACAACGAGGTGGACAGCTTCCCGGTGTTCACCGTCGAGCGCATCACCCATCGGATCAAGCCGATCTACCACAGCACCTACACCGGACGTCCGCCCGATGAGCCGGCTATCCTCGGCGTGGCGCTGAACGAAGTGTTCGTGCCGATCCTGCAGAAGCAGTTCCCGGAGATCACTGACTTCTACCTGCCACCGGAAGGCTGCTCGTACCGCATGGCCGTGGTGACCATGAAGAAGTCATATCCGGGGCATGCCAAGCGGGTGATGTTGGGCGTCTGGTCGTTTTTACGACAATTCATGTACACCAAGTTCGTTATTGTCACTGATGACGATATCAACGCACGGGACTGGAACGACGTGATCTGGGCCATCACTACGCGCATGGACCCGAAGCGCGACACGGTGATGATCGAGAATACGCCGATCGACTACCTCGACTTCGCCTCGCCGGTGTCCGGCCTGGGGTCGAAGATGGGGCTCGATGCCACGCATAAATGGCCCGGTGAAACCACCCGTGAATGGGGCCGGGTTATCGTCAAGGATGAAGCCGTTACCCAACGGATCGATGCCATCTGGAATCAGTTAGGAATAGATTGATGCGTGTAACCTTGCAGCCGTCCGGCGCGGTGCTGGAGATACAGCCGGCGGAGCGGATTCTCGATGGCGCCCGGCGCCTGGGCTACGAATGTCCGCAGAGCTGCCGCAATGGCAATTGCCACGTCTGTGGCGCGCTGCTGGTGGAAGGTCGCGTGACGCAGGCCGGTGAGGTGCGTGATCACGGCGAGATCTTCACCTGCATTGCCGAGCCGCTGGAGGATTGCGTGGTGCTCTGGGATGGCGTGCTGGCGCCGGGTGAACTGCCGGTGCGCAACCTGGCGTGCCAGGTTACCGAATGCAGTGATGTCGGCGGCGATGTCTGGCGGGTGCGCCTGCGGGCGCCGGCGGGCAAGCCGCCGCGCTATCACGCTGGGCAATACTTGATGATCGAGCGCGAGAACGGCGAAAAATCGGCGTTCTCCCTGGCCTCGGCGCCGCATTCGGGGCGGGACCTGCAGCTACATGTACTGGCGCGCGAAAGCAGTGCGCTGGCGCTGCTGGAGCAACTGCGGCGCAATCCTACCGTGCGCATCGAAATGCCGTTCGGTGATACCCACTTGTCCGAGTTGCCGGATGGCCCGTTGGTGCTGATCGCCGCTGGAACCGGCATGGCGCAGATGCACAGCCTGATCGAGCACTGCCGGGCCGCCGGTTTCAAATACCCGGTGCATTTGTATTGGGGCGTGCGGCGGCCGGAGGATTTCTACGAAATCGAGCATTGGGATGAATGGAAAAAACTGCCGAACTTGTTCCTGCACAAAGTCGTCAGCGACTTGTGCGGCTGGGAAGGGCGCTGCGGGATGCTCCATGAAGCCGTGTGCGAAGACATCAGCGATCTTTCCAGCGTCCACGTCTACGCCAGCGGCTCACCAGCGATGATCTACGCCACGCTTGATGCGCTGGTGGAAGCCGGGATGGACGCTCATCAGATGCGTGCGGATGTGTTTGCGTACGCGCCGCGGGCTTGAACCGCGTTCGTCCAACCTAGGCTCGGTGAGTTCTTCGTGGCGAGGGAGCTTGCTCCCGCTCGGTTGCGCAGCGACCGCCTCATCTGGGACTGCTGCGCAGTCCAGCGGGAGCAAGCTGCCTCGCCACAAGAACGAATGCCGATCGATATAACGGCCCATATTTCGTTTCGGTATTTAGTTCTGTCAGCTAGATACCGATAACGTATATAGAAGCCCGATGGCATCCAACTTGCCTTCGTTCCTTCAAACGCCAGTACCTTGGCGTTGCCAAGCCATTCACAATCAGCGAGGAGCCAACCGCTACCGGCCATGACCGCTATCGAATCCGCCATCACCTGCGCGCTGTATCCGCCACGACTCGAGTTGGGGCCACAGCTGACCCGGGAACAACTGCTTGCGTCGATGCACTCGACCATGAGCCTGCACCAGGGCGGCCCAGTCTGGCTGTTCGCCTACGGCTCGTTGATCTGGCGGCCCGAATGCACGGCGGTGGAGCGTATGCGCGGGCGAGTGCACGGTTATCATCGCGGGTTGTATCTGTGGTCCCATGAACACCGTGGCACCCCGGAATTGCCAGGGCTGGTATTCGGGCTGGATCGCGGCGGCTCGTGCAGCGGTTTCGCCTACCGGTTGCCGGAAGAAAACCTGCAGGATTCGCTGTTGGCCCTGTGGCAACGCGAGATGCCCGTGCCGTCCTATCGGCCGCACTGGCTCAGCTGTCGGCTGGAAGATGGCAATCGGGTTCAGGCCTTGGGTTTTGTCCTGGAGCGACACCTGCCCAGCTATGCCGGCAATCTGCCGGATCATGTGCTGAGCCAGGTGTTCGAAAGCGCCTGCGGGCGGTATGGCACGACTCGCGATTATGTCGAGCAGACCATCCACGCCCTGCGCAGCCACGCCATGCCAGACCGTAATCTGGAGGCGCGGCTCAAGCGCTGCAAATCAGCGCTGGATCAGGCGATCGCGTCGCGGCTCTGACTGGCGATCTGCTTGTGCCGCAGGGTTGGCGCGAGGAATGCCATGGCCAGCAGGCAGGCACCGACCAGCAGGATGAAGCCGCCATCCCAGCCGAAATAGTCCACCGTGTAGCCCATCATTGCGCTGGCTGCGACTGAGCCACCCAGATAACCAAACAGACCGGTGAAGCCGGCAGCTGTACCTGCTGCTTTCTTGGGCACCAGTTCCAGGGCCTGCAGACCTACCAGCATGACCGGGCCATAGATCAGGAAGCCAATCGCGAACAGCGAGATCATGTCGACCATCGGGTTACCCGGCGGATTCAGCCAGTAGATGATTGTTGCGACGGTCACCAATGCCATGAACACCATGCCCGTCAGGCCGCGGTTGCCCCGGAAGACCTTGTCCGACATCCACCCGCATAGCAGCGTGCCGGGAATGCCGGCCCACTCGTACAGGAAGTAAGCCCAGGACGTCTTGTCGAAATCGAAGTGCTTGACCTCTTTGAGATAGGTCGGTGCCCAGTCCAGAATGCCATAGCGCAACAGGTAGACGAAAACGTTGGCCAGCGCGATGAACCAGAGCATCTTGTTGCGCAGCACGTATTTGACGAAGATGTCCCTGGCGCTGAATTCTTCTTCATGGCTGGCATCGTAGCCTTCCGGGTAATCGTTTTTGTATTTCTCGATGGGCGGCAAGCCTGTCGATTGCGGCGTATCGCGCATGACGATGAAGGCAAATACAGCGACCAGCAAAGCCACCGCTGCCGGTACGTAGAACTTGCTGTGCCAGTCGTTGAACCAGCCCATGCCAAGTATTGCCAGCGGGCCGATCAAGCCGCCGCCGACGTTATGGGCGGTGTTCCATACCGAAACCACACCGCCGCGTTCTTTCTGCGACCACCAGTGCACCATGGTGCGTCCGCTTGGTGGCCAGCCCATGCCTTGCGCCCAGCCGTTGATGAACAACAGGATGAACATCATGGTCACGCTTGAGGTTGCCCACGGTGCGAAACCGAAAATGAACATCACTCCGGCTGACACTATCAGGCCAAAAGGCAGGAAATAACGCGGGTTGGAGCGGTCGGACACGATGCCCATCAGGAACTTGGAAAGACCGTAGGCGATCGCGATTGCCGATATCGCCACCCCCAGCTGGCCCTTTGTATAGCCTTGGGCGATCAGATCCGGAAACGCCAGGGTAAAATTTTTGCGCAGCAGGTAGTAACCGGCATAACCAATAAAAATGCCGGCGAAGATCTGCCAGCGAAGGCGCCGATAGGTGCTGTCTATTTTTTCTTCAGGCAATGGAGCCTGATGTGCGGCGGGACGAAAGAAAGCAAACATTCAAGGGCTCCAGATTTCTTGTTTTGACTGCGGATGCGAATGTTACAGTTTCATTACCGAAAATAGCATCGCTCGTTGTCGCATAAACAGCGGAAATTTCGATGGATGGTGTTCTTAAGTGAACATGTCGCTCAGGCATACGTTGGAGGCGCTGTAGGAATCTTCATGGCTGGTGTTCTCCCGATGCTTTCATGACAGGAAAGTAGGGAAACGTCCTTCAACCAAATGAGAGGTATCGCCATTCAACCCAAAAGGCGCGGCCTTTACCCTTTACGTTTTGCCGGGTCAGGCATTCAAAAGGGTGGGTTATGAGGTGGTTTGCTGCGATGTTGTTATTGTGTCTGTCTGGGTCGAGCTGGGCGGAGGGAATGGTATTGGTGCCAGAGAACAACCCCAAGCCAGGATATCCGACAGCTCTGAGCCGGGCAGGGGTCATGGGAGCGGTCAGGGCCGGCTTCACGGTACACGCCGATGGTCGTGTCAATGAGGTCGCGATTCTGCACAGCGACCATCCGGAGTTTGCCGAGGCCGTTCGAGAAACGCTGATTGATTGGCGGTTCAAGCCCTGGACGGTTGATGACAAGCATCCCGCCCAAGTCAATGTCGTGGCACCGTTCGAATTTCGTCTGGACGACGCACCGATTGATACCAATAAATGGATCAAGACCTGGCGATGCTCGGTCATCACCTCCTATGCCAGCGATCTGCATGTGCAGGACCTGCTTCCCTTCCATTACACGCGCAGCTACCTGTCCAACGTATTTTTTGTCAAACAACTGCCCGAAGCCGAGCGCCTGGCAATGATCGCTCGATTCAACCGGCTGCTGCCCTCGATCCTGCAGCGCTGCGGAACGTTTCCTGCATCGCGATATGTGAAAATGTTGCCGGAGGAGATTCGTGCGTTGCTTTAGCCGAGTTATGGCGCGTCATTGCCGGTGGCGATGACGCCTTTGCTCATTCGGGCTTGAAGCCGGGTTTACCGTTTTGTTTTCGCCATCTCTTAACTTCACTTAAGATTCCTTCCGGGCTATCTTCCCTACCTTGTTGAGGATAGAAAATAAGTGCCGATTTTTCTGGGTGCTCAGTAATTTGCTCAAAATGCTTTGAAAGTCTGCTGATATATTCACCCAGCTGGTCGCCGGTAAGCTCGCTGTTGTCGTCAAAAAATTCGTGAAGGAATGATAGAAACTCTGCTTCTGTATAATCCTCGATTCTTTCTTTGAGTATCATAGGTTGGTTCCTTTTTTGTGGATCTCAATGTGCTCTTTGGGTGTCGTGATGCTTAGATTGTCAAGGTCGTATACTGCGCCACCCTGGGAAATTGATTGTATGTGATGAATTTCGAATTTGTTCCGTTCTCCTACGTGGTCGTCAGGGCGAGTAAAAGGTGCAGCGCCGTTACGCATTAATCTTAAATTAGATCGACTGAACTGCACTGCCAATTTTTCATCATTTGCTACTGACCTCCAAAATTCTTCTCGAAAGCTGCCAAAGTCTCTGAAGTCCTGGCCCCGAAGGAGACTAGCTATCTCACCAGGTATGGGAGCACCAAGGCCTTGCTCAGTACTCCCTAGCCAGTTCCTTCCTACCTCCTGACCTGATCCAGTCACCGTACCCGGTTCATATCGCGGCCCGGTCCGACTCGCCATGACGTAGACTGGCTTGATCCCCGATTCCATCGGGAAAACCAGCACATAATCATCAATGTCGGCGTCATCACAAGCTGGGTGATCGTCTGCTCTCCCTTCTATCTGAGTAATCCTGGCCCCGGGAAGAATCCTGATCTCCGGCTGCGTTGCAGGCGATTCGGTTGAGCCCAGATGATTGTTTCCTGGCGGGACATTCGGCGTCCAGGTCAGCGTTCGGGGAAGAGCTCCTTCTGTTATGAATGTGTAGAGATTTGTTTGCGGATCAAGTGATACGTTTCTAATCCTGATTTTATCGGATAGGTTTTTGTCGGTGGGTGAAAGGTAAAATTGGCTGTGTTCTCCTCTAATCGATGACACGACCCGAAACGGTAGATGCGCCACGCTAGCACCTGAAATTAATTGGAGTTCCTCCGCCACTTGAGATAAAGGAATGCTGATCACCACCGGATTGCGCTGCAGTTCACCGTTGGCAATTGGCGTGGAGCAGGACACTGCTACTCCGAGTGCCGCCAGAGGTCCTCCCGATACGGCGACTCTCGCTTTTTGAAGTAGATCAATCGCGCCTTGTAAGGAGAAAGGGGAGCCTTCATATCCGGCAATCAGACCGTCAGGAGCAGTGATCAGCGGTCGCGCCGAAGTCATCGCACCGTTGAAGGTGGGTAGCGAAATATTTTCGATACGGTATTTCGACCGAAAGACTGCATCGATATCTGCTTGTGCCTTACGCAGCGAGGCCTCGCGAGAGCTACTCCTTGATGAATCGGAAAGGTCCCCCGCCGAAAGCGCAGCCTTGGTTGCGTCTTGATGCGCGGCGGCCAGTTCCCGGTGTTTTTGTCGCATCCAAGTCAATTGTTGGTCGACGTCTTGGGGCTGGGCGTGGTTGAACTGACGGAGCAATTCGTTGAAATGCCCCGCCAATGCGGACGCAATTTTCTGTTTCCGTTCCTGTTCAGCTTGTTGCGCCATCGCTCGGGCTTGCGCTTGCTTTTGTGCCTGTTCTTTCTGCGCGGCTGCAACACGAAGCTGTTCTTTCACGCGTTCGGCCGATTGAGCGCGGTCTATCAGGCTGGCAAATGTGTTTACTGTTCTTGTTAGATGTCGAACAGATTCTGAATGCAGAAGGGATGCATGGTAGTCCTGCCATCGTTTTCCCAGCTTTGTCTTTTCTTGTAGAACAACCAAGTTATTAAGTGCTTCGAGTTCGGGCTTGCTGAGTGGCGGCTTGATGTTCGGATTGGCTTTTGCATAGGCAGCGATAGCTGCCCGCTCGGTTGTGATGATTTGGGTTACGATTGTCTTGTGATTTCTTAACAGTTGAGAAAGGGGCAAGCCGGTTGTTACCCCCAGCAGCGATGAAACTTTCTTCAGCAGAAATTCAGGCAGAAGTTGGAGATGGATGTTTTTTTCTTGGTTGATAAACCTGAGCTTGGCATCAAGGGTGGTTGTTGAGTTGTTTTTTTCAGCTTGGGTGCCAGTGAGGAACTGCTCGGCTGTCTGGGATGACTGCTCCAATTGTCCAGCGAGAATGTCTTTTTGCAGGGAAAGTCGCTTTAACTCTAACGCCGATCGGTACGCATCATCTATGGCGGCGTAAGCGACTGCAATATTCGGTGGGGAGGTCTGTAGGCTGTCCATTATTTTCTTGAAGGACAATTCCTTCATTAGAAAAAATGGATTCTGGCCGTAGAGCGAGTAGGCGCTTGTGGTGCGTGCTTGATAGTCCGACTCTTTGGCTTGAAGGGCTCTTGCCGTCGCCTGCTGTTCTGTAATTACTTTTTCAAACGGCGAAAGCTGGCGATCACCTAATGCGGATCTTTTTATCTGATCGAGTTCTTGTGTGGTGGTTTCGGTCAGTTTTATAAAAGTGTTGCTATATTCTGCATCGATGGATTCACTATTGGCTATCCGTTCTCTCAACATGTCATCCCATGCGTAGGGAATAGACGCGTTGTGTCTTTTTGAGCTTCTACCGGTCCCTCTATGAGGCCCATCGTTCAGCCCCCACGCTATAAAACCTCCAGTATTGAAGTCCGGTAACCTTCGCCCTGTTATCGGGATGGGCGGTATTTCGTATGAGCCTGGGCCTAGCTGTATATGCGGTCCCAAATATGTATCCGCGTTATCCATATGACTTATCCATGTCCGATTGGTGTCGCTAGTAAAAAGCACTCGCTGCTGCGCGTGCTGTGCAGGCGAAACAGGTTCCCCTAATTTTTCGACGGGAGTGCGGTAACTATCTACTACCCGGCCGGCTTGTATTTATGGCTGATGGGCATTGCAGAACGGAGCAGAGCAGTCACAAAGAAAAAAGGGCCAGAGCCACCTCATCGGTGGCTCTGGCCCTTTTTACCCGGTAGGGGTTTCAGCGAACCTGCACAACCACCTTGCCCACCGCCTTGCGCTGCCCCAGGTCATTGATCGCCTGGGCGGCGTTGCTCAACGGATAGACCTGCGACACCAACGGTTTCAACTTGCCTTCGGCGAACCAGCCAAACAGTTGTTGGAAGTTGGCGGCGTTGTCCTGCGGCTGGCGTTGGGCGAACGAGCCCCAGAAGACGCCTACCACGGCAGCGCCCTTGAGCAAGGCCAGGTTCACCGGCAGCTCGGGAATGCGCCCGCTGGCGAAGCCGACCACCAGCAGCCGGCCGTTCCAGGCGATGGCGCGGACCGCCTGGTCGAACAGGTCGCCGCCCACCGGGTCGTAGATCACGTCGGCGCCCTGGCCGTCGGTGAGGCGCTTGATTTCATCCTTGAGGCTGGTTTCGGTGTAGTTGATCAGTTCGTCGGCGCCGGCGGCCTTGGCTACCGCGAGTTTTTCCGGGCTGCTGGCGGCGGCGATCACCCGGGCGCCCATGGCCTTGCCGATTTCCACCGCCGCCAGGCCGACGCCGCCGGAGGCACCGAGCACCAGCAGGGTTTCACCCGGTTGCAGGTTGGCACGTTGCTTGAGGGCATGCATCGAGGTGCCGTAGGTCATGCTGAAAGCGGCGGCGGTGTTGAATTCCATGGCGGCGGGAATGGGCAGCACGTTGTAGCCCGGGACTGCCACCTGTTCGGCGAAACTGCCCCAGCCGGTCAGCGCCATGACCCGGTCACCGACTTTCAGGTGACTGATCTTTTCTCCCACCTCGCGGACGACGCCCGCTGCTTCGCCGCCGGGGGAAAACGGGAAGGGCGGCTTGAATTGATATTTGCCTTCGATGATCAACGTATCAGGAAAATTCACCCCGGCGGCGTGCACGTCCAGCAGCACTTCGTTCTTCTTCACGACGGGGCTGGCGACGTCTTCCAGCACCAGCGATTCGGCGGGGCCGAATTCTTTGCACAGCACGGCTTTCATCAGGGCTATTCCTTTGGGAGTGATGGCCGATAAGTGTAGGTGTGAGAGTGAAGGGGTCAACGAGCATGCCCCGCCCTGATAGCCGGCCATAAGCTTGTGCTGGGACGAGGGGGCGGTATGCTGGGCCGCAAATCGGATGAGGAGTCGAATGTGAAAGCGTGGATCATGTTGATGCTGGCCCTGTCGTTGCCTGTGGCGGCGATGGCCGAAGAAGCCAAGGAAGCCAAAGAAGGCGAGGCGCCGAAGGTCAGTTACATCACGCTCAGCCCGCCATTCGTGGGCAACTATGGCCTGGACGGAACGACCAAGCTGAAGGTCTACAAGGCCGACGTTGCCCTGCGCGTGACCGGTGACGCCGCCGCTGCGGCGGTGAAGGCTAACGAGCCGTTGATTCGCAATCAGTTGGTGGCGCTGTTCGCCCAGCAGACGACCGAAACCATGAACAACCTTGAAGCCAAGGAAAAGCTGCGGCAGGAAGCGTTGAAGCAGACCCAGCAGGTGATGAACGACGAGACGGGCAAGCCGATGGTGGATGATCTGTTGTTCAACAACCTGATCATTCAGTAGGTTTGTCCGGGCGGGCCCCTTCGCGAGCAGGCTCGCTCCCACAGGAATTTTGTGGGTAACACCAGTCCCCTGTGGGAGCGAGCCTGCTCGCGAAAGCGGCCGACAGGGCACTGCATTGGTCAGGATTTCAAGGCAATGACCGCCGCCCACTGCTCAGCTGTCACCGGCATCACCGACAGTCGCGAGCCTTTTTGCACCAGCGGCATTTCGGCCAGGGCGGCCTGCTGCTTGAGGTAGTCGAGCTTCAGCACCCGTGGGAATGTCTCGACATGGGCGACGTCGAGGGCGGTCCAGGGGTTTTTCTCCGGGCTGGCCTTGGCGTCGAAGTAATGACTGTCAGGTTCCAGGGCCGTTGGGTCGGGATAGGCGGCCTTGATGATTTTGCCAATTCCGGCAATGCCTGGCTCCGGGCAGCTGGAGTGATAGAAGAAAAATGAGTCGCCTACCGCCATGGCTCGCAGGAAATTGCGCGCCTGGTAGTTGCGAACCCCATCCCAGCGCGCTTGGCCGAGCTTTTCCAGGCCCTGGATGGACAATTCGTCGGGCTCGGATTTCATCAGCCAGTAGGCCATGATTTCTACTCCTGGGTGGTGGCGATAAAAAGGTTCAGCGATTTTATGACAAACCGACAGTCGGTTGACGCCAGCATTTGCGTGTCGGTTCACGTTGCCGCAAAATGCCGGCCTTCCAAGCTTGACGCTGCTGCACGGCCAGATAAGAAAACCGCTGCTGTCATCGTGTGTGATATGCCTTGAGGGGGGCAATCGATGAAACGCAAACCGGATTTGTTGTGGGTCCTGGTCATTCTGTTCGGCCTGGGTGTCGTCACCACGGGTTATGCCCAGAGCTTATGGGCCAACAAAAATGATGCACCGATGGAAATCACCCAGCCCGCGCCCGCACTCAAGCGCTGAGCCGTCTTCTGGACGCCGCTGTTTCGCGGCGTCTAGCTCGCCAGATACCATCGCCTGTCACTGACCGTTCCCTGTAACGGTACATCCCAGCTTGCCTGCGCCAATCGTTCGACCTTCTGACACTCATGGGCCAGGCCCAGCAACGTCGGCTTGCGCCATTGTTTGCGTCGCGACAGATACGCCAGGCTGCGGTCATAGAAGCCGCCGCCCATGCCCAGGCGTCCGCCGGCATCGTCAAACCCCACCAACGGCAGCAATACCAGGTCCAATGTCCAGACTTTGCGCTGCCGGGCGATATTCTTGCCTGGTTCCGGGATGCGGAAACGATTGGGGCGCATTTTTTCGCCGGGATGGATCCGCTGGAACACCATCCTGGTCTGCGGCCAGGGACTGAGTACTGGCAGATAAGTCGCCTTGCCCCGACGTTGGGCGGCGCGCAGCAGCAGGCGTGGGTCGATTTCACCGTCGTTGGGCAGGTAGAGGGCGATGTGTCTTGCGCGGCGAAACAGCGGATGCTGTGCCAGTTGCCGATATAGCCCGTGGGCGGCTTGCCGTTGCTGGGCCGGGGTCAGGGCACGACGGGCCTGGCGTAGCAGGCGGCGAAGTTGTGGGCGGGTCGGCAACGCAGGTTCGGTCATATCGATGCTTCGCGAGACGGTGACATCAGCACAGCGTAACCGCAAACGGCGGGACCGGAAAACGCCAAACGCCAGAAACGACAATGCCAGTCATGATGACTGGCATTGTTTCAAGAATCAGGCTCCCCGGATGAACCGCTGTCGGCTTAGCCCTTGAACCCGAAAGTTCAAGGTGGAAGTTGCAGGAGGCGTTAAGGCTTTCCGTCAAGCGGACATGCACACCGGCCCCAACGTGCAACCCCCGTGGTTGTGCGTATCGGCTCAGGGACATCACCAACTGGCAAGCACCCCAGGGAGTGACGCAAGTATACCCCAGGCTGCCTCGCGAATCAGCCCTTGCTGACGTCCGGATCAGTAGCCAGTACCAGATCCACCCGATCGAGCAGGTCGCGGACCTGTTCGCGGGTCGAGCCGCTGACCTGTACGTCCGGCGTATCCTGGCGGTGGAGCAGGTCGTGGGTAATGTTCAAGGCGGCCATCACGGCGATGCGATCGGCGCCGATGACTTTGCCGCTGCTGCGGATCTCGCGCATCTTGCCATCCAGGTAACGGGCGGCGCTCACCAGGTTGCTGCGCTCTTCCTGGGGGCAGATGATCGAATACTCTTTATCGAGGATCTGCACGGTAACGCTATTGCTTGAACTCATGAGTCTTGCTCCAGGGCCTTGAGGCGCGAAATCATCGATTCGACCTTACGCCGGGCGATTTCGTTTTTTTCAATGAGGTGCGCGCGTTCCTCGCGCCAGGTTTTTTCCTGAGCTAATAGGAGTCCGTTTTGGCTCTTAAGTTGCTCGACCCGGTCAATTAGCAGCTCGAGTCTGGCCATCAGCGCTTGCAGGTCGGTGTCTTCCATTGTGTCCACTGAAGAATGTGTCTGATGGAGGGATTTGGGTCGCACAGCCTTTAATGGTCTTGGCGAGTCTGTCGATGTAGGATACAAGGCCTCCATTCTAGACATAGCGCCGTCTGGCGCCTAGCTGCCCATGCCCATTCAGAATTCTCCGTACCAAGCCTTTGCCACCCTGCTGAGCACCAGCGGCCACCCTGTCTCGCCCGCCGAACTGCATGGCCTGCTGCTCGGCCGCAGCTGTGCCGGCGCCGGTTTTGATGCTGACGGCTGGTTGGCCGACGCCGCCGAACTGCTTGAAGGCGAGCCGGCGGACAACGTGCGCAACGCGCTCATCGGCCTGCAGGAAATGGTCAAGGGTGAATTGACCAGTGACGACATGACCGTCGTCCTGCTGTTGCCCACCGATGACGCGCCGCTGGCTGAACGCGCCGCTGCGCTGGGTCAGTGGTGCCAGGGTTTCCTGGCAGGCTTCGGCCTGACCCGCCGCGAATATGCCTTGAGCGATGAAGCCAAGGAAGTGTTGCAAGACCTGGCGGCCATCTCCCAGGTGCAGGACGCCCTGGAAGAATCCGACGACGGCGAGAGCGACTACATGGAAGTGATGGAGTACCTGCGGGTCGCGCCGTTGCTGCTGTTTACCGAGACCAAAAAAACCGCTGAACCGGCTGCCAAGCCGTCCCTGCACTGATCGCTTGAAAGGGAACGCCGTCTGCCCATGATTCATATCCCGAAGTCGGAATACAGTCGTCGCCGCAAGGCCTTGATGGCGCAGATGGAACCCAACAGCATCGCAATCCTGCCCGCCGCCGCCGTTGCGATCCGCAACCGCGACGTCGAGCACGTCTATCGCCAGGACAGCGACTTCCAGTACCTCAGCGGCTTCCCCGAGCCGCAAGCGGTGCTGGTGCTGGTGCCCGGTCGCGCTCACGGCGAGTACATCCTGTTTTGCCGCGAGCGCAACGCCGAGCGTGAACTGTGGGATGGCTTGCGTGCTGGCCAGGAAGGGGCGATCCGGGACTACGGCGCCGACGACGCGTTTCCCATCACCGACATCGACGACATCCTGCCGGGCCTGATCGAAGGTCGCGATCGGGTCTATTCGGCCATGGGCAGCAACCCCGAATTCGACCGGCACCTGATGGAGTGGATCAACGTGATTCGCTCCAAGGCCCACCTTGGTGCCCAGCCGCCGAACGAATTTGTTGCCCTGGATCATCTGCTGCACGATATGCGCCTGTATAAATCGGCGGCGGAAGTGAAAGTGATGCGCGAAGCGGCGCGGATTTCCGCCCAGGCGCACATCCGCGCCATGCAAGCGGCACGCCCCGGGCTGTACGAATACAGCCTGGAGGCCGAGCTCGACTACGAATTTCGCAAGGGCGGCGCAAAGATGCCGGCCTACGGCTCCATCGTCGCGGCGGGGCGTAACAGTTGCATCCTGCATTACCAGCAGAACGACGCGCCGCTCAAGGATGGCGACCTGGTGCTGATCGACGCCGGTTGCGAAATCGACTGCTATGCCAGCGATATCACCCGTACCTGGCCGGTCAGCGGCAAGTTTTCGCCCGAGCAGAAGGCGATCTATGAGGTCGTGCTGGCGGCCCAGGAAGCGGCGTTCGCTGAGATTGGCCCGAACAAGCATTGGAACCAGGCCCATGAAGCTACGGTCCGGGTCATTACTGAGGGGCTGGTGCGTCTCGGGCTGCTGGACGGCGAGGTGGACCAGTTGATCGCCAGCGAAGCCTACCGGGCGTTCTACATGCACCGTGCCGGTCACTGGCTGGGCATGGACGTGCACGACGTCGGTGAATACCGGGTCGGTGGCGAATGGCGCGTGCTGGAGGTTGGCATGGCCTTGACCGTGGAGCCGGGCATCTATATTGCTCCGGACAATCGCAGCGTAGCGAAGAGATGGCGCGGCATTGGCGTGCGCATCGAGGATGACGTGGTAGTGACCAAGACCGGTTGTGAAATCCTGACCCGCGGCGTGCCGAAAACGGTCGCCGAGATCGAGGCCCTCATGGCCGCCGCACGGACTCAAGCGGCATGAGCCGGGTCAACGTGGCGATCATAGGTGGCGGCCTGGTCGGCGCGAGCCTGGCGCTCGCCTTGCAGGCAGGCGCCAAGGCCAGGGGGTGGAAGATCATGCTGATCGAGCCGTTCGCCCCCGGCGACACTTGGCAGCCGAGCTATGACGCGCGCTCATCGGCGCTCTCCTTCGGTGCTCGACAAATTTATCAGCGCCTGGGCCTCTGGCAGGAAATTTCCCGCCGCGCAGAACCGATCAAACAGATTCATGTTTCCGACCGCGGACGGTTTTCCACCGCACGGTTGTCCGCCATGGAGGAGGGCGTGCCGGCCCTCGGCTACGTGGTGGAAAATGCCTGGCTCGGCCAATGCCTGTGGCAAGGGCTGGACAAGGACGTGGTCAGCTGGCGCTGCCCGGCGCAAGTCACCCGGATGGAGCCGCTAGTTGGTGGTTATCGTTTGACGCTGGATGACGAAACCACGCTGGAATGCGACCTCGCCGTACTGGCCGACGGTGGACGCTCCGGATTGCGTGAGCAGTTGGGCGTCGGTGTGCGCAATCGCCCTTACGACCAGAGCGCGTTGATTGCCAACCTCACCCCCAGCGAAGCCCACAACGGCGTGGCTTTCGAACGCTTTACCGATGACGGCCCGATGGCCTTGTTGCCGCTGCCGGAAAATCGTTGTGCGTTGGTCTGGACTCGCCAGGGCATGGATGCGCAACGGCTGGCAGCCCTCGACGAGCGTAGTTTTCTCAGTGAGCTGCAGAGTGTGTTCGGCTATCGCCTGGGCACGTTGAAACAGGTGGGTGCGCGACACCTTTATCCGCTGGCGCTGGTGGAAGCCGAAGAGCAGGTACGTCCGCACCTGGCGATCCTCGGCAATGCTGCCCATAGCCTGCATCCGATAGCGGGCCAGGGCTTCAACCTGTCCTTGCGTGATGCGCAGGCACTGGCCGATGCATTGCTCGGGAGCGACGGCACGCCCGGCGACTTCTCTGTATTGCAAGCCTATCGCGAGCGCCAGCGGATGGACCAGGCCCTGACCGTCGGCTTCTCCGACCAGGTCACGCGGCTGTTCAGCAGCGATCTGCCGCTGGTATCCGTGGGCCGCAATCTCGGCCTGCTGGGCCTTGACCTGCTGCCCCCGGCCAAGCGCTGGTTCGCTCGCCAGGCCATGGGATTGGGGACTCGCCCCGATGCTTGATACGGCTCATTCCTTTCACGGGCGGCTCATGTCGCCAGCAGCACAGGCTTAAAGCATGGAATTGCGCGCAGATCTGTTGATTGTCGGTGCCGGCATGGTCGGCAGCGCCCTGGCGCTTGCGTTGCAGGGCAGCGGCTTGCAGGTATTGTTGCTCGACGGCAGCCCGCTGAGCGTCAAGCCCTTTGATTCCCTGGCAGCGTTCGAACCCCGGGTCAGCGCCCTGTCGGCGGCCAGCCAGCGGATTCTCGATCGTCTGGGCGTCTGGGACGGTATCGTCGCCCGACGCACCAGTCCCTACACCGACATGCACGTCTGGGACGGTAGCGGCACGGGGCAGATTCATTTTTCCGCCGCCAGCCTGCATGCCGAAGTGCTTGGCCACATCGTCGAGAACCGCGTCGTTCAGGATGCCCTGCTGGACCGGTTGCATGACTGCGACCTGGGCCTGCTGGCCAATGCACGCCTGGAGCAGATGCGCCGCTCCGGCGACGACTGGCTGTTGACCCTGGCTGACGGGCGCACCTTGCGCGCGCCACTGGTGATTGCCGCCGACGGGGCGAACTCCGCCGTGCGCCGCCTGACGGGGGTCGCCACTCGCGAGTGGGACTACCTGCATCACGCGATCGTCACCAGCGTGCGCTGCGCCGGACCTCATCGCCAGACCGCATGGCAACGCTTCACCGACAATGGTCCGCTGGCCTTCCTGCCTCTGGCGCGCGACGGCCGGCAGGACTGGTGCTCGATCGTCTGGTCGACCACGCCTGGCGAAGCGCAGCGCTTGATGACACTGGATGACGGCGCTTTCTGCGCCGAACTGGAGCGGGCTTTCGAGGGCCGGCTAGGCGCGGTGCTCGGCGCCGATCCTCGCGTCTGCGTACCGCTGCGCCAACGCCACGCCAAGCGTTACGTGGCCGAAGGGCTGGCGCTGATCGGCGATGCGGCGCACACCATCCATCCCCTGGCCGGGCAGGGCGTCAACCTGGGTTTCCTGGATGCCGCGGTGTTGGCCGAGGTGCTGTTGCAGTCCTCAGGGCGTGGCGAGCGGTTGGCCGATCTCAAGGTGTTGAGCCGCTATGAGCGGCGGCGCATGCCCCATAACCTGGCGCTGATGGCGGCGATGGAAGGCTTCGAGCGGCTGTTCCAGGCCGATCCATTGCCGGTGCGCTGGTTGCGTAATACCGGTCTGAAGCTGGTAGACCGCATGCCGGAAGCCAAGGCGCTGTTCGTACGCGAGGCGTTGGGGCTGACCGGGGACTTGCCGGATCTGGCCAAGGTCTGAGAGTTGTTTTGGGGCTCATGGCCTCATCGCGAGCAGGCTCGCTCCCACAGGTTTCACCGGATCAAATGTGGGAGCGAGCCTGCTCGCGATGAGGCCGGAACATCCCCCCATCCTATCTGTGCAACATTTGGAAACGTGTCTACCCACTGTTCGATTGTGGTGCTAAATGTGAGTCCTTATCATTTGCGCTCTGTTCACAATCGAGAGACCGCTACCATGTCGGCCACCAAACGCCTGCTGTCCGCCCTCGCACTGACCCTGATCGGCACTTCCGTCGCCCAGGCTGCCGATGAGGTGGTGGTCTATTCGTCGCGCATCGATGAGCTGATCAAACCGGTTTTCGATGCCTACACCAAGAAGACCGGCGTCGCGGTGAAGTTCATCACCGACAAGGAAGCGCCCCTGATGCAGCGGATCAAGGCCGAAGACAAAAATGCTACCGCCGACCTGCTGCTGACCGTCGACGCCGGCAACCTCTGGCAAGCCGAGCAGATGGGCATTCTGCAGCCGTTCACCTCGCCGGTAATCGATGCCAACATTCCCCCTCAATATCGTGCGTCGTCCCACGCCTGGACCGGCCTGAGCCTGCGTGCGCGGACCATTGCCTACTCGACTGACCGGGTCAAACCGGGTGAGCTGACTACTTACGAAGCGCTGGCCGGCAAGGAATGGGAAGGCCGCTTGTGCCTGCGGACCTCGAAAAAGGTCTACAACCAGTCGCTGACCGCGACCCTGATCGAAACCCATGGTGCTGAAAAAACCGAGGAGATCCTCAAAGGCTGGGTCAGGAACCTGTCCACCGACGTATTCTCCGACGACACCGCGCTGCTTGAGGCGATCAATGCCGGCCAGTGCGACGTCGGCATCGTCAACACCTATTACTACGGCCGCCTGCACCAGCAGAAGCCAGACTTGAAGGTCAAGCTGTTCTGGCCAAACAAGGCGGACCGTGGCGTGCACATCAACCTCTCGGGTATCGGCCTGACCAAGCACGCGCCGCACCCGGACGCCGCGAAAAAACTGGTGGAATGGATGACCACGCCTGAAGCGCAAAGCATCTTCGCCGACGTGAACCAGGAATTCCCGGCCAACCCGAAAGTCCAGCCGTCCAAGGAAGTCGCCGCCTGGGGCCAGTTCAAGGCCGATACGCTGCCGGTGGAAGTCGCGGGTAAACGCCAGGCCGAAGCCATTCGCCTGATGGATCGTGCCGGCTGGAACTGAGACGATCCCTTTCAGCTCATTGACGACCCGTGGCGAGGGAGCTTGCTCCCGCTGGGCTACGCAGTAGCCCCAAAATCCTGGATCATGCCCCGGCATATAGGTCCTGGCAGATATCCCGGGAGGGCTTCGCCTTCCAGCGGGAGCAAGCTCCTCGCCACATGACCGTTTGTCTTACGAGAGTTTTCCTTGACCCACCCCGCCCAACGCCGCTGGTATCCCCTGGTCTTCGCCGTCGCTGCGCTGGTCCTGTTGCCGTTGAGCGTGCTGTTGCTGTCCTGGCAGAGCATCGACGCGCAGATCTGGTCCCACTTGTGGGAGACCCAGATGCCGCGCCTGCTGGGTAATACCCTGACGCTGATCCTGGGTGTGGGCGTCGGCGTGACGTTGTTCGGGGTCAGTCTGGCGTGGCTTACCAGCCTTTGCGAATTCCCCGGTCGGCGCTGGCTCGATTGGGCGTTGATGTTGCCGTTCGCGATTCCCGCCTATGTGCTGGCGTTTGTTTTCGTCGGCCTGCTGGATTTTGCCGGCCCGGTGCAGACCCTGATGCGCGAATGGCTCGGCAGCGGCTTGCGCCTGCCCCGGGTGCGGTCGACCGGTGGGGTTATCCTGGTGTTGGTGCTGGTGTTCTATCCGTATGTCTATCTGCTCGCGCGTAGCGCCTTCCTGGCCCAAGGCAAGGGATTGATGGAAGCGGCCCGGGTACTCGGCCATTCGCCCTGGCAGGCGTTCTGGCGGGTGGCACTGCCGATGGCCCGACCGGCCATTGGCGCGGGCGTGGCGCTGGCGCTGATGGAAACCCTGGCGGATTTCGGCGCGGTGTCGGTGTTCAACTTCGACACCTTTACCACCGCCATCTATAAAACCTGGTACGGCTTCTTCAGTCTTTCCAGCGCCGCCCAACTGGCCAGTCTCTTGCTGCTGGCGGTGATGGTGGTGCTCTACGGTGAACGCCGTGCCCGAGGAGCACAGCGGGCCAGCAACGAACGGCCCCGGGTCAAGGCGCTTTACCATTTGCGCGGTTTCAAGGCGGCGGCGGCCAGCAGCTGGTGCCTGTTGGTTTTCGCGTGCGCGTTCGTCATTCCGGTGCTGCAACTGGTGGTGTGGTTCTGGCAGCGCGGTCGGTTCGACCTGGACGAGCGTTATGCCGGGTTGATCATCCATACCCTCTATCTGGGCGGCCTGGCGGCCCTGGTCACCGTCTGCGTGGCTTTGCTGCTGGCGTTCGCCCGTCGCTTGGCGCCGACCCGCCCGATCCGCGCCGGTGTCGGCCTGGCGAACCTGGGTTATGCCTTGCCGGGTTCAGTGCTGGCGGTGTCGATCATGCTTGCGTTCAGCTATCTGGACCGTGAGTTGGTCATTCCGCTATCGACCCTGCTCGGCGGGGCGGGCAAACCGTTACTGTTGGGCAGTTTGTCGGCGTTGCTGCTGGCCTACCTGATACGTTTCCTGGCCGTGGCCTACGGTCCGCTGGAAAACAGCCTGGCGCGGATTCGTCCGTCATTGCCCGAGGCCGCACGAAGCCTTGGCGTCAGTGGGCCACGACTGTTTTTCAAAGTGTATCTGCCGTTGCTACTCCCTGGCACGTTGAGCGCGGCGTTGCTGGTGTTTGTCGATGTGCTCAAGGAAATGCCCGCCACCCTGCTGATGCGCCCGTTCGGCTGGGACACGCTGGCAGTGCGGGTCTTTGAGATGACCAGCGAGGGGGAGTGGGCACGGGCTGCATTGCCGGCGCTGACCCTGGTGCTGGTCGGGCTGTTGCCGGTCATCGGATTGATACGGCGCTCGGCTCATCGACGCGTTCTGAATTAATTGAGAGCGGCTCCAGGTGCCAGTGCCATGGCATGCGGATACAATGCGCGGCATTCGGTGCGGTCCGTCCGTCGGACCGGGTAGCTGAGGGCGCTTTTTTTCAGGCGTTCGTGCTGTGCAGTACCCGTCCGCACCTTCGCCACGCCCGGAAGGAGAAACCCATGGGACAGCGTACGCCTCTGTATGACCTGCATCTCGCCCTTGGCGCGAAGATGGTCGATTTTGGCGGTTGGGATATGCCTTTGCACTACGGCTCGCAGGTCGAGGAACACCACCAGGTGCGCCGCGATTGCGGTGTGTTCGATGTGTCCCACATGACCGTGATCGACGTTGCCGGCCCCCAGGCCAAGGCCTGGCTGCAGCGCTTGCTGGCCAATGACGTCGATCGCCTCCAGGACACCGGCCGTGCGCTGTACAGCACGATGCTCAATGAGCGCGGTGGCATCGTCGATGACATGATCATCTACCGGGTCGAGTACGGTTACCGGCTGGTGTTCAATGCCTCGACCCGCGACCAGGACCTGGCCTGGATGCAGGCACAGCTCGGTGAATATGATGTGCAACTGCACGAGCGTCCCGAACTGGCGATGCTGGCCATCCAGGGGCCGCAGGCCCGGCACAAGATTGCCGAACTGGTCACGCAATCACGCGGCCAATTGATCCAGCAACTCAAGCCCTTCGAAGGTCGTGCCGACGGTGACTGGTTCATTGCCCGTACCGGCTACACCGGTGAAGATGGATTGGAAATCGTCCTGCCGGCCCATGAAGCCCCGAGCTTTTTCAACGATCTGGTGGGCGCTGGCATTCCTCCCATCGGCCTTGGAGCTCGCGATACCTTGCGCCTGGAGGCGGGCATGAATCTCTATGGCCAGGATATCCACCAGGATGTTTCGCCGCTGGCCTCCAACATGGCCTGGAGCATCGCCTGGGAACCTGCGAGTCGCCAGTTCATCGGCCGCTCGGCGCTGGAAGCCGAACTGGCGGCTGGCGTGCAGCACAAACTGGTCGGGCTGGTACTTGAGGAGCGCGGTGTTCTACGCGCTCATCAGGTGGTCCGCATCGCCAATGTTGGCGAAGGAGAGATCACCAGTGGTAGTTTTTCTCCTACGCTTAGCAAGTCGATCGCCCTGGCGCGTGTTCCGATGGCTACCGCCGACCGTGCCGAGGTGGAAATTCGTGGCAAGTGGTACCCGGTACGGGTGGTCAAGCCGACCTTCGTCCGCCATGGCAAAACCCTGATCTAACCTTTTGCGGCGGGCCGCCGGCCGCTGACACTTTCTCTTGAGGACACAGAATATGAGTGATATCCCCGCCGAACTGCGTTTTGCCGAAAGCCACGAGTGGGCGCGCCTGGAAGCCGACGGTACCGTCACCGTGGGCATCAGCGACCATGCGCAGGAAGCTTTGGGCGATGTGGTGTTTGTCGAGCTGACCGAGGTCGGTAAGGTTTTTGCTGCTGGTGATCAGGCTGGCGTGGTGGAGTCGGTCAAGGCCGCTTCCGACATCTACGCCCCCATTGCCGGCGAAGTGATTGCGATCAATGAAGAGTTGGGCGGCTCGCCGGAGTTGCTGAACTCCGATCCGTACGGCGCCTGGATCTTCAAGCTCAAGCCAAGCGACAAGGCCGAGTTGGACAAGTTGCTCGATGCTGCCGGCTATAAGGCTGCTATCGGCGAGTAACACTTGATACCTGTGGGAGCGAGCCTGCTCGCGAAGGCGATAAATCAGCAACATCGAGGTTGGCTGACACACCGCTTTCGCGAGCAGGCTCGCTCTTACGTTGGTTTGTGAGATGTCCGTCGGGCAAAAAAATGCCGCTCAATCGAGCGGCATTTTTTATCGGCCGGAAATCACTCCTGGGCGACGGCGTTTTTCGCCAGGATCGCGTTGGCCAGTTCCATGTCGGTGGCTTGCAGGCCTGGGTTGTCGGCACGGACTTTCTGCATCGCGGCTTCCAGGTAGGGGCCACGGATGCCGCCGTCACTGGCGACGAAGCTGCCGGCGTCGTCCTGGGCGGCGACGATCAGCTTGTTGTCCTTGAAGGTCAGGTAGGTAGAACCGGTGGTCGCACCGGATGAGATGACGTTACGCCAAAACGTGTCGGCCATTGCCGAGCCAACAGGAAGAGAAAGCAAGGCCAGGGTCGCGACAGCAAGTTTGAGACGCATGATAG
Organism: Pseudomonas sp. D1-1; assembly: GCF_051132225.1. Classification (NCBI taxonomy): domain Bacteria; kingdom Pseudomonadati; phylum Pseudomonadota; class Gammaproteobacteria; order Pseudomonadales; family Pseudomonadaceae; genus Pseudomonas; species Pseudomonas sp. D1-1. Next base: position 5,626,613 of record NZ_CP071676.1, on the reverse strand, counting down.
GTGACTCCACAGGGTTAACTATGACTTTGGATTGCCGCAGCCTCGATTCAGTTCCATGACCCGTCAGTCAGCCCTCGCCACACGCTACTTCTGTTCACTCTGTGGCGTCACCCGCAGCACTTCTTCGACCGTGGTCAGGCCCGCCGCTACCTTTTGCGCGCCCGAGAGCCGCAGGCTGCGCATGCCTTCCTTGAAGGCCTGGCGGCGCACGGCGAGCAGGTCCGTGTCTGGGTGGATCAGGCCTTTGACGCTGTCGCTTAACTGCATGATCTCGTACACCCCGGCCCGCCCCCGATAGCCGGTATCGCGGCATTCCGAGCAGCCGACAGCCTGCTGGGCGTTGGTCGGCAGCGGGGCCTGCCAGGGCCTCGTCAGGGTTTGCCAGTCGTCTTCATCCAGGGTGATGGGCGCCTTGCAATGTGGACACAACGTACGCACCAGGCGCTGGGCCATGACTCCGAGCACTGTGGCCTTGATCAGGTAATGCGGCACGCCGAGCTCCAGCAGGCGGCTGATGGCGCTCGGCGCGTCGTTGGTGTGCAGGGTCGAGAGGACGAGGTGTCCGGTGAGTGCTGCCTGGATTGCCATTTCGGCGGTTTCCAGGTCACGGATCTCGCCGATCATGATGATGTCCGGGTCCTGCCGCATCAACGCACGTACGCCCGCCGCGAAAGACAGCTCGATGTTGTGCTGGACCTGCATCTGGTTGAACGAGGCCTCGACCATCTCGATCGGATCCTCGATGGTGCAGAGGTTCACTTCCGGCGTCGCCAGTTTTTTCAACGTCGTGTAGAGCGTCGTGGTCTTGCCGGACCCGGTGGGGCCCGTGACCAGAATGATGCCGTTGGGCTGGCGGGTCATGTCCTGCCAGCGACGCAGGTCGTCGGCGGAGAAGCCCAGCTGGTCGAAATCCTTGAGCAATACTTCCGGATCGAAGATCCGCATCACCATTTTTTCGCCGAACGCGGTCGGCAAGGTCGACAAGCGCAACTCCACTTCGTTGCCGTCGGGAGTCTTGGTCTTGACGCGACCATCCTGGGGCTTGCGCTTTTCCGCGACGTTCATGCGCCCCAGGCTTTTCAGGCGACTGATGATCGCCATCGTCACCTGCGGCGGGAACTGATAGACGGTGTGCAGCACCCCGTCGATGCGAAAGCGTACGGTGCCCTGCTCCCGGCGCGGTTCGATGTGGATATCGCTGGCCCGCTGCTGGAAGGCGTACTGGAACAGCCAATCGACGATGTTGACGATATGGGCGTCGTTGGCGTCCGGCTCCTGGTCGCTGGCGCCGAGGTTGAGCAGTTGTTCGAAGTTGGTCAGGTTGCTCGGTTGCTGATCGACGGTGGTAGCGCCGCTGACGGATTTGGCCAGGCGATAGAATTCCACGCTCAGGCGCTGGATATCCACCGGGTTGGCAACCACCCGCCTGACCGGCAGCTTGAGCACGTGGGTCAGGTCGGCTTCCCAACTGCTGACGTAAGGCTGGGCACTGGCGACGGTGACGGCGTCACGGTCAACCGCCACTGCGAGAATCTTGTGACGTTGCGCAAAGGCATAGGACATCAGCGGCGTAACGGCCGCCACGTTGATCTTCAACGGGTCGATGCGCATGTAGGGCTGGTCGGCCTGCTGGGCCAGCCACAGCGTCAGGTTCTCAAGGTCCAGGCGCTTGCCGGGTCGGCTGAGGTCGTCCAGGTGTTGGTTGGCGATGAACTCCAGCGGGTGCAACTGGCTGTTGGCGTTATGCCGGCGCCGGGCGTTGAGCGCGGTTTCGGCTGAATCCTGGCTGATGAGGCCCTGGGCGACCAGTTGGCGGAGCAGATCGTTAAGGTCCAGCCAGCGGTCCTGAGTGGCGTGTTTGGTGGACATGGGCGTTCGGGTTCCTATTGGACAGTTGCAGCAAAGCCGCGATGCAGACGCTTCGGCGTCCCGGCTTGTTGTGCAAAAGAATAGTCCCGACCTTATGGACCGTTGGGCCACTACCCGACCAATGCGTTTCCAATTCTTGCCTGCGCACCCCTCAACCGGCCGCCAGGACCCGTCCGGCCCGCGTGATATCGGCGTCCTGCAGGTCCACCGAGCACATGCTGATCAGGTTACGTAATTTTTCAGCAATGACCTGGGCACGGTGCCAGCTCAGCCCATCCAGGACAATGTCCAGCATCAGCAGATCGTCTTGACGCTCGACGTGGACCTGCTGTGGCGTCAGGCCCTGCAAGGCGAACAGATTCAACGCTCGACACAGCACGTCCGGTTCGGCTTCGGCCTGCATCTGATAATGCACGCGGCAATGGGCGTTGGCGGCGTGCCAGGCGTCGGCGCGGGTCGGGGCGGTGGATACGGTTGCGAGTGAATGCATGTTCGGTCTCCTGGAGGTCGGGAGAAATATTTACATGCATAGAAGGGTATTTCTTACCTAAGATGAGCTATTTAGGGCCTATGGTGAATAAACTGATTCGCTTATCGGAAAACTACGGGTTTATTTATGCAAAGTGAGCTGGATAGCTACGACCGCAGAATACTGGCGTTGCTGCAAGAGGATGCTTCGCTGTCCAGCGCGCAGATCGCCGAGCAGGTTGGCTTGTCCCAGTCGCCCTGTTGGCGTCGGATTCAGCGGATGAAGGAAGAGGGAATCATTCGGGGACAGGTGACGCTGCTGGACCGCAAGAAAATCGGCCTGAACACGCAGATCTTCGCCGAAATCAAGCTAAACGCCCACGGTCGCTCGAATTTCACCGAGTTCACCGAGGCGATCCGCGGATTTCCCGAAGTGCTGGAATGTTACGTGCTGATGGGGTCGGTGGATTTTCTGCTGCGCATCGTCACGGCGGACATCGAGGCGTATGAGCGATTCTTTTTCGAAAAGCTGTCGATGGTGCCGGGGATTCAGGAGGTGAACTCGATCGTGGCGTTGTCGGAGATCAAGTCGACGACGAGTTTGCCGGTGGTGCGCTAGTTGGATCCGAGGTGTATGTGCCGACCCCTTCGCGAGCAGGCTCGCTCCCACATTGGGATCTCGACATGATCCAGTGTGGGAGCGAGCCTGCTCGCGAAGGTGGTATCACAGGCGCAGCAAAGTCTTCCAGGCCCGATTCTGGTAAACCGCAATCGCCTGCTGCTTGCGCGCATCCAAGAGCTCGTCGGTGATCGGTTCGTTGGCCAATTGCGCCAGCTTGTTCAATTCGCCGTAGAGCCGGTCCATCTCAGGAATTTCCAGCACCTGGCGGGCATGATGCAGCCAGGCCTGGATACGTTCGATGCGCGGCAGTTGCTCGGCCAGGTCTTCCGGTTGTTGCTGGTAGCGTTGCAGTTGCAGCGACGAAGCTTCTTCGCTGAGCAGGCGCGGCAGCCAGCTGCCCAGTTGCGCCGCGCCTTGGCGATTGCCGCGGGTGTTGCGGTCGGCGGTCCAGCTGCGGGCGAGCAACCAACGCGAAGCTTCAAGAGAGAAGAGGCCCCAGCGCGGGTCCTGCAGCTCTTCGAGGAATTGCTCCGGCGCCGCCTTGCGCACGTCTTCGTCGTCGAGGCCGGCCTGGACCAGCGGACGCCAGTCCTCCAGCAGCGCATCCAGGGCGACGCGCAGATCATGGGTCGATTGGCGCGGCGCTGCCTGGCCGAGGCTGCTGAGCAACGCGCGCAGTTCGGCGAGGTTTTCCACCCAATCCTGCAACAGGCGCCAGTGGCCGTTGAAACGATATTGTTCAGCCAGGCGTTGGCTGCTGCCCAGCAAATGCCAGCTCAATGCGCCAAAAGCATCGTCCAGCGGCGTTTCGGCCGTCAGTTGCGGAGCCGGCAGGCTCAGGGCGTAACTGCTCGCATCATGCAGGCGATAGCCACGTTCAGCCTTGCTGATGTCGCAAGGCATCAAGGGCAGGGTCGCGGCCAGTTCGGCGGCCAGTTCCAGAAGGGCGGCGGGTTCGCCTTCGCGCAGTTCCAGTTCCAGCTCGCAGATTTCTTCCTTCTGCTTGCCGACCACCACGTGGCCCAGGTCCAGGGCGGCCTCGATGACCACCTTGGCTTTGCCGCGGCCCCAGGCAATTTCGGCGCGCTCGCGAACGAAATCGGTGGAGAAAATCGCCTTGAGGGTTTTTTTGTCCAGGTCCGCCAGTGCCTCGGGCCAGCATTCGCCGTCGAGCTTCTTCAGGTCGAGCTTGGCTTTGGGCAGGTGCCAGTCGTATTCGTTGCGCTCGGACAGGCCGGCAACGCTCTGGCCACGGGTCTTGAGGGTCTGGATGACTTCTTCGCCGTCGCGGCGCAGGCGCAGGGCAACCTTGGCCCGGGCGAGGTCACGTTCCGGCGTGTCGAAGTACTGGTTCATCAATTCGTGGCGTTCCCAGCCACTCTTGTTGCGTTTTTTCAACAGCGGATGCTCGCGCAAGGCTGCCAGGGTCTCGCGGCTGACGCGGAGTTTGATTTCGGTTTCTTTCTGCATGGCCGGAAAATCCAGGAATCGGGTGCGCAGCCGGGGGAAGATGTGGCTGCCAGGGTCGTGCAGTGTACAGGACTCGTCGGTCCTCCGCGCCGAACGGTTCCATCCTTGCTCTCGATGGTTCTATGATGGACCCCATTTTGTAAGCCCCGGGAGCCAGCGATGCCTTTGCCGTCCATGAAAGATCAGTTCGCTGCCCTGATCGCCGCGCCTTCGGTCAGTTGTACCCAGCCCAAGCTGGACCAGTCCAACAGCGCCGTGATCGAGCTGCTGGCAGGCTGGCTGTCGGAACTGGGATTCTCCTGTGATATCCAGCAGGTCAGCCCCGGCAAGTTCAACCTCCTCGCCAGCTTCGGCACGGGGCCCGGCGGGCTGGTGCTGGCCGGGCACAGCGACACGGTGCCGTTCGATGGCGCGTTGTGGCAGACCGACCCGCTCAAGCTCACCGAGGTCGGCGGGCGCTGGGTGGGCCTGGGCAGTTGTGACATGAAAGGTTTTTTCGCCCTGGCCATCGAAGCGGTGCGGCCGTTGCTGGACCAGCCGTTCAAGCAGCCGTTGCTGATCCTCGCCACCTGCGATGAAGAAAGCTCCATGGCGGGCGCCCGTGCCCTGGCCGAGGCCGGGCGGCCGCTCGGACGCGCGGCGGTGATAGGCGAACCGACGGGGCTGAAGCCGATCCGCATGCACAAGGGCGTGATGATGGAGCGTATCGACATCCTCGGGCGCAGCGGCCATTCCTCCGACCCGAGCCTGGGCCGCAGCGCGCTCGAAGCGATGCACGACGCCATGGGCGAGCTGCGTGGCCTGCGCCTGCAATGGCAGCGTGAGTTCCGCAATCCACAGTTCACCGTGCCGCAGCCGACCCTGAATTTCGGTTGTATTCATGGCGGCGACAATCCCAACCGGATCTGCGGCCAATGCTCCATGGAGTTCGACCTGCGCCCACTGCCAGGCATGGATCCAGAGGTGCTGCGGGCGGCGATCCGGCAGAAGCTCGACCCCATCGCCGAACGCCATCAGGTGAAGATCGACTACGCACCGCTATTCCCCGAAGCGCCCCCGTTCGAGCAGGCCGAGGACGCCGAGCTGGTGCGGGTGGCCGAACGGCTCACCGGGCATCGTGCCGAAGCAGTGGCGTTCGGCACCGAAGCGCCTTATCTTCAGCGCCTCGGTTGCGAAACCGTGGTATTGGGGCCTGGCGATATCGCCTGCGCCCACCAGCCTGGCGAATACCTTGAAATGTCACGTTTGCAGCCTACCGTGCAGCTGTTGCGACAGTTGATCGGCCATTACTGCCTGACACCGGCCAGCGCCGGTTAAATTGTCCGCTTGCGGACCCGTATTCATGAGGAGAGCGCGCGTGTCGCCAAGCCTGTTCCGACGATAACCACCAGCCCGCTGTGCGTTCCGCTTCGTCTTTTTTAGGCTGTTATTTATTACAGGCCCAGGTTCATGCCCGAATACGTCAATTGGCTTCGTCACGCTTCGCCCTATATCAACGCCCACCGCGATTGCACCTTCATCGTCATGCTGCCTGGCGACGGGGTGGAGCACCCCAACTTCGGCAACATCGTCCATGACCTGGTGTTGCTGCACAGCCTCGGCGTGCGGCTGGTGCTGGTGCATGGTTCGCGTCCGCAAATCGAGACCCGCCTCGCTGCCCGCGGCCTGACGCCGCACTATCACCATGGCATGCGCATCACCGATGCCGCGACCCTGGAGTGCGTAATCGACGCGGTCGGTCAGTTGCGCATTGCCATCGAGGCGCGCCTGTCGATGGACATGGCCTCCTCGCCGATGCAAGGCTCGCGGTTGCGCGTGGCCAGCGGCAACCTGGTCACCGCGCGGCCGATCGGCGTTCTCGAAGGCGTGGACTATCACCACACCGGGGAAGTGCGTCGGGTCGACCGCAAGGGCATCAACCGCCTGTTGGATGAGCGCTCGATCGTCCTGCTGTCGCCGTTGGGCTATTCACCGACCGGGGAAATTTTCAACCTGGCGTGTGAAGACGTTGCGACCCGGGCGGCCATCGATCTGGCCGCCGACAAACTCCTGTTGTTCGGCGCCGAGCAGGGCCTGATCGGCGAGGATGGGCGGCTGGTTCGCGAGCTGCGTCCGCAACAGGTCCCGGCTCATATGCAACGTCTGGGCAGCGATTATCAGGCCGAGCTGCTCGATGCGGCGGCGCAGGCCTGCCGGGGCGGCGTGGCGCGTAGCCACATCGTCAGCTATGCCGAGGACGGTGCGCTGCTGGCCGAACTGTTCACCCGCGATGGCAGCGGCACGCTCGTGGCCCAGGAACAATTCGAGGTGGTGCGCGAAGCCGCCATCGAGGATGTCGGCGGCTTGCTGGACCTGATCAGTCCTTTGGAGGAACAGGGCATTCTGGTACGGCGTTCCCGCGAGGTGCTGGAGCGCGAGATCGAGCAGTTCAGCGTGGTCGAGCGCGAAGGCATGATCATCGCGTGCGCGGCGCTGTACCAGATCGCCGATTCGGATGCCGGGGAACTCGCCTGCCTGGCGGTGAACCCGGAGTACCGCCACGGTGGCCGGGGCGATGAGCTGCTGGAGCGGATCGAAACCCGGGCCCGCGCCCAGGGCCTCAAGACTCTGTTCGTGCTGACGACCCGGACCGCCCACTGGTTCCGCGAGCGCGGCTTCGAGCCCAGCAGTGTCGATCGCCTGCCGGCGGCGCGGGCTTCGTTGTACAACTATCAGCGTAATTCGAAAATCTTCGAAAAATCGCTGTAAACGACCCGCCTGTCCAATCACGCTGCCGCGACTTTCTTGATTTCAGACAATCAGCGACTAGTCTGGAAAGCCTCAAGATCGCGGCATGCGCACGCATTGGCATGTCGCGCGCGAGCCCCGACGAAACACCATTCAGGAATCCGCGGCGTCGCCGATAAGCCGAGTCAGGGCTTGATGACGCTTTGATGGCAAGCATATGTCGAAACGAGCTGAAAACTGGTGAAACAATTCTTTTTGGATTTATAAAGAAACCTTTATTCTTCCGGCCGGTGTCGCGGGGTTAGACCATGGTCGTAGTCCGAAAGGGTTACGGTTGACTTGCCAGTCACGGTCTGGCGCTAATCGCGCATCCGCGGATTCCGGGCGTTCGAACCGGAACCAAAGACACACAAGAATTAGAAAACGAGAGGAGCGATACATGAAGAAGTCCACCTTGGCCCTGGCTGTGGCCGTTGGGGTAATGGCGCAGCAGGCAGGCGCCGCCGGTTTCATCGAGGACAGCAAGGCGTCCGTCAGTTCTCGCACCATGTACTTTGACAACGACAACCGTGAAGGCGCTGAAGACCAGCGTGAAGCGGCGACCGGCCTGAAGTTCGACTACAAGTCCGGCTTCACTCAAGGTGTCGTTGGTTTTGGTATCGACGCCCAGGCGATGGTTGGTCTTCACCTTGATGGTGGTAAAGGTCAGCGTCCAGACGCCAATAACTCCTTCTCGCCAAGTGACTCCGACGGGTCCGCGGAGCACAGCTGGAGCCGTGGGTCGGCCAACGTGAAGGCGCTTTTCTCCAAGACCGAGGCCCACCTGGGTGGTGCTCTGCAGCCTAACCTGCCGATCCTGGTCGCCAACGATGGCCGTCTGCTGCCGCAAACCTTCGAAGGTGGCACTATCACCTCCAAGGACCTGGACAACGTGACGTTCAACGCCGGTCAACTGGAGCGCGCCGTAGGCCGTGCCGGTACCAACAGTACTGGCTTGGCAGTGGCAGGTGGTACCGAAGACAGCAACCAGTTCCGTTACGCCGGTGCTGACTGGAAGGTCACCAAGGACCTGACCCTGCAGTACTACTACGCCAACCTGCAGGATTACTACAAGCAGCACTTCCTGGGTGCGGTACACGTTTTCCCGATCACCGAAGGCCAGTCGTTCAAGACTGACCTGCGTTACTTCGACAGCAGCTCGGATGGCCGTAACGGCGACCCAGGCTATCGCTTCAACAACAACGGCGGTTATGCCAAGAACCCGGGCGAGGTCGATAACAAGACCTGGAGCGCCATGTTCACCTACACCCTGGGTGGCAGCGCGTTCCTGTTGGGTCACCAGCAAGTTGGCGACGATGGTGGCTTCGTCTACATGAACCAGGGCAACCTGCTCAATGACAGCGGCCGCAACGAAGGCGCCGGTGGCTCGAGCTTCTACCTGTTCACCGACAGCATGATCCATCAGTTCGTTCGTGCGGGTGAGAACACCACCTTCGGTCAATACTCGTACGACTTCACCGGCCTGGGCGTTCCTGGCTTGAAGGCAGCGATTGCCTACCTGCACGGTGACGACATCAAGTCTGCTACCGGCGGAAGCGAAACTTCCGAGTGGGAACGCGACATGCGCCTGGACTACGTCGTCCAGCAAGGCCCGCTCAAGGGCTTCGGCACTACCCTGCGTCATGGCTCCTACCGTGGCAGCAGCACCGGTATCGCCGACCAGGATCAGACCCGCCTGATCTTCAACTACACTTACAACTTCATGTAAGACGTAGCGAAGTAAAAAAGCCCCGCCCGGCAGCACGCCGGGCGGGGCTTTTGCGTTTTTGGCTCAGCGAGCCGGATAGAGTCTTTATCCCTTGGACTGCGCCGCGTCCTTGCGCAAGATGTACGCGCTGAACCCGAGGAAATCGTCCAAGTGCCCGGTAATGATTGCGATCATGATCGGCAGTTGCAGAGCTTGATAGTCATGCACGGCGATGTTCCTGAAGCCCACCATATTCTTCAGGTTTTTCACCAGGCCTTCCTCCAGCCAGCCACCTTGCAAAAGCAGCTCGAATGTATCGCGAGCACTTTGCGGAACACCCAGCCGCTCACGTCGAATCAAGTGCTGTCCCATGTCCAGTGCCGCTTCACACGCCCGTTGAATGTTCAGGACTGCCGAGTCCTGGCGAGTGAAATCGGTGGCAAACGTAGCGGGATCTTTCTCGTATTCTTCCCGCACCCTGGCGACGCAACGCTCGATACTTGCTGCCTTGTTGATCAAAACATCATCGGCCATACACGCTGCCTTCTTCCTGAATATCCTTGAGCAAACCTGCCCGAGCCTCATCCAGAGCGGTTTTTTCGCTGAGAATGAAACATTCATACAAACCCGCCTGTACGTCTCTGGCCCAGAGCCGCTGACCTCGGGTCACGATCTGGTATTGCATGACGGTCGTTGCCGCGCGTAGATCGATCAGATCGACGGGACTGCCAGCGATATCGGCCAAATCTCCTGAGAGCTGCCACAGCGAAACAGGGTCGACCTCGCCGGACACGAGCACCGCCAGATCGACGTCGCTATCAGGTCCCGCGGTGCCCTGTGCATGACTACCGAACAGGTAAACCGCCAGCAGCCCAGGGAGATGGTGATGCAGATAAGACAACAAGGCTTGAGTGTTCATGCTGCCTATCCTAGCCGCTCATTCTGAAATCGCCGCAATAATTTGCGGAGTGCAAATGCAGTGTCTAGTCCTGAAATAGGTTTACACCTGTTTCATCTCAAAGCGCCCGATGCACCGCATCGGGCGTTTTGTATTTCAGAGACAAATGAGGTCGCTTACGGTTATAAATTTCTATCGACTCCTCGACCATGCGCTTGGCTTGGGCAAGGTCTTTGGGACGGTGTAAAAGAAACTCCGTTTTCAGAATCCCATTCACCCGTTCCGCTAGGGCGTTCTGGTAGCAGTCATAGCCATCAGTCATCGAGCATTTGATGCCGTGCTTGGCATGCAGCCTCTGGTAGAGATCAGAGCAGTATTGCGAGCCCCGATCAGAGTGATGTACCAGCGGCTGATTGCTTCTTCGATGCCGAAGGGCTTTGGTCATTGCCTGGATGACTGACTCGGTATGCAGGCTTTCATGCACATGATGGCCGACTATTTTGCGCGAAAACGCATCAGTGACCAGGCTCACATAAGCGACGCTTTGTTCGGTAGGCAAGTAGGTTATATCCGCTACCCATACCTGTTCAGGACCCGTGGCAGTGACTTGGTCAGGGCCGGGTTTGAGCCGATTCGGATGTCGACGGAAGCGATGATGACTATCGGTAGTCTTGTGATAAGCGCGTTTGCGTAGGACCAGTTGTCGATGGTCTCGCAAGATATCGAACAACCGATCTCGACCTACCGTTCGCGTCAGTTCAGGTTCGGCTTGCATAAGGCCATGCAGCTTACGAGTGCCCAACCGGGGCATTTCAAGACGAGTCTCCAACACAAATCCCAGCACTCTTTGCGTATGTCTGGCTTGTGCGTCGTAAGCTCGATTGCGCTTGTAGTAGGCCTGCCGAGAGATGCCTAGAAACTGGCAAGCCCTGGTAATGCTCAGGCCTTCGATTTGCCCTTGGGTGAGGACTTGCCGGATCGCTTTTTTACGACAGAAACACCGTAATCGTTTTTCAGCACGTCAACGACAGCTTCAAAAAATTGGGCTTTCTGGTTGGCAAGGGCCAGCTTTTCTTCCAGCTCCTTGATTCGCTGCTCTGGTGTCAGCGGCAAATTTGGCTCGGCCATCGGTCGGTTCCTCTGGGCACGAATGGAGGCGCCTTGACTCCAGTCCTGCCGTCCATGCTTGCGTAACCACACCAACACAGTCGACCGACCCTGAATCCCATAACGCCGTTGAGCCTCTTTATAACTCAGTTCGCCCTTTTCAACTTGATCGACGACCGCCAATTTAAAGCCCAGTGTGTAGTCACACTGACTGCGCCTTTTTCCTGATTCCATTGGTTCCTCCTGAGGATAGGTCAGAAGGTGTAAACCTTATTCAGGACGAGACACAGAGCAAAAAAAAGCCCCGCCCGGCAGCACGCCGGGCGGGGCTTTTGCGTTTCGGGTCCGGCCCACCCCTGTAGCCTTCCCCGAACCTTCTCCTCTTTTCAGCAACTCGAGGCCTTCTCAAAACCTCGGCGATGATCTTGGTCCGCTATGCACGAGAGCGCCAGTGAACAGTTTTTTATATTCAATAAAGATCTAAATAAATGGGTATTCATTCTTTTTCAAGCAAGGAAAAGCGGTGCACAGTTGGGCCACAACTACTCAACCAGGAGCTGCACCATGAGCCTCAGACTTGGCGACATCGCCCCCGATTTCGAACAGGATTCCAGCGCCGGCAAGATTCGCTTCCATGAATGGCTCGGTGATAGCTGGGGTGTGTTGTTCTCCCATCCAGCGGATTTCACCCCGGTGTGCACCACCGAACTGGGCCTTACCGCCAAGCTCAAGGATGAATTCGCCAAGCGCGGCGTCAAGGCCATTGCCCTTTCGGTAGACCCGGTGGACTCGCATCACAAGTGGATCGAGGACATCAACGAAACCCAGAATGCCGTGGTCAATTTTCCGATCCTGGCCGACGCCGACCGCAAGGTATCCGACCTCTACGACCTGATTCACCCCAACGCCAGCGACACGTTGACCGTGCGTTCCTTGTTCGTGATTGACCCGAACAAGAAGATCCGCCTGACCATCACCTACCCGGCGAGCACCGGGCGCAACTTCAATGAAATCCTGCGGGTGATCGATTCCTTGCAGCTGACCGACAACTACAAGGTCGCCACGCCGGCGAACTGGCAGGATGGCGATGAAGTGGTGATCGTGCCGTCGCTCAAGGATGAGGAGGAACTCAAGCAGCGCTTTCCCAAAGGCTATCGCGCCGTCAAACCATACCTGCGCCTGACGCCGCAGCCCAATCGCTGAGGCAAAAACAGAACCAGAACCTGTGGGAGCGAGCCTGCTCGCGAAGGCGGCCGATCAGCCAGTATTGAGGTCGACTGACACACCGCTATCGCGAGCAGGCTCGCTCCCACAGTTGATCTTCTGTGCACCAAGGGTTTTGGCCGTTTCGACGGCCTTTTTTATTGCCTTAAGGAAAGCTGATCGTATATCTCTTAAATGCATAACCAAATGAATAAATATGATTTAAAGATATATAAATGCCCTGTTATGGTTTGCTCCATACAGCGAGATCGCCCACCGCGAATCGCACGTGAATTCAAGGAATGGTTGGCATGTTGGTTGTCTCGCTCGGCGGCAGTCCCAGCCAGCGCTCCCGATCAGGAGTGCTGCTGGAGCGCTCGCAACGTTGGTTGCAGCAGCAAGGTGTGGAAGTGGTGAGCTATCAGGTGCGTGATTTTCCCGCCGAAGATCTGCTCCATGCCCGCTTCGATAGCCCCAAGGTACTGGACCTGCTGGCCCAGATCGAAAACGCCGACGGCCTGGTGATCGCTACGCCTGTCTACAAGGCGTCTTTCTCCGGCGCGTTGAAAACGGTACTGGACCTGCTGCCCGAACGCGCGCTGGCCCATAAGGTAGTGTTGCCCATGGCGACAGGCGGCAGCATCGCCCACATGCTGGCGGTGGACTACGCCCTGAAGCCGGTGTTGTCGGCACTCAAGGCCCAGGAAATGCTGCATGGGATTTTCGCCGAGGACAACCAGATCGCTTACGGCGAAGGCAGCGCCCAGGCGCAATTGGCGCCGGCCCTGCAGCAGCGTCTGGACGAGGCGCTTGAACAGTTCTACAGCGCCATGGCCCGGCGGCCCAAGCCGCTGGATCCCAGCGTATTGAACGAACGTCTGTTGAGTGCTCGCTGGAGCATCTGACTCGCTACATCCCTGATTCAACTCCACCTTACTCAGCCGTCAACGGCCAAGCAGGTGCAGCCAAAACCCCACAGCAAAAAGGAGAGGCGCCATGCGCACTGTCATTTTGCGTCGCGGGCTGGTCGCTCTGTTTGCTGCGGCTGTGTCCTTCGGCGCCATCACCCAGGCTCAGGCCGAAACCTTGCGGATCGGCTATCAGAAGTACGGCACTCTGGTGCTGCTCAAGGCCAAGGGCACCTTGGAAAAACGCCTCGCCGCCCAAGGCGTCGACGTGCAATGGACCGAATTTCCCGGCGGCCCGCAGCTGCTGGAAGGCCTGAACGTCGGCTCGATCGATTTTGGCGTGACTGGCGAAACCCCTCCGGTGTTTGCCCAAGCGGCAGGCGCGGATTTGCTTTATGTCGCCTACGAGCCACCGGCGCCGAACAGCGAGGCAATCCTGGTGCCCAAGGGCTCGCCGATCCAGTCGGTGCAGGAGCTCAAGGGCAAAAAAGTCGCGCTGAACAAAGGCTCTAACGTCCACTACCTGCTGGTACGCGCGCTGGAAGATGCCGGCCTCGAATATTCCGACATCCAGACGGTTTTCCTGCCGCCGGCGGATGCCCGTGCCGCGTTCGAACGCGGCAGCGTGGACGCCTGGGTAATCTGGGACCCGTACCAGGCAGCCGCCGAACAACAGTTGCAGGCACGCACCCTGCGTGACGGCAAGGGCATCGTCGACAACCACCAGTTCTATCTGGCGACCAAACCTTACGCGCAAAAAAATCCCCAGGTCATCACGACGCTAGTGGAAGAGGTGCGTGCGGTAGGGGAGTGGTCCAAGGCCAACCCTGAAGACGTGACCCGGCAGGTCTCGCCGCTGCTAGGCCTGCCGGCGGACATCACCCTGACGTCGGTGAAACGCCAAGGCTATGGGGCTCTGTTCCTGACGCCGGAGGTGGTCGCGGCGCAGCAGAAAATCGCCGACAGCTTCTATCAGCTCAAATTGATTCCCAAGCCCTTGAGCATCAAGGACGTGATCTGGACGCCGCCGGCGGCCGTTGCGAACGCGCAGTAATTCGATCCCTTAGGAGACCACTCCATGAGCCTCAATATTTTCTGGTTCCTGCCCACCCACGGCGACGGCCATTACCTTGGCACCGCTGAAGGCGCCCGCGCCGTCGATCATGGTTACCTGCAACAGGTTGCCCAGGCTGCCGATCGGCTGGGTTTCGGCGGGGTGTTGATTCCTACCGGGCGTTCCTGCGAAGACTCCTGGCTGGTAGCCGCTTCGTTGATTCCGGTGACCCAGCGCCTGAAGTTCCTGGTTGCCCTGCGCCCCGGGATCATTTCCCCGACGGTGGCGGCGCGTCAGGCCGCGACGCTGGATCGGCTGTCCGGCGGGCGGGCGCTGTTCAACCTGGTGACGGGTGGCGATCCGGACGAGCTGGCCGGTGACGGGCTGTTTCTGGACCACGAGCAACGCTACCAGGCATCGGTGGAATTCACCCGGATCTGGCGTCGGGTGCTAGAGGGCGAGACGGTCGATTACGACGGTGAACACATCAGTGTGAAGGGCGCCAAGCTGCTCTATCCGCCGATCCAGCAACCGCGTCCGGCATTGTATTTCGGCGGCTCGTCGGAAGCTGCCCAGGATCTCGCCGCCGAGCAGGTGGAAATGGTTTTGACCTGGGGCGAACCGCCCGCCGCCGTCGCGGAAAAAATTGCCCAGGTGCGGGCCAAGGCCGAGAAGCTTGGGCGCACCGTGCGTTTCGGCATTCGCCTGCATGTGATCGTGCGGGAAACCAACGCCGAAGCCTGGCAAGCCGCCGACCGGCTGATCTCCCACCTGGACGACGAAACCATCGCTCGCGCCCAGGCGTCCCTGGCGCGTTTCGACTCGGTGGGTCAGCAACGCATGGCCGCGTTGCACGGCGGTCGGCGCGACAAGCTGGAAGTCAGCCCCAACCTCTGGGCCGGTGTCGGCCTGGTGCGCGGCGGTGCCGGAACGGCGCTGGTGGGCGATGGCCCGACCGTGGCTGAGCGGGTCAAGGAATACGCCGACCTGGGCATCGACACGTTCATTTTCTCGGGTTATCCACACTTGGAAGAATCCTATCGGGTGGCGGAACTGTTGTTCCCGCACCTCGATGTGGAGCGCCCGGAACTGCCGAAAAGCCAGGGCTATGTGAGCCCGTTCGGTGAAATGGTCGCCAACGATATCCTGCCCAAAGCTGCTTCGCAGAGCTGAGGCGGCCATGAAAAAACTTATCCACAACCTCGCGCCGTGGGCGGTGCCCCTGCTGTTGTTGGCGGTGTGGCAATTGTCGGTATCGGCCGGCTGGTTATCCACGCGGATCCTGCCGGCGCCGGTGGCGGTGATCGAGGCCGGAGTGAACCTGGTGCGCAGCGGTGAAATCTGGACGCACCTGGCTATCAGCGGTTGGCGCGCGGCGGTCGGCTTCCTGATTGGCGGCGGCATCGGCCTGGCCCTGGGCTTTATCACCGGCCTGTCGAAGTGGGGCGAACGGCTGTTGGACAGCTCCGTGCAGATGGTGCGTAACGTGCCTCACCTGGCGCTGATTCCACTGGTGATCCTCTGGTTCGGTATCGACGAGTCGGCGAAGATTTTCCTGGTGGCGCTGGGCACGCTGTTTCCGATCTACCTCAACACCTACCACGGGATTCGCAATGTCGACCCGGCGCTGGTGGAGATGTCCCGCAGCTACGGTTTATCCGGCTTCAGCCTGTTTCGCCAGGTGATCCTGCCGGGCGCCTTGCCTTCGATCCTGGTGGGCGTGCGTTTTGCCCTGGGTTTCATGTGGTTGACGCTGATCGTCGCGGAAACCATCTCGGCCAGCTCCGGTATCGGTTATCTGGCGATGAATGCCCGGGAATTCCTGCAGACCGACGTGGTGGTGCTGGCGATTCTGCTGTACGCCGTGCTCGGCAAGCTGGCCGACCTTGCTGCCCGCGGGCTTGAACGCGTCTGGCTGCGCTGGCATCCGGCCTATCAGGTGAACAAGGGAGGTGTCGCATGACCGCCCAACAACCGCCGCGCCTGCTGCGAGGTATCCCGCTGGCGGTGCGCAATCTGCAGAAGACCTTTGGTTCGCGCCAGGTATTGCGTGACATCGACTTGCATATCCCGGCCGGGCAGTTCGTCGCCGTGGTTGGCCGCAGCGGCTGCGGCAAAAGTACCTTGTTGCGCTTGCTGGCCGGCCTCGATCAGCCGTCGGGCGGGCAATTGTTGGCCGGTTCGGCATCGCTGAGCGCTGCACGGGAAGACACACGTCTGATGTTTCAGGAGGCGCGTTTGCTGCCCTGGAAAAAGGTCATCGACAACGTCGGCCTCGGACTCAAGGGCGACTGGCGACCACAAGCGTTGCAGGCGCTGGATGCCGTGGGCCTGGCCGATCGTGCACACGAGTGGCCGGCGGCATTGTCCGGCGGACAGAAACAGCGGGTGGCCCTGGCCCGGGCGCTGATTCATCAACCGCGCCTGCTGTTGCTGGACGAACCTCTGGGCGCGCTCGATGCGCTGACCCGGATCGAAATGCAGCAACTGATCGAGCGTCTCTGGCAGCAACACGGCTTCACCGTGCTGTTGGTGACCCACGACGTCAGCGAAGCGGTGGCGATCGCCGACCGGGTGATCCTGATCGAAGACGGCCAGATCGGCCTCGACCTGGCCATCGACTTGCCGCGCCCGCGTGCCCGCGGTTCGCATCGGCTGGCGAGCCTGGAAACCGAAGTCCTCAACCGCGTGCTGTCCTTGCCCGGCCAACCGCCGGAATCCGAACCCGTTTCACCCTTGCCCACGCAACTGCGTTGGGCGCAATAACTTCATCCAGACAGGAACGACATCATGACTATCAAAGCCATCAACGTACGCAACCAGTTCAAAGGCACCATCAAGGAAATCGTCGAAGGCGACGTGCTGTCGGAAATCGACGTGCAGACCGCCTCGGGCATCGTTACCTCGGTCATCACCACCCGCTCGGTCAAGGAGCTGGAACTGGCGATTGGCAGCGAAGTGATTGCCTTCGTCAAATCCACCGAGGTGTCTATCGCCAAGTTGTGAACTATGCTTGACCTGCAGCCCCGGATGGCTTGAGCCCTTCGGGGCTTTTTCGTTCCCACGCTCTGCGTGGGAACGACTCAATCAGAGCGCTTGGGCAGAAACGGAGGGAGATAGAGCCCCAGGTACGCATCGAACACACGCATGCCTTCCTCGGCCATGCGCGGGGTTATCTGGCCGTGCTGGTGTACCGAGCGGGCGTAGACGCGGTCGCCCAGTTCCATGGCCAAGGCGAACACGTCGACATCGGCAGGCAAGGGCGGCAGTTGGAAATGGCGGGCAAAGACGGTGTGCATCAGCTCGCTCAGTTCCAGGTCATGCTGGCGGTCGGCCTGGGTGACTTCAGTCAGGCCATGCTGGGCCAGGATCAGTTGGCGAGCGGCGGCGTCCTCGCTGTAGATCACCAGCATCCGTTGCTCCACCAGCCGCGACAGATCGTGCCAATGGTTCAGCGCTGCATGATCGATCGGTGTTTGAAGGCAGGCACGAAAGGCTGCATGGACGTCGGCGGTCAGGGCTTCGAGCAGGGCCGGGACGCTGGCGAAGAAGTGATAGACGGAGGAGGGCGGGATCCCGGCGCGCTCGGCGACGCTGTAGATCGACAGGCTGGCCACGCCTTCGGCGGCGAGCAGCGTGCGGGCGGCATCGAGGATCGAGTCGATCCGGGCCTGGCTGCGGGCGCGGGGTTTGCGAGGGGTGGCGGTGCGTGTCATGAAGCTCTCCTGCGGGGCTGCCGGGCATTGTACGAGTCGGGTCTTGTGTTGTCTGCCAGGCCGTCATCGCGAGCAAGCTCGCTCCCACATTGAGTGTGCGGTGCCCCTTGAATCATGTGCGCTGAAAATCCCTGTGGGAGCGAGCTTGCTCGCGATCCGCCGAAGGCGGTCATTCGCCCAGACATAAAAAAACGCCGCAGCCCTGAAGGCCTGCGGCGTTCCTTTCTACCGCAACCGCTTAAACGGTATGCAGGTACCAGTTGTACTCAAGGTCGGAGATGGAGTGTTCAAACTCTTCCAGCTCGCTTTCCTTGCAGGCCACGAAGATATCGATGTACTTGGGATCGATGTACTTGGCCATGACTTCGCTGTCGTCCAGTTCGCGCAGGGCATCGCGCAAGTTGTTCGGCAGGCTTTGCTCGTTCTGCTCGTAGCTGTTGCCTTCGACGGGCGCGCCGGGCTCGATCTTGTTGGTCAGGCCATGGTGCACGCCCGCCAGGACCGCCGCCATCAACAGGTACGGGTTGGCATCGGCGCCGGCGACACGGTGTTCCAGGCGTACGGCATCGGCGGAGCCGGTCGGCACGCGCAAGGCCACGGTGCGGTTGTCCAGGCCCCAGGTCGGCGAGTTCGGCACGTAGAACTGTGCGCCGAAACGACGGTAGGAGTTGACGTTCGGGCAGAGGAACGCCATCTGCGCGGGCAGGGTCTCGAGCACACCGCCGATCGCGTGACGCAGCGCGGCGTTCTGCTCGGGATCCTCGCTGGCAAAGATATTCTTGCCTTCTTTGTCCAGGATCGAGATATGGACGTGCAGACCGTTGCCCGCCTGGCCTGGATACGGCTTGGCCATGAAGGTGGTGTCCATTTCATGGTCGTAGGCGATGTTCTTGATCAGCCGCTTGAGCAGTACCGCGTAGTCACAAGCCTTGATCGGGTCGGCCACGTGGTGCAGGTTCACTTCGAACTGCGCCGGGGCACTTTCCTTGACGATGGCGTCGGCGGGAATGCCTTGCTCCTTGGCCCCTTCCAGGATGTCCTGGAGGCAATCGACGTATTCGTCGAGGTCATCGATCAGGTAGACCTGTGTCGAGTGCGGGCGTTTGCCAGAGATTGGCGAGCGGGGCGGTTGTGGACGGCCATTCACGTTCTCCTGGTCGATCAGGTAGAACTCCAGCTCGAATGCCGCGCAGATGGTCAGGCCCAGTTCATCGAACTTGGTCACGACCTGGCGCAGGACTTCGCGAGGGTCGGCGAAGAACGGATCGCCTTCAAGCTCGTGCATGGTCATCAGCAGTTGCGCGGTGGGGCGCTTCTGCCAGGGTTCGTTGCTTAGAGTGCCGGGGATTGGATAGCAGATGCGGTCGGCATCGCCGATGTCCAGGCCCAGGCCGGTGCTTTCCACCGTCGAGCCATTGATATCCAGGGCAAATAGAGAGGCCGGCAGGTTGATGCCTTTCTCGTAAACCTTGTGGAGGCTGGTGCGTTCGATGCGCTTGCCGCGCACCACACCATTCATATCCGCAATCAGAAGGTCAACGTACAGAACCTCAGGATGTTCCTTAAGGAACGCGTTCGCTTCGTTAAGCTGAACGGCACGCGGGGGTACCGACATGATGCAACACCTTTGTTGTTAAAAATATCAATCATTGATCTCTTCGAAAGCCAGTCAACCCGAACGGCATGCCGAAGTCAAGCAGGGCCTTTTTTGCCCTAAAAAAGCACCTGCGGGGCTTTTTTGAGGCAATTTGGGGCGTTTTTTTCCCTTTGAAGGGCTTGTCCCCCGCAGGCTTGAGCGGGCCGTGTTGTATTTTTTACGGGGGTGTTGTGTAAAAAAATGAACAAGGCTAAGCTCGATTCAAACCCATAACAGCAATAATACCGGGGTGCTTCATGTCTCGCCTGCCGTTAATCGGCATCACCACCTGCTCCAGGCAGATCGGTCTGCATGCGTATCACACCACTGGCGACAAATATGCGCGGGCTGTCGCAACGGCCGCCAAGGGCTTGCCGGTGCTGATCCCGTCCCTGGCGGATCTGTTCTCCCCGTCCGATATTCTGGACGCCCTGGACGGTATTCTTTTTACCGGCTCCCCTTCCAATGTAGAACCTTTTCACTACCAGGGCCCGGCCAGCGCGCCAGGCACCGCTCATGATCCTGCACGGGACGCCATTACCCTGCCGCTGATCCGCGCAGCGGTCGACGCGGGCGTTCCGGTGCTGGGCATCTGTCGCGGTTTCCAGGAAATGAACGTTGCCTTTGGCGGTAGCCTGCATCAGAAAGTTCATGAAGTCGGAACCTTCATCGATCATCGTGAAGACGACACCCAGCCGGTAGAGGTCCAATATGGTCCTGCCCATGCCGTGCATGTCCAGCCTGGCGGTATCCTCGCGTCTTTGGGGCTGCCGCCGCAGGTCGAGGTCAACTCGATCCACAGCCAGGGCATCGAGCGCCTGGCCTCGGGGCTGCGGGCCGAAGCGCTGGCGCCGGATGGCTTGATCGAAGCCGTCTCGGTGGTACAAGGCAAGGCTTTTGCTTTAGGAGTGCAATGGCACCCTGAATGGGCGGTAGGCTCCAACCCGCACTACCTTGCGATTTTCCAGGCATTTGGCGATGCCTGCCGAGCAAGGGCAACACAACGCGACGCCGATGCGTCAAACAACGCCTGACGACTAATAGCAGTCAGGAAACTCACGCCTAGAGGCATTTATGAGTAACAACCTCGACCAGCTCACCGATTGGTTGAAAGACCACAAGATCACAGAAGTCGAATGCATGATTGGCGACCTGACCGGCATTACCCGGGGCAAGATCTCGCCGACCAACAAGTTCATCGCCGAAAAAGGCATGCGCCTGCCCGAGAGCGTTCTGCTCCAGACCGTAACGGGCGACTATGTCGAAGACGACATCTATTACGAACTGCTCGACCCCGCCGACATCGACATGATCTGCCGCCCGGACGAAAACGCAGTCTTCCTGGTGCCCTGGGCCATCGAGCCCACCGCCCAGGTGATCCACGATTCCTACGACAAGCAAGGCAACCCCATCGAGCTGTCGCCGCGCAACGTGCTCAAGAAGGTGCTCAAGCTCTACGCCGACAAGGGCTGGCAGCCGATTGTCGCGCCGGAGATGGAGTTCTACCTGACCAAGCGCAGCGACGACCCGGACTTTCCGCTGCAACCGCCTATCGGCCGTTCCGGTCGCCCGGAAACCGGTCGCCAGTCTTTCTCGATCGAAGCGGCGAACGAATTCGACCCGTTGTTCGAGGACGTCTATGACTGGTGCGAATTGCAGGAACTGGACCTCGATACCCTGATTCACGAAGACGGCACCGCGCAGATGGAAATCAACTTCCGTCATGGCGATGCACTGTCGCTGGCCGACCAGATCCTGGTGTTCAAGCGCACCATGCGCGAGGCGGCGCTCAAGCACGATGTGGCCGCCACCTTCATGGCCAAACCGATGACCGGCGAGCCGGGCAGTGCGATGCACTTGCACCAGAGCATCATCGACAAGGAAACCGGCAAGAACGTCTTCTCCAACGAAGACGGGACCATGAGCGAGCTGTTCCTGCACCACATCGGTGGCCTGCAGAGATTCATCCCCGAGCTGCTGCCGCTGTTCGCCCCCAACGTCAATTCGTTCCGCCGCTTCCTGCCCGACACCTCGGCGCCGGTGAACGTCGAATGGGGCGAAGAAAACCGCACCGTGGGCTTGCGGGTTCCGGACGCCGGGCCGCAGAACCGTCGCGTGGAAAATCGCTTGCCGGGCGCCGACGCCAACCCGTACCTGGCGATTGCCGCCAGCCTGTTGTGCGGCTACATCGGCATGGTCGAGGGCATCGATCCGAGCGCGCCAGTGGTCGGCCGTGGTTATGAGCGCCGGAACCTGCGTTTGCCGCTGACCATCGAAGATGCCCTGGAGCGCATGGAAAACAGCTCCACCATCGAGAAGTACCTGGGCAAGAAATTCATCACGGGCTACGTCGCGGTCAAGCGGGCCGAGCATGAAAACTTCAAGCGCGTCATCAGTTCGTGGGAGCGGGAATTCCTGCTCTTTGCCGTCTGATGCGCCGGGCGGGGCCGCCGAAAGCCCCGCCCCCAATGGAATAAAAGGAGAATCCGCATGACCCGCAACAATCCGCAAACCCGTGAATGGCAGGCCCTGAGCAGCGATCATCATCTGGCACCGTTCAGCGACTTCAAACAGCTCAAAGAGAAAGGCCCGCGCATCATCACCCACGCCAAGGGCGTGTACCTCTGGGACAG
Organism: Pseudomonas sp. D1-1; assembly: GCF_051132225.1. Lineage (NCBI taxonomy): Bacteria > Pseudomonadati > Pseudomonadota > Gammaproteobacteria > Pseudomonadales > Pseudomonadaceae > Pseudomonas > Pseudomonas sp. D1-1. The sequence goes on along the minus strand of NZ_CP071676.1, from coordinate 5,604,555 downwards.
TGAAGGCAACAAGATCCTCGACGGCATGGCCGGCCTCTGGTGCGTGGCGGTCGGCTACGGCCGCGATGAGCTGGCGGACGCCGCCAGCCAACAGATGCGCGAGCTCCCGTACTACAACCTGTTCTTCCAGACCGCCCACCCGCCGGTGCTGGAACTGTCGAAGGCCATCGCCGACATCGCCCCGGAAGGCATGAACCACGTGTTCTTCACCGGCTCCGGCTCCGAAGGCAACGACACCATGCTGCGTATGGTCCGCCACTACTGGGCGATCAAAGGGCAGCCGAACAAGAAAGTCATCATCAGTCGCAAGAACGGTTATCACGGTTCGACCGTGGCTGGCGCGAGCCTGGGTGGCATGACCTACATGCATGAGCAGGGCGACCTGCCGATCCCGGGTATTGTCCACATCGCCCAACCCTACTGGTTTGGCGAAGGCGGCGACATGAGCCCCGAAGAGTTCGGCATCTGGGCCGCCAATCAGCTGGAAGAAAAGATCCTCGAGATCGGCGTCGACAACGTCGGTGCGTTCATTGCCGAGCCGATCCAGGGCGCCGGCGGCGTGATCGTGCCGCCGGACAGCTACTGGCCGCGCATGAAGGAAATCCTCGCCAAATACGACATCCTGTTCGTGGCCGACGAGGTCATCTGCGGTTTTGGCCGCACGGGTGAGTGGTTCGGTACCGATCATTACGGGTTGAAACCGCACATGATGACTATCGCCAAGGGCCTTACCTCGGGTTACATCCCCATGGGCGGCCTGATCGTGCGCGACGATGTGGTCGCGGTGCTCAACGAAGGCGGTGACTTCAACCACGGCTTCACCTACTCCGGTCACCCGGTGGCCGCTGCGGTGGCCCTGGAAAATATCCGTATCCTGCGCGAAGAAAAGATCATCGAGCGCGTCCACAGCGAAACGGCACCGTATTTGCAGCAGCGCCTGCGGGAACTGAACGACCATCCGCTGGTGGGTGAAGTGCGCGGCGTCGGTTTGCTGGGGGCGATCGAACTGGTCCAGGACAAGGCCACGCGCAAACGCTACGAAGGCAAGGGCGTGGGCATGATCTGCCGGCAGTTCTGCTTCGATAACGGGCTGATCATGCGCGCAGTGGGCGACACCATGATCATTGCGCCGCCGCTGGTGATCAGCAAGGCCGAGATCGACGAATTGGTGGCCAAGGCGCGGCAATGCCTGGACCTGACGCTCGGTGCGCTGCAAGGCTGAGTGCTAGGCTCTGTGCGAGGTGCCGACATGGGCCTCGCCCGGTGTGAATAAAGGCTGGGCTTGTGTTGAAAGCCTGCCCTGTAACTTGCCAGACTACCCCTGCTGTTCAAGTTGCCAGAGAGCCGGCTACTGAACCGTGGCCAAGAAGAATAACTGGAGCACTTTTTCATGAAGGCAATAGGCATGAAGACATTAGGTATGAAGATAGCTGGCAAGACCCTCCTCGCCATGTCCCTGGCGGGCGTGATGGCGGGCGCCGCCCAGGCGGACGACAAAGTGCTGCACGTCTACAACTGGTCGGACTACATTGCGCCGGACACGGTCGCCAAGTTCGAGAAGGAGACAGGGATCAAGGTCGTCTACGACGTCTTCGACAGCAACGAGACCTTGGAGGCCAAGCTGCTGGCGGGCAAATCCGGCTATGACGTCGTCGTGCCGTCGAACAACTTCCTCGCCAAGCAGATCAAGGCCGGTGTCTATCAGGAGCTGGACAAGTCCAAGCTGCCGAACTGGAAAAACCTCGACACCGACCTGCTCAAGGCCGTCGGCGATGCCAGCGACCAGGGCAACAAACACGCCTTCCCGTACATGTGGGGCACCATCGGCATCGGTTACAACCCGGAAAAGGTCAAGGCCGCATTGGGCATCGACAAGATCGATTCCTGGGACACCCTGCTCAAGCCCGAGAACATCGCCAAGCTCAAGAGCTGCGGGGTGAGCTTCCTCGATTCGCCGACCGAAATGATTCCGGTGGCCCTGCATTACCTCGGCTACCCGACCGACAGCCAGGACAAGAAGCAACTGGCCGAGGCCGAAGCGTTGTTCCTCAAGCTGCGTCCATCGATCGGCTACTTCCACTCCTCCAAGTACATCTCGGACCTGGCCAACGGCAACATCTGCGTGGCCGTGGGTTACTCGGGTGATATCGAGCAATCCAAGAGCCGTGCTGCCGAAGCTGGCGGCAAGGTGAAAGTGGCCTACACCATTCCGAAGGAAGGTGCCGGTTCGTTCTACGACATGGTCGCCATTCCCAAGGATGCCAAAAACGTCGAAGGCGCCTACAAGTGGATGAACTTCATCATGCAGCCGGAAATCATGGCGGAGATCACCGACAACGTGCGCTTCCCTAACGGCAACAAGGCCGCCACCCCACTGGTGGACAAGGAAATTTCCGGTGACCCGAGCATTTATCCATCGGACGAAGTTAAGGCCAAGCTCTACGCGATTGCCGACCAGCCGGCCGCGACCCAGCGGATCCTGACCCGCAGCTGGACCAAGATCAAATCCGGTAAATAAGCCGGCTTGAAGCAATCTCCTGTTGTCGGCGTCGTCACGGCGGCGGCAACAGGCGCAATTAAATAACTAAAAGTTTTGCTGGATCGGTTTATCGAGGGTAAGTTGCGCGCCGGTTTTGTTGCAGGGCATTTCGTTGCCCGGTAACGGGGGCAACTTGGGCCCAACTATTTAAGAGGACCTCCACGTGCCTGTCTTTTCTTTGTTACGCAACGCTTTGCTGGTCGGTGCCGGCCTGACGCTCGCCGTCGGTGTCCAGGCCGCCTCCACCGTGCATATTTATAACTGGTCGGACTACATCGGCGAGACCACCCTGGCGGACTTCGAGAAAGCCACCGGGATCAAGCCGGTCTACGACGTGTTCGATTCCAACGAAACCCTGGAAGGCAAGTTGCTGGCCGGTCGTACCGGTTACGACGTGGTTGTGCCGTCCAACCACTTCCTGGGCAAGCAGATCAAGGCTGGTGCGTTCCAGAAACTCGACAAGGCGCAATTGCCCAACTACGCCAACCTCGACCCCGTGCTGCTCAAGCGCCTGGAGAAAAACGACCCGGGCAACCAATATGCCGTGCCTTACCTGTGGGGCACCAACGGCATCGGCTACAACGTCGAGAAGGTCAAGGCGGTATTGGGCGTCGAGAAAATCGACTCGTGGGCCATGCTGTTCGAACCGGAAAATATCAAGAAGCTCTCCAGCTGCGGCGTTTCGTTCCTCGACTCGGGCGACGAAATGATTCCGGCCATGCTCAACTACCTGGGCCTGGACCCCAACAGCCAGAACCCCGAAGACTACAAGAAGGCCGAGGCCCAGCTCCTCAAGATCCGGCCTTACGTCACCTACTTCAATTCCTCCAAGTACATCTCCGATCTGGCCAACGGCGAGATCTGCGTGGCCGCCGGTTTCTCCGGGGACATTTTCCAGGCCCGCGAACGTGCCAGCGAGGCCGGCAAGGGCGTCGATATCGCCTACGTGATTCCCAAGGAAGGCGGCAACCTCTGGTTCGACATGCTGGCGATCCCGCGCGACGCCAGCAACGCCAAGCAGGCCCATGCGTTCATCAACTACCTGCTCAAGCCTGAGGTCATCGCCCAGGTGAGCGACGTCGTTGGTTACGCCAACCCGAACCCGAAGGCTGGCGAACTGATGAGCCAGGACGTACGCACCGACGAAGCGGTCTACCCACCGCAAGCGGTCGTCGACAAGCTCTACGTCAATTCCGAGTTGCCGCCCAAGATCCAACGACTCATGACCCGCAGCTGGACTAAGGTCAAGTCGGGTAAATAGCGTCAAGCGCTCTAACTTTTCCAAGGTTCGCCCACCTGGGGCGAGCTGCAAATTTTGTGGGAGTTTCGTAAATGGCAGTTGCCTCCGGCGCCTATAAGAAAGCCCTCGAGGGCGACCAGACACCCAAGCAGGTGCTGGTCAAGATCGACCGGGTCACGAAGAAGTTCGACGAGACGATTGCCGTGGACGATGTGTCCCTGGAAATCAAGAAAGGCGAGATCTTCGCCTTGCTCGGCGGTTCGGGATCAGGCAAATCCACCTTGCTGCGCATGCTGGCAGGTTTCGAGCGGCCCACGGAGGGGCGGATCTTCCTCGATGGCGTGGACATCACCGACATGCCGCCCTACGAGCGGCCGATCAACATGATGTTCCAGTCCTACGCCTTGTTCCCCCACATGACGGTGGCGCAGAACATCGCCTTCGGCCTGCAACAGGACAAGATCCCGAAAGCCGAGGTCGATGCCCGCGTGGCCGAGATGCTCAAGCTCGTGCAGATGAGCCAGTACGCCAAGCGCAAGCCGCACCAGCTCTCCGGCGGCCAGCGCCAGCGTGTCGCCCTGGCCCGTTCGCTGGCCAAGCGGCCGAAGCTGCTGCTGCTCGATGAGCCGATGGGCGCCCTGGACAAGAAGCTGCGCTCGCAGATGCAGCTTGAGCTGGTGGAGATCATCGAGCGGGTCGGCGTGACCTGTGTAATGGTGACCCATGACCAGGAAGAGGCCATGACCATGGCCGAGCGCATCGCGATCATGCACCTGGGCTGGATTGCCCAGATCGGCAGCCCGATCGACATCTACGAAACCCCGACCAGCCGCCTGGTCTGCGAATTCATCGGCAACGTCAACATCTTCGAGACCGAAGTGGTGGACGACGCCGAGGGCCACGCGGTGCTGACCTGCAAGGACCTTGATCGCAATATCTACGTCGGCCACGGCATCAGCACTTCGGTGCAGGACAAGTCCGTGACCTACGCCATTCGCCCGGAGAAGCTGCTGGTCACCTCCGAGCAGCCAACCTGCGAGCACAACTGGTCCAGCGGCAAGGTCCATGACATTGCCTACCTGGGCGGCCACTCGGTGTTCTACGTCGAATTGCCAAGCGGCAAGCTGGTGCAGTCGTTCGTCGCCAACGCCGAGCGGCGCGGCCAGCGCCCGACCTGGGGCGACCAGGTGTTCGTCTGGTGGGAAGACGACAGCGGCGTGGTGCTTCGCTCATGAACATGCGCAAGCTCAAACGCCGACTCGCTCGAATAACGCCCGGTGGCCGTCAGCTGGTCATTGGGGTGCCCTTCATCTGGCTGTTCCTGTTCTTCATGCTGCCGTTCTTCATCGTCCTGAAGATCAGCTTCGCCGAAGCCGACGTGGCCATCCCGCCGTACACCGAGATCTACAGCTACGTTGACCAGAAGCTGCAAGTGCTGCTCAACCTCGCCAACTACGCGATGCTCAGCGAGGACGAACTGTACATCGCCGCCTATCTCGGCTCGCTGAAGATGGCCCTGATCAGCACCGTGCTGTGCCTGCTGATCGGCTACCCGATGGCCTACGGCATCGCCAACGCCCGCAAAGAGATGCAGACGGTGCTGGTATTGCTGATCATGATGCCGACCTGGACCGCGATCCTGATCCGCGTCTACGCGTGGATGGGCATCCTCAGCAACAACGGCCTGCTCAATGGCTTCCTGATGAGCATGGGCTGGATCAGCGAGCCCTTGCAGATCCTCAACACCAACCTGGCGGTCTATATCGGCGTGGTTTATTCCTACCTGCCGTTCATGATCCTGCCGCTGTACGCCAACCTGGTCAAACACGACCCGAGCCTGTTGGAAGCCGCGTCCGACCTGGGTTCGAGCACGTTCAACAGCTTCTGGAAAATCACCGTGCCGCTGTCCAAGAACGGCATCGTCGCAGGCTGCATGCTGGTGTTCATCCCGGTAGTGGGTGAGTTCGTGATCCCGGAACTGCTGGGCGGTCCGGAAACCTTGATGATCGGCAAGGTGCTGTGGCAGGAGTTCTTCAATAACCGTGACTGGCCGGTGGCATCCGCCCTGGCGGTAGTGATGCTGGCGATCCTGATCGTGCCCATCATCCTGTTCAACAGCAGTCAGGCCAAGGAAATGGAGGGCAAGGAATGAAGCGCTTCAGTTTTTCAAGCCTGATGCTGGTGTTGGGGCTGTTGTTCATCTATGCGCCAATGCTGATCCTGGTGATCTTTTCGTTCAACGCCTCGAAACTGGTGACGGTGTGGGGCGGTTGGTCGGTCAAGTGGTACGTCGGCCTGCTGGACAACTCGCAACTGATGGGCTCGGTGGTGCGTTCGCTGGAGATCGCCTGCTACACCGCGATCGCCGCGGTGGCGCTGGGTACGCTGGCGGCCTTCGTGTTGACCCGCATCACCCACTTCAAGGGCCGCACGTTGTTCGGCGGCCTGGTCACCGCGCCGTTGGTGATGCCGGAAGTGATCACCGGCCTGTCGCTGTTGCTGTTGTTCGTGGCGATGGCGCAGATGATCGGCTGGCCACAGGAGCGTGGCATCGTCACGATCTGGATCGCCCATACGACGTTCTGCGCGGCCTATGTGGCGGTGGTGGTCTCGGCGCGCTTGCGTGAGCTGGACCTGTCCATCGAAGAGGCAGCCATGGACCTCGGTGCGCGGCCGTGGAAGGTGTTCTTTTTGATCACCATCCCGATGATCGCGCCATCGCTGGCGGCGGGCGCGATGATGTCGTTCGCTTTGTCCCTCGACGACCTGGTGCTGGCAAGCTTCGTCTCCGGTCCTGGCTCGACGACGTTGCCAATGGAAGTCTTCTCGGCGGTACGCCTGGGGGTCAAGCCGGAAATCAACGCGGTGGCGAGCCTGATCCTGCTGGCGGTGTCGCTGGTGACCTTCCTGGTCTGGTACTTCAGCCGCCGCGCCGAAGAAAACCGCAAGCGAGCGATCCAGCAAGCCATCGAGGAAAGCGCCGCCGATTCCTGGAAACAACCGCAGGTGCGCCGGCCCGAGACCACTTCGGCCTGATTGAGGAGCGGAACCATGTGGGAGCGAGCTTGCTCGCGATAGCGATATTACAGTCAGTGAAGAGGTTGACTGTCAGTCCGTCATCGCGAGCAAGCTCGCTCCCACAGGTTTTATGTTGTTCCTAACTTTGCGACCTGGCTCAGATCCCCTGTGGGAGCGAGCCTGCTCGCGAAGGCGATAGCACCTGCCGGCTACGAAACCCAGGGCGACGTGCGAATCACCTCGATGAAGTTCATCGGCTTGAACCCCGGTTCCTGATCCACCAGCACATCGGTCTTCACGTTGCCAAAAGTGGTCTGCGGACGATGCCGCAAGCCGTCGGCGAAGGCGCAGATGATGCACTCCTTGAAACCTTCTCCACGCGGGTGCGCATGCACCACGGCGTCGCGCTGTGCGGCGGGGAACGCGGCGTAGTCCATGCCGAGCACGTCCATTTCCACCCCGGCGGTCACCAGGGCGACGGTCGGGCGCAGGTGTTTCGGCACGCCTGGGGTGGTGTGCAGGGCAATCGACAGCCACACCTGTTCGATGTCGTCATCGCTCAGCCCGTAGGGTTTGAGAAATGCTGCGGCAGCGTTTGCCCCGTCCACCTCGAAACGCTCGTCATCACTGCGATAGCCTTCCACCAGGCCGAGGTCGTGGAACATCGCGCCGACGTACAGCAGCTGCGGATCGTAGGCCAATTGGCGGCGCTCGCCACTCAAGGCGCCGAACAGGAACACCCGGCGGGAATGGTGATAAAGCAGGTCTGATTCGATGTCGCGGATATATTCGGTGGTGGCCCGGGCGAGGGCGCTGTCGGGAATCCGGATGCCGGCGATGCTGCTCATGCTGCTCTCCTCTTTGACGATGCGCCGTGGCGGCGCTGAGAATTTCAGTCTGTTCGCCGGGGTAAGACGCGGCAATCGCGCCATGGCTGCGATTACGGCCAATGAACTCGGGTTTCATGCCATCTGGCTTCTGCACGCCGGATTGGCTAGGGTTCGCTGGACAACCCGGACAGGTAAGCGCAGACCATGGAAAAGACCGTCGCCATCGTGGTATTCACAGGCGCCCAGTCTCTGGACATCAGCGGCCCCATGGATGTGTTCTGCGAAGCCAATCGCTTTCTCGCCGCGCATGATCACTATCGCTTGGAAGTGATCGGTATCGAGCCCGGCGCAATGTCCTGCTCCAACGGAATGTCCCTCAACCCGCACCGACATTTCAGCGAAGCGTCAGGCGCGTATGACCTGTTGCTGGTCGCGGGCGGTCCGCAGTTGCCATTTATGGAATTTGGCCCGGCGTTCAATGCCTGGTTGCACGACGCCTGCGCCCGTGCGCGACGCTTCGGTTCGATTTGCAACGGCGCGTTCATGCTGGCTCGGGCCGGCTTGCTCGAAGGGCGGACTGTCACGACCCATTGGGGCGATGCATCGGCATTGACGCGGATGTGTCCCTCGACCCGGGTCGAAGCCGATCGGCTGTACGTGCAGGACGGCGCGCTCTACACCTCGGCGGGTGTCACGGCGGGGATTGATCTGTCGCTGTTCCTGCTGGCGCAAGACCATGGGCCGGACGTGGCGCTGAATGTCGCCAAGCGGCTGGTGGTGTTCACCCAGCGCTCGGGCGGGCAGTCGCAGTTCAGTCCGTTCCTCGTACCGCACGCCGAGCCTGCCTCCGCGGTGGCTCAGGTTCAGTCATACGTGATGGCCAACCTCAACGGTGACCTGGGCATTGCCGACCTCGCCAACGCCGCGAACATGAGCCAACGCAACTTCTCCAGGGTGTTCACCCGGGAAGCGAAGGTCACGCCGGCGGAGTTCGTCGAGCAGGCCCGGGTAGACGCGGCGCGGGTAATGCTGGAAAGCACCCGGGCGCCGCTCAAGACCGTGGCGTACCAATGCGGCTTTCGCGACGCCCAGCACATGCGCAGCGTATTCAATCGCAGGCTGGGCGTGACACCGCAGCAGTTCAGGCTGAATTTTGCCGCGCTGGTTTGAGTTCACTTCTTCAGCGCGTCATGGGCCTCCAGCGCCCGCAGCGAATAAATGTAAGCCGCGCCGGCGTTCAGCGAGACCGCCGTCGCCAGGGTCGCGGCGATTTCTTCGCGAGTGGCGCCGGCCTTGATGGCGGCATCGGTGTGCACGCCGATGCAACCGTCACAGCGAGTGGTGATCGCCACGGCGATGGAAATCAGCTCGCGGGTCTTGGCATCGAGCACGTTGTTCTCGGCCGCCGCTTCATCCAGGGCCATGTAGGCCTTGACCATTTTTGGATTGCTTTTTCCCAGGGCGCCAAAGGCGCTCTTGATGGTGGGCAGCAGCTCGGACCAGTTAATGAACATTGCATGACTCCATTGAGGTAAACGGGGTATGGGCCCCTGTAGTCTTGACCATCAATGGCGATCGAGCCTGCCGACGGTCAAGAAAGGATTCAGGGCTGCGCCCTGGCGGGCAACAGTTTGAAGGTGCCGCGGGTGTTGGCCGTGACTTCCTCCTCCGCCAGGTGCGCCTGGTGATACAGCCCTTCGATGTAGGCTTCGGCCTGGTCTTCATAATGCTTGTCGAACGGCACGCCGCTCTGGCCGACCGGATTGATGGTGACGCTGTGGGTCGGGTCGGCGAAGTCGATGATGCGTCGAGTGGAGGGGCCGTAGGTCACCGGCCAGGGCGCCGGGCCGATCCTGGCCGAGAGGTTGTTGGGTACTTCATGGGTACCGGGGGCGGCGAACGGGCCGACATTGAAGACCCGGTCCAGCGGTTTCTGTTGGCCCAACGGATGCCCGTGGGTCAGGGTGTGGGCCTTGCCCCATTGCCATTGGCTGGCGTCCTCGCCCAAGGTGGCTTTCAGGTGCACCAGGCTTTTGTTCCAGGCCTTGATCACCGTATCGGTACGGGTTTCGGTGCCCAATGTCGAGCGGTCGTCCCACCATGGCGAGTCTTTTGCGGCGGCCAGGCGTGGCAGCGCGGCGTCGATCACCCGGGTCGACAATGCCGTTTCGAAAAAGCCGTCGCCCAGTTCATCGCCCAGGGCGGCGTCGGCCAGCTCGAACAGGAACTGGTTGAACAGCGTGGCGCTGGTGGAGTCCAGCGGGTAGTCGCCCTTCCATCCAGCCAGTTGTTCAAGCCACTTGCGCTCCTGCGGGTCGCTGACCGCTTCGCGCAGTATCGGCAACAGCGGCGCAAGCAGGCGCGGGCCATAGGCGGTGGTGGTGCCCAGTTGCAGCTTCTGGGTGGTCTGGATATCCCATTTGGCCTGTTTCTCGCTCAACTGCCGATCCAGCTCCTGGCCCCGGTCGGCAAGGTTGTAGTAACCGGGAATCTCGATCCCGCTGGCCGGCACCGGCTGGAAATTTGCCGAGAGAACGTAGCCCCTGGCCGGGTTCTCTTCCTGGGGATTGCTGGTGAAAGGCTGGAAGCCCGGTTTTTCCGCTTCAGCGCTACCGCCATCGAGAATGAAACCGGGCTTCACACCCTCCGGGCGCTTGGGCAACTGCGCCGCGGCCCACCAGCCGATATCGCCCTTGGCGTTGGCCCAGACCACATTCAGGCCCGGCGCGTGGATCCCGGCCGACGCGCCGCGAGCCTTGGCGAGGGTGTCGGCGCGGTTGAGCTGGTAGAAGGCTTCGAGGATCGGGTTGCGGGTTTCCAGGAACCCCCACCACATGGCGATCGGCGTCTTGCCGGCATTGGCGCCGAGGGCATCGTTGACGATCGGGCCATGGGGCGACTGGCGCAGCACCAGGGTCACGGGTGCCTGGCCTTTGACGGCGATCTGCTGTTCGCTGCGGGTCATGTCCACCCATTGGTCGCGATACCAGACCTGTTCGGGGTTGTCCGGGTTGGTCTTCTCGGCGATCAGGTCCAGGTCGTCGTTCTGGAACATGGTAATGCTCCAGCCGAAATCCTTGTTCATGCCCAGCGTCGCAAAGGGCACCAGCGCCTGGTATTGGCCGTAGAGCTCGAAACCCGGCGCCGACAAATGCGCCTCGTACCACACCGACGGCGCGGAAAAACGGATGTGCGGGTCACCCGCCAGCAAGGGCTTGCCGCTGTGCGTGCGGCTGCCGGAAACCGCCCAGGCGTTGCTGCCTTCGAACTGCGGCAGGCCATTTTCGGCCAGGGCCTGTTCGCTCAGGCGCGCCAGGGCATTGAGGTCTTTCCAGTCAATGCTGGTCAGGGACGGACCGCTTGCGGGATCTTTTTGCAGGACGCCCTGAGGCTGCCAATCGAGGTCGAAGATATTCACGTACTCGGCACCGAGTTTGTCACGCACGTAAGTCAACAGCGGTTCGGTGCGAAAGGCGGCGGCGAAGCTGTACGCCATGTAGCCGATGATGCTGGCGGTGTCTTCAGCGGTGAAGGGCCGCTTGGGAATGCCCAGCACATCGAACTCCAGCGGCCGCGTATGGGTTTGCTGGTAGGTATTGATGCCGTCCAGATAAGCCTGCGTCGCGATCCACGCCGGCGACTGCCGATCCTGCTCGGCGACATGGCTGGCAGCGCGTTCGCGGATGCGCAGGCTGCGCATCAGCTTGTCGGTGTCGAGCAGCTTCGGCCCGAGGATCTCGGCCAGCTCGCCACGGGCGAGTCGGCGCATCAATTCCATCTGGAACAGTCGATCCTGGGCGTGGACATAACCGAGGGCGCGGTACAGGTCGGTTTCGTTCTCGGCGCGGATATGCGGCACCCCACGTTCGTCGTAGCGCACCGTCACCGAGCCTTGCAGGCCCTGCAACTGCACGGTGCCCTGGCGCGTGGGCTGCTTGCTGTAGAGGTAGCCGCCCGCGACGATGATGGCGGTGACAACCAGTGACAGGAAAGCGACGAGCAGGCGTTTCATGGTCAGTCCTTATGCGAGTGGCAGCGGTCCAGTTGATTCCCTGTTTAACACGCGGGCGCTTCCTGGCGCATCGTTCCTCGGAGGATTTGTGGCCTTATTCCTTGCTTGATGTGTCCTGGCCCCACGGGCAATAACAACCCACCGCCAAGGTGTGCGTCGCATCCACCGCCCGGCCGACGCTCAGCGCCTCAAGAATCGGCTCGATAAAGCTATTGCTCGAGTTGCAAGTCAGTCCTTCGCTGTACGGCCCGAAGTACGCCAGCTTGCCGCTGCGGTCCCAGATCGCCACGGCGGGGCTGGCGGGAATCTGTGCCGAGCCTGGCAACGCCGTCAGGGGTTTGAGACCGCTCAGAGTGCTGGGCAAGTGGCCTTGGCTGCCGGTCTTTTGTACGGCGAAGAACTCGACGCCTTGCGGTGCATATTTGTCGATCAGCTCGGAGAGGTGCTGCTGATTACCGACGTTGCAAGGGCAGGCCGGATCCCAGAAATGCACCAGGCGGATTGCGCCCGGGCCAGCGAGGTCGGTGGGCAGGCGCAGCGGGTCGCCGGAAAACACCGCCGTGTGTTGACTGAACGCCCGGAGGAAACGCCCCTGGAACCAGTCGTAGGCGAACCAAAGGATGACGGCGCACGTCAGGGCGAGGAGCCTGGCAAGCAAGGTCGTGCGGTGGGACGGGCGCATGGAGTCGATCCTCTGAAGCCGCGTAGCTTGCCATGGCTGGCGCGACAGATGAATATCGCAGGCGTATAACGCCCGTTTTCGCGCGATGCGCATTTGCCTGGAATATTGATGCCCGCCTCCTTCGACCCCGATCACCTGCGCGCCAGCCTGCAACCCCTGGCGCAGTGGCAACCGCTGTCTGCGCAAGCGCAGGCCTACCAGCAATTCTATGGGCTGGACTTTCCGGCGCGCACCTTGCGCAGGGGCCTGGGACGTTTCGACATTGCCGGGTATGAACTGGTCGGCCAGGTCTGGTGGCCGGAAAAAGCCGTGGGGACGCTGTTCCTCTTTCACGGTTATTACGACCATATGGGGCTGTACCGGCATTTGGTCGAGTGGGCGCTGGATCAGCAATGGGTGGTGATCAGCTGTGACTTGCCGGGCCACGGCCTGTCCAGTGGCGAACGCGCCAGCATCGGCGATTTCGCCGAATACCAGGCGACCTTGCGCGGCTTGCTGGCCGAAGCCGAGACCCTGGACCTGCCGCAACCCTGGCACCTGTGCGGCCAGAGTACCGGCGGCGCGATCGTGGTGGACCATGTGCTGCACCACGGCGCGGACAGCCCGGCCCAGGGCCAGGTCATCCTGTTGTCGCCCTTGGTTCGGCCACGGGCCTGGGGCTGGTCGCGCCTCAGTTATTACTTGCTCAAACCTTTTGTGAGCGGCATCGCCCGGCGCTTCAGCGAGAACTCCAGCGACCCGGGTTTCCTGCCGTTCCTGCAGGCCGATCCGCTGCAACCGCTGCGCCTGCCCACTGCGTGGGTCGGGGCGCTGGCGCAATGGATCCGGCGTATCGAGGCGGCGCCGAGCAGCTCGCGGCAACCCTTGATCGTGCAAGGGCAGGCGGACATGACCGTGGATTGGCGGCATAACCTGCAAGTATTGCGCGGCAAGTTCGATCGGCCGCAGGTATTGATGTTGCCCGAGGGGCGGCATCACCTGGCGAACGAGACCTTGGCGATACGGCAGGAGATGTTTGGGTTTTTGAGCAAACGGATGGGCCGGATTCGGCGGTAATCGGGCTATGGCCTTCGCGAGCAGGCTCGCTCCCACATTGGATCGGGGGGCATTTACAAGCGCCGGCCTAACCAGCCCCTGTGGGAGCGAGCCTGCTCGCGAAGACGATGCAACAGGCGCTGAAGATTACTGCCCCAGATTCTGCCCCACCGCCAACCCCGCCCGGATCGCCGCCAATGCCGCCTGATAATAAGCCTGGCCCTCGGCCGACTCGGCAAACGTGGCGAATTCTTCCAGTTCGGTATCCGTCAGGTCGCGGTAGACGTATAGCAGCGTGTTGTTCAGGTCCGCGCCGATCTGATCCATCAGGCGCTGGCGCTGACCGTTGAGCATGCCCTGGGCCTGGCCGCCGCCGAGCAGGCCGGGAATCATCGAGCTCAAGCTGTCGGCTGCCACGCCGGCAATCGCCAGGCTGACTTCGGCGCCGGCTTCGCGGGCAGGCAGGGCCTGGGCCAGGTGGCCGATGATCAGCAGGCGATTGTCGCTGGCTTGCATCTTCGGCAGGCCCTTGGCGTTCTTCGCCAGTTGGTCGCGGCGGGTGGCGAGCAGTTCGGCGGCGACGACTTTGCGGCCCAGTGGCGACTGGAAAAAAGCCAGGGCCGGGTTCGGGTCGGCAAGATTGCTGCGCAGTTGCGCCTCGGCCCGCTGGTCCATTGCCTGGGGCGCGAAACGCTGGTTGCTGTTGTTCACCAGCGCCTGGAAGACCGCCGGCGGCAAGCTGTTCTGGTAGCGCTGCTGCGCGGCGCTCAAGGCATCATTGAAATGCGCCCGCTGTTCCGGCCAGCCGGCGACCTTGTACAACTGGTCATAGCTGTCTGCCCAGGCGGGCAATACGCAGAACATCAACAGTGAGAAAAGCAAACGGCGCATAGGGACTCCTGTCAGCAGCCGACTATTCTCCGTGGGGGGCGGGGTCTTGTCGAGAATTCGTATCAAGTTCGTACGACGGTGCTGACAGGCGCAGCCAACCCGCTGCGCGGCGCTGTCGGTTTTGCAGGCACAGGAATACTATGCGCGCCATGCGAATACCTTCTGATCATCCGTTGCTGTTACGTATCGTCGACGACCTGGCCGAGCGCGGGTGGTCGCAGCAGAACATCTTCTTGCCGGATGCGCTCACCCGCGCGCTGGCGGCCGAATGTCGCCAGCGCGCCGCCGAAGGCGAACTGGCTCCAGCCGCGGTGGGGCGTGGGCCGTTTTCGGAAATTCGCGAAGGGGTTCGTGGCGATCGCATCCAATGGATCGAGCCCGGCCAGGTCGACGCCTGTGATCGTTACCTGGGGCTGATGGACAGCCTCCGCGAGGCCTTGAATCGGGGGCTGTTCCTGGGCCTGGAGGATTTTGAAAGTCATTTCGCCCTGTACCCGCCGGGTGCGTTCTACCTCAAGCACGTAGACCGTTTCCGCGATGATGACCGGCGCATGGTCTCGGCGGTGCTCTACCTCAATGACGCCTGGCTGCCGGAGCACGGCGGCCAGTTGCGCATGTACCTGGATGAAGGCGTGGAGCATGACGTGGTGCCCACGGGCGGCTGCCTGGTGGTGTTTCTGTCGGGGGATATACCCCATGAAGTCCTGCCGGCCACGCGTGATCGGCTGTCCTTGACCGGTTGGTTCCGGCGCCGTGGCAACGAGTTGTTCTGAACATGCAAAAGATCCTTGTCAGCCGCTGCCTGCTCGGCCATCGCGTGCGCTACGACGGTGGCGCACGCGGGCCGTTCGACCTGCTCCAGCATTGGCTCGACGAAGGTCGGCTCGTACCGCTGTGCCCGGAAGTCGCCGGCGGCCTGCCCACGCCTCGGCCGGCGGCGGAGATTCCAGGCGGCCAGGGCGCGCGAGTGCTCGATGGCAACGCGGCGGTGATCACCACCGAGGGCGAGGACGTGAGCGCGCAGTTTCTATCCGGTGCGTATCAAGCGCTGGCGTTGGCGCGCGAGCACGGCATCCGCATCGCCGTGCTCAAGGCCAACAGCCCCTCGTGTGGCAACCTGCTGACGTATGACGGCACGTTCAGCGGGGTCAAGATTCGAGGTGAAGGCGTGACGGCGGCATTGCTCAAGCGCAATGGGGTTCGGGTGTTCAGCGAGCTGGAACTGGCTGAAGCGGCGTTGGCGCTCAAGGCATTGACCGCAGAATAGCGGCCGGCGATTAGCGTTTTTGTGGCGAGGGGATTTATCCCCGCTGGGTCGCGAAGCGGCCCCGGCTTTTCTATCTGGTAAACGGCGGCGCTCGATACTTTTTTGGGGGCGCTTCGCACCCCAGCGGGGATAAATCCCCTCGCCACAAGAGTTGTGGTGTCTAGAGCTGTTCAGCCAACAGCTCGATCTGTTCCTGTCGTTCGGCCTGGCTCAGTCGTGGCTGGGGATTCAACGACGACCACTGCGGATACGCCCTGGCCTTGCCCAGTGCTTCAGGCAGCTTGCCTTCGCGCCAGGTCTTGTCCTGAGGCGTGGCGATATGGATGCTCTCCATCGCCGCATGGCCACGCTGGTCGATGGCTTGCAGCAGTTGCCGTTGGCGCAGGGCCAACAGGCGCAGCACGTTGTCATCGACGCTCAGTTCACGTTGGCCCTTGAGCTTGCCGATCAACCGGTCGCCATAGTTGCGGGCCGTTTGCAGCGCGCCGCCGGCAATCGCCCCGGCGAGGGCGGCGGCGCCCAGGGTCAGGCCACCCACCAGCAGGTCGACACCGGCTCCGGCCGCCGCCCCGGCCGCAATGCCGCCACCGACCCGTACGCCCAATTGCTTGAGTGTGTCGGGGTTGAACAGGTCATCACCCCAACGGCCATCCAGCAAGGGAAGATCGCTGGCCGCTGCATCCTGAGGGCGGAAAGCGTAGAGCTTGAGCAGGGCCTCGACACAACGCTGTTCGCGCTGACGCACCGCGTTGCGCAGTTCGCTGATGGCCTGGCGTTCCAGTTCGGCATCGCTGGCGACGCTGCGCCGGCAAGCGGCGCAATCGATCAGCAATTCGGCAATCAGCCGTCTGGCGCTCTGCTGGCGCGCCAGACGCTGGGCCTGTTGGTCAGCGATCAGCCGCTCCAATTGCCCGCGAGCGCTTTCCAGCAGCAACGCCAGGCTTTCATACAGACGTCGCTCGCCGTCCTCGGGCGGGGCGACGCTGTCGAAACGGACCAATGCATGCAGGCCCAGCCGCGCCAGGGCTTCGCGCCAGTCGGCTTCACGGTGCTGGGCGCTGCTGACGAAATTGAGCACCGGCAGCAGCGGTTTGCCGCAACTGGCGAGGACTTCCAGTTCATCGCGGTACTTGGCCAACACCGGTTCGCGGGCATCGATCACATAAAGCCCGGCGTCGCTGGCGAGCAACTGCCGCAGCACCTTGGCTTCTTGCTCGAAGCGTTGTCGCGCCTCGCTGCCTTCGAGGAAACGGGCCAGGCGTGCCGGGCCATCCAGGCGTTCACCGGGACGCTCGAGGCGTTCGAGATAATCGAGCAGGGCGATGGCGTCTTCCAGCCCAGGCGTGTCGTACAACTCCAGCAGCGCCTCGCCGTCCACCGACAGGCGCGCGCCTTCGACGTGACGGGTGGTGCTCGGGCGGTGGGACACTTCGCCGAAGCCGACATCCCGGGTCAGGGTACGCAGCAGGGAGGTCTTGCCGACGTTGGTGTGCCCGACCACGGCGAGCTTCAATGGCTTAATGGATTCAGTCATGGCCCGTCTCCAGCCAGTTCAACGGCGCGCAGTCGGCGAACGGCAATTGCAGCTGCTGCAACGCGCTGTGCCAGTCACCCAGGCGCTCGGCATCCAGTGCTTCGCCGGGCGGTGCCTGCAACAGCCAGACGCGGGTGGCGCTGGCGCTGCGAGCCAGTTCGGCGATCAATGCCAGGCTGCCACGGTCTGGCGAGCGCCGGGGATCGCAGGCAATCGCCAGTCGCGCGGGCGGGAAGCGCGAAAGTTGTTCAAGCAATTTGTGGCGCGATTCGCGGCTGTCGAGGATGCCCGCGCTTTTCACGGTGCCCGGCAGCTTCGGCGGCCAGGGACGTTCATCCAGCTCGATCGCCACCAGCAGCGCGCCGTCGCTTTTCATGGCGCCCACGGCGCTTTCGACGTGATGCAATTGTGCGGGCGCGGCGTCATTGACGCCCAGGCGTTCGCTGCTTGGCATCAATCGCTCACGCAGCTGAGCGTAGCCGGGCAGGTTCAAGTCCAGGCGCAGGCTGGCGCGGCCACGGCGCCAACGCCACAGGCACAACAGCGCAAGACTCAGGCGCGGCAGCACGCCGTAGACCAGCAGCACGCCCACCAACCAGGCAGCCCAGGCCTGGCGGGCGCTTTCGATGTCCAGCGCGGCGTCGCCGCTGGCGCGGATCATCTCGACGCTCGGCACGCTGAAGCCCAGCAGGGCGGGCAACGCACCGAGGGCCTGAGTCATGGCGACGAAGGTCTCGCCACCGAGAATGGTGGTTTCCCATACGAAGCCATAGCGCCGGGTCGCCATCAGCAACAAAACGATGACCAGCGCGCTGAGCATCGCCAGCAACCACAAGCCATTGACCAGCACACCGAGGGCCCAGCGGTTGAGCTTGTGCCGTTGCAGCAACAGCAGCAGGGCCGGCGCGAGTTGCGCGGCCTTGGCGTCGCGGGCGAGTTTTTCGCTGAGCCACAGCCACAGGCGGCCGAGCGTGGCGCCTTGCTCACCGGCCAACAGCAGGCCCAGAGCCCAGCCGACCAGCAGGATCAGGTTCAGCCCCAACAGACTGCCGAGGGCCCAGAATACGTTGACCGGCGCGCGTCCATCGCCGAGGGCGGCAAAGCCCAGGCCGGCGCCGCTGGCCACGGCGAGCACGGCCAATGCGACCAGTGCCAGCCGTGCGCCTTGCAGCCAGTGGCGCAGGGCCTGGACGAGGCCATCGCGCTCGGCCAGCCAGTGGGCGCGATGACGGATGCGCGTGGACAGATCGCCGCCGGCCGCGCGGGCCAGGCGATTGGCTTCCTGGTCTTCGAGCGGGCCGGCATGTTCTTCGCGCAGGCGTATCGTCTCGGTCAACCAGAGGTTTTGCAGTTCAGTCACGAGGGCTTCCGTTGCTCGAATGAGCAATCAGCATAACCGCTGTGGCACCGGTCCGGGCCTCTGGTATCCTCGCCGTCATGAAAAAAACTCTTCCCTTAAGCCTGATCGCAGCCCTCGGTGAAAACCGTGTGATCGGCATCGACAACAGCATGCCCTGGCACTTGCCGGGGGACTTCAAATACTTCAAGGCCACCACCCTGGGCAAGCCGATCATCATGGGGCGCAAGACCTGGGACTCCCTCGGTCGGCCGCTGCCGGGACGCTTGAACATTGTCGTCAGCCGCCAGCCGGGCCTGGTGCTGGAAGGCGCGGAAGTCTTTTCTTCGCTGGAGGCCGCAGTGGAACGGGCCGAAGCCTGGGCGTTGGAACAGGGCGTTGACGAGCTGATGCTGATCGGTGGCGCCCAGCTCTACGCGCAGGCACTGGAGCAGGCGGATCGGTTGTACCTGACCCGCGTGGCGCTGAGCCCGGAAGGGGATGCGTGGTTTCCGGAGTTTGCTTCGAGCCGGTGGAAACTTGTGTCGAACCAGCTGAACCCGGCTGAAGGGGACAAGCCGGCGTACAGTTTTGAGGTGTGGGAGAAGCTTTAGAAGCCAAAGCTTCGCGAGCAGGCTCGCTCCCACAGGTAACCGAGTTGGGTCAGGAAATCGGTCAACTGTGGGAGCGAGCCTGCTCGCGAAGGCGATCTACTTGGCGCCACCAATCAAGCGTGCACCAACTCCCCATGCTCCTCGGCATCGAGCAAGGCCTTGTCCGTCTGCTGCATCACCTGGCTGGTAATCGCCCCGGCGGTGATCGAGCCACTGACGTTCAACGCGGTACGGCCCATGTCGATCAATGGCTCGACCGAAATCAGCAGCGCCACCAGCGAGACCGGCAAGCCCATGGCCGGCAGCACGATCAACGCGGCGAACGTTGCGCCACCGCCGACACCGGCCACGCCCGCTGAACTCAAGGTCACAATGGCTACCAGCGTCGCGATCCACACCGGGTCCAGCGGATTGATCCCCACCGTAGGCGCGACCATGACCGCCAGCATCGCCGGATACAGCCCGGCGCAACCGTTCTGGCCGATGGTGGCGCCAAACGATGCGCTGAAGCTGGCGATCGCCCGGGGAATGCCGAGGCGGCTGGTCTGGGCTTCGATACTCAGGGGGATGGTCGCCGCGCTGGAGCGGCTGGTGAAAGCGAAGGTCAGCACCGGCCAGATCTTGCGGAAGAAGCGCAACGGATTGATCCCGGCAGCGGACACCAGCAGGCCGTGGACCACGAACATCAGCCCCAGCCCCAGGTACGACACCACCACGAAGCTGCCGAGCTTGATGATGTCCTGCAGGTTGGAGCCAGCCACCACTTTTGTCATCAGCGCCAGTACGCCATATGGGGTCAGCTTCATCACCAGGCGCACCAGGCGCGTCACCCAGCTTTGCAGGGTGTCGATGGCGTTGATCACTTTCTGGCCTTTCTCTGCGTCATCCTTGAGCAATTGCAACGCCGCCACACCGAGGAACGCCGCGAAGATCACCACGCTGATAATCGACGTCGGCTTGGCCCTGGCCAGGTCGGCGAAGGGGTTCTGCGGAATGAACGAAAGCAGCAGTTGCGGGATATTCAGGTTGGCGACCTTGCCGGCGTAATCGCTCTGGATCACTTGCAGCCGTGCCTGCTCCTGGGTTCCGGCCACCAGGCCTTCGGCAGTGAGGCCGAACAGGTTGGTCAGGCCGATACCGATCAGGGCGGCGATGGCGGTAGTGAACAGCAGCGTGCCGATGGTCAGGAAGCTGATCTTGCCCAAGGACGAGGCGTTGTGCAGGCGGGCCACGGCGCTGAGGATCGAAGCAAAGACCAGCGGGATCACGATCATCTGCAGCAACTGCACGTAGCCGTTGCCCACCAGGTCGAACCAGCCGATCGAGGCTTTGAGCACCGGGTCGCCTGCGCCGTAGATCGTGTGCAGCGCGATACCGAACACCACGCCCAGGACCAGCGCCAGCAGCACTTTTTTGGCCAGGCTCCAAGTGCTGTGACGGGTTTGCGCCAAGCCGTACAGCAAGGCGATGAACACCAACAGATTGAAGATCAGCGGTAGATTCATGAAAAACTCCGGAAAGACTTTGCCAGCCGCCAAGCGTCGCGACTGTGAGCCGGAAAGCCTAACAGTCTGATATCTAAAGAATTAATACTTAAAAAGAATGTTCACTGTCGCTTTTGGAATAAGGCGTTGGCGCCCAGGGGTATGCCGCTGGCGTTATCGAGACGCAAGCGGTCGCGCACAGGCGGGATCTGTCACAGGCATTTGTTAGCGTCGAGCTCCTACAACCTGGGAGTAAATGTCGATGAAGCTCATACCTCGCTTGCTCGCTGTCGCTATAGGCCTGGGCCTCGCCGGCCAGGCGCTCGCCACTGACCTCAAGCATTGGCCCGCGGAACAGGCCAAGGCGCTGGAAGCGATGATCGCGGCCAACGCCAACAAAGGTAACTACGCGGTGTTCGACATGGACAACACCAGCTACCGCTACGATCTCGAAGAATCGTTGCTGCCGTTCATGGAGAACAAGGGGCTCATCACCCGGGAAAGCCTGGACCCGTCCTTGAAGCTGATGCCATTCAAGGACACCGCCGACCACAAGGAAAGCCTGTTCAGTTATTACTATCGACTCTGCGAAGTGGACGACATGGTCTGCTACCCGTGGGTGGCCCAGGTGTTTTCCGGCTTCACTCTCAAGGAGCTGAAGGGCTACGTCGATGAGCTGATGGCTTCCGGCAAACCGGTACCGACCACGTATTACGATGGCGACAAAGTGGTCCAGTACAACGTCAACCCACCGAAGATATTCACCGGGCAGGCCGAGCTGTACAACAAGCTGATGGAGAACGGCATCGAGGTCTATGTCATGACCGCCGCTTCCGAAGAGCTGGTGCGCATGGTTGCCTCCGACCCGAAGTATGGCTACAACCTCAAGCCGCAGAACGTCATTGGCGTAACCACGCTGCTCAAGGACCGCAAGACCGGCGAACTGACCACCGCCCGCAAGCAAATCACCAACGGTAAATATGACGAAAAGGCCAATCTTGGCCTGGAGTACACACCGTACCTGTGGACGCCGGCGACCTGGATGGCCGGCAAGCACGCGGCGATCCTGACCTACATCGACGAATGGAAAAAACCGGTGCTGGTGGCTGGTGACACGCCGAGCAGCGACGGCTACATGCTGTTCCATGACGTAGACGTGGCCAAGGGCGGCATCCACTTGTGGGTCAATCGCAAGGATAAATACATGACCCAGATAAACGGCATGATGGCCAAGCACGCGGCCGCTCAGGCCAAGGAAGGACTGCCCGTGACAGCGGACAAGAATTGGGTGATCGTCAAGCCGGAAGATATCCAGTAAACCGGATCAGTTACGGCTCCCTCGCCACAGGGGATATCTCTGGCCCAATAAAAATGCCCCGCACTTGGCGGGGCATTTTTATGTGGCTCGGGCGCTTACAACCCGTCAAGCATCGCCTTGTCGCGCACCGCGCCCTTGTCGGCACTGGTGGCGAGCAGGGCGTAGGCCTTGAGGGCGGTGGTGACTTTGCGCGGACGCACTTCCACCGGCTTCCAGCCTTTGCTGTCCTGTTCGACGCGGCGTGCAGCCAGTTCCTCATCGCTGATCAACAGATTGATCGAACGGTTCGGAATGTCGATCAGCACCTTGTCGCCATCGCGCACCAGGCCGATGGCACCGCCAGCCGCTGCTTCCGGCGAAGCGTGGCCGATGGACAGGCCCGACGTGCCGCCGGAGAAACGGCCGTCGGTCAGCAGCGCACAGGCTTTGCCCAGGCCCTTGGATTTCAGGTAGGAAGTCGGGTAGAGCATTTCCTGCATACCCGGGCCGCCCTTCGGACCTTCGTAACGAATGATCACGATGTCGCCGGCTTTCACCTCGTCGGCGAGAATCCCGCGCACGGCGCTGTCCTGGCTTTCGAAAATCTTCGCGTTGCCTTCGAACACATGGATCGATTCGTCGACGCCGGCGGTCTTCACCACGCAGCCGTCCAGGGCAATGTTGCCGTACAGCACGGCCAGGCCGCCTTCCTTGGAGTAGGCGTGCTCGACGCTGCGGATGCAGCCGTTCTCACGGTCGTCGTCCAGGGTTTCCCAACGGGTCGACTGGCTGAACGCGGTTTGTGTCGGGATGCCCGCCGGGCCGGCCTTGAAGAAGTGATGCACGGCTTCGTCGCTGGTCTGGGTGACGTCCCACTTGGCGATGGCCTCGGCCATGGTCTTGCTGTGTACGGTTGGCAGGTCGGTGTGCAGCAGGCCGCCGCGGGCCAGCGAACCGAGGATGCTGAAGATCCCCCCGGCGCGGTGCACGTCTTCCATGTGGTACTTCTGGATGTTCGGCGCGACCTTGCACAGTTGCGGCACGTGGCGGGAGAGGCGGTCGATGTCGCGCAGGTCGAAATCGATCTCGGCTTCCTGGGCCGCGGCCAGCAGGTGCAGGATGGTGTTGGTCGAGCCGCCCATGGCGATGTCGAGGGTCATGGCGTTCTCGAACGCCTTGAAGTTGGCGACGTTGCGCGGCAACACCGACTCGTCGTTTTCGCCGTAGTAGCGCTTGCACAGCTCGACGATGGTCCGGCCGGCCTGCAGGAACAGCTGTTCGCGGTCGCTGTGGGTGGCCAGGGTCGAACCGTTGCCAGGCAACGCCAGGCCCAGGGCCTCGGTCAGGCAGTTCATCGAGTTGGCGGTGAACATGCCGGAGCAAGAACCGCAGGTCGGGCAGGCGCTGCGCTCGTACTCGGCGACTTTCTCGTCGGATGCGCTGGAGTCGGCGGCGATCACCATGGCGTCCACCAGGTCCAGGCCATGGCTGGCGAGCTTGGTCTTGCCGGCTTCCATCGGGCCACCCGATACGAAGATCACCGGGATGTTCAGGCGCAGGGCGGCCATGAGCATGCCGGGGGTGATCTTGTCGCAGTTGGAAATGCACACGATGGCGTCGGCGCAGTGGGCATTGACCATGTATTCGACCGAGTCGGCGATGATCTCGCGGCTGGGCAGCGAATACAGCATGCCGTCGTGACCCATGGCGATGCCGTCGTCCACGGCGATGGTGTTGAATTCCTTGGCAACCCCGCCGGCGCGTTCGATTTCCCGTGCAACCAGTTGGCCCAGGTCCTTGAGGTGAACATGGCCTGGTACGAATTGCGTGAAGGAGTTGGCAATGGCGATGATCGGCTTCTTGAAGTCGTCATCCTTCATCCCCGTGGCGCGCCACAGGGCACGGGCGCCGGCCATGTTGCGGCCATGGGTGGATGTTTTCGAACGGTAATCAGGCATGGAGCACTCCGGGCGGCTAATCAGGTACTTATCAGGTATCAATGGGGAAGTGAGCTTCTGTCGACGTCTGGAACACTCGGGGTTGGCCGTGAGTCCGGACGTGGCTGATGACTTTGCAGGATCGCTGCGCGCCTCAGCATGAGCTCATAAACCCGCCGGGGATGAATGGCGATGAATGTCGCGATTCTACACCGCTGGCGTCAGGATGAAATGACGCAAAGCGCCGATCGATACCAATCTCGCGCCTGGAATGACGACTGGCAGCGTTCAGCCGGGCAACAGCCCCCCGTCACGTTGCCGGACCAAGGCATTGAGCGTCAGCCCGAGCAGGCTGAGCAACACCAGACACAGGGCCAGGGCGACTTGCAAGTCCAGCGGGGTGAGGCTGATCACGGCACTGGTCAGCCCGCCGACGATGAACACCAGTACGCTACCGGCCGAGGCGGACGTGCCGGCCTGTCCCGGAAACAGCGTCATGGCTTGGTTGTTGGCTGCCGCCCGGGCGATGGTCGTTCCGGCGGTGCATACGATCATGGGTAGCAACAGAGTGGTCACCGACAAGCCCAGCTGGTTGGCGAGCCCCAGCATCAGAAGGCCAGCGGCGAGGATCAGGCCCAGCCCCGTCATGATTTGCGTCTGCGGGTCGATCCGGTTACTCAGCATGGTCGCGATGAGGCCGCCGCCAATGTAGGCCAGCCCATAGCCCAGCAGTACGAGCGAAAAAGCCTCGGGTGATAAGTGCAACTGGTCTATCAGGATCAGCGGTGAAATGACGATGAATGAAAAATGGCAGGAAAAAGCCAGCGCCGAAATCAACCAATAGGCCAGGAAGCTGAAGTCACCGAAGACCTTTCGATAGGATGCGACGAAGTTGAAACGCCTGGGATGACCGTCGACCCGAGAGTGCTCAAGTAAACGACAGACGCTTGCGAACACCCCAATCGACAGTGCAGTGAACACCAGGAAACTGCCTCGCCAACCCATCCAGCTTTGCAGCCCAGTGCCCGCCAGGGGCGAAAAGGAAATGAAAATACCGCCGCAGGTGACCAGCAAAATTCGCAGCCGCTGCTGTTCCTGGCCGGTGAACAGGTCCTGGATCAGCGCTTGGGACAGGACGAAACAACCGCATCCCAAGGCCTGGATGACACGGAAGAACAGAAAGGACCAGTAGCTGTCGACGAGCACGCAACCCGTTGCTCCCACCGCTGAAATGGCGATCCCGATCAGCAGCAGGTTTTTCCGCCCCATGACATCGGAAAGCGGGCCGATCAGCAGTTGCGAAAGAGCGATGCCCACCGCGAACAGGCTAACGGACAGGGCAATATCGGATGAGGGACTTTGAAAATGCTCGGACAGTGCAGGGAATGAGGGAAGTACCACATCTATTGGAAACACTCCAAGCAAGGTCAGCGTCAGCAGCAAACCGACGGTAGCGGCTTTGCGGGCGTGTGGAAGGATTATGGTGTCAGCCATCGATAAGCCCCGCTTGGGAGAAAAGCTGCCGGTGGTGTTCGTTGTCAAAGAAGCGCGCCTTCTTCATGGCCGCGAACGTTGATACCGCACCGGAGCGAAGGCGTTGGGAGTGGGCGTCCGGTTGTAGGAAGTCGGCGATGATCTGAAAGGATGACTGCTCGTCGAAGCCTACGCTGGCGAGGCTGCGCATCAGCCAGGGCACGTCTGGCTCGAAATAAAGCTCGATGATCTCCAGCAGCATCCTTGCGGCCTGATCGTGTTGTGTCGGGGCCAGGGCTGTCCAAAAAAACTGGAACACCTCGCCAAAGTAGCGACTGTGGCGTGCCTCGTCCTCGAGATGATTCCTGAGCATTTGGTACACCGTGGAAACCAGGCTATCGCATGTGATGGCTAGTAGTTCTTTGGCGATTATTGTTTCCGAGACGAATCCCATCAGGAACCACGCAAGTGGGCGATCCGCCGGACTGATGGTGTCGATCATGCCTAACAGCCGGTCAATGCGTCTCGGCGTTTGGCGATCGTCGATGTCATATATGGCCGCGACCTGTTCCGCTACTTCATGGGAGAACAGTGCGTGATAGCCTTCGTCGGTATAGAGCTGCAGCGCGGCAGTTTTCATCATGTTCGGAATCGTCACGGCAAGTTCGCCATGAGCGATAGTCTCCACAGAACGATTGACGATGCGGTGCTCCAGCAGCGTGGTGTAGTCTAAAAAATACACCAAGTGATTGGCCTCAAGACGTTGAGCGACGGAACG
This sequence comes from Pseudomonas sp. D1-1, assembly GCF_051132225.1. Lineage (NCBI taxonomy): Bacteria > Pseudomonadati > Pseudomonadota > Gammaproteobacteria > Pseudomonadales > Pseudomonadaceae > Pseudomonas > Pseudomonas sp. D1-1. Next base: position 5,578,588 of record NZ_CP071676.1, on the reverse strand, counting down.
TCCAGATGCCTGGATAAGTGGGTGTTGAATATAGGGGATGAAAGTTGGTGGGAACCAGCCTTTGCTCAACAGTTGTTGCTCCAGATCCTCGGGAAGGCGGTAGTCGTCCTTGCGCACTCGCACCGTTGCCTTGTTATTCCAGTCGCCCAAGGTGTAGCAAGGCGTTTGGGTAAAGGTTGAGCCAGTCATGAAACCATGTCCTGGTCATTGGCCAATATCCTCAACACTTCGCAGTGCACTTGCCCATCGCCTTGGCCGCAACCGACAAAAAATAAAGGTTGTTCGGGGCTTTCTTTAAGACCCAGCAGTTGTTCCACTTTGCAGTCGGTTAGCGCTCCAGTCAGCCACGTATCTAGCCCTAAACCAGTCGCGACCATCAGAAAAACCTGCGACACGTGCCCTGCCTCTATGAAGGCCATTCGATAGGTGCGGGAGTGTTCGTACTTCCACCAGAGTTTGTCGAAGCGGGAGGTTAGGAATAGCCCGAATGGCAGCGTATTGATGAAATGTTGTCCGCCTAACAACAGGCCCAAAGGTTCAGTTGGTAGAGGCCCGATCAGGCCCAAGGCATGCTCATCCGGGTAATAACTGTAGACACCGCTCTGTAGCCCCCCGACGTTGCGAACGTAAAGATAGCCTTCGCAGGCATTCAGGCCTCCCCCAGAAGGGCTGCTGCGTCGCGCGCCTAAGGCTTCGGGTTGGGCAGCGCCCTGAACGAAATGACGTTCGCTCAGATAACCCAGGGTCAGATAAAGCAGGGTGCTGACCTGCTTAAGCGAAATGGATTCTTCGCTGAATGAGCGAGACGTGCGGCGGCCAATAAGCGTCTGCGTCAGCGAAACGTCCTGCAGGTCCGGCCAAGAGCAGGGTGCAAGGAAAATTAGCTCGTCCAAGTCCGGTTTTGTCCTGGCTGAAGGTGCCGGCGACGAGAGAACCTCGTTGCAATGTTCAAGATAAATCGCTGCCCATTCATGCACATCTTGAGGAACAGCTTCGCAAGGAATATTTTTTGTGCCGATATGGAATATCTTAGACAGTGGATCCCATTTCCAATCTATAGGCTTCCTGGGTTCTGTTGTTAATATCTCTGCGTTCAAAAAATCGACATCAATGGGGTTGAGATTGTCGAATAGGGTGGGGTCGCTGATGAGTTGAGCTAGGCGCGTTGAATAACTAAGATCAAGTTCATGTTGAGTGTGATGTTCATAGTTCCAGATAATCTGGCGTGGCGGGTGCGCAAGTATAAATAGATAAGGATTTATATGCATTAATATAGGCTCCGCTGTGGTTCGGAGTTTGAATGGGGCTGGGTTGCCGGCACACCTCAGCCCCGCACGTTACTTACTTAGCGGCTTTTTGAGACGATCAGGCTCGCCAGGTTTGCTATTTTATTGGTTTCCAGATGGACTGTTTTCATGATGCGGTTCCTTTTTTTATTGATGTTGTATTTGCAGAGGGTGTCACTTGTGTTGTGACAATTTGATCATAGTTACTGATTGATAATTGGCAAATAAATTTCGCGTAGGAAAGTTCCAATAATATCGTGGGTAATTTCCTACGATATATATTCATGCCCGAAACTTTTCAAAGGCGCAAAAAAAAAATCGCAGCCAAGGCTGCGATCAGATTGTTAATGGATGGGGGCGACAGCGCTACGGCTGTGGCCTCGCCCGGCCTCAGCTATTAGGCAGCAAGCGGCAGGTGATGCTCTTGATGTAGCGCGTCTCGGCGATCGCCGGGTGGACCGGGTGATCGGGGCCCTGGCCGCCGCGTTCGAGCAGTTGGATGTTGCGGTCCAGGTGACGGGCGCTGGTCAGCAGGATGTTCTGCAGATCGTCTTCGGGCAGGTGCATCGAGCATGACGCACTGACCAGGATGCCGTCCTTGCTGAGCAGGCGCATGGCCTGTTCGTTGAGGCGGCGGTAGGCGCCTTCGCCGTTCTTCAGGTCTTTCTTGCGCTTGATGAAGGCCGGCGGGTCGGCAACGATCACGTCGAAACGCTCTTCGCTGGCCTTGAGTTCCTTCAAGGCTTCGAATACGTCACCTTCAATGCAGGTCAGCTTCTCGGCGACGCCGTTCAGCGCGGCGTTGCGCTCGACGCCGTCGAGGGCGAAGGCCGAGGCGTCGACGCAGAATACTTCACTGGCACCGAACGCCGCGGCTTGCACGCCCCAGCCGCCGATGTAGCTGAACAGGTCCAGAACGCGCTTGCCCTTGGCGTAGGGTGCCAGGCGCGCACGGTTCATGCGGTGGTCGTAGAACCAGCCGGTTTTCTGGCCTTGCATGACCGGCGCTTCGAATTTCACGCCGTTCTCTTCCAGGGCGACCCATTCCGGGACGAGGCCGAACACGGTTTCGACGTAGCGCTCCAGTCCTTCGGCGTCGCGTGCCGCGGAATCATTTTTGAACAGGATGCCGCTAGGCTTGAGCACCTGGGTGAGGGCGGCGATCACGTCGTCTTTGTGGGCTTCCATGGTGGCGGAGGCGATCTGCACCACCAGGATGTCGCCGAAACGGTCGACCACCAGGCCCGGCAGCAGGTCGGAATCACCGTAGACCAGGCGATAGAACGGCTTGTCGAACAGCCGCTCGCGCAGGGACAACGCCACGTTGAGGCGATGCACCAACAGGGATTTGTCCAGCGCCAGCTTCACGTCGCGGGACAGCAGGCGTGCGCAGATCAGGTTGTTCGGGCTCATCGCAACGATGCCCAGCGGCTTGCCGCCGGCGGCTTCGAGGACCGCCTGGTCACCGGCCTTGAAGCCGTGCAGCGGGGTGGCGGCCACATCGATTTCGTTACTGTAGACCCACAGGTGGCCGGCGCGCAGGCGACGGTCGGCGTTGGCTTTGAGGCGCAGGCTGGGCAGGGACATGACGTCGCTCCGGAAAAAAGAGCGGGAGTATACCGTGTTGCAACCCTTGCGGGGCCGGCGGTGGACATGCGGCGAGGGAGCCTGCGCTGCTCGCCTCGCCACAAGGGCTTCAGGCCGACAGCGAGTTGATCAGTTCACGGTTGAACGCGGGAATATCATCTGGCTGGCGGCTGCTGATCCAGGTGCCATCCCGGACGACTTCCTGGTCGACCCAGTTCGCGCCGGCATTGACCAGGTCATCCTTGAGCGTCTTGTAGCTGGTCATGGTCTTGCCTTTGACCAGGCCGCTGGACACCAGCAACCAGCCGCCATGGCAAATCACCGCGATAGGCTTGCCAGCCGCCTCGAAGCCCTTGACCAGGTTCTGCGCGTCGGGGTCGATGCGGATGGTGTCTGAATTCTGCACGCCGCCGGGCAGCAGCACCGCTTCGTACTGATCGACATTCGCCGCCTTGAAAGTCAGGTCCACCTTGAAGTCGTCGGCCGGCTTGTCATGGTTCCAGCCTTTGACCTGGCCGTCGCTGGCGGAAATGATGTCGACCTTGGCCCCGGCCTGTTCCAGCGCCTCTTTGGGACCGGTCAGTTCGGCCTGTTCAAAACCGTCGGTGACCAGAATGGCGACACGCTTGTTGTTCAGATTAGCGGGCATGAAAATCTCCTAAAGCTGAATGGGTTGGCTGCCGACCTAAGCCTTATTACAAGACTTGGGCATTGGTCCTACAGATTCCGAAGCTCAGGCTTGTACGAAAGTTCCGCCAATTTACCGGTGGTGTGTCGGATCCAGATTTAGGGGTTAGACTCCCGGCCTTACCCAGAGTGTGTACCCATGTCCAAAGAACTTTCCGCCGAACAGATCCAACAGTCCCTGCAGGGCATCAGTGTGCCGCCCCAGCCGCAAATCATGGTGGATTTGCAGATGGAGCAGTACATGCCCGACCCGGACCTGGAAACCATTGCCAAGCTGATTTCCCAGGATCCGGGCCTTTCGGGTGCCTTGCTCAAGATCGTCAATTCGCCGTACTACGGCTTGAGCAACAAGATCACTTCGATCCAGCGCGCAGTGAACCTGCTGGGCAGCCGGTCGATCATCAACCTGATCAACGCGCAGTCGATCAAAGGCGAATTGCACGACGATGCCATCGTCACCTTGAACCGCTTCTGGGACACCGCCCAGGACGTGGCCATGACCTGCCTGACGCTGGCCAAGCGCGTCGGCCTGCAGAACGGCGACGAAGCCTATGCCCTGGGTTTGTTCCATGACTGCGGCGTGCCGCTGATGCTCAAGCAGTTCCCCACCTACATGGGCGTGCTGGAGGAGGCCTATGCCAATGCCAGCGCCGAGATCCGGGTGGTGGACACCGAAAACCGCGTGTTCAACACCAACCATGCGGTGGTCGGTTACTACACCTCCAAGTCCTGGCGCCTGCCGGACCACGTCAGCCAGGCCATCGCCAATCACCACAACGCCCTGGCGATTTTCAGCGATGAATCTTCGCGCAATAACAGTCAGTTGAAAAACCTGTTGGCGATCCTGAAGATGTCCGAGAACATCTGTGCTTCCCATCGCGTGCTGGGCAACCAGGCTGAGGATCACGAGTGGAATTGCGTCGGGCCACTGGTGCTCGATTACATCGGTCTGCCGGAGTACGACTTCGAGACCCAGAAACAGGAAATCCGCGACCTGGCCTCTCGTTGAGTGCCAGCTTTCGCTTGATTCGAGAGCCCTATGCCAGAACTGCCGGAAGTCGAAACCACCCGCCGCGGGATCGCGCCACACCTCGAAGGGCAACGGGTCAGCCGCGTCGTCGTGCGTGACCGCCGCTTGCGCTGGCCGATTCCCGAAGACCTCGATGTGCGTCTTTCGGGGCAACGCATCGTGCAGGTGGAACGTCGGGCCAAATATTTGTTGATCAATGCCGAGGTTGGCACGCTGATCAGCCACCTGGGCATGTCCGGCAACCTGCGGCTGGTCGAGATCGGCATGCCCGCCCTCAAGCATGAACATGTCGACATCGAACTGGAGTCCGGGCTGGCCTTGCGCTACACCGATCCGCGTCGCTTCGGGGCGATGCTCTGGAGCCTTGACCCGCTCAATCACGAGTTGCTGATTCGCCTCGGGCCGGAACCGCTGACTGACCTGTTCGACGGCGAACGGCTGTTCCAGCTTTCCCGTGGGCGCTCGATGGCGGTCAAGCCGTTCATCATGGACAACGCGGTCGTGGTGGGCGTGGGCAATATCTATGCGACCGAAGCGCTGTTCGCCGCCGGGATCGACCCACGGCGCGCCGCCGGAAGCATTTCTCGGGCGCGCTATCTGAAACTGGCGATCGAGATCAAGCGCATCCTTGCCCATGCCATCGAACGCGGTGGAACCACGCTGCGGGATTTCATCGGTGGAGACGGCCAGCCCGGTTATTTCCAGCAGGAGCTGTTCGTGTACGGTCGGGGTGGGGAGTTGTGCAAGATCTGTGGCACGGGGCTGCGGGAAATCCGCCTGGGCCAGCGCGCCAGCGTCTGGTGTCCGCGCTGCCAGAGGTGATTCGTCTTACGGTCTATAGTCAGTAGTCATACTGTTTCAGCCGAAGGATCGCCCCATGACTCTGCTTCGAACTTTCCTCCTGGCACTCTCGCTGAGTGTCGGCTTGCCTGCCTTGGCGAACACCGAAAGCGGTGACCCGCGCTACACCATCCAGAATCCACCCGCGTACGCCATGCTCGGCGACTTGCTCATTGCTCGTCCGTTGCTGCTCGCCGCCACCGTGATCGGTGCCGGGGCGTTTGTCGTGTCGTTGCCCTTTACGGCGCTGGGTGGCGGGGTTGGCGATGCGGGGAAGGCGTTGGTGGTCGACCCGGCGAAAGCGACGTTTGTGCGGTGCCTGGGGTGTGTTGGGGAGGGGTTTGAGCGGCAGGAGTGAGGTATTGGGTGTCGCTGATGGCGCTATCGCGAGCAAGCTCGCTCCCACAAGGTATTTGCTCAGTACGCAGATGCTGCGATGTCCATAGATCCCCTGTGGGAGCGAGCTTGCTCGCGATGAGGCCAGTAAAGGCGCTACAGATTACCGATTCATTCCTTGCCAGTGATTTTGCGATATTTCGCCATCAACTGTTCCTCAGTCTCCGGATGAGCCTCGTCCAGCGGGATGCAATCCACCGGGCATACCTGCTGGCATTGAGGCTCGTCATAGTGCCCGACGCACTGGGTGCACAGGTTCGGGTCAATGACATAGATCTCTTCGCCCTGGGAAATGGCGGCGTTCGGGCACTCGGGTTCGCAGACGTCGCAATTGATGCAGTCGTCGGTGATGATCAGGGACATGCAAGCTCCGGCCGGGGCGTTGAGCCCGGGCATCTGAAAACGTATGGGCGCAATTGTGCCGCATTGGCGAGCGCAGTGCACGCGGGGGCGATGGACTGCGCTGTGCTGCGAGCGAGTCGCAGCGTCGGCGGGTTACTTCTTGAAGCGCAGGGTCAGCGCGTCGGCCACGGCCGGGTGGACGAACTTGGTGATATCGCCGCCCAAGGCCGCAATTTCCCGCACCAGGGTCGACGAGATGAAGGAGTAACGCTCCGATGGCGTCAGGAAGAGACTCTCGACGTCCGGGGCCAACTGGCGGTTCATGTTGGCCAGCTGGAACTCGTATTCGAAATCCGAGACCGCACGCAGGCCGCGCAGGAACACATTGGCGTTCTTTTCCTTGGCGAAATGCGCCAGCAGCGTCGAGAAGCCGACCACTTCCACGTTCGGCAGGTGCTTGGTGACCTCACGGGCCAGCTCCACACGTTGCTCCAGCGGGAACAGCGGGTTTTTCTTCGGGCTGGCGGCGACGGCAATGATCACATGGTCGAACAGGCGCGAGGCGCGTTCGACCAGATCGCCATGGCCCTTGGTAATGGGGTCGAAGGTACCTGGGTACAACACTCGGTTCATCGCGTCGTCCTGGCGGGAGTCCGTTGGGGAGTCGGATGGTATCGCAGCCGACTCGGTCGGCCAAGTCGGCGATGGGATAAGAACGCACTATAGGCGCTGCGAATAGTCGGTTTTTTCATGTGTTTTGCAGACGTTCGGCCAGCAGGGTCGCCAGTTTGGCAGTCAGGCCGTACACCGACAGTTGCGGGTTGGCGCCGATGCTGGTGGGGAACAGCGAGCCGTCGTGGATGGAAAGATTACGCAGTTGGTGGTGGCGGCCGAGGCTGTCGGTCACCGCCTGTTTCGGCTCTTCGCCCATGGCGCAACCCCCCATGACATGAGCGCTGCCCAGGCGGGTGCGGAAAAGGGCCAGGTCCAGCCCGTCGATCAGCGCCCGGGCCTCGGCCAGGGTTTTCACGTGCCGGGCATCGCTGTGCATCGGCATGACCGACCTGGCCCCTGCGGCGAACTGGATCTCGGCCATGCTGTGAAATGCCCGGCGCAAACCGTCCCAAGTGTAGGGGGAGACCTGATAGTCGAGCACAGGCGTGCCGTCGCTGCGCAATTCCACGGTACCGCCGGGGCTGTCCGGGTGAAAGCCGTCGCGCAGTAGCGCCAGCATGGCGTGAGTGTGGGGCAACTTTGCCATGTGCGCTGCGTTCTGCGCACCAAAGCCGCCCAACAGCGTGGCGGCGAGGGCCGGGTGCAAAGGCGGGACTTCCAGCTTGTAGGACATTTTGCCGGTGACGCCATCCTGCCATTGGAAATGATCTGAATAAATCGACTGTGGAGCCCCATAAAAAGGGTTGATGACTTCATCGAACAGTCCGGCTGACATGTTCACCAAGTGCAGGAAGGTGCGCTTGCCCAGGCATCGATGCGGATCCGGCGCGTCGGAGCGCAGCAGCAGGGCGGGGCTGTTGATGCCGCCACCGGCCAGCACGTAATGCCGCGCCTTGACCCTGATGCGCCGTCCGGTCGACGCCACGCAGCGTTCGTCCATGGCCTGGCATTGCAATTCCACTACCGCATCGTTGCTGATGATCAGGCGTTCGGCCCGCGCCAGATAGAGCAGGGCGCCGCCCTGGTCCAGCGTGGCGGGTATGGTGGTGACCAGCATCGACTGCTTGGCATTGGTCGGGCAGCCCATCCCGCAATAGCCCAGGTTCCAGCAGCCGCGCACGTTGCGCGGGATCACATGCCAGCTGTAGCCCAATTGCTCGCAGCCCTTGCGAATGACGTCGTTGTTGGCATTGGGCGGAATCAGCCATGGCGCCACCCCCAGGCGCTGCTCCATGCGTTCGAACCAGGGCGCCATCTCGGCGGGGCCGTGGCCCCGGACGGCATGCTCGGTCGCCCAGTGTTCGAGAGTCTGGTCAGGCGTACGAAAGCTCGAGGTCCAGTTGATCAACGTGGTGCCCCCCACGGCCCGGCCCTGGAGAATGGTGATGGCGCCGTCCTTGCTCATTCGCCCGAGACCTTCCTGATACAGGCTGGTGTAAGCCTGATCCTCAAGCAGCTTGAAGTCCTGGCTGGTCTTGAGCGGGCCTTCCTCAATGAGCAATACCTTGTAGCCGGCGGCACTGAGAATTTCCGCCGTGGTGCCACCGCCGGCGCCGCTGCCGATGATCGCCACGTCGGCTTCCAGCGTGAGGTCCTGGGTCAGTTGCGCGCCGTTGTAGGTGGTCCAGCCACGGGCCAGGCCTTCGCGGAACGGATCGGGTACGGGCATGTTCGGGGTTCTCTTGTTGTTATGAGAAGACGACAAGGCCCCTGTGGGAGCGAGCCTGCTCGCGATGGCGTCGTATCAGCGGCACACTTGATGACCGAGCTACCGCCTTCGCGAGCAGGCTCGCTCCCACAAGGGGGGCTGGCTCTGGCTTTCAGACGGTTGGCGGGCCCGGATACCCGCAGTGCGCCCAGGCCTCGGGCCGGCTGTACCAGGCCATCATCACCATTTGCAGCAAAGAGCTGTGGCCTTGGCGCAACAAGCTCAGCGAGCTGTTTTCCCAGCGTGTCAGGAATTGTTGGATGTCATCGGCGCTGGCGTTTTCCCACCCGCCCCAGATTCCGGTCAGCGGCCCGCGGGTCACACCCAACGTGAGCACGTCGAACAGTTGATGCGTGAGCTTGAGCATCGCCGCAGACAAGTGCGCCAGGCCGCGATCCAGGCTTTGCAGCGTGGCATCGGTGGCGGCCTGGATCGTTCCTGCCGTCACTGCGCCGTCGAGCATCACCGGAATGACGGCGCGTAGAAATGCCAGGTCGCTGTCGCGCAGGGCCTTCAGGCCGTCCGCCGGTTGGCTGGACGAACAGCCGCTGAGGCTGGCGCCCAGGCCGACGGTGGCGAGGAAAACACTGGCGCCAAGGCTCAGTTGCAGCAAACCACGCCGTGTCAGGGCGGGCGTATCGGTCAGGTTTGGGCTCATTATTGTTATTACCCGGGAGACGCTTGTTAGCGGATGAACAGCTTCTGGATCAGCTTCTGCAAAGGCTTGCCATAGGGCGGATAAATCAGTCTGGCGGCGTTGAAGCGCTGCTTGATCAGGACGCCCTTGGCCTTGCTGAAGGTCAGGAATCCCTCGTGACCGTGATAGTGGCCCATCCCCGAGGCGCCAATGCCGCCGAACGGCATGTCGTCCTGGGCCACATGCAGCAGCGTGTCGTTCAGGCAGACGCCGCCGGAATGGGTTTCATTGAGTACTCGCTGCTGTTCGGCCTTGTTGTAGCCGAAGTAGTAGAGCGCCAGCGGACGAGGCCGCCGATTGATGTAGGCAAAAGCCTGGTCCAGGCCTTCATACGGCACGATGGGCAGCAGTGGGCCGAAGATCTCATCCTGCATCACCGTCATGTCATCCGTGACATTGAGCAACAGGCTGTGGGCCATGCGGCGTCCCTGGCCCTGGTCGAACAGCTCGATCAGCAGCGCGCCTTTGCTGGTGGCGTCGCCGATGTAGCCGTTGAGCCGCGCCAGTTGGCGATCGTTGATGATGGCGGTGTAGTCCGGGTTGTCCGCCAGCGTCGGATAAAACCTGCGGACCGCTTCGCGATACGCCTCGACGAACGCTCCGACGCGGCTCTGCGGTACCAGCACGTAATCCGGCGCGACGCAGGTCTGCCCGGCATTCAGGGTCTTGCCGAAGGCTATGCGTTCGGCGGCGTCCTTGAGCGGTACGTCGTCGGACACGATGGCGGGTGATTTGCCACCCAGCTCAAGGGTGACGGGGGTGAGGTTTTCCGCGGCGGCACGCATCACATGCTTGCCGATGCTGGTGGCGCCGGTGAACAACAGGTGATCGAACGGCAACCTGGAGAATGCAATGCCAACGTCAGCCTCGCCCAGCACCACCGACACCAGGTCCTGGGGAAAGATACGGGCGAACAGTCGCTTGAGCAGCAACCCGGTGGCCGGGGTCGCCTCGCTGAGCTTGAGCATGACCCGGTTGCCCGCTGACAAGGCGCCGACCAATGGGCCCACGGCCAGGAAGAGGGGGTAATTCCACGGCACGATGACCCCGACCACGCCCAATGGCTGGTAGACCACCTTGGCCGATGCCGGTTGGAAGGCCATGCCGACCTTGCGCCGGGAAGGTTTCATCCAGCCCTTGAGGTTGCGGCTGGCGTAATGGATGCCGTGCAGGCTCGGCATCAGCTCGGCCAGCAGGGTTTCGTCGGCGCTGCGGTGACTGAAGTCCTGGCTGATCGCGTCGATCAGGGCTTGCCGTTCATTGCTCAACAGTTCGCGCAATGCCTTGAGCCACTGCCGGCGCTGCTCGGCCGTTGGCATGGGATGAGCGGCGAAAGCACGGCGCTGGGCCTCGAAGATCGTCCGAATTTCATCCAGCTGCTGTTGAGACTGGTGCAGGTAAGCAACGTCGGCTGGCATGTCGGCACCGGATTATTGTTGGAATGGTGGATTTCTAGAGCTTGTGCTCTAAAAAGTCAAATGCCGCCTCCGCGATGGCGTGGGTTTTCTCCCGTGACCGATAGGTCGTAAGATGCCCATCACATGATTTTTCGAATTAAGCCCAAGCCATGGCCCCACGAATAAAAACCAGCGAGCGCATCGTGCAGAACAGCCTGGAGTTGTTCAACCGGCAGGGTGAGCGCAGTGTCAGCACCAATCACATTGCCGCCCACATGGACATGTCCCCGGGCAATCTCTATTACCACTTCCCCAACAAGCAGGCGATCATCGCCGTGCTGTTCAGCGAATACGAAAACCTGGTGGACAGCTTCCTGCGGCCACCCCAGGGGCGGGCCGCCACGGTGGACGACAAGCGCTTCTACCTGCAGGAGCTGCTCTCGGCGATGTGGCGCTACCGGTTCCTGCACCGGGACCTGGAGCACCTGCTTGACAGCGACCCGGAACTGGCGGCTCGCTACCGACGCTTTTCCCAACGCTGCCTGATCCATGGCACGGCTATCTACGAAGGCTTCGTCGACGCCGGTATCCTGGCGATGGACCGTGTCCAGATCGAGTCCCTGACCCTCAATGCCTGGATTGTCCTCACGTCCTGGGTCCGGTTCCTCTGCACCACGCGCGAAAACTCCAACCACCTGAGCGAACAGGCGATCAAGCGCGGGGTGTATCAGGTGCTGGTGCTCGAGGCGGGGTTTGTGACCGGGCAGGCCCGCGAAGCGGTAGATGCCCTGTTCAAAGAATTTTATGTCCCGCTGGCCCAGACCCTGGAGGAAGGGCAGTAGATCGGACCCCTCGATTCAGCCACAGGAGCTCACCATGCCCATCGCGCAACTCATCAGCCCTCAGGCCCTGGAACAGCGGAGATCACAGCCCGGGCTGGTGATCCTCGATTGTCGTTTTGCCCTGGAGGACCCGGACTATGGCCAGCGCAGTTACGCCGAGGGCCATATCGCCGGCGCGTCGTTCGCCGACCTTGAACGGGATCTGAGCGGACCGGTCATCAAGGGCGTCACCGGACGTCATCCGCTGCCGGAGCCCGAGGCGCTGGTTGAGCGTCTCCGGGCCTGGGGGGTCAACAATGACAGCGAGGTCGTGCTGTATGACGACGGCCCCGGCGCCTATGCCGCCCGGGCCTGGTGGCTGCTGGCCTGGTTGGGCAAACGCGATGGCGTGCATATTCTCGACGGCGGGCTCAAGGCCTGGCATGCGGCCGGCCTGCCCCTGAGCCTGGATCCGCCGCAGGCTGCTCGCGGGACTTTCAGCGGCGCGCCGGACGCGAGCTTGCTGCTCAGTGCGCAGGCGTTGCAGCAACGCCTCGGTGATGCGGACATGACCCTGCTGGATGCCAGGGCGCTGCCGCGTTTCAAGGGCGAAGTCGAACCGATCGACCCGGTGGCGGGGCATATCCCGGGCGCATCATGCGCAGCATTCACCGACAACCTGGGGACCGATGGACGCTTCTTGCCGGCCGATCAACTCAAGCTGCGTTTCGCTGAAAAACTGGGCGAGCGTCCGCCCACCGAGCTGGTGGCCTACTGTGGCTCCGGCGTGACGGCGTGCCATAACCTGTTTGCCTTGTGCCTGGCGGGCTATCCGCTGGGACGGTTGTATGCCGGCTCGTGGAGCGAGTGGATCAATGATCCCCAGCGGGGCGTGGCGAAGGGCGAATAGCGAATAACGAATAACAAGACACCCGAAATCAATGTGGGAGCGAGCTTGCTCGCGATAGCGGGGTATCAGTCAACTTTAATGTGGCTGACCCATCGCTATCGCGAGCAAGCTCGCTCCCACAGGGGATTTGTGTTGTTTTCGAATCGTCAGCCTTGTGCCAGGCTGGCCAGCCAGCAGGGAATCCGGCGTTCCAGGTAATAGCCCGGGCGGCGCAGGGTTCCGTCGACAAATCCCACATGCCCGCCCCGCATGTGCAGTTCCAGGTGGGTCCAGGCCGATAACTCGCCGGGTTCGGGCAGGCTGTGGGGGAATACAAATGGGTCGTCGGCGGCCTGGATGACCAGCGTCGGTGTACTGATTCCCGCCATGAAATAGCGGCTGGACGCGCGCCGGTAGTAATCCGCTGCGTCGGAAAAGCCGTGCAGCGGCGCTGTCACCCGGCCGTCGAAATCCCAGAAGGTGCGCATGTTGTCCAGCGAGCCCAGGGCTGCCAGGGCCGCGAGCCCTTCGTCGCGTCCGTCATGCTGGAACTGGCGTTGCTTGTTGCGCACGTAGGCGACCATTTCCCGCATGAAGTGCGCCTGATAGAACCTGGAAAAGCCCTGTCCGATGCGGTCGGCGCACTGGTCCAGGCGAAACGGTACCGAGACCGCAACTGCGCCCTGCAACTGGCTGTGGTTGCCGGCTTCCCCCAAATGCTTGAGCAGCACATTCCCGCCCAGCGAATAGCCCACCGCAAACAGCGGCGCCAAGGGGCGTCGGGCCCGCAGATGGGCGATAGCCGCGGCGAGATCTTCGCTGGCGCCGGAATGATAACTGCGAGCCAGCAGGTTCGGCTCGCCCGAGCAACCACGCCAGTTCAGGGCGACGCTGGCCCAGCCTTGAGCATTGAGCGCGCGTTGCAGGCCGGCAACGTAGGGTGAGTTGGAGGAACCGGTCAGCCCATGAAGCACCAGCACCAGCGGTGCTTCGGCGCTATGCGGGCCATGCCAGTCAAGGTCGAGGAAATCACCATCGTCCAGCCAGAGGCGCTCACGTTCGCGATCGATGTGAACGGTTTTACGCCACAATGGGCCCCACAAGGTCTGCAGGTGCGGATTGCCAAGGCCCGGGGCGGGTATGAAGCGTTCAGGTGCGCAGGACACGATCATTCTCGGTGCACGGTCAGCGGTTCAGCCAACGGCCTCTGCCGTACGTTGCCACAATGCGTAATACACCCGCCCGGATTTCTGCTCGCGATGCAGGCGCCAATTGGCCGGCAAGCCCAGGGTCGAAGGGGCGGTCTCGCTTTCAGTGTAGACCCAGGCATCGTCGGCCAGCCATTGCCGTTCCTCAAGCAACGCGCAGACGGCCGGCAACAGGTTCTGGTTGAACGGCGGGTCGAGGAACACCAGGTCGAAAGGTGTCGCGGGCTGGCTGTCGAGATAGCGCAGCGCATCCGCCGTCTGCACCTGGCCGACGGTGCAACGCAGCGTGCCCAGGTGTTCTTTCAGGCTCGAGACCGCCAGGCTGCTGGCGTCCAGCGCCTGGCCCATGGCGGCGCCACGGGACAAGGCCTCGAGAAACAGCGCGCCACTGCCGGCGAACGGGTCGAGCACCCGGGCACCCGCCACATACGGCGCGAGCCAGTTGAACAGGGTTTCGCGCACCCGGTCCGGCGTCGGCCGCAGGCCCGGGGCATCGGGGAAGCTCAAGCGCCGGCTGCGCCACTCACCGCCGATGATGCGCAACTGGTTAACCCCGTTGTGCGCGGGTTTCTTGCTGGAATTGGATGGACGGGCCATTAATGCTCCGGAACCCCGAGCGGCTGCTCGGCAGGTTTGTCAGTGGGGGCCGGCAACGGCTTTTGCGGCACGGTCGGGCCAGCGGTGACGATGACCATCTTGTCCGTGCTCAGGTGTTTGTTCAGCGCGGTCCTGACTTGCTCGACCGTCAGCGCCTGGGACTGGCGCATGAAGTCCTCCAGGTAGCTCAGCGGCAAGTCATAAAAGCCCATGGCGCCGAGCTGACCGACGATGTCGGCGTTGCTCGCGGTCGACAGCGGGAAGCTGCCGGCCAGCTCGCGCTTGGCGTCGTCGAGCTCCTTCTGGGTCGGGCCGTTCTTGAGATAATCGGCGAACACATCCTGTACCAGCTTCAACGTGCCTTCGCTCATCTCGGCACGGGTCTGCAGACTGATCATGAACGGGCCGCGAGCCTGCATCGCCGTGAAGCCGGAATAGACGCCATAGGTCAGGCCGCGTTTTTCTCGGACCTCGGTCATCAGCCGCGTGCCGAAGCCACCGCCGCCGAGGATCTGGTTGCCCATGGACACGGCGGCATAGTCCGGATCGTCGCGGTCGACGCCCAGTTGCGCGAGCATCAGGTTGGTCTGCTTGGACGGGAACTCGATATGGTGGACGCTCGCTTTCGGCTCCACCGGTGGCGGCGTTTTCGCCAGGGCCTGGCCCTTGGGCAGTGCGGCGGATATCTGGTTGGCAATGGCTTCGGCCTCGGCACGGGACAGGTCCCCCACCAGGGCGATCACCGCGTTGCCGGCGGCATAGGCCTTGGCATGAAAGGCCCGGGCCTGGGCCAGGGTAATCGGCGGGATGCTCTGTGCCGTGCCGTCGCTGGAGTGCGCATACGGATGGTCGCCGTACAGGCGCTTCATCAGTTCCAGGCCCGCCAGTTTGCCGGGGTTCTGCTTCTGGTACTCGAAACCGGCGAGCATCTGGTTCTTGATGCGCGCGAAGGAGTCGGCGGGGAAGGTCGGCTGGCCGACAACTTCGGCAAACAGCTTCAGCGCCGGCTCGCGCTTGTCGGCAGCGCTGAGACTGCGCAGCGAAGCCACGGCCATGTCCCGGAAGGCGCCGTTGCCAAAATCGGCGCCGAGGCTTTCAAAGCCTTCGGCAATGGCACTGACGTCCTTGCCCGCCACGCCTTCGTTGAGCATGGCGTTGGTCAACTGCGCCAGGCCCGGTGCGTCGCCGTCCTGGCTGCTGCCGGCGGCGAAGGTCAGGCGCAGGTCGAACATCGGTAATTCGCGAGCTTCGACGAACAGCACCTTGGCGCCGTCGGCGGTTTTCCAGGTCTGCACGTCGAGCTGGCGATGGCTGGGCGCCTTGCCGTCCAGTTCAGCCAGCGATTGCAGCTTGTTGCCGGACTTGGCCTTGTCCAGCGCCTGGCTGGCGTTGGAGCTGGTCGATGGCGACAGGTAAAAGGCCAGCGCGCCGACCACGGCGATCAATACCAGGCCGATCAGCACCAGGCGCGGTGATTTGCGCTCACTCATGAGCTTTCTCCTCGGGCAGGATGTGCGCGACGCTCAGGCGCGAGCGGGTGAAATACAACTGGGCTGCCTTCTGGATATCCTGCGGGGTCACGCTTTGCAGTTCGGCCAGCTCGGTGTCCATCAGCTTCCAGGACAGGCCGACCGTTTCCAGCTGGCCGATGGCGGTGGCCTGGCTGGTGATGGAGTCGCGCTCATACACCAGGCCGGCGATCACCTGGGCGCGGACGCGCTCCAGTTCCTCGGCGGTGGGGGCGGTGGTCTTCAGTTGTTCGAGCAAGCGCCACAGCCCGGCTTCGGCCTCGGCGAGGGTCTTGTTTTTCTGCGTGTTGGGTGTCGCCGACAGGGTGAACAGGGTATCGCCACGGGTGTAGGCGTCGTAGTTCGACGAGCCGCCGGACACCAATTCTTCGCCGCGCTCCAGCTGGGCCGGGATCCGGCCGCTGTAACCGCCGTCCAGCAGCGCGGAAATCAGCCGCAAGGCGTTGACCGGGACTTTGTCGGTGGCCGTGGCGATGCTCGGCACGTTGAACGCCAGCATGACGCTCGGCAGTTGGGTCTGTACATGCAGGGTGATCTTGCGCTCACCGGGTTCGGCCAGCTCCAGCGGGATTTTCGCCGCCGGCACGGCGCGCCGGGCAATCGGGCCGAAATAGCGCTGGGCCAGGGTCTTGACCTCGTCTGGTGTCACGTCGCCAACCACTACCAGGGTCGCATTGTTCGGTGCATACCAGGATTCGTACCAGTGGCGCAGCTCCTCGACCTTCATCCGGTCCAGGTCGGCCATCCAGCCGATGGTCGGCGTGTGGTAGCCGCTGGCCGGGTACGCCATGGCCTTGAATCGCTCGTAGGCCTTGGACATGGGCTTGTCATCGGTGCGCATGCGGCGCTCTTCCTTGATGACCTCGATCTCGCGGCTGAACTCCTCCGGCGGCAAGCGCAGGCTGGCCATGCGATCGGCTTCAAGCTCGAAGGCCACGCCCAGGCGATCCCGGGCCAGTACCTGGTAATAGGCGGTGAAGTCATCGCTGGTGAACGCGTTCTCCTCGGCGCCAAGGTCGCGCAGGATCAACGACGCTTCGCCGGGACCGACTTTTTCGCTGCCCTTGAACATCATGTGTTCCAGGGCGTGGGACAGGCCGGTCTGGCCCGGCGTTTCATAGCTGGAGCCCACCTTGTACCAGACCTGGGAGACGACCACCGGAGCCCGGTGATCCTCGCGCACGACGACCTTCAAACCGTTGTCGAGGGTAAATTCATGGGTAGGTTGCGGGTCGGCAGCAAGGGCGGAAAAGGGCAGACAAACTGTGCTGAGCAGCAGGCCAGCGGCGCGGCGGGCAAGAGCATTCATTCGTGTTTAAACCTGTTGGACTGCCCGCTTGGCCTTAGCCTCGGCGGGCGAGGAGGTGCTAGGATACTGATCCGTTTTACTGGCGGCCACGCCTATCGGGCCTTTTATCGGCTCGTGGCTGTTTGGATTTGCGGAAGAAGCCTCGGGTTTATCTGCTGTTCCCGATGTTTTCGCCGAAAATGTCCCACCAGTCCTTCGAAAAAAGCGACTTGAGTTGCCCGCGAGACAACTCTACAAAATGTTGCGCGTGAACAAGCTGGATGAAACGCAGTCTGTTCAGCATCGAATATTTATCACCGAGGCGCCTGCCTGGCGCGTCGCTACCGTGAGATAGCCGTCCTCCATGTTTGGTTCCAACGACGACAAGAAGACCCCAGCTGCGGCTGGCGAGAAAAAAGGCCTGTTCGGATGGCTGCGCAAGAAGCCGCAGGAAACCGTCGTCGAGCAGCCGCAACTGCCGCCAGAGCCGGCCGCCGAGACTGTGGCCGAGACCGCGGTAGAAGAGACTGCGCCGATCGTCCTGCCGATTGCCGAACCGGTGCTGCAGCCGGTCGAGCCTGAGGTTACCGCCGAGCCGGTTGCCGAGCAGCCACTGACCCCGCCCGCCGGGCAAACTCCCTGGCTGACCTTGCCTGTGGCCGAAGAACCGGTCGGGCTGGTCGACGATGAGCAGGCTGCGCATGTCACCCCACCGATTCCGGCATCGACGCAACCGGTCGAGGCGCCCATTGCCGAGACACCGGTTGTCGCTGCGCCTGCCACCCCCGAGCCCGCCCCTGAGCCCGAGGCTGTAACAGCTGAGGTTCCGGCTCTGGTCGAGCCGCCGCGCAGCGCCGAAGAAAACAAAGTCGGCTTCTTCGCCCGCCTCAAGCAGGGCCTGTCCAAGACCAGCGCCAGCATTGGCGAAGGCATGGCCAGCCTGTTCCTCGGCAAGAAGGTCATCGATGACGAATTGCTCGAAGACATCGAGACCCGCCTGCTGACCGCAGATGTCGGCGTCGAGGCCACTTCCGTCATCATCCAGAGCCTGACCCAGAAGGTCGCCCGCAAGCAGCTCACCGATGCCGACGCGTTGTACAAATCCCTGCAAGGCGAACTGACCAGCCTGCTCAAACCGGTGGAAAAGCCGCTGGTGATTGCTTCGCAGAACAAGCCGTTCGTGATCCTGGTCGTCGGCGTCAACGGCGCCGGCAAGACCACCACCATCGGCAAACTGGCGAAGAAGCTTCAGCTCGAAGGCAAAAAAGTCATGCTCGCCGCTGGCGACACCTTCCGCGCCGCCGCGGTAGAACAGTTGCAGGTGTGGGGTGAGCGCAACAAGATCCCGGTCATTGCCCAGCACACGGGTGCGGACTCCGCCTCGGTGATTTTCGACGCCGTGCAGGCCGCCAAGGCCCGTGGCATCGACGTGTTGATCGCCGACACGGCCGGTCGCCTGCACACCAAAGACAACCTGATGGAAGAATTGAAGAAGGTCCGCCGGGTCATCGGCAAGCTCGACGCCGAGGCGCCTCACGAGGTGCTGCTGGTGCTGGATGCTGGCACCGGCCAGAACGCCATCAACCAGGCCAAACAGTTCAACCAGACCGTCGAACTGACCGGGCTGGCCCTGACCAAGCTGGACGGCACCGCCAAGGGCGGGGTGATCTTCGCCCTGGCCAAGCAATTCGGCTTGCCGATTCGTTACATCGGCGTGGGCGAAGGCATCGACGACTTGCGCACCTTTGAAGCCGAGCCTTTTGTCCAGGCACTGTTTGCCGAGCGGGAGCATTCATGATTCGTTTCGAACAGGTCGGTAAACGCTATCCGAACGGTCACGTCGGCCTGCATGAGCTGAGCTTTCGGGTCCGTCGGGGCGAGTTTCTGTTTGTCACCGGCCATTCCGGCGCCGGTAAAAGTACCTTGCTGCGCCTGCTGCTGGCGATGGAACGGCCCACCACCGGCAAGCTGCTGCTGGCCGGCCAGGACCTGAGCACCATCAGCAATGCCCAGATTCCCTACCTGCGACGGCAGATCGGTGTGGTGTTCCAGAACCACCAATTGCTGTTCGATCGCACAGTGTTCAACAACGTGGCGCTGCCGTTGCAGATCCTCGGGCTGTCCAAGGCCGAGATCAACAAGCGCGTGGACTCGGCACTGGAGCGTGTAGCGCTGTCGGACAAGACCGACCTGTATCCGGGCGACCTGTCCACCGGCCAGCAACAGCGTGTCGGTATCGCCCGCGCGATCGTCCACCGCCCGGCCTTGCTGCTGGCGGATGAACCCACCGGTAACCTCGACCCGCGACTGGCGGCGGAAATCATGGGCGTATTCGAAGATATCAACCGTTTGGGCACCAGCGTGCTGATCGCCAGTCACGACCTGGCGCTGATCGCACGTATGCGTCATCGCATGCTCACCTTGCAGCGCGGTCGACTGATCGGCGACGGGGAGGCGGGTGTATGAGCGCAACCCGTAGTCCGAAAGTGGCCGAGCGCGTGGCTCCCAAGGCCTCCGACCCGCAGCCGCAGAAAAAGAAACGCGACGATGACGACGGCCCGGATTTCGCCACGCTGCTGCACGCCTGGATCGAAAGCCATCGCGCCAGCCTGGTCGACAGCCTGCGGCGCCTGGGCAAGCAGCCCATCGGCAGCTTCTTTACCTGCATGGTGATGGCCGTGGCCCTGAGCCTGCCCATGGGCCTGTCATTACTGCTTAATAATGTCGAGCGCCTGGGCGGCTCCTGGCAGCGCGCGGCGCAGATTTCTCTTTATCTGCAACTGGACGCGACACCAGGCGAAGGCCAGGCGTTGCGTGAGCAGATCAAGGCCATGCCGGGCGTAGCCGACGCCGAATACGTCGGGCGCGAGCAGGCGCTCGAAGAGTTCCAGCAGCAGTCCGGCCTGGGCGAGGCCCTCAAGGAACTCCCGGAAAACCCGCTGCCGGGCGTGGTGCTGGTGACTCCGAACGAGGTCGACAAGCCCACCCTTGAAGCATTAAGACAAAGACTTTCGGAACTGCCCAAGGTACAACAGGCCCAACTTGATCTAGTCTGGGTCGAGCGTCTTGCGGCGATACTCAAGCTCGGCGACCGGTTTGTCTTTGGTCTGACGGTGCTTCTGGTTTCTGCATTACTTTTGGTGATAGGCAATACCATTCGTCTTCATATTGAAAACCGCCGCACAGAGATAGAAGTGATTAAACTCGTCGGCGGTACGGACAGTTATGTTCGCAGGCCCTTCCTCTACATGGGGGCGCTGTATGGCTTCGGTGCCGGGATCCTGTCCTGGGGGGTATTGGCGTTCGGCCTGGATTGGCTGAACGATGCGGTAGTGGGATTGGCCGGTTTGTACGGCAGTGATTTTTCACTGGCCGGTGTGCCAGTCGCCGACGGCGTGTCGCTCTTGCTTGGCGCGGTGCTGTTGGGTTATATCGGTGCATGGATTGCGGTAGCACGCCACCTGCGTGAGCTTGCTCCAAAATAGTATTTTTTGCGCGTATTGACCTTTCATTTTTTGTGGGAACTTGTCCTACGGTTCCCGGTCAATTTTCGCAGTGCTGAACTGCACGAGTTATGTGAGTCGGAGGTTTTTTCGTATGACCACTTCTTTGCAACCTGCTTATGCTCTAGTCCCGGGTGCGAACCTTGAGGCCTATGTGCACACGGTGAACAGCATTCCATTGCTGACGCCCGAGCAGGAGCGTGAACTGGCCGAGAGTCTCTATTATGAGCAGGATCTTGAGGCGGCTCGGCAGATGGTGCTCGCCCACCTGCGTTTTGTCGTACATATCGCCCGCAGCTATTCCGGCTACGGGCTGGCCCAGGCCGACCTGATCCAGGAAGGCAACGTCGGCCTGATGAAGGCGGTCAAGCGGTTCAACCCTGAAATGGGCGTGCGGCTGGTATCGTTCGCCGTGCACTGGATCAAGGCGGAAATCCACGAGTTCATCCTGCGCAACTGGCGCATTGTGAAAGTCGCGACCACCAAGGCCCAGCGCAAGCTGTTCTTCAACCTGCGCAGCCAGAAGAAACGTCTGGCCTGGCTGAACAACGAAGAAGTCAATCGCGTGGCTGAAAGCCTGGGCGTAGAGCCTCGGGAAGTGCGCGAGATGGAAAGCCGCCTGACCGGCCATGACATGGCCTTCGACCCGGCCGCCGAGGCCGACGACGACAGCGCTTTCCAATCGCCGGCCAACTACCTGGAAGACCACCGGTACGACCCGGCGCGTCAACTGGAAGACGCTGATTGGAGCGACAACTCCAACACCAACCTGCACGAAGCGCTGGAAGTGCTGGACGCGCGCAGCCGTGACATTCTTTATCAGCGCTGGCTGGCTGAAGAGAAGGCCACGCTGCACGACCTGGCGCAGAAGTACAACGTGTCGGCCGAGCGAATTCGCCAGCTTGAGAAAAGTGCGATGAACAAGCTCAAGGTGTCGATCGCGGCTTGACCCGCGTTACCGGCATGAAAAACGCCCCGATCAGTGATGATCGGGGCGTTTTTGTTTGTGTGATGCTGGACTCGATGCGCCCTATTGTAGGAGCGAGCCTGCTCGCGAATGCGGTGTGTCAGCCCACATTTATGTTCTGATACCCAGCATTCGCGAGCAGGCTCGCTCCCACAGTGGCTCTTCAGCGTTCTTGACTACCGAGCCCACGGCGCGCGGCGCGCGCGGTCAAGCTCCAGCAGATAACCATCACCGCCCAACTGGCTCATCTGCTGCCGGATCCAGCTGGCGCGTCGCAATATGTAGGGGCTCGGCCGGCTAGCACTCCAGACCCGCGGGTTGGGCAGTACCGCCGCCAGCAGGCTGGCCTGTTGCCGGGACAAGGCCCCGGCGCTTACACGAAAATGATGCCGCGCGGCCGCTTCAGCCCCGAACACGCCGTCGTCCCACTCGACACTGTTGAGGTACACCTCGAGAATCCGTTGCTTGGGCCAGAACACTTCGATCAGCGCGGTGAACCACGCCTCCAGCCCTTTGCGCAGCCAGCTGCGGCCCGACCACAGAAACAGGTTCTTGGAGACTTGCTGGCTGAGGGTACTGGCGCCGCGAATCGAGCCGCCGCGCCCGTTATGGGCAAACGCCGCCTGGATCGCGCCGATGTCAAAGCCCCAGTGCTCGGGAAACTTCTGATCCTCGCCGGCAATCACCGCGATTTTAAGGTTATTGGAGATCTGGTCCCAGGGCTGCCAGTCGCGCTGCAGGTCGATCGGCTCGCCGCCGAACCAGGATTCGACCTTGCGCTCGATCATCAGCGCGGTGAACGGTGGCGGTACCACGCGAAACAGCAGCACCAGCGCAACGCTGCCGACGGCGAACCAGAGCAGGGCTTTAACGAATCGTCGAAACAATGTACGCAGCATAGAGATGGCTTGGCCGAACCCGTCGAGCGGGCCATTATACAGACCCTGTCCCCCGAGTCTGACTGGAGTTCCCATGTTGCGTAGCTTTCTGATGCTGGCGGCTTTTTTCGGTTTCACCGGCGTAGCGCTGGGAGCATTCGCCGCCCATGGTCTGAAAAGCCGTCTGAGCGCCGATTACCTGGCGATTTTCCACACTGGCGTCACCTACCAACTGGTGCACACCCTGGCGCTGTTCGGCGTCGCATTGCTGGCCACGCACATTCCCGGGCGTATCGTCACCTGGGCCGGTATTTCCTTTGTCATCGGTATCCTGTTGTTCTCTGGCAGCCTGTATCTGTTGACGCTTACGGGCATCAGCAAGCTGGGCATCATCACGCCGTTCGGTGGTGTGGCGTTTCTGCTGGGTTGGCTTTTCCTCGGTCTTGCCGCCTGGCGTCTGGCCTGACGGTCACGTCGCGCGCCTCCAGCCATTGAGCAGGACCTGGATGAACGATGGCGCGAGGAGGCGGTTACCGTATCCGCTAAGGTGATCGCCGTCGCGGAAAAGTGGTTGACCGTCGTCGTAAGCCGAGCAAGTGGAGCCTGGGCACAGCAGCGGCAGCGGATCCCAGACGCGAAGCAGCGGATACTCAAGGGTTAAATGCTTCAGCAAAGCCATTTGTGGCGCTCGCAGCTGCTCGATCTGATCCCGCTCGACGGTGAAACCAGGCGCGCAGATCGGATTCATCCGGTTGAACCAGTCCGAGCAGCGGTAGGCTGGCGACTTGAACAGCGGCATGGGGGCATCGATCAGTACCCGCACCTCGGCATTCATCAGCCGCTTCAGCGTTGCTTCTGCGCTGCGGCGGGCTCCGTCGACCTGCTCTGGGGACAGTTCGGCGAGGGCCTCGCTTAGCACGCTTTCATCGCCACGTACCCAGTCGCGCCCTGCCAGTTCCGGCATCCGCAGGGAGGCGAGGAAAACGATATCGCCGGGTTTTGCCCGCGCTTCGATGTCACGCAGGGCTTCATTCCTGGCTCGGGTGCAGGCGCCTTGTGGGTCGGGTGCCATGAGGCTGACCACCGCGCAGCCGCCGCGCTCGTATTCCACAACGCTGATACCCAGCTGTCGCGAGACGAGGCTCAGCAGGGTGCGGTATGCCGCCGCGTGCGAATCGCCGAACACGAACAGTTGGCGGCCTTGCAGCGATGGGTCGCTGATCGGCTCGCTGGCCGGTCCTTGCGGTAATTTCCTGGAAAACCAGGTATAGGTGTCGCTGGTCTGGCTCAGCGACAGTACCTCAGGATTTTCACTCATCCAGCGAGCACCTGACCAGGACAGGCCGAGCGCCGCCAGGCATGAGGCAATGGTGATCCAGGCGCGGCGTTGAAAAAGCGACCGGCCGGTGCGCAGCGGTGTCTCGACCCAGTGATAGGAGGCGGCAGCGAGTGCCGCGACGATTACTGGATAGGCCAGCTGTATGGCGAGTTGCTCAAGGCCAATGGTCCAGCGCAGGAACACCAGCACCGGCCAATGCCAAAGGTAAAGCGAGTAGGACAACCGACCGACATAGGTCGCGGGTTTCGATTGCAAAAGACGCAGCAGCGAGGGGGTATTGGTTTTCTGTACTACGGCCGCCAGGGCCAGCAGGGTGCCAGCGACGGTCAGCACGGCCCAGGGAAACGGAAAGTGTTTCGCGTCGGCGAAAATCAACCCGCCTGACACCAGGGCGAGCCCAGCGAACAGCACGGCAGGCGTCGCCGCAGAGGTCAGTTGCAAGCGTCCTGTGGCCACCAGTTGAAAGAGGACCGCCCCGGATGCCAGTTCCCAGAATCGGCTGGGTAACAGGTAAAACGCTTCGAGAGGGCTTTGCTCTGTCTGCACCACGCTGAATGCCAGCGAGGCCAGCGCGAGCAAGGGCAGCAAGGCCCAGGCGAGACTGTGTCGTTGGCGAAAACGCAGCCAGACGAAGTAGACCAGGGGAAAAACCAGGTAGAACTGCTCTTCGACGGCCAGCGTCCAGGTGTGGGTATAGGGATTGAGCTGGGCGGCCGGCGAGAAGTAGGTGTCGGTGTTCCACGCCAGCGTGAAGTTGCTCAGGCCGAAGTAGGCCGCCAGTCCGGTTTGATCATTCTGCGCACTGAGCCAGGCCTGGGGTACGAACATCGCCGAGACCAGGGCGCACGCCACCAGAACCACCAGCAGGGCCGGGACGATGCGCAGGAAGCGTCGCCGGTAGAAGTCCGCCAGGTAAGCCGAAAAGCTCATGTCGGAGCGGGTGTATAACGATTGGCTGATGACGTAGCCCGAGATGACGAAGAACATGTCGACCCCGGTGAAACCTCCGGGCAGTTTCAGGAAATCGGCATGGAAAATGATCACGCTCAGGACAGCGACGGCGCGCAGGCCATCGATAGCGGGGATGTTTGGCATTGTATGGACGCTGGGCACAGGTCCTCCTTGTGCTTGATAGATGCGTCCATGCGGGACCGAAAATATAGACCGGACCAGCGCTGCCTGGGCGGCGCATTTGTTGCGGAATCAGTCCGAGGCTTCAAACGCCCACGGCTCTTCGCACGGACGCCGCCTGGAGGCCGGGCTGACCGGCTGGTCCATTTCATGACGAATGGCTTGGGTCGTCCAGACTGATCGGGCTAGAATGCCAGCCCCTAAAAATGATGGCGGCATCCGGCATGCGCATTCAGTTGAACGGCGAACCCCTTGAACTGCCCGACGGCGAAACCGTCGCGGCCCTGCTGACCCGTCTGGAACTCACCGGACGCCGCGTCGCGGTGGAGCTCAACCTGGATATCGTCCCGCGCAGCCAGCACGCCGACACCATGTTGAACGACGGCGACAGTGTCGAAGTGGTCCACGCCATCGGCGGCGGTTAGTCGCCGCGATTTCGCAGCATTCGCAAGAACCTCACCCCAACAGAGGATTTCCCATGAGCATCGTTCGTAGCGACAAGCCCTTCGTCCTGGCCGGTCGTACTTACCAGTCGCGTCTGCTGGTAGGCACCGGCAAGTACCGCGACATGGAAGAGACCCGCCAGGCCATTGAAGCTTCGGGTGCCGAGATTGTGACCGTCGCCGTGCGTCGGACCAACATTGGCCAGAATCCGGGCGAACCGAACCTGCTGGATATCCTGCCGCCGGATCGCTACACCATCCTGCCGAACACCGCCGGTTGCTTCGACGCCATCGAGGCTGTGCGCACCTGCCGCCTGGCCCGTGAGCTGCTCGACGGTCACAACCTGGTGAAGCTGGAAGTGCTGGCGGACCAGAAAACCCTGTTCCCCAACGTGATCGAAACCCTCAAGGCCGCAGAAACCCTGGTCAAGGAAGGTTTCGACGTGATGGTCTACACCAGCGATGACCCGATCATAGCTCGTCAGCTGGCGGAAATCGGCTGCATCGCGGTCATGCCGCTGGCCGGGCTGATCGGCACGGGCCTGGGGATCTGCAACCCGTACAACCTGCAGATCATCCTTGAAGAAGCGAAGATCCCGGTGCTGGTGGATGCCGGTGTCGGCACCGCCTCCGATGCCACCATCGCCATGGAACTGGGTTGTGAAGCGGTGCTGATGAACTCCGCCATCGCCCACGCCCAGCAGCCGGTCCTGATGGCCGAAGCCATGAAACACGCCATCGTTGCCGGTCGCCTGGCCTACCTGGCCGGGCGCATGCCGAAAAAACTCTATGCCAGCGCATCCTCGCCGCTGGATGGTCTGATCAAGTAAGAGCCATTGATGACTGAATCGAACGACACGCCGGTCCTCCCGGAAGAAGGCGAAGAGCGCCAGCACCGCCGCATCAAGAGTTTCGTGATGCGCGCCGGGCGCATGACTGAAGGCCAGCAACGCGGCCTGGAGCAGGGTGCGCCGTTGTATGTTCTGCCGCTGGCCGACGCGCCGGTGGACTTCGACCAGGTGTTCGGCCGCTCGGCGCCACGCTCGCTGGAAATCGGCTTCGGCATGGGCCATTCGCTGCTGGAAATGGCCGCGGCCGCGCCGGACCAGGATTTCATCGGCGTGGAAGTGCACCGTCCGGGTGTCGGTGCGTTGCTCAACGGCGTACTGACTCAAGGTCTGACCAACCTGCGGGTCTACGATTGCGACGCCATCGAAGTGCTCAACCGCTGCGTGGCCGACAACAGTCTCGACCGGCTGATGCTGTTTTTCCCGGACCCGTGGCACAAGAGTCGCCACCACAAGCGCCGGATCGTCCAGGCATCGTTCGCTGAACTGGTGCGCAGCAAGTTGAAGGTCGGCGGTGTGCTGCACATGGCCACCGACTGGGAGCCGTACGCCGAATACATGCTGGAAGTGATGAGCGTCGCGCCGGGCTACCGCAACCTGGCCGAAGATGGCCGCTACGTCCCGCGTCCGGCGGAACGGCCGATTACCAAGTTCGAACGCCGTGGCGAACGGCTCGGGCATGGGGTCTGGGATTTGAAGTTCGAGAAGTTGGCGTAAACACTAGAAGACCCATGGTGAAATGGGACCCCTTGTGGGAGCGAGCTTGCTCGCGATGGCGGCCTGGCAGTCAACCATAATGTTGAATGTTATGGCCTCATCGCGAGCAAGCTCGCTCCCACATTTATTTTGCAGTGTTGGCGGGGTTCAGCGCCGATCCGCCACGACGCCGATCAGCACCAAAACCACCAGCAACACCGGCGCGAGGCTGTAGTTGTTGAACTGGCTCAAGCCCCGGACGATCCACGGCGTGGCGTAGATCAGCGCGGCGCCGCTGCCGATCATGCACAGCAGGGCGATCAGCGGGACGCGCAAGGCGCCGGCGATGCTGCCCAGGCGTTGTTCGACCCAGCCCTTGATGTCAGCGCCAAACAACACCAGCAGGCAGCCTACCAGTGCCAGGGAGATTTCCGACAGGTTGCTGCGGCTCCAGCGGGACACGGTGGCGAGCAGGTCGAGTACCAGATCCATTCGATTTCCTTGTTTTGATCAGCTCAGAAATTTTTGCAGCAGGTCGTTGAGAAACAGCTGTCCGCGCTCGGTCGCCGCCAGACGTGACGGTTCGACCTGCAACAACCCGCTTTG
The DNA here is from genome assembly GCF_051132225.1 of Pseudomonas sp. D1-1. Taxonomy (NCBI): domain Bacteria; kingdom Pseudomonadati; phylum Pseudomonadota; class Gammaproteobacteria; order Pseudomonadales; family Pseudomonadaceae; genus Pseudomonas; species Pseudomonas sp. D1-1. Next base: position 5,551,200 of record NZ_CP071676.1, on the reverse strand, counting down.
TTCGGCTTCGCGCCGGCCTTCGGCCAGGCTTTCCAGGGTCAGCCCGGTGCGCTGCGGATACAGCCGCGACGGTACGCCTTCGGTGAGGCGCAGCGCGTTCATCAGGAACTCGAAAGGCAGCTCTTCGTTGGCGAGGCTCTTTTCCCCGGCCAGGAAGCGCTTGGCCGGGTTGAGGTAATCCTTCGGCAAGCGGGTCTTCCAGGTGCGTACTATGCGTCCGTCCGGATGGCTGAGCTTGCCGTGGGCACCGGCACCGATACCGATGAAGTCGCCGAAGCTCCAATAATTGAGATTATGTCGCGCCGCCCGGCCGGGCAGGGCATAGGCCGAGACTTCGTACTGGGCGTAGCCATGCTCGGCGAGCAGCGCTTGCCCGGCTTCCTGGATGTCCCACAGCGTATCGTCTTCCGGCAAGGTCGGCGGCTGGTTCCAGAACACCGTGTTCGGCTCCAGCGTCAGTTGGTACCAGGACAGGTGGGTTGGCTTCAAGGCGATGGCCTGGCGCAGGTCGCTCAAAGCGTCGTCGAGAGACTGGTCGGGCAGCCCATGCATCAGGTCCAGGTTGAAGTTGTCGAAGCCGGCCTGGCGAGCCATACCGGCGGCGCGCACCGCCTCGTCACCGTTATGGATCCGCCCCAGGGCCTCAAGCTTGGCCTGTTGGAAGCTCTGGATACCGATGGACAGGCGATTGATGCCCAACGCTCGGTAGGCGATGAATTTTTCCTGCTCGAACGTGCCGGGGTTGGCTTCCAGGGTGATTTCAATGTCGTGGGCGAACGCTATCCGCGCCTCGACACCCTTGAGCAATCGGCCCAGGGCCCGGGCGCTGAACAAGCTCGGGGTACCGCCACCAAAAAAGATCGAGCTCAACGGCCGACCATGAACCGCGTGCAGATCCTGGTCGAGGTCGGCCAGCAGAGCGTCGACATACTCCTCTTCCGGCAACTGCGGGCTGGCGGTGTGGGAGTTGAAATCGCAATACGGGCATTTGCGCACGCACCACGGGATGTGGATATACAGCGCCAGGGGCGGCAGCTCCGGTAGCGGCGCCCGGGGTGTTTGTACACCGCCATGAATCAGCGGTGCGGGAGCGTCGTCGATCATTGCAGGCCCAGGCGTTGACGCAGCAGGGCCATGGCGCGGGCGCGGTGGCTCAGTTGATTTTTCTCCACCGGCCCCAGCTCGGCGCTGGAACAGTTGCGTTCGGGTACCCAGAACAATGGGTCATAGCCAAAGCCGTGCTCGCCGCTGGCCTCGGTAAGGATGCGCCCGTGCCACAAGCCTTCGCAGAGGATCGGCAACGGGTCGTCGGCGTGGCGCACCAGGGCCAGCACACAAACGAACTGTGCGCCGCGTTCGGCCTCGGGCACATCCTTGAGGGCTTCAAGCAGCTTGGCGTTGTTTGCCGCATCACCTTTGCCATCGGCGTAACGGGCCGAGTAGATGCCCGGTGCGCCGCCGAGGAAATCAACCGCCAGACCGGAGTCATCGGCCAGCGCCGGCAGCCCGGAAATACGCGCGGCATTGCGGGCCTTGAGGATGGCATTCTCGACGAATGACAGGCCGGTTTCTTCCGGCTCGACCTGGCTGAATTCCCCGATCGAGCGCAGTTGCACCGATCCGCCGAGCATGGCCTGGAGTTCCTTGAGTTTGCCGGCGTTGTGGCTGGCCAGCACGAGTTGGGTGAGGTTCATCATTGGCCCGGGAACAGTTCCTGGTTGAAGTTGATGGTGTTGATCTTGTCGCCGGTCTGCACCTTGATCTCGAAAGTCCGGGTTTCCTGCTGGTCCACTGGATACTGGGCAATGTAATAGATCGCGCCTGGTTCGGTAACCTGGCGGAAGGTGAGGGTGACTGTCTTGCTGGTCAGGTCCTTCACCGTGCCGCTGACCTGGGCGATCAGTGGCTTGCCACCCTTGAGCACCGAGACATTGATCACGCCCTGGTTCTTGCTGCGGATCAGCTCGGCGGCCTTGGCGATGTCGGGTGTCAGGAAGGTGGAATTGAACGTGTTGTAGTGCACGGTCACGTCACCGAACACTTCCTTGCGCTCGGCCTTGATGACGTCGGCAGCCATGGCGCCCACGCTCAGGCAGGTGGTGATTAAGAACAACGCTAGACGTTTCATGTCGTGCTCCTGAAAAAGGCCGGTGCTTATACCGCGACCTTGTGGTCGGCGAGGCCCGGGCTGCTGACCCGATAGATGCCTATTTCACCTAAGAGATTAGGCCATAGCTTGCTGGCCCACCCGTGGCGGTGCTGCTGGTCCACCGCCAGGCGATCGATGACCTTGGCCTTGCGTTCGCGGCACAGTTCTTCGAAATCCTCGAAGGTGCAGAAATGGATGTTCGGCGTGTTGTACCAGGTGTACGGCAGGAATTCCGAGACCGGCATCCGCCCCTTGCTCGCCAGGTACCAGCGGCAGCGCCAATGGCCGAAATTGGGGAAGGTGATGATGCACTGGCGGCCGACACGGAGCATTTCGTCGAGAATCTTGTCCGGGTAATGCACGGCTTGCAGGGCCTGGGTCATGACCACGATGTCGAAGCTGTTGCTGGCGAAGTTGCCCAGGCCCTTGTCCAGGTCCTGCTCGATGACATTGATGCCCTTGGCCACGCACTCGGCGATGTTGTCCGGGTCGTTTTCCAGCCCGTAGCCGGTGACTTGTTTGTTGTCGCGCAGCCAGGTCAGCAGTTCGCCGTTGCCGCAGCCCAGGTCGAGCACGCGGCTGCCGGCGGGGATCCATTCCTGGATGATGTCCAGATCGGCTCTCATGGCGTCCTCACAGCGTAATACGGTTCATGTAGTTGCCGAACGCCTGCAGGTAGCGCGGGATCGGAATCAGAAAGGCGTCGTGGCCCTGGGGCGCGTCGATTTCCAGGTAGCAGACGTCCTTGCGCGCGGCCATCAGCGCGTCCACCAGTTCCCGGGAGCGGGCCGGGGAGAAACGCCAGTCGGTGGTGAACGACATCACGCAGAACCTGGCGGTGGCGTTGGCGAAGGTTTTCGCCAGGTTATCGTCGAAGTTCGCCGCCGGATCGAAGTAGTCTAAAGCCTTGGTCATCAGCAGGTAGGTGTTGGCGTCGAAGCGCCCGGAAAACTCCTCGCCCTGGTAGCGCAGGTAGCTTTCCACCTGGAACTCGACGCTGTGGAAATCGTAGTTGAGCTTCTCGCTCTTGAGCCCACGGCCGAATTTTTCGCCCATGGAATCGTCGGACAGGTAGGTGATGTGACCGACCATCCGCGCCAGCATCAGCCCGCGCTTGGGAATCACGCCGTGCTCCTGGAACGAACCGCCGTGGAATTCGGGGTCGGTGAGGATCGCCTGGCGCGCCACTTCGTTGAACGCGATGTTCTGGGCCGACAGCTTGGGCGCCGAGGCGATCGCCAGGCAGTGGCGCACGCGGTCCGGGTAGGTGATGGTCCATTGCAGCGCCTGCATGCCGCCGAGGCTGCCGCCGATCACCGCCGCCCATTGTGCGATACCGAGGCGGTCGGCCAGGCGTGCCTGGCTGTGGACCCAGTCTTCCACGGTCAGCACCGGGAAATCGGCGCCGAACGGCTTACCGGTGTCCGGGTTGATGCTGCTGGGACCGGTGGAGCCGTTGCAACCACCGAGGTTGTTCAGGCTGACCACGAAGAACTTGTTCGTGTCGATGGGCTTGCCGGGGCCGATGCAACTGTCCCACCAGCCAGGCTTGCGATCGTCGACGCTGTGGTAGCCGGCGGCGTGGTGGTGCCCCGACAGGGCGTGGCAGATCAGCACGGCATTGCTCGCCGTGGCATTGAGGGTGCCATAGGTTTCGTAGATCAGGTCATAGGCTGGCAACGAACGACCGCAGGCCAGGGCCAGGGGCTCGCTGAAATGCGCCATTTGCGGCGTCACCAGACCAACGGAATCGGGGGGAAAGGCAGCTGGCATCGACCCTGCTCTCGTTGAAATGAGGCGTAAGTCTAAAGACCGCTGGGGTTAGCGGCAAGCAAAGGGTGGGGTAGATTACCGCCGATTAATCCCGTGGCGAAGGCGCTTGCTCTCGCTGGGCCGGGCTGGCGCTCCAGCGCGAAGCGGCCCTGAAACCTGCTGCCCGGGACTGTCTGGCAGACGGTGGCGCCTGGTTTGGGGCTGCTTCACGCAGCCCAGCGGGAGCAAGCTCCCTCGCCACGGTTGCGGTGCAAGTCAGATTAACACCCGCAAGATCTCCGGCATCATGGTCATCGCCGCCAGGTTGTTGATCACCAGCATGTCGATCAGCTTGATCACCATGAACGCCAGGATCGGCGAGATATCCAGGCCGCCGAGGTTCGGCACGATGCGGCGGAACGGCGCCAGGGCCGGCTCGCAGATCTGGTTCACCAGCTCGGCGCCCGGGTTGTGGCTGCCCGGCGCGACCCAGGACAGGATCACACTGATGATCATGGCAAAGAAGAAGATGTTCAAAAACAGCGCGGCGACGCCAATGAGCGACCAGATCAGCAATTGCAGCGGGTTGCCGGTGGTGCCGTAGGTCAGCAGCAGAGTCAGGGCCATCAGCGCCAGTTGCACGAGGATCGCCAGCACCAGCGACGACATGTCCAGGCCGAACAGGCTCGGGATGATCCGGCGCAGGGGCTTGAGCAGCGGTTGGGTCGCCTTGACGACGAACTGGCACAGCGGGTTGTAGAAGTTGGCGCGCACCAGTTGCAGCACGAAGCGCATCAGCACGATCAGCAGGTACAGGCTGCCGAGGGTTTGCAGGACGTAGACCGCTGCAGTGTTCAATCCAATCATGAATGGCTCCTTATTGGCCCAGTTGTTCGGCCATTTCGGCCGAGCGGTGCGCGGCGGCGCCGAGTGCTTTTTCCACCAGGGCTTCGAAGCCCCCGGCCTGGAATGATTTGATGGCCGCTTCGGTGGTGCCGGCCGGCGAGGTCACGCGGCGACGCAATTCCGCTGCATCGACATCGCTGGACACCGCCATGTGAGCGGCGCCGAGAGCAGTCTGCAAGGTCAGTTGGGCAGCGATCTCGCGGCTCAGACCGAGTTTTTCTCCGGCGGCGGTCATGGCTTCGATCAGCAGGAAAAAATACGCCGGGCCCGAGCCGGAGACAGCGGTGACCGCGTCCAGTTGCTGCTCGGTGTCCAGCCACAGCGCCAGGCCCACGGCTGACAGCAACTGTTCAGCCTGCTGGCGTTGTTCGGCGCTCACCTGTGCGGTGGCGAACAGGCCGCTGACGCCCTGGCGCAGCAGTGCCGGGGTGTTGGGCATGCAGCGCACGATCGGCTGGGCGCCGAGCCAGTTATTCATGCTGGCGCAGGTAATGCCGGCGGCGATCGACACCACCAATTGATGAGGCTTGAGGTGCGGCCGAAGTGCCTCGCACACGGACTTCATTGCTTGCGGCTTGACGGCCAGCACGATGACGTCCACACCCTCGATGGCCTGGGCGTTGTCGGCGAAGGTTTCGACGCCGTGCTCGGCGCTCACCCGCTTGCGGGTCTCTTCACCCGGATCGCTGGCGCGGATCATGGATGCGTCCAGGCCCTTGGCCCGCAGGCCGCCGATCAGGCTGGCGGCCATGTTGCCGGCGCCGATGAAGGCAATACGCGTGTTACTCATGACAGGTCCTTATAAAGAGATAAGTGAGTCAGATGGGCGCTTGGCCGTAGTCACGCGCCCCAAACAGCGCTGTGCCGATGCGCACCCAGGTGGCGCCTTGGGCAATGGCGGATTCAAGGTCATGGCTCATGCCCATGGACAACGTGTCCAGCGGCAGGTCCAGGCTGGCTTGCAGCTGTTGAACCTTGGCGAAAGCTGCATCCTGTTCGGCGCGATCGTCGGTTGGTTCGGGAATCGCCATCAACCCACGCAACTTGAGATGAGGCAGCGTGCTGATGGCATTGGCGAGGGCGGGCAGGTCCGCTGGCGTGCAGCCGGACTTGCTGGCTTCACCGCTGACGTTGACCTGGATGCAGATGTTCAGCGGCGGCAGGTCGGCCGGGCGCTGCTCGGACAGGCGTTGGGCAATTTTCAGGCGATCCACGGAGTGCACCCAGTCGAAATGTTCGGCGATAGCACGCGTCTTGTTCGATTGAATGGGGCCGATGAAGTGCCAGATCAAGGGCAGGTCGGTCAGTTCGGCCTGCTTGCCCAGCGCTTCCTGCAGGTAGTTCTCGCCGAAATCCCGCAGGCCTGCGGCATGGGCTTCGCGCAGGGCCTGGGCCGGCTTGGTCTTGCTCACCGCCAGCAGCTGGACGCTGTGTCCTGGGCGCTGGGCGGCCTGCTCCGCGGCATGGATGCGCGATCTAACCTGAGCAATGTTGTCTGCTATGGTGGTCATAAAGAGAGGCCAGCGGTCTGAGGTTCGCGGCATTCTACTGGAATTGAGGAGCGCTATGGATATCACTGAATTGCTGGCGTTCAGCGCCAAACAGGGGGCGTCGGACCTGCACCTGTCCGCCGGGCTGCCGCCGATGATCCGCGTGGACGGCGATGTACGGCGGATCAACCTGCCGGCGCTGGACCACAAGCAGGTTCATGAACTGATCTACGACATCATGAACGACCGCCAACGAGTGGATTACGAGAAGTTTCTGGAAACCGATTTTTCCTTCGATGTACCCGGCGTGGCGCGATTTCGAGTCAATGCCTTCAACCAGAATCGGGGCGCGGGGGCAGTGTTCCGGACTATTCCCTCAAAAGTCCTGACCATGGAAGACCTGGGGATGGGCGAGGTGTTTCGCAAGATCACCGAGGTTCCTCGCGGGCTGGTGTTGGTAACCGGGCCGACCGGCTCGGGCAAGTCGACCACCCTGGCGGCCATGATCGACTATCTGAACAGCCACAAGCACCATCACATCCTCACCATCGAAGACCCCATCGAATTCGTGCATGAACCGCGCAAGTGTCTGATCAACCAGCGTGAGGTGCATCGCGATACCCAGGGTTTCTCCACGGCGCTGCGTTCGGCCCTGCGGGAGGACCCGGACGTGATCCTGGTGGGGGAGATGCGCGACCTGGAGACCATCCGGCTGGCGCTGACCGCCGCCGAAACCGGGCACTTGGTGTTTGGCACCCTGCACACCACGTCGGCGGCCAAGACCATTGACCGGGTAGTGGACGTGTTTCCTGGCGACGAGAAGTCGATGGTCCGCTCGATGCTGTCGGAGTCGCTTCAGGCGGTGATTTCCCAGACGCTGGTCAAGAAGATTGGCGGCGGCCGCATCGCGGCGCACGAGATCATGCTGGGCACTTCGGCGATCCGCAACCTGATCCGCGAAGACAAGATCGCGCAGATGTATTCATCGATCCAGACCGGCGGCTCGCTGGGGATGCAGACGCTGGACATGTGCCTGAAGGATCTGGTGAGCAAGGGCCTGATCAGCCGCGAGCACGCGCGAGAGCGGGCGCGTACGCCGGATAATTTTTAGAGGAGTAAGGAGAACCCTCGCCACAAGGGGCCTGACTTCAGCTTAGCGCTGAACCACGCGCATCGCCCCCGGCTCTTTCGGCAGCACGCGCTTGGCAACCACGTAATGGGTGTTCCAGTACGGCTTGTTCAGGGTGTCGATGGTCACCGACTTGCCTCGGCGCGGGGCGTGGATGAAGCGGTCGTTGCCCAGGTAGATGGCTACGTGGTTGACCCGACGGCTCTTGAGCTTGAAGAAAATCAGGTCGCCGGGCTTGAGGTCCTTGCGCTCGACTTTCTCGCCATGGCCGGCAGCCATCGCATTGGAGGTACGCGGCAGGTCGAACGTGGCGTCATTGAACGCGTATTTCACCAGACCACTGCAATCGAAACCTTTACTTGGGCTGCTGCCGCCCCAACGGTAAGGTGTGCCCAGTACATTCACGGCGCGGCTCAGCACATTGCTGGTCGTCTTGGTCGCCATGGGCGGCACCAGCCGGCTGTGAGCGTTACTTACACGCTGGACGCTTTGCCTGTTTTTGCTCGATGGAGCAGAAACGTGGGATTTGGGCGTATAGCCGTTGATGTTCGGAAGACGTTGCTCACGATTGGTGGCGTGGGCGGCCAGTGGCAATAATAGGCAAATGGTCAGCCATGTCTTGAAAAATGGACGCATTAGGCAGGGCTCATAAAGGTTAGCGCGCAACTTTATAACAGCTTTTTTCGCCTTTCCGAGGCCGTTTGTCGATCCGGAACCCAGCGTGAACGCCGCATAATTGCGACAATTTGACCCGATTGTCCGACAGGGTCCCCGTAATCCGGGCGTTTCCCCGACGCGAGTCGTTCATGACCGCTTGTCGGCGAGACATGTAGAAGTCACAAAAGATCCGAACAAATTTTTCTATCGAGGCAAAAGAGGCCATTCATGAACAGCTATCAACAGGGCGCAATCCGCGATACCCACAGCAAAGTCATCGGGTATCTGTTGTGGATTCTCGGTTTTACCGGCGCTCACCGTTTCTATTACGGCAAGCCGGTCACCGGCACGATCTGGTTCTTCACCTTCGGGCTGCTGGGTATCGGTTGGTTGATCGACCTGTTCCTGATTCCGGCCATGGACCGCGAAGCCGACCTGCGCTTCACCCCGGGGCCGATCGAGTACAGCGTGGCGTGGATTCTGCTGACGTTTCTCGGGGTGCTTGGCGTGCATCGCATGTATCAAGGCAAGTGGCTCAGCGGGATCATCTACCTGCTGACTGGCGGGGTGTTTTTTCTGGGGGTGCTGTATGACTTCTGGACGCTAAACGATCAGGTGTCGATTCGTAATGCGCAGAAGCGTGGGGCTTTCCAGTAAGACAGTCAGGTCGAGGTGCCTGCATTCGCGAGCAGGCTCGCTCCCACATTGGATCGAGGTGTCCACAGATCATGTGTTCACTGAAGATCCCTGTGGGAGCGAGCCTGCTCGCGAAAAGGGCGACGCGGTTTGTCAGGCCTGGTGGGTAATCCGCCCATCCATCAAGGTGTAGCGCACCACGCCCGGCAGGCTGTGGCCGAGGAATGGGCAGTTGTCACCCTTGGAACGCCAGGCTTCGCCGGCCACGGTGGAGGCGGCCGGGTCGAACAGCACCAGGTCCGCCGGCGCGCCCACCGCCAGTTTCCCGGCTGGCAGCTGCAGCGCCTGGGCCGGGCCGGCGCTCAGGCGTGCGAGCAGAGTCGGCAGGTCCAGCAAACCGTCTTCCACCAGCGTCAAGGCCAGCGGCAGCAGCAGTTCAACGCTGCTGATGCCCGGCTCGGTGGCGCCGAACGGTGCCAGCTTGGCATCGCGCTCGTGGGGTTGGTGATGGCTGGAAATGGCCGAGATCACCCCGGACTGCACCGCCTCGCGCAAGCCGTCGCGGTCGGCGCGTGTGCGCAGCGGCGGCTGGACGTGATAGACGCTGTTGAAATCGATCAGCGCTTCGTCGGTCAGGATCAGCTGATACAGCGCCACATCGGCGGTCACCGGCAAGCCTCGGGCCTGGGCCTGGGCTATCAGCGCGGCGCCACGGGCACTGGTCAGTTGGCTGAAATGCGCGCGTACACCGCTCTGCTCGACCAACAGCAGGTCCCGGGCCAGGGCCACGGTCTCGGCGGTTTCCGGGATGCCCGGCAAGCCGAGGAAACTGGCGGTCGGGCCTTCATGGGCCAGGCCACCTTCGGCCAGGTCATGGTCCTGGGAGTTGAAGATCACCGTCAGGCCGAAAGTCGCCGCGTATTCGAGGGCGCGGCACAGGGTCCGGGTATTGCGGAAACTGTTGAGGCCGTTGCCGAACGCCACGCAACCGGCATCACGCAGGGCGATGAGTTCGGCCAGTTGTTCGCCTTCCAGGCCTTTGCTCAGTGCGCCAATCGGGAAGACCTTGGTGTTGCCGGCCTCGCGGGCGCGGTCGAGGATCAGCTCGGCCACGGCCGAGGTGTCCAGCACCGGCTTGGTTTGCGGCGGGCAGCACAGGCTGGTCACGCCACCAGCGGCGGCGGCGCGGGTTTCGCTGACGATGCTGCCTTTGCGGCTGTAGCCCGGCTCGCGCAGGGCAACGTTCAGGTCCACCAGGCCGGGCGCGGCCACCAGGCCTTGGGCGTCAAGGACCTCGGCCGCCACAAAGCCTGTCGGTGCGGCGCCGAGCGCGACGATCTTGCAGGCATCGATATGAATGTCAGTCACTTGATCCAGGCCGCTGGCCGGATCGATCACGCGTGCGCCGAGAATGCTGAGCTTCACTGGGCGTTCTCCTGGTCGAATTGGCGCTGGGCCGTTTGCCCGCTCATGGCCATGGACAGCACGGCCATGCGGATGGCGATGCCGTAGGTCACCTGGTTGAGGATCACCGAGTGCGGCCCGTCGGCCACCGCCGACTCGATCTCCACGCCGCGATTGATCGGCCCCGGGTGCATGACGATGGCGTCCGGCTTGGCGCCGGCCAGGCGCGCGGTGGTCAGGCCGAACAGGCGGTAGAACTCGCCTTCGCTGGGCAGCAGGCCGCCGGTCATGCGTTCGCGTTGCAGGCGCAGCATGATCACCACGTCCACATCCTTCAGGCCTTCGGTCATGTCGGTGTAGACCTTCACGCCGTATTGCTCGACGCCGATGGGCAGCAGGGTTTTCGGCGCGATCACGCGGATGTCCGGACAGCCGAGGGTCTTGAGCGCGAGCATGTTCGAGCGGGCCACCCGCGAGTGCAGGATGTCGCCGACGATGGCCACCGACAGGTTCTCGAAGCTGCCTTTGTGCCGACGGATGGTCAACATGTCCAGCATGCCCTGGGTCGGATGAGCGTGACGGCCGTCGCCACCGTTGATGATCGCCACTTGCGGGCACACGTGCTCGGCAATGAAATGCGCCGCGCCGGAGTCGCCGTGGCGCACGACGAACATGTCGGCGGCCATGGCTTCGAGGTTGCGCAGCGTGTCGAGCAGGGTTTCGCCCTTGCTCGCCGAGGATGTCGACACGTTCAGGGTGATCACGTCCGCCGACAGCCGCTGGGCCGCCAGTTCGAAGGTGGTGCGGGTGCGGGTGGAGTTTTCGAAGAACACGTTGCACACGGTCTTGCCGCGCAGCAACGGGACTTTTTTCACCGCCCGGGCGCCGACTTCGAGGAACGAGTCGGCGGTGTCGAGGATTTCTGTCAGCAGCTCGCGGCGCAGGCCGTCGAGGGACAGGAAGTGCCGCAGCTGGCCCTGATCGTTGAGCTGCAGCGGGCGCTTGGTTTCGAGAGGCGTCATCGCGATGGACTCTGGCAAGGGCAGTTAAAGGGCGAGGTCTTGCAGTTCGAGTTGCAGCGGCGCCGGGCCGGAAAGCTTGACCCGTTCATGGGCCGCCAGCGCCAGCGTCGCGCCGACCACGTTAGGGCGGATCGGCAGTTCGGCGGCGTCCAGGTCGAGCAGGCAGACCAGCGTAACGCTGGCCGGGCGACCGTAGTCGAACAACTCATTCATGGCAGCGCGGATGGTCCGCCCGCTCATCAGCACGTCGTCGATCAGCACCAGGTGCTGGCCTTCGATCTCGAACGGCAGCGCCGAAGGGCGCACTTGCGGGTGCAGGCCGTTCTGGCTGAAGTCGTCGCGGTAGAAGGACACGTCCAGGGTGCCCAGCGGCGAGTCGCTGCCCAGTTCATCGAGCAAGGCCTGGGCAACCCAGACGCCGCCGGTGCGAATGCCGATGTAGCGCGGTTCGCTGATGCCACGTTGTTCCAGGTGCGCCGTGAGACGGATCGCCATCTGGCTGATCAGTTCGGCAGGATTGGGCAGGCTCATGCTGGCTCCTTCAGGTTTGCGGGTCGGTGCTCATGACTCGGCTTGTCGCTAGAAGAAAGCGCCTTGGCGGCGCTTTCAAAAATCAGGTTTCGAACAGGGCGGCGTTGGCATCAAGCCAGCCTTGCAGCAGCAGGGCGGCGGCGATGGCGTCCACCGGATTGTCGCGGTAACTGCCTTTCTGCCCGCCGCGCATCAGCCGCTCGCCCTTGGCCTCGAAGGTGGTCAGGCGCTCGTCATGGGTATAGAAGGGCAGGTTAAAGCGGCCATTGAGCCGGCGAGCGAATTTTTCCGCACGCAGGCACATGTCGCTGGGCGTGCCGTCCATGTTCAATGGCAGGCCGACCACCACGGCGTCGGGTTTCCATTCCTTGATCAGCGCTTCGACCTGGTTCCAGTCCGGAACGCCGTTCTGCGCTTTTAATGTGCACAGCTCGCGGGCCTGGCCGGTAATGACCTGGCCGACCGCGACGCCGATCTGTTTGGTGCCGTAATCAAAGCCCAGCAGCAGGCGCAGGGCCATCAGGCGTGTCCCGCCTGGCTGGTAAGCAGGCCCAGGTTCACGCCCAATCGGCTGGCCGCCGCTTCCAGGCGCAACTCGCTGCTGGTGTTGAACAGGATGTCGGCATCGAACGGGCACGTCAGCCAGGCGTTGTCGGCCAGCTCGGCTTCCAGCTGTCCGGGTTCCCAACCGGCATAGCCCAGGGCGATCAGGCTTTTTTCCGGACCGACGCCGTCGGCGATGGCAAACAGCACGTCCTGGGAAGTGGACAGCGACACGCCGTTCAGATCAACGGTGGCCTGGAATTTGGGACCCGACGGATGGAGTACGAAACCGCGATCGGTCTGCACCGGCCCGCCGATGAAAATCGGCACATGCTGGCACAGGAGTGGCGGCTCGACCTCGGGACGCAGCTGCTCAAGGATATCCGCCAGGTTCAGCTCCTGCGGGCGGTTTACCACCAATCCCATGGCCCCATTGGCCGTGTGCTCGACGATGTAGGTCAAGGTATGGGCAAAGTTTGGATCGGCCATGTGCGGCATGGCAATCAGGAAGTGATGCTTGAGGTAGGTGGGGCTGACGTTTTTCATAGGCGCTAGTGTGGCGGCGCATGGCCGAACTGACAAGCCGGGAAATGCTTGAGACTGTCGCAGATCCCCTGTGGGAGCGAGCTTGCTCGCGATAGCAATGGATCATTCAACATGAATGTCGGCTGCTGGTCCGCCATCGCGAGCAAGCTCGCTCCCACCTTGGATCCGGGGTGAGCCTCACTGCGTTGTGGTCAGGGGATGTGTCAGTTACTGGACAGCCGATCACCCCGGGCAAATTTCCAGGTGCGGATGATTTCCAGGCGGTCGATGTCCGACAGGTCCCCGGTGAACGGCGCGAACGGCGCGGCCAGGCGCACGATCCGCTGGGCGGCCTGGTCCAGCAGCGGCTGGCCGGAGGACTCAAGCACCAGCACTTCATACAGCGAGCCGTCACGATTGATCGAAACCATCAGCCGCAAATTGCCGTAGATCTGTTTGCGCCGGGCTTCCTCGGGGTAGTTCAGGTTGCCGATACGCTCGACCTTCTTGCGCCATTCGTCCTTGTACCAGGCGCCCTTGTCGCGCATGGTCGACGCGGCGCTCAGGCGGTGGATGCGCGGGCGCTTGGCGTACAACTGCTGTTCCTGGGCCAGTTCGGCCTCCAGGCTGGCGATGTCGCTGGACAGCTGGGAGCTGTCGAAGGTCGGTTCCGGCGCCTTGGGCTTGGGATCGGGCTTGACCTCTTCCTTGACCGGGGCCTTTTTCGGCTTCGGCGCGGTAGTGGTCACGGCGGCCTTGGGCGCGGCTTCCTGAACTTCCGGCTTGGCGGCCGGCGGTGGGGTGATCTTCTGGACCTTGTTGTCCTGGAACGGCGCGATTTCGGTCGTCTTGGGAATCGCTTTCTTTTCCAGGGTGCCGCTGCCCTGCTGGTTTTCCTGAGCAAGGAAATCGGCCTTCTGAGGCTTGGTTTCGCTCTTGAAGGTCGCCAGGGTGATCTCCAGGGTCTGGCTGATCTGCTTGGGTTCGACCGTGGCAAACCCGACGCCCAGCAGCACCGCCAGGTGGATCAGTGCCGCCAGGAACAGCGTAAAACCGAGGCGATCAGCCGGGCGCACGCCACGATGGGCGAGCTCTTGGGGCAGATCGGACGGGAGTGTCATGACAAGGAAACCAGCATCACGTTTTTTCAGGCCGGGCATGATAACGCAATGTGGGTTTCCTTCATCAGGATCTGGATCAACGCGCCTTGAGCTTCTGATCGATGGCATCCATCAGCATCCCGCCGATGTCGGTGCCAAAGGCATTGTCGATCTCGCGGATGCAGGTCGGGCTGGTGACGTTGATCTCCGTCAGGTGCTCGCCGATCACGTCCAGGCCGACGAACAGCAGGCCTTTCTCGCGTAGCGTCGGGCCGACCTGGGCGGCGATCCAGCGGTCCTTGTCGGTCAGCGGGCGGGCTTCGCCACGGCCGCCAGCCGCCAGGTTGCCACGGGTTTCACCGGCCGCCGGGATGCGCGCCAGGCAATAGTCCACCGGCTCGCCGTCGATCATCAGGATGCGCTTGTCGCCGTCGACGATGGCCGGCAGGTAACCCTGGATCATGATCTGTTGCTTGCCATGCAAGGTCAGGGTTTCGAGGATCACCGACAGGTTCGGATGGCCGGCGGTGTGACGGAAGATCGACGAGCCGCCCATGCCGTCCAGCGGCTTGAGGATCACGTCGCCGTGGTGATCGGCGAATTCGCGCAGCACGTCCGGACGACGGCTGACGATGGTGGGCGGCGTGCACTGCGGGAACAGCGTGGCGAACAGCTTCTCGTTGCAGTCGCGCAGGCTCTGCGGCTTGTTGACCACCAGCACACCGGCGCTTTCGGCCTGCTCCAGCAGGTAGGTGGAGTAAACGAACTCCATGTCGAACGGCGGATCCTTGCGCATCAGGATCACGTCCAGGTCGCTCAGCAGCGCGTCGCTTTCCGCGCCCAGTTCGAACCACTTCTCAGGGTTGGCGAAGACCTTCAGCGGCTTCATTCGCGCGCGCGCCTGGCCCTCGGCCTGGTAAAGGTCGCGCTGTTCCATGTAGAACAGCTCCCAGCCGCGCTTCTGAGCGGCCAGCAGCATGGCCAGCGAGCTATCCTTCTTATAGGAAATGCTGGCGATTGGGTCCATGACAATGCCGACGCGTACGCTCATGGCTTGGTTCCTCGAAAATGGGGTGGGCACGAATGGCTTGAAAAAGTGGCGTCAGAGTGGCGCCCCGAAGTTTGGCGGTCAAGGAAAAACCGCCGTGCCGAGCGGCTGATAGATCGGCGATGGAGACTGTGCTAAAAAGGCTGCCATGTGACGTGCGGGCCTTGAACATCAAGGGTTTGCGCTGTCGATCACACTTACGCGTTAAAAACCGGTTTGCAGTGGCAATGGCAGAGCATCTCACGCAGCAGCAACCCAGCGCCTTGAAGGTCATGGTCATCGACGACTCGAAGACCATCCGCCGCACCGCCGAGACCTTGCTGCGCAACGTTGGCTGCGAGGTCATCACGGCGGTCGATGGTTTCGACGCCATGGCCAAGATCGTCGACCACCATCCGGGCATTATCTTTGTCGACATCATGATGCCGCGCCTGGACGGTTACCAGACCTGTGCCCTGATCAAGAACAACAGCGCCTTCAAGGCGACGCCGGTGATCATGCTGTCGTCCCGCGACGGTCTGTTCGACAAGGCCAAGGGGCGCATCGTCGGCTCCGATCAGTTTCTGACCAAGCCTTTCAGCAAGGAAGAATTGCTGGGCGCGATACAGGCCCATGTCCCGGGTTTTGCCGCTGTCCAGCCGCACCAGGCACATTAATGACGCTCGGCCTTCGGCCTGGGGTCTACAGAAGAAATGGGGAACACCATGGCACGAGTTCTGATCGTCGATGATTCGCCGACTGAAATGTACAAATTGACCGGCATGCTGGAAAAGCACGGCCATCAGGTCTTGAAAGCCGAGAATGGCGCCGACGGCGTGGCCCTGGCCCGCCAGGAAAAGCCCGACGCGGTGCTGATGGACATCGTCATGCCCGGCCTCAATGGGTTCCAGGCCACGCGCCAGCTGACCAAGGACCCGGACACGGGGCATATCCCGGTCATCATCATCACCACCAAGGACCAGGAAACCGACAAGGTCTGGGGGACCCGCCAAGGGGCGAAGGACTACCTGACCAAACCGGTGGACGAAGAAACCCTGATCGCGACCTTGAACAAAGTACTGGCGGGTTGAACGCGCGGCCATGAGCCACTCCCTGACCGCATTCGAACTGTTGCTTCAGATCGATCGGCGCTGTCGGCTGCTGGGCGCGGACCTGCCGTCCCAGCCAACCCATCGCGACAGTTGGAGCGGGATCGGCTTTCGCCTCGGCGAGCATTGGTACGTGGCGCCCATGGGCGAGGTCAGCGAAGTGCTGCACGAGCCGCGCTACACGTCGTTGCCCGGGGTCAAGCCATGGGTTCGCGGAGTGGCTAACCTGCGCGGACGTTTATTGCCGCTGATGGACCTGTGCGGTTTTTTCGGTCATGAGCTGTCCAGTGTGCGCAAGCAGCGGCGGGTGCTGGTGGTCGATAACGAAGAAGTCTTCGCCGGCTTGCTGGTGGACGAAGTCCTCGGGCTGCAGCATTTCGCCCAGGGCAGCCTGGAACCGGTTTTGCCTGGCTACCTCGATGGCCCGGAATCGGCCTTCGTCCAGGGCCGTTTTCCTGGCGATCGGCAGTGGCAGGTGTTCAGCCCTTTTGCCGTGACGCGTTCGCCAGGGTTCATGAATGTGGCGGTTTAACAGGCCGCAGCGCGGCCTCTGTGGGAGCGAGCCTGCTCGCGAAAGCGATGGATCAGCTGCATCGATGCTGGCTGTTCCATCGCTATTCGCGAGCAGGCTCGCTCCCACAGGAGGGCTGTGGTGAGAGGCCGGATTGAGCAGGACAGGCGAGTACCGATGATCAAAGCAAAAACAGGCAAGCCTCTGGAAGCGTCGCGCAGTCGGTCGCAGATCATCGTGCTGTTCGTCGCGCTGATTGTCTTCATCATGCTGTTGTTCGCCAACTTCGCGTACCTCAACACCCAGTCCACCTATGACAAACAGTACATCGGCCACGCCGGTGAGCTGCGGGTGCTGTCCCAGCGCATTGCCAAGAACGCCACCGAAGCCGCGGCCGGCAAGGCCGCCGCGTTCAAGTTGCTGAGTGATGCGCGCAACGATTTCGCCCAGCGCTGGGGATACCTGAAGCAGGGTGACCCGGTGACCGGCCTGCCCCCGGCGCCCGCCACCCTGCGCCCGCAGATGCGCGCGGTACAGCTGGACTGGGAGCGCCTGCTGAAGAACACCGATGCGATTCTTTCCAGTGAGCAGACCGTCCTGTCGCTGCACCAGGTGGCGGCAACCCTCGCCGAAACCGTGCCGCAACTGCAGGTCGAATACGAAAAAGTTGTCGAAATCCTCTTGCAGCGAGGCGCCCCGGCCTCACAGGTGGCCATGGCCCAGCGCCAGTCACTGCTGGCCGAGCGTATTCTCGGCGCGGTGAATACCGTATTGGCCGGCGACGAGAACGCCAGCCAGGCTGCCGACACCTTCGGCCGTGACGCCGCGCGTTTTGGCCAGGTGCTCAATGGCATGCTGCAAGGCGACCCGACCTTGAAGATCCCCCAGGTCCAGGATCGTGACGCCCGGGCGCGCCTGACGGAAATCAGCGAGCTGTTCGAATTCGTCTCGGGGTCGGTGGACGAAATCCTCGAGACCTCCCCGGAGCTGTTCAAGGTCCGCGAGTCGGCGGGCAACATCTTCAACCTGTCGCAGACCCTGCTCGACGAAGCCTCTCACCTGGCCACAGCTTTCGAGAACCTGGCCGGCGGTCGTTCCGTCAACAGCATCGGCGGGTATGTGCTGGGCCTGCTGGCACTGATGTCGATCATCCTCATCGGCCTGGTGATGGTGCGTGAAACCAACCGCCAATTGCGCGAAACCGCGGAAAAGAACGAGCGCAACCAGAACGCGATCATGCGCCTGCTGGACGAAATCGAAGACCTGGCCGATGGCGACCTGACCGTTACCGCCTCGGTTACCGAGGACTTCACCGGGACCATCGCCGATTCCATCAACTATTCGGTGGACCAATTGCGCGATCTGGTGGCGACCATCAACCTCACGGCCGGCCAGGTGGCCGCCGCCGTGCAGGAAACCCAGGCCACGGCCATGCACCTGGCCCAGGCGTCGGAACACCAGGCCCAGCAAATTTCCGAAGCTTCGACTTCAATCAATGAAATGGCCCAGTCCATCGACCAGGTATCGGCCAATGCGGCCGAGTCGTCGGCGGTGGCCGAGCGCTCCGTGGAAATCGCCAACAAGGGCAACGAGGTGGTGCACAACACCATTCATGGCATGGACAACATTCGCGAGCAGATCCAGGACACCGCCAAGCGCATCAAGCGCCTCGGTGAGTCGTCACAGGAAATCGGCGACATTGTCAGCCTGATCGATGACATCGCCGACCAGACCAACATCCTTGCGCTCAACGCGGCGATCCAGGCGTCCATGGCGGGCGATGCCGGTCGGGGTTTTGCGGTGGTGGCCGACGAAGTGCAGCGCTTGGCCGAGCGCTCCTCGGCGGCCACCCGGCAGATCGAGACGCTGGTGCGGGCGATCCAGGCCGACACCAACGAAGCGGTGATCTCCATGGAGCAGACCACCACCGAGGTGGTGCGCGGTGCCCGACTGGCCCAGGATGCCGGCGTCGCCCTGGAAGAAATCGAGGGCGTTTCCAAGACCCTGGCGGCGCTGATCCAGAGCATCTCCAACGCGGCGCAGCAACAGACCACCTCGGCGGGACAGATTTCGCTGACCATGAACGTGATCCAGCAGATCACCAGCCAGACCTCGTCCGGCTCAACCGCCACGGCCGAGAGTATCGGCAACCTGGCGAAAATGGCCAGCCAGCTGCGCCGCTCGGTGTCCGGGTTCACCTTGCCCGCGGCACCTGTGGCGGACGAGGATAAGGTGTGACTGGGCTGCACTTTCCTGGCTATGGAGATCGTCTGTGGCGAGGGGATTTATCCCCGCTGGACTGCGAAGCAGTCCCAAAATAGCCAGTCTGGAACATTGATATGGGTTCTGCATTGCTGGGGGCCGCTTCGCAGCCCAGCGGGGATAAATCCCCTCGCCACAAGAGCTGATCCGCTCTGGGGATATGACTGTTGATTTGGAGTCGTTATGGGTGATCGGCACGACTACGTGGCCCTGGAATGGGTCAAGGGCGAGATTGCCGAAACGCTGAAGCAGGCCCACCTGGCCCTCAATCGCCTGGTGGACGACCCCCAGGCGTCGGATGCGCTTGCCCAATGCCTGGCCTGCATTCACCAGGTCCATGGCGGCCTGCAGATGATCGAATTCTACGGCGCGGCGTTGCTGGCCGAGGAAATGGAGCAACTGTGCAGCGCGCTGCAGGACAACCGCATCGCCCACCGCGAGGAGGCGATCAGCCTGTTGCGCCAGGCCCTGGGCCAGTTGCCGGTCTACCTAGAACGGGTGCAGGGTGCTCGTCGCGACCTGCCGCTGGCGGTGCTGCCCTTGCTCAACGATCTGCGCAGTGCGCGGGGCGAGAGCCTGTTGTCGGAGACCAGCCTGTTCAGCCCGGAACTGCCCGATATCGCGCCGCTGGACGAGGACGCCTTGAAGCGGCTCGCGCCGGCGGACCTGCCGAGCACCTTGCGCAAATTGCGCCAGACCCTGCAGGTGGCCCTGGTGGGCCTGTTGCGCGAGCAGGACGACGCGACTCACCTCGGTTACCTGGCCAAAGTCTTTCAGCGCCTTGAAGCGCTTTGCGCCGCAGCGCCGCTCAATGCGTTGTGGCAGGTCGCTTCGGCGTTGGTCGAAGGCATGCGCGAGGGGCGTATCGCCAACAGCCCGGCGCTGCGTAGCCTGTTCAAGGATGCTGACAAGGAACTCAAGCGCTTGCTGGAGCAAGGCATGCCGGGCATCAACCAAGCGGCCCCGCCACACCTGCTCAAGAGTCTGTTGTTCTATATTGCCAAGGCCGAACATCCCAGCGGGCAGATGCAGATCATGAAAGAACGCTACTCACTGGACGACGCGCTGCCCGACAGCGCTATGGTCGATGAAGAACGCGCGCGCCTGGCCGGGCCCGACCGCGATGCCATGCGCTCGGTGCTGGCAGCGCTCTGCGAGGAGCTGGTGCGGGTCAAGGAACGCCTGGACCTGTTCGTGCGCAGCGACCGCCAGCATGCCTCGGAGCTGGACAGCCTGCTGGCGCCCCTGCGGCAGATTGCCGACACCCTGGCGGTGCTGGGTTTCGGCCAGCCGCGCAAGGTCATCATCGATCAACTGGCCGTCGTACTGAGCCTCGCCCAGGGCCAGCGCGAGCCTGATGACGCGACGCTCATGGACGTTGCCGGAGCCTTGCTGTACGTCGAGGCAACCCTGGCCGGAATGGTCGGCACCGTCGAGCCTGAAAGCCGCGAAGACAATCGCCTGCCGACGACCGACCTGACCCAGATCCATCAGATCGTCATCAAGGAAGCCCATACCTGCCTGCAACAGGCCAAGGACATGATCGTCGACTACATCGACGCACACTGGAACAGCGCCCAGCTTGAGCCATTGCCGGCGCTGCTGACCCAGGTCCGCGGGGCGCTGGCGATGATTCCCCTGAGCCGCGCCGCCCGCCTGGTGGAGGCTTGCAACGATTTCATCCGTGAACACCTGCTGCTCGACCCAGCCCAGCCGGGGTGGGAAGCACTCGATCACCTGGCCGATGTGATTACCGGCCTGGAATATTACCTGGAGCGTTTGAGCGAAGACCCGTTGATGCCCGCCGAGAATCTGCTCGACGGCGTCGAGCGGAGCCTGGGCGCCCTCGGCTACTTTCCCGACGAAGCCCGCGTGCCCTTGCTCGATGACCGGCTGAGCCCGAACGAGGCCCAGGTCATGCAGGATTTGCAGGAACTGGACGACCCACAGACCGTGCAATCCCTCGCTGATGTTCTGGCCAGCCCGGTCTCGGCGGTCAACCCGCCGGCCAAAGGCATGCCCGGTAGCCTGCTGCCGCCGCCCGTGGATGAGCATCCGGTGGACGACGAGCTGCGGGAGGTCTTCCTCGAGGAAACCGACGAGGTGCTCGATGTCCTGCGCGAATACCTGCCGCGCTGGGCTGCGCAGCCCGACGACCAAGGCGCGCTCACTGAGCTGCGCCGGGCCTTCCATACCCTCAAGGGCAGCGGCCGGATGGTTCGGGCACTGGTGCTGGGTGAGTTGGCCTGGGC
The DNA here is from genome assembly GCF_051132225.1 of Pseudomonas sp. D1-1. Taxonomy (NCBI): domain Bacteria; kingdom Pseudomonadati; phylum Pseudomonadota; class Gammaproteobacteria; order Pseudomonadales; family Pseudomonadaceae; genus Pseudomonas; species Pseudomonas sp. D1-1. The sequence continues at coordinate 5,530,195 of NZ_CP071676.1, read as the reverse complement.
GGTGGAAAACCTGCTCAACCGCGTGCTGGAGCGCAGCGTCGAGCCGGGCGCTTCGGTTCGGCAATTGCTTGAGGACGCGGTGCGATTGCTGCCGGAACTGGTCGCTGAATTCGCTGCCCAGCGCCAATGCCAGCGCGACGACGTCGACCGTCTGGCTGCTCGCGCCCATGCCTTGGCCAAGGGTGGCGATGAGGAAGATGACGACCAGCAGGACGTGGCCGCTCTCGATCCCTTGCTGCTGAAAATCTTCGATAACGAAGCCCAGGGGCATCTGGCCGCGCTTGATCGATTCCTCGACCAGGCCGCCGAACATCTGCCATTGCAGGCCAGCGACGAGCTGCAAAGGGCCTTGCACACGCTCAAGGGCAGTGCATCGATGGCCGGTGTGCTGCCGATCGCCGAACTGGCCGGGGCGATGGATGAGATGGCCCGGGAATACAAGGCGCACCTGATCGCTTTCGACCTGGAGGAGATCGAGTTGCTGCTGGAGGCTGAAGGGTTGCTGCGCCGCGGTCTGCGCCAGCTGCATAACGAGCCGCTGGCAGCGATTCCCGGCGCCGCGGACCTGATCCAGCGAACCCAGGCACTGTCCGTCGAACGCCTGCAAACGGCTCTCAACACGCCGGACCAGGGCGTGCGAACCAAGCGCGACCCGCAATTGATCAACAATTTTCTCGCCCAGGGCATGGATATCCTGCTGGACGCGGAGAACCTGCTGCGGCGCTGGCAGCAACACTCCGGCGAGGGCCAGGAGCTGAGCGCGCTGCTCGATGAGTTGACCACCCTTGGCGAAGGCGCGCATCTGGCCGACCTGCACCCGGTGGACGAGCTCTGCGAAGCCTTGCTGGACCTGTATGGCGCCGTCGAGGAAAGCAGCCTGGCGGTCAGCGACAGGTTTTTCCATGAGGCGCAGCTTGCTCACGAAGCGTTGATCGACATGCTCGACGAATTGGCTGCCGGCCAGCACGTGCGTGCGCAACCTGCCCGGGTGCAGGCGCTGCGCAGCCTGCTCCAGGAAGGCCTCGACCCGACGGCCACGGGACTGATCCGCAGTGACGGCAGCCGCACGTTGAGCATCCGCGAGCTGGGTCATGCGACGGCTGAGATGGAGCGCAGTTCGCCGGCGGCTGTTTCGGTGGATGACGATATCGCCGCGATCTTTCTCGAAGAGGCCCAGGATATTCTCGAAAGCGCCGCACAGGCCTTGCGGCGCTGGCTCGCCGACCCGGAGAACGGCGCGCCGCTGTCCTCGCTGCAGCGTGACTTGCACACCCTCAAGGGCGGCGCACGCATGGCGGATGTGCGGCCGGTGAGCGACCTGGCCGGGGAGCTCGAAACCCTATACGAAGGGCTGGTGGATCGCCGCTACAGTTACAGCGAGGAGCTGGCGCAACTGCTCAACAGCAGTCACGAACGCCTCGATCTGTTGCTCGGGCAACTGCAGCAAGGCCAACCGCTGGGCGATCCCGTGGCGTTGATTGACGCCATTCATCGTTTCCGCCAGGACAAGCCGAACGCCATCGAGGTGGCGGGGCATCGGCAAAATGACACGGCGGGCCATGATCCGGAGTTGCTGGAAATCTTTCTAGAGGAAGGTTTCGATATCCTCGACAGTTCCGGGGCGGCGTTGCAACGCTGGCAGGAAGAGCCGTCGAACCGTCAGGCGGTGGAAACCCTGCTGCGCGATCTGCACACCCTCAAGGGTGGCGCGCGGATGGTGGAGATCGGGCCCATCGGCGATCTTGCCCACGAACTGGAGAACCTTTACGAAGGGCTGTCGGCGGGCCTGTTACAACCGAGCCCGGCGCTTTTTGCCTTGCTGCAAGGCAGCCATGACCGGCTGGCCCACATGCTCGATGCCGTCCGTGCCGGGCAGCCGTGCCCGCCGGCCGACCGGCTGATCGCGCAGATCCAGGCGGTCAATCATCCGCAGGACAGCGAGGCGCCCCAGATCGTTACGCCGGTCGAGCCGGCACCGGCCCAGGTCGCGCCGCCGATGCGAGCCGAGCCCGCCGCGCCGGGCGATGGCGCGGACATGGTCAAGGTCTCCGCCGAACTGCTCGACGATCTGGTCAACCTGGCCGGGGAAACTTCGATTTTCCGTGGGCGCATCGAGCAACAGGTCAACGATGCGCGCATCGCCCTGAACGAGATGGAAACGACCATCGAGCGCATGCGCGATCAACTGCGACGCCTGGATACCGAAACCCAGGGGCGGATTCTCAGCCGCCAGCAGGTGGACGCCGAACGACTGGGCTACGAAGAATTCGACCCACTGGAAATGGACCGCCATTCCCAGTTGCAACAATTATCCCGAGCGTTGTTCGAGTCCGCCTCGGACCTGCTTGACCTCAAGGAAACGCTAGACCGCAGCAACCACGACGCCGAAAACCTGCTGCAACAGCAGGGGCGCATCAACACCGAGCTCCAGGAAGGCCTGATGCGTACGCGCATGGTGCCGTTCGAGCGCATGCTGCCGCGCCTCAAGCGCATCGTCCGGCAGGTGGCGCAGGAGCTGGGCAAGGACGTCGAGTTCGTGGTCGACAATGCCGAGGGCGAGATGGACCGCAACGTGCTCGAACGCATGGCGGCGCCTTTGGAACATATGTTGCGCAATGCCGTTGATCATGGCCTGGAGCCCGCCGATGTGCGCATCGCAGCCGGCAAACCGGCGCGGGGACGCATCAGCCTGGATCTGTCCCGCGAAGGCGGCGACATCATTTTCGACATCCGTGACGACGGCGCCGGGGTGCCATTGGACGCGGTGCGGCGCAAGGCGATAAAGCGTGGGCTGCTGGCGCCCGACAGCGATATCAGCGACCGCGACGTGCTGCAGTTCATCCTGCAGCCAGGTTTTTCCACGGCGGAAAAAATCACCCAGATCTCCGGGCGCGGCGTTGGCATGGACGTGGTCCACGAAGAAGTGCGACAGCTGGGCGGCAGCATGGTCATCGATTCGACGCCGGGCAAGGGCGTGCATTTTCGTATCCGGCTGCCATTCACCGTGGCGGTCAACCGGGCGCTGATGGTGCAGTGTCACGAAGATCAATACGCCATCCCGCTCAACACCATCGAGAGCATCGTCCGGGTATTGCCCGCCGAACTGGATGGCTATTACCAGCTCGATCCGCCGACCTACACCTACGCCGGGCAACGTTATGAGTTGTGCTACCTGGGCGAGTTGCTGAAAACCGGCGCCCGCCCGAAATTGCTCGGCCAGAGCCAGCCATTACCGGTGCTGCTGGTGCAATGCAACGAACGACACGTCGCCGTGCAGGTAGACGCCACCGCCGGCACCCGGGAAATCGTGGTCAAGAGCCTCGGCCCGCAATTCTCGGCGGTCCAGGGCTTGTCCGGGGCAACGATCCTGGGGGACGGCCGGGTGGTGCTGATTCTCGACCTGCTCGCGCCGATCCGCGCCTTGCCCAACCAGGCGGCGCGCCGTCCGGCCGTGGTGCAAGGCGAGGGCGAGCAGCAGCGGCCTTTGCTGGTGCTGGTGGTGGACGATTCGGTAACAGTGCGCAAGGTCACCAGTCGTCTGCTGGAACGCCACGGCATGCATGTGCTCACCGCCAAGGACGGCGTGGACGCCATGGCATTGCTGGCCGAACATTCGCCGGACCTGATGCTGCTGGACATCGAGATGCCCCGCATGGATGGTTTCGAAGTGGCGACGCAAGTGCGCAACGACCCGCGCCTGGCGCATCTGCCGATCATCATGATCACCTCCCGCACCGGCCAGAAACACCGCGACCGCGCCATGGCCGTCGGCGTCAACGACTACCTGGGCAAGCCGTACCAGGAGTCGGTGCTGCTCGACAGCATCGCCCACTGGAGCAAGACCCATGCATGAGCACCGCACCAGCCATCTCACAGGTTTGTTGCTGCCGCTTGCCGACCGGCATCTGATCCTGCCGAACGTGGCCGTGGCCGAGTTGATCGACTACCAGAGCAGCGTGTTCGATCTGGACACCCCGCCCTGGTTCCTGGGCTGGGTAAGCTGGCGCGAACGGCAGATCCCGCTGCTGAGCTTCGAGTCAGCCTGCGGCCAGAAGACCGTGATCGGCGAGCGCGCTCGCATCGTCGTGCTCAATGCCCTGGGCGGCCGCCCGGAACTGCGTTTCATCGCGCTGCTGGTCCAAGGCATCCCGCGCTCCTGCAAGCTCGACACCCAGTTGAGCTACGTCGACGTGCCGCTGTGCGGATTGGAGCAGGCGGCCGTGCAAGTGGGCGAGCATGTGGCGAAAGTGCCGGATCTGCTGGCGTTGGAAGAGTTGGTGGTTGCGGCGGGGTTGGTAAGAGTTGAGTCAGCCAACTGACTAATGTAGGAGCGAGCCTGCTCGCGATAGCGGTGGGTCAGGCGACATCAATGTTGGCTTTTACACCGCCATCGCGAGCAAGCTCGCTCCCACAGGGGGACGTGGTGAGCATTGAAGTTCAGGCATGCCGCTAATCCGGCGTCGCCTCTGCCGAAGCGGATCAAATGTCGACCCTAAACCCCTGTGGGAGCGAGCTTGCTCGCGATAGCGATGGGTCAGGCGACATCAATGTTGGCTTTTACACCGCCATCGCGAGCAAGCTCGCTCCCACAAGGGCTCGTATCAATCCGGGCTAACCATTACGCCAACCGTAACGATCCGCCGCCGAGCTTGATTGATGCCCACGCCAAAACACTCCTAAGGTGAGCTCCACGACAGCGAACCCGTGGAGTGGTCATGACAACAACAATATCCCCCGACTCGCGATGGACGCGGCGGCGCAGCGAAAAGCAGCGGCGCCTGGCGTTGGTGAAGGGGCTTGCCGACGGTGTGGTGCTGCCCACCGACAAGATCGTCGCGGCGCTGGAGGCGTTGATCCTGCCCGGCGACCGTGTGGTGCTGGAGGGCAATAACCAGAAGCAGGCGGACTTCCTGTCCCGCTCTCTGGCGAAAGTCGACCCTTCGAAGCTGCATGACCTGCACATGATCATGCCCAGCGTCGGTCGTTCCGAGCACTTGGACCTGTTCGAACGCGGCATCGCCCGCAAGCTCGATTTCTCGTTCGCCGGCACGCAGAGCCTGCGCATCAGCCAGTTGCTGGAAGACGGCCTGCTGGAAATCGGCGCGATCCACACCTACATCGAGCTCTACGCCCGGCTGGTGGTCGACTTGATTCCCAACGTGGTGCTTTCGGCCGGTTTCATGGCCGACCGCGCCGGTAATATCTATACCGGTCCCAGCACCGAAGACACCCCGGCGCTGATCGAACCGGCGGCGTTCAGCGACGGTATCGTCATTGTTCAGGTCAATCAGTTGGTGGACGACGTCAGCGACCTGCCCCGCGTAGACATTCCAGCATCCTGGGTCGACTTCGTGGTGGTGGCCGACAAGCCGTTCTACATCGAGCCGCTGTTTACCCGCGACCCGCGCCACATCAAGCCCGTGCATGTCTTGATGGCAATGATGGCGATTCGCGGGATCTACGAAAAACACAACGTCCAGTCGCTCAACCACGGCATCGGTTTCAACACCGCCGCCATCGAATTGATCCTGCCGACCTACGGCGAAGCACTTGGACTGAAGGGCAAAATCTGCCGCAACTGGGCGCTCAATCCGCACCCGACGCTGATCCCGGCCATCGAAAGTGGCTGGGTCGAGAGCGTGCATTGCTTCGGCACCGAACTGGGCATGGAAAACTACATCGCCGCCCGGCCTGACGTGTTTTTTACCGGGCACGACGGTTCGCTGCGTTCCAATCGAATGGTTTGCCAACTGGCCGGGCAGTACGCGGTGGACCTGTTCATTGGCGCCACATTGCAGGTGGACGGCGACGGCCATTCCTCCACCGTGACCCGTGGCCGACTGGCCGGTTTCGGCGGCGCGCCGAACATGGGCCACGACCCGCGCGGTCGCCGTCACGGGACGCCGGCCTGGCTCGACATGCGCCACGGCGACGGCGAGGCGCCGCTGCTCGAACGCGGCAAGAAACTGGTGGTGCAGATGGTCGAAACGTTCCAGGAGGGCGGCAAACCGACCTTCGTCGACACCCTCGACGCGGTGGACGTGGCGAAGAAAGCCGGCATGCCCCTGGCGCCGATCATGATCTACGGCGACGACGTTACCCATCTGCTGACCGAAGAAGGCATCGCCTACCTGTACAAGGCCCGCTCCCTGGAAGAACGCCAGGCAATGATCGCCGCCGTGGCCGGGGTCACTGCCATCGGCCTGCGCCATGACCCGAAAGACACCGCGCGCATGCGTCGCGAAGGGCTGATCGCCTTGCCCGAAGACCTCGGAATCCGCCGCACCGACGCCACCCGCGAGTTGCTCGCGGCCAAGAGCGTGGCCGATCTGGTGGAATGGTCCGGTGGCCTCTACAACCCGCCCGCCAAGTTCAGGAGCTGGTAAATGCGCGCCCTTAATCTGCAACCCAAGACCTTATCCCTGGCTGAGCGTTTGGCCGACCTGGCAGTGGACGCGTTGATCGATGAAGCCGACCTCTCGCCCAAACCGGCCTTGGTGGACCGTCGCGGCAGCGGCGCCCACACCGATCTGCACCTGGGCCTGATGCACGCTTCGGCGTTGTCGTTGTGGCCGGCATTCAAGGAAATGGCCGAGGCCGCGTTCGACTGTGGCGAGATCGGCTTGCCACTGCGTGAAGCCCTGGGGCGCATCGGCCGGGAAGGTGAAGCCGCGATGCTCACCACCACGGGCGGTGTGAATACTCACCGGGGCGCGATCTGGGCTTTGGGCCTGTTGGTCGCTGCGGCGGCGCTGGAACCTGAGTCCAGTGGCGCTGGCGCCGTCACATTGCGTGCCGCCCGCCTGGCCTTGCTCAACGACCGTCATGCGCCTCAACCCTTGAGCCACGGTGCCCAAGTGGCCCAGCGCTACGGCGCCCGCGGTGCCCGGGAGGAAGCGCAACTGGCATTTCCGGCGGTGACAACCCTGGGCCTGCCGCAACTCAAGCGCAGCCGCGCGGCCGGCGTCGGCGAACAGAACGCCCGCCTTGACGCCTTGCTGGCAATCATGACCCGCCTGGCCGACACCTGCGTGCTCTATCGCGCCGGCGAAGCGGGTTTGCAGGCGATGCAACAGGGCGCCAGGGCGGTGCTCGACGCCGGCGGCAGTGCGAGCCTGGGCGGTCGTCGCCAGCTGCACGTGCTGGACCAACAACTGATTGCCTTGAACGCCTCGCCCGGCGGCGCCGCCGACCTGCTCGCCGCCTGCCTGTTTCTCGACCGTATCGAGCGCAGTGATGGCCTCTTTCCAGGAGTGTGCTGATGCAAACCTTATCCTTTGAATTCACCGCCGGGCAGCCGCCACGGGGCCGGGCGCTGGTCGGCTGCGTCGGCTCGGGCGATCTCGAAGTACTGATCGAACCCGGGCTGGCGGGCAAGCTGACCATCCAGGTGCAGACCTCGGTCAATGGCAGCGAGCAACGCTGGCAACACTTGTTCGCGCGCATGTTCGACGGCCAGACGCCTCCCGCGATGGCCATTGAAATCCACGATTTCGGCGCCACCCCCGGCGTGGTGCGTCTGCGCCTTGAACAAGGCTTCGAGGAGATCGGCCATGACTGACAGCGCTGCGTTGCTCAACAAGCACAGTTTCGTCGAGCTCGGTGCCCGGCAACGGGCCAAGGCCTTGCTCGATGACGGTACGTTCCGCGAACTGCTCGACCCCTTCCAGCGAATCATGTCGCCGTGGTTGCTGCGTCAGGGCGTGGTCCCGCAAAGCGACGATGGCGTAGTGATCGCCAAGGGCGAGCTCGACGGTTTGCCGGTGGTCATCGCCGCCATTGAAGGCGCGTTCCAGGGCGGCAGCCTCGGTGAAGTCGGCGGGGCAAAGATCGCCGGTGCCCTGGAGCTGGCGGCCGAGGACAATCGCAAAGGCATCCCGACCCGGGCCGTGTTGCTGCTGGAGACCGGCGGCGTGCGTTTACAGGAAGCCAACCTCGGGCTCGCGGCAATTGCCGAGATCCATTCGGCGATTATCGACCTGCGCCAATACCAGCCGGTGGTTGGCGTAGTCGCTGGCAGCGTCGGCTGTTTCGGCGGCATGTCCATCGCCGCCGGGCTGTGCAGTTATTTGCTGGTGACGCAGGAAGCGCGGCTGGGGCTGAACGGTCCGCAGGTGATCGAGCAGGAAGCCGGCATCGATGAGTACGACTCCCGCGACCGTCCGTTCATCTGGAGCCTGACCGGTGGCGAACAACGTTTCGCGACCGGGCTGGTGGACCGCTACGTCGCCGATGACGTGGCGCAGATTCGTCGTCAGGTCAGCGAACTGTTGCATCTGGGTGTGCCCACTGAACACCGCAGTGGCCAAGCCAGACTGTTCCTCCAGCGCCTGTCGCGCCTGGACACCGAGGTGCAAATCGAACCGGCAGCGGTTCGCCAGTTGTTTCAGGGAGAACGTCCATGAATACGTATTCATTGAGGGGCCTGCGCTGGTTCGAGGCCTTGAGCGGTGGCGTCAAACCGTTGGAAGGCTTGCCCGCTTCGCTGAAAGTGGCCGATGTCCAACTCGGCGAACAAACCGCGCGTCTGTTGGCTGTCGTGGCCGATCCCGCCAACCGTTTCCCTCGGGCGCGCAATGGCGAAGTCGGTTTGCTCGAAGGCTGGGGCCTGGCCAAAGCCGTGGACGACGCCATCGCGGCCGATCGCAACGCGGCCAGCAAACGTGTGCTGATCGCCATCGTCGATGTGCCGAGCCAGGCCTACGGTCGGCGTGAAGAAGCGCTGGGCATTCATCAGGCTTTGGCCGGCGCGGCGGACAGTTATGCCCGGGCCCGACTGGCCGGGCATCCAGTGATCGGCTTGCTGGTGGGCAAGGCGATGTCCGGTGCGTTCCTCGCCCACGGCTACCAGGCCAACCGGTTGATCGCCTTGCGCGACCCGGGCGTGATGGTCCATGCGATGGGCAAGGCTTCGGCAGCGCGGGTCACCCTGCGCAGCGTCGAGGAACTCGAAGCCCTGGCCGCCAGCGTGCCGCCGATGGCCTACGACATTGACAGTTTTGCCAGTCTTGGACTGCTCTGGGAGACCTTGTCGGTCGAACAGATCGAGCAGCCGACGGCGGCGGATCTGGCGCGGGTGAGCGACTGCTTGCTCCAGGCGATCAACGACGTGGCGGGCACGCCTCGGGATCTCAGCGGTCGCCTGGGCGCTGTTCACCGGGCGGCGTCCAGCCACGTTCGGCAATTGTTGAGGGCGCAATGGTGAGCACGCTCCTGGCCCATGACCTGCTCTGGGGGATGACTGCTTTGCAGTTGCCTGCGGATGCGCCGGGCTGGGCTGTCGAGTCGCTCGACCTCGGGCAACCGGTCGTGGTGCGCCGGGCGCTGTCCTCGCCTGGACACATCGCCGTGGGCTTGCGCGGTCGCTCTCGCGAACAGCGCTACGCCGCATCAATGCCGGTGGCGGCGATCCAGCGTCGGGTGCGCCCGGAGGACCTCTGCCATGTTCAATCCCCGCGCGACCTCCCGGCCTTGCAAGCGCTGGCCGAGTTGCGCCCGCTGCTCGACGCCAGTGGCTGGGCCTGGGGCGTCAGCGGCAGCGCCGGGTTTGAGCTTGCCACGGGCATCGAGGCGCTGCATGAGCGCAGCGACCTGGACTTGATCCTGCGGACGCCGCATCGCCTGGATCGCCGCCAGGCCAGGAACCTGCTGGCGCAGCTGGACGCCTCGGTCTGCGCCGTGGACCTGCAGTTGCAGACGCCCTGCGGCGCCGTCGCCCTGCGCGAGTGGGCGGGTTCGTCGCGTCGGGTCTTGCTCAAGGATGATATCCAGGCACGATTGGTCAGCGATCCATGGCAGCCATCGTGGGAGCAGGTCGCGTGAGCAGCCTCCTGGTTTTCCCCGGCCAGGGTGCACAGCGCGTGGGCATGCTCCATGGCTTGGCGCCGCAGATTCTGGACGAGGCGAGTGACGTGCTCGGGGAGGATGTCTTGCAGCTCGACACTGCCCAGGCGCTGCGATCGACTCGCGCCGTGCAGCTGTGCCTGTTGATCGCCGGTGTGGCCGCTTCCCGTCGATTGCTGGAACAGGCCCCCGCGCCGGATTACGTGGCGGGACTGTCCATCGGCGCGTACCCGGCGGCGGTCGTGGCCGAGGCGCTGGGGTTTGAGGACGCGTTGCGGCTGGTCAGTCTGCGCGGCGAACTGATGCAGCAGGCGTATCCGCAAGGCTACGGCATGACGGCAATCATCGGCCTGGACCTCGCGGCCGTGGAAACCTTGCTCGCCCAGGTGCACAGCGCAACAACGCCGGTGTACCTGGCCAACATCAACGCCGATAACCAGGTAGTCATCGCCGGCAGTGATGAAGCCATGGGCTACGTCGCCGAACGGGCTCGCAACCAAGGTGCCGGCAAGGCCTGCCGGTTGGCGGTCAGCGTACCGTCCCACTGCCCGCTGCTGGAGGCTCCGGCGCGGACGTTGGCCCAGGCCTTTGCCGAAGTACCCTTGAAAACTCCGGCGCTGGGCTATCTCAGCGGCAGTCGCGCCCGACCGGTGATAAAGGCCGACGCGCTGCGCGACGACCTGGCCTTCAACATGTGCCGCGTCGTCGACTGGCGCGGCACGGTGCAAGGCGCCTACGAGCGTGGCGTGCGTCTGCAGATCGAGTTGCCGCCCGGCGCGGTGTTGACCGGGCTGGCGCGCCGGGTGTTCGAGCAGGGCACCGTCATGGCTTATGACGGCGCGCGGCTCGACACCCTGCAAGCGCTGTTGCAAGAGGAGGGAAGCCGCCGACCCTAGACACCGACTCAAGCTGGCGAAGCACAAAAACAACAACTTCGACGATGCACTTTGAGGACTACAACAATGATTATCTATGGTGTGGCGTTTCTGGCTTTTTGTACCCTGGTGGGCATTTTCATCGGTGAGCTGCTGGGCAAACTGATTGGCGTACCGGCCAACGTTGGCGGCGTCGGCATTGCAATGCTGTTGCTGATCGGCCTGGGCAGCTACCTGAACAAACGCGGCTTGTTCAAGGGCAAGTCCGAAGCTGGCGTGGAGTTCTGGAGCGCCATCTACATTCCGATCGTGGTGGCGATGGCGGCGCAGCAAAACGTCTATGGCGCACTGAAAGGCGGGCCGATGGCGATCCTCGCCGGGACCCTTGCGGTGGTGATTGCCTTTGCGTTGGTGCCGGTGCTGGTACGCATCGGCAACAAAGACCCTCAGGCCGATGTTTCCGTCAAGACGGTCGGGTGATTGCCATGTACGAATCCATGATGAAAGTCATCACCGGCTACGGTCTGATCAGCGGGTTTGCCATTGTCGGCATCACCATGTGGGTGTCCTACTGGATCAGCAATACCTTCACCAAAGGCCGCCTGCATGGTTCGGCCATCGCGATCCTGCTGGGGCTGGTGCTCTCGTATATCGGCGGTGCAATGACCGGGGGGCAAAAAGGTGTGGTGGACATTCCACTGCTTTCCGGGATTGGTTTGCTGGGCGGCGCCATGCTGCGGGATTTCGCCATTGTCGCCACGGCGTTCGGCGTGAGTGTCGAGGAGCTCAAGCGCGCCGGTTTCGTCGGGGTGCTGGCGTTGTTCGTTGGAGTCGGCACCTCGTTCATTGCCGGCGTCGGCGTGGCGATGGCCTTCGGTTATACCGATGTGGTGAGCCTGACCACGATCGGTGCCGGAGCGGTCACCTATATCGTCGGGCCGGTGACCGGGGCGGCCATCGGAGCCAGTTCCGAGGTGATGGCATTGTCGATTGCCGCCGGGTTGATCAAGGCGATCCTGGTCATGGTGGCGACGCCGTTCGTGGCGCCATTCATCGGTCTCAACAACCCACGTAGCGCGGTGATCTTTGGTGGGCTGATGGGCACCTCCAGCGGCGTTGCCGGCGGCCTGGCGGCGACGGATCCCAAGCTCGTTCCGTATGGTTGCCTGACGGCGGCGTTCTATACCGCCCTTGGCTGCTTGCTCGGGCCTTCGCTGTTGTTCCTGATCATGCGGGGACTGATGGGGTAGGGCTTCAGTTATTCTTTGAAAGGACTGGCGTCATCGCGAGCAAGCTCGCTCCCACAGGGGATTTGTGAACACCGATCCAATGTGGGAGCGAGCTTGCTCGCGATGAAGGCGGCTGGGTCTCAAGCCTGGCGATTGGCGTACATCCGGCATTCCGCCAGCAGCGCCAGCAAGTTCGGATCGCGCTCCTTGGCCTTGAGGAACACCACGCCGATGTGCTGCTGCAACCGGTACTTTTCCTGCAACGGGATCAGCTTCACCCGGTTTTCATACACCGCCGCAATCCGGCCTGGCAGCAAGGCGTAGCCCACCCCGGAGCTGACCATGCTCAGCAGGGTGAAGATGTCGTTGACCTGCATCGCCACTTTCGGCTCGAACCCCGCCTGCTTGAACACCCGTACACCGTCCTGATGCGTGGCGAAGCCCTGGGTCAGGGTGATGAAGGTCTCGTCGCGGACCTCGGCCAAGTCGACTTCGCTGCGTTGGGCGAAGGGCGAGTCGGCGGGCGTGGCGAGGAAAATGTCATCGGAAAACAGCGCGATCTGCTCGCAATCCGGGTCGTTGACGCTGTCGTCCAGCGACACCAGGATCGCATCGACCTCCATGTTCTTGAGCTTGTACAACAGGTCGATGTTGGAGCCCATGATCAGATCGATGTTGAGCTCGCTGCGGCGGATCTTCAGGCCCATGATCAGTTGCGGCACGGTCTTGACGGTCAGTGAATACAAGGATCCCAGCTTGAAACGCTCGGCGGAAAAGCCGGCCGCCTCGCGGGTCAGGCGTACGCTTTCGACCACGTCCTGAATCAGCTTCTGCGCACGCTCCTCCAGCACATAGGCGCTTTCCAGCGGCGTGAGATTGCGGCCTTCGTGCTTGAACAACGGACAGCGCAACGCGCTCTCCAGCGAGTGAATGGCCCGATGCACGCTGACATTGCTGGTCTGCAACTCGACCGCCGCCCGCGCCAGGTTGCCGGTGCGCATGAACGCCAGGAACACCTCGAGTTTCTTCAGGGTCAATTCTTCGTCGATGAGCATGGGGCGGACTCTTGTTCGTATGGGCTGATTGTGCCCGAACCTGCCTTTGTGGCGAGGGGATTTATCCCCGTTGGGCTGCGCAGCAGCCCCAAATCCTGTCACCTCGACGTGTCAGGCTGATCGCATTCAGGCCTATTGGGGCCGCTTCGCGGCCCAGCGGGGATAAATCCCCTCGCCACGGGTTTTGTGTTTTGCGTGGGTACAAACCATTGCACTTTGACGCGCCAGGCCTGAGCCTTGGCGCCAAATTCGTAATAGGGGGGTGGGTCTGGATGTATCACGGGGAACGGCTCAACGCCTGGACGCACCTGGTGGGCGCGGTCGCCGCGTTTATCGGTGCGGTGTGGCTGCTGGTGATTGCCGGGATGGCCGGCGATCCGTGGAAGATCGTCAGCGTGGCGATCTACGGGTTCACCTTGCTGGTGCTCTACAGCGCATCGACGGTTTATCACAGCGTGCGCGGGCGCAAGAAAGAGATCATGCAGAAGGTCGATCACTTTTCGATCTATCTGCTGATTGCCGGCAGCTACACGCCGTTCTGCCTGGTAACGCTGCGCGGGCCGTGGGGCTGGACGTTGTTCGGGATCGTCTGGGGGCTGGCGGTGATCGGTATCCTGCAGGAAATCAAGCCGCGTTCCGAAGCGCGGATCCTCTCGATCGTCATCTATGCGGTGATGGGCTGGATCGTTCTGGTGGCGGTCAAACCGCTACTGGCGGCGCTGGGCAGCGCCGGGTTTGCCTGGCTGGCCTCGGGAGGCGTGCTGTATACCGTCGGCATCATCTTCTTCGCGCTCGACCATCGCCTGCGCCACGCCCATGGCATCTGGCACCTTTTTGTCATCGCCGGCAGCCTTTTGCATTTCGTGGCGATTCTGTTCTACGTGCTTTGAGCGGTCGCAAACAGGCGATCAAGTTGCGCCTGGGCCTGGCTGGCGACAATTTCCAGCAAGGCCCCCACGGTGTGGGGGGGGGCTTCATTGGCGCGGGTTACGGCGTACAAGGCAATGGGCAACGGTGGCGACAATGGCCGGATAGCCGTACGGGCGCGTGAAGCCCCCAAGGCGGTAAACGGGTCGATGACCGCCAGCCCTGCGCCGGATTCGACCATGGCCCGGGCCAGTGAATACGTCTGCACGGCAATGCTAACTCGGGGCGGCGGCTCCACTGACTTGAGGTAGCCATCCAGCCTGGCGGACAGCGGGTCGGTGCTGGACAAGCCGATCAACGGCGCGCCGGCCAGCTCCTGCAACGGCATAGGCGTGCCGATTACCGCTTCGGGCCAGTGACCGCTCGGTGCCAGGGCTACCAATACGCCGCTGGCGAGGGGCTCGGCCTTGAGGCCTGGGTGATCGGGCAATTGCAAGCTCAGGGCTACATCGATCTCGCGCATCAGCAGGTTTTGCGTCAGTTCGCGGCTGTGGGCGCTCGACAATTCGCAGACGATGTCCGGGTAGCGTCGGGTCCATTGGTGGATAGCCGTGGGCAGCAGCGACAGGGCCAAGGCCGGTGTGGCGCCGATTCGCAAGCTGTGCCCCGGCTCGCGGCGCAGGCTTTGGGCCAGGCGCCGCACGCCTTGCAGGCTTTCGCTGACCTTGTCGACCTCGCGTTCCAGCTCCAGCGCTTCGGGCGTGGCCTGCAACTTGCCGCGCACCCGCAGGAACAACGCAAACCCCAATTGCTGCTCGGCATGCTGCAGCACCTTGGTCACCGCCGGCTGGGAAACGTGCAGCAACTGGGCGGCGCCGCTGATGGAGCCGGTCTGGCGAATCGCCTGGAAAATCTCGATATGACGAAGGCGCATGGCGTGCCCATAACCTTTGTTTATAGGAAGCTCATCTTTATTCATTGTTCGAACGCTGTCACCTGGCCCTAACCTCGGGTCATTCGAAACGGATGTGAGGCGGACATGGCTCAGCGGGTATGCATCATTGGCGGCGGCGTGGTCGGCCTGGCGACGGCTTACGCGCTGGTCCGCGATGGGATCGACGTCACGCTGGTGGAGGCGCGCGATGCATTGGGCAGCGAGACCAGCTTCGCCAACGGCGGCCAATTATCCTATCGCTACGTCACGCCGCTAGCCGACGCCGGGGTGCCGTGGCAGGCCTTGGGCTGGATGTTGCGCGGCGATTCGCCGCTCAAGCTGCGTCCGCGCCTGGACCCGGCCCAGTGGCGCTGGATGGCAGCGTTCATCGCCGCATGCCGGACTTCGGTCAACCGGCGCAACGGCGCCCATCTGTTGCGCCTGGCGCTGTTGAGCCAGACGACGCTGCGGATCTGGCGCGAAGAGGATCATCTCGATGGCTTCGAGTGGCGGCGCAACGGCAAGCTGGTGACGTTTCGCAGTGCCAGCCATTTTGCGCATGCCCGGCAACGTGTGGCCGACGCTGTTCATCAGCAGGTACTGGGCCCGAACGAATGCACGACGCTGGAACCTGCGCTGGCCGGCGTGCCGTTCGTGGGCGGCATCTACACACCTGATGAGGAAGTCGCCGATTGCCATGGCTTCTGCCTGCAACTCGCGGCGCGGCTGCGCGCTTCGGGGCGCTGCGAATTCCTCTTGGGGCGCGCGGTGACCGCTATCGAGCATGCCGACGGCGCGGTGCACGCCATCAACCTGGGCGAGCAGCGTGTGGAGGTCGAGCACCTGGTAATCGCCGCCGGCCACCGCAGCGTTGCGCTGGCATTGCCAGGCGTGCGGATGCCGCTGTATCCGCTCAAGGGCTACAGCCTGACGGTGCCGATCGACGCCCGGCATCGGGCGCCGGAACTGAGCATCACCGACTACGACCGCAAGGTCGTCTACGCGCGCATCGGTGAGCAGCTGCGGGTGGCGGCCATGGTCGACATCGTCGGCTTCGACCCGGCGCCGGATCCCAGACGCCTGGCTCTGATTCGGCGCCAGGCCATGGAAACATTTCCCATGGCCGGTGATTACGATCGCGCTGTGGAATGGGCGGGCATGCGCCCGGCGACGCCTAGCGGCGTGCCACTGATCGGCGCCAGCCCTTATCGCAACCTGTGGCTCAACCTCGGCCATGGTGCCTTGGGTTTTACCCTGGCCTGCGGCAGCGGTCGCTTGCTCAGTGAAATGATCCGCCAACGCACACCTTCCATCGACCTGCAGGGCCTCACGCCCCGCGCCGCCTGATCCACCCGCAACGGAGAACAACAATGCAAAAAATCACGTTGATCGGCTGTACCTTGAGCCTGCTGCTCGGCGCCCAGGCTTTTGCCAATGAAGCGCCTCCGGCCGGCACGCTGGAAAAGATCGCCAGCAACAAAAGCATCACGCTGGGCTATCGTGACGCCTCGGTGCCGTTTTCCTATGTCGGGGACAACAGCGGCAAACCGATGGGGTATTCGGTGGAGCTGGCGGGCAAGATCGTCGAGCGCATCAAGCAGCAACTGGCGCTGCCGCAACTGAGCGTGAAGTACAACCTGGTGACTTCCCAGACACGAATCCCGCTGGTGCAGAACGGCACCGTGGATCTGGAATGCGGCTCCACCGGCGTGACCGCCGAGCGGCAGAAGCAGGTGGCGTTTTCCTACGGGTTCATTTACGTGAAGGGCCAGTTGCTCACGGCCAGGGACAGCGGCATCCGGAGTTTCGCCGACCTGCGTGGCAAGAATGTGGTGACCACCGCCGGCACGACCAACGAGCGGTTCCTGAAGAGCTACAACCAGGACAACAAAGTCGACATGTTCGTCATCAGTGCCAAGGACCATGGCGAAGCCTTCCAGATGCTCGAGACCGGCCGGGCGGCGGCGTTCTACATGGACGATGCGCTGCTCTACGGCGAACGGGCCAAGGCGCGCGATCCGCATAAATGGGTGGTGGTCGGAGAAGAGCAGTCGCGGGAAATCTACAGCTGCATGGTGCGCAAGGACGATCCGCAATTCCTGGCGCTGGTCAACGCGACCCTGGCGGACTTGTACAAGTCAGGGGAAATCAATGCCATCTACGATCGCTGGTTCCAGAAGCCGATCCCGCCCAAGGGCCTGAATCTGGAATTTCCGATGACCAGCGAGTTGAAGGCGATCATCGCCAGGCCGACCAGCGAGCCGGTGCAGTAGCCTTTGGGAGACCTGTGGGAGCGAGCCTGCTCGCGAATGCGGTGGATCAGCTTGCATTGATGCTGAATGTTGAATCGCCTTCGCGAGCAGGCTCGCTCCCACAGGTGATCTTCAGTGGTCGCGGAGCCTTAGAAATCCCCCCACAACTGCTGCGCCACCGCCAGCGCCACCACCGGCGCGGTTTCGGTACGCAGCACGCGGGGACCGAGGCGGGCGGCGTGGTAGTCGGCGGTCCTGGCCTGTTCGACTTCAGCATCCGACAACCCGCCCTCGGGGCCGATCAGGAACGCCAGGGTCGACGGCCTGGCATGACTGACCAGCGGTTCGGCGACCGGGTGCAGGACCAGTTTCAGCTCGGCGTCGGTCTGTTTCAACCAGTCGACCAGCAGCAGCGGAGGATGGATCACCGGCACACTGGAACGCCCGCATTGCTCGCAAGCGCTGATCGCCACCTGGCGCCAGTGCAGCAGACGCTTGTCGGCGCGTTCGTCCTTGAGGCGCACTTCACAGCGCTCGGTGAATATCGGGGTGATCTCGCTGACGCCCAGTTCCGTGGCCTTCTGGATCGCCCAGTCCATGCGCTCGCCCCGGGACAGGCCCTGACCGAGATGAATGCGCAAGGGCGACTCGGCCTGTCCGGCAAATTGCTCGTCGAGCTGCACGCGCACGCGCTTTTTGCCGACCTCGGCCAGGGTGCCGCGAAACTCCTGTCCGGAGCCGTCGAATACTTGCACCGCGTCGCCCTCGGCCATGCGCAGCACCCGGCCGATGTAGTGGGCCTGGGCTTCGGGCAGCTCGTGATCGCCGAGGCTCAGGGGCGTGTCGATGAAGAAGCGGGAGAGTCTCATGTTTGGTCTCTACACAATCGGATTGCGCATTGCTGCGTGGTCGGGGGCTTTGCGGTGAGCAAGCTTTTGTGGCGAGGGAGCTTGCTCCCGCTGGGCTGCGAAGCGGCCCCATTCTTGCGATTGCTGCGCAATCGAGCGGGAGCAAGCTCCCTCGCCACGGAGAAATTCGTTCACAGACGTATCAGCCCGGATCGCGATACCCCGGGTGGAAATCCTTCGGCACCGCCACGCTGACCTTGTCCCGGGTGGCGATATCGATCCCTTCGCTGGCAACTTCCGCCAGAAAATCGATCTGCTCCGGCGTAATGACATACGGCGGCAGGAAATATACAACGCTGCCCAGCGGCCGCAGCAGGGCGCCGCGCTCCAGGGCATGCTGGAAGACCGTCAGGCCGCGCCGCTCCTGCCATGGGTACGCGGTTTTGCTCGCCTTGTCCTTGACCATCTCGATGGCCAGGACCATGCCGGTCTGGCGCACTTCGGCCACGTTCGGGTGGTCGACCAGGTGGGCGGTGGCGCTGGCCATGCGCTGGGCCAGGGCCTTGTTGGTTTCGATGACATTGTCGTCTTCGAAAATATCCAGGGTCGCCAGCGCCGCCGCGCAAGCCAGCGGATTGCCCGTGTAGCTGTGGGAATGCAGGAAGGCGCGCAGGGTCGGGTAGTCGTCGTAGAACGCGCTGTAGACCTCATCGGTGGTCACGCACGCCGCCAGCGGCAGGTAGCCGCCGGTCAGGGCTTTGGACAGGCAAAGGAAGTCTGGCGTGATACCGGCCTGTTCGCAGGCAAACATCGTCCCGGTGCGGCCGAAGCCGACCGCGATTTCGTCGTGGATCAGGTGCACGCCATAGCGGTCGCAGGCTTCACGCAATAGCTTCAGGTACACCGGGTGGTACATGCGCATGCCGCCGGCGCCCTGGATCAGCGGTTCGACGATCACCGCCGCCACCGTGTCGTGGTGCTCGGCCAGGGTTTGCTCCATGGCCGCGAACATGTTTCGCGAATGTTCTTCCCAGCCCATGCCTTCGGGGCGGTGGTAGCAGTCGGGGCTCGGCACCTTGAGCGTGTCCAGCAACAACGCCTTGTAGGTTTCGGTGAACAGCGGTACATCGCCCACCGACATCGCCGCGATGGTTTCGCCGTGGTAGCTGTTGCTCAGGGTAACGAAGCGTTTCTTGTCGGGCCGGCCGCGATTGATCCAGTAATGAAAGCTCATCTTCATCGCCACTTCGATGCAGGACGAGCCGTTATCGGCATAGAAGCACCGGGTCAGGCCTTCGGGCGTCATCTTCACCAGGCGTTCGGACAACTCGATCACCGGCTGGTGGCTGAAACCGGCGAGGATCACATGCTCAAGCTGATCGACCTGATCCTTGATGCGCTGGTTGATGCGCGGGTTGGCGTGGCCGAACACATTGACCCACCAGGAACTCACCGCATCGAGGTAGCGCTTGCCTTCGAAGTCCTCAAGCCACACGCCTTCGCCGCGCCGGATAGGAATCAGCGGCAGCTGTTCGTGATCTTTCATCTGGGTGCAGGGGTGCCATAGCACGGCAAGATCGCGCTGCATCCACTGGTTATTCAGGCCCATGTACAGTCTCCTCGAGGCGGCTCGCGGCGGGCGCGGGCAAAACAATCGCGCAAGCCTATGCAATGGCGGGCCGGGGAACAACCCATTGTGTCGTCCCCACCCGTTTCAGTGAGGTGATAGACGTCGCTGGCGGCGTTTTGATGGCTGACGTATTCTTCGCCGTTCCCGGAGCCGACTGGCTCGAAAAACCGAAAATTCTTACGTAATTCCGGAGTTCGCTGAATGTCTGCTGGTTGGCTGCGCGCCTGTGCGCTGGTGATGATAGGGCTGTTCAGCGTTTCGGCGCTGGCCAAGGACAAACAACCGACGGCCATCGTCATCGGCGGCGGGCTGGCCGGGCTCACGGCGGCCTACGAGTTACAGAACAAGGGCTGGGCCGTGACCCTGCTGGAAGCCAAACCGAGCCTGGGCGGCCGTTCGGGCATGGCCACCAGCGAGTGGATCGGCAACGATAAGGTCCAGCCGGTACTGAACAAGTACGTTTCGACCTTCAAACTGAGCACCACGCCGGCGCCGGAATTCGTGCGCACCCCCAGCTATCTGATCGACGGCACCTATTTTACTGCCACCGACCTGGCGACCAAGCAGCCAGCCACGGCCGAGGCGCTCAAGCGCTACGAAACCACCCTGGATGATCTGGCCCGTTCCATCGACGACCCACTGAACCCGACGGCTACCAGTACGTTACACGCGCTCGACCAGATCACCGTGTCCAACTGGCTGGACCGCTTGCAATTGCCGGCGACCGCCCGACAGTTGGTCAACCAGGAAATCCGCACGCGCTATGACGAGCCGTCGCGCCTGTCGTTGCTGTATTTCGCCCAGCAGAACCGCGTCTATCGCGGCGTGTCCGACCGTGACCTGCGCGCCTCGCGCCTGCTCGGTGGCAGCCCGGTATTGGCCCAGGCGTTCGTCAAGCAACTGAAAACCATCAAGACGAGCTCGCCGGTGTCGGCCATTTCCCAGGACAAGGACGGCGTCACCGTCAAGGTCGGCAGCGTCGGTTACCAGGCCGACTATGTTGTACTGGCCGTGCCCTTGCGAGCATTGAACAAGATTCAGCTGACCCCGGCCCTGGATGCCCAGCACCTGGGTGCGATCAAAGGCACCAACTACGGCTGGCGCGACCAGATCATGCTCAAGTTCAAGACCCCGGTCTGGGACAGCAAGGCACGCATGTCGGGCGAGATCTACAGCAACGCTGGCCTGGGCATGATGTGGATCGAGCCGGCCATGAAGGGTGGCGCCAACGTTGTCATCAACCTGTCCGGCGACAACGCACGGGTGATGCAGGCCTTCGGCGACAAGCAGATGGTCGACCAGGTGTTGATCCGCCTCCACGCGTTTTATCCACAGGCGCGCGGTGCATTCACCGGTTATGAAATCCGCCGCTACAGCACCGACCCTGCCATGGGCGGCGCGTACCTGGCGTTTGGTCCGGGCCAGATCAGCAAGTACTGGCGCCTGTGGGAAAAACCATTGCAGCGCGTCGCCTTTGCCGGCGAACACACCGACGCGCTGTACCCAGGCACCCTGGAAGGCGCACTGCGCAGCGGCCAGCGCGCCGCCAGCCAGGTTGAAGACCTGGCGGCGGGCAAGTCGTTCGAACCACCGAAGGTCGCCCCGGCCGCAGCAGCTGCCGCCGGAGCGGTGGCGGCGAAGAAAGGCAACTTCTTCAGCAACCTGTTCGGCGGCTCGGATGACGACAAGAAGCCGGAGCCGGCCAAGGCTCCCGAGCCGGTAGCACCGCCTCCAGCGCCGGCACCGGCCCCCGTCCCAGCCCCTGCGCCGGTGGAACCACCCGCGCCGGCGCCAGCGAAGACCGAGCCAGCCAAGAAAGCCACGGCCAAGCCAGCGGCGAAGAAGCCGGCGGCCAAGGCCCCGGCTAAAAAGGCCCCGGCCAAGGCACCAGTGAAAAAGGCTGAGCCAGTGAAGAAACCCGCCGCCAAACCGGCGGCAACTACTGAGACGAAGGCTCAGTAACGTCAAGTGGAAAGAACGCTGCCGTTCACTTAAGGCAATCAATAACTCGTGGCGAGGGAGCAAACTCCCTCGCCACGGGTCGATCATTACGCCGACGTCCTGCATGTCTCGACGATATATCGGAAACTTCCCACCCTTTAACCGGAAGCGGCCGATAGAGCTCGCCGGGCCATGCGTTCAGGCTCCTTGAAAAACAGGAGTGCGTATGAAAATACTGATGGCAATGCTCGTATCGGTTTCGCTGTACGGGTGTGTGTATGGTGAATGTCGGGATCCCCTGATGATCCCGATGGTTCCGGAACGGGACCCTCAGTTGGCGTACAAATGCACCTTCGACCCATACCACCCCAAATGCTCAGTGAATTGATAATCACAGGCTTTGGCTTATAAAAACCGGGCCTCTGGTGGGAGCGAGCCTGCTCGCGATGAGGCCCTCCGGCTAAGCTGATGTCCTGGCTCCCCCGCCATCACGCAGCGCATCCGCTTTAATCTTTCCTTAACGCACTCGTTCCAGACTGATGATCGTATTTCTCGATATTTCAAAGCGAAATTTTCCGCTTTAATTCGATAGATAACTCGCTAGTCTTGGTCACAGTTTTTACAGGATATGAGCAATGCAGCTACGCAACTCTTCTTCTCGCTATGGCTGGGTCAGCATCGTTTCGCACTGGGCCGTTGCCTTGGCGGTGTATGGGCTGTTCGCGCTGGGCCTGTGGATGGTCGGGCTGGATTATTACAGCACCTGGCGCAAAGACGCGCCGGACATCCATAAGAGCATCGGCCTGGTGCTGTTGGCGGTGATGGTGCTGCGAGTGATCTGGCGTTTCGTCAGCCCGCCGCCACCGACCCTGGAGACCTATGGCCGCCTTACACGCGTCGGCGCCAGGATTGGCCATAGTGCACTGTATCTCGGGCTGTTCGCCGTGATGATCGCCGGTTACCTGATTTCCACCGCAGACGGTGTCGGGATCTCGGTGTTTGGTTTGTTTGAAGTACCCGCGCTGGTGTCCGGACTGCCCGATCAGGCAGACGTCGCCGGCCAGATCCACTTCTACCTGGCATGGGCGCTGGTAATTTTTTCCGGCCTCCATGCGTTGGCAGCATTGAAGCACCACTTTATCAACCGTGACGCGACCCTCAAGCGCATGCTGGGGCGCCAAGCCTGATGTTCAACCTCGACTCCAAAGGAATAGAAAGCATGTTGAAAAAGACGCTCGCCGCCCTGGCAATCGGTTCCGCCCTGCTGTCCGCCGGCCAGGCCATGGCCGCAGACTACGTGGTCGACAAGGAAGGCCAGCATGCCTTCGTCGACTTCAAGATCAGCCACCTGGGCTACAGCTACATCACCGGTACCTTCAAGGACATCGACGGCAAGTTCAGCTTCGACGCCGCCAAGCCTGAAGCCAGCAAGATCGAATTCAACGTCAACACCGCCAGCGTGTTCACCAACCACGCCGAACGTGACAAGCACATCGCCAGCGCTGACTTCCTGAACGCCAGCAAATTCGGCAAGGCCACCTTCGTGTCCACCAGTGTCAAGTCCACCGGCGCAAACACCGCCGATGTGACCGGTGACCTGACCCTGCTGGGCGTGACCAAGCCGGTCGTGGTCAAGGCAACCTTCCTGGGCGAAGGCAAGGACCCATGGGGTGGCTACCGTGCCGGCTTCGAAGGCACTACCACGATCAAGCGTTCCGACTTCGGCAAGCAGAAAGACCTGGGTCCGAAATCCGACGTGGTCGAGCTGTACGTGACGTTTGAAGGTGTTCAGCAGAAGTAACGTTCGCGCCTGACAAAAAAACGCCCCTGGTTTTGCGGCCTGGGGCGTTTTTTATTGTGCGGATTTCGGCGACACAGATAACCCTGTGGGAGCGAGCTTGCTCGCGATGGCGTCAGTTCTGTCACATTGATGGTGGCTGAGCCACCGCTATCGCGAGCAAGCTCGCTCCCACATTTGGAATGGTGTGGGTCAAAAAAATGCCCCGGCTCGCAAGAACCGGGGCATTTTTCATGGCTTGGAAAACTCAGCGATTGCGCGTCAGCAAGGCCGGCTTTTCGCCACGTGGACGGCTTGGCAATTGGTCCAGCTGTTCAGGCGTCGGGAAACGATCAACCTTCGATTCCTTGTGCATGATTTTCGGCTGGTTGCCACGCGGGTTCTGCACGGCAGGTTCCTGACGAGGTTGGTCATCGTCACGTGCCGGGCGGCGTGGACGGGACTCTTCGCGGCGGGCCTGGCCGTCACGTGGGGCGCCATTACGCGGACCGCTGCGCTTGCCTGGCGGAGTGCCGGTGGACGAGCCGTTGCTGTTGCGCGGTCCGTTCTGGCGACCCTGTGGCTGGCCACCGCGGGGGGCGCCGGCACCAGCGCCTGTTGCCGGGGCGCCCGGACGGCGACCGCGACCCTGGGCCGGTTTCTGCTGCGGCACGTAGTCCACGCGGTTACCGAAGTTATCGACATCGTCGTCGAGGAATTCGTCCGGGGCGCGGTCGGCGGCCGCGGCGCGCGGGGCAGGGCGTTGCTGCTCACGGGCCGGAGTGCCTTCGCGGGGCTTCTGCTCGCGGGCTGGGCGTTCGCCGCGACCGTTGCTGTTGCTGGCCGATTTTTCCTTGCCCTTGTCCTTGCCTTTGTCCTTACGACCGCCGCCACCACCGCCGCCATTCGGGCCGTCGCCACGCGGGCCACGAGGATTACGCGGATTGCGCACATCCGGACGCTCACGCACTTCAGGCTTCTCGGCCTCGATGGTGCTGGCATCAAAGCCCATCAGGTCGCCGTCAGGGATTTTCTGCTTGGTCATGCGCTCGATGCTTTTGAGCAACTTCTCTTCATCCGGCGCGACCAGGGAAATCGCCTCGCCCGAACGACCGGCCCGGCCGGTACGGCCGATACGGTGGACGTAATCTTCATCGACGTTCGGCAGCTCGAAGTTGACCACGTGAGGCAACTGGTCGATATCGAGGCCACGGGCGGCGATGTCGGTGGCTACGAGGATGCGCACTTCGCCGGCCTTGAAGTCGGCCAGGGCCTTGGTGCGGGCGTTCTGGCTCTTGTTGCCGTGGATCGCCACAGCTGGCAGGCCGTGCTTGTCCAGGTATTCGGCCAGGCGATTGGCGCCGTGCTTGGTGCGGGTGAAGACCAGGACCTGTTCCCAGGCGCCCGTGGTGATCAGGTGGGCCAGCAGGGCACGCTTGTGGCTGGCCGGCAGGCGGAACACGCGTTGCTCGATGCGCTCGACCGTGGTGTTCGGCGGCGTGACTTCGATGCGTTCCGGGTTGTGCAGCAGCTTGCCGGCAAGGTCAGTGATGTCCTTGGAGAACGTCGCCGAGAACAGCAGGTTCTGGCGCTTGGCTGGCAGGCGGGCCAGCACTTTTTTAACGTCATGGACAAAACCCATGTCGAGCATGCGGTCGGCTTCGTCCAGCACGAGGATTTCCACGTGGGACAAGTCGACGCTGCCCTGGCCGGCCAGGTCCAGCAGGCGGCCGGGGCAGGCCACCAGGACATCGACGCCACGGGCCATGGCCTGGACCTGCGGGTTCATGCCGACGCCGCCGAAGATGCAGGCGCTGACGAACTTCAGGTCACGCGCGTAGACCTTGAAGCTCTCGTGGACCTGGGCCGCCAGTTCGCGGGTTGGGGTCAGGACCAGCACGCGGGGTTGGCGCGGGCCGTGACGCTGGGATTTGTCCGGATGACCGTTGGGGAACAGCCGCTCCAGGATCGGAAGGGCGAAACCGCCGGTTTTACCAGTACCTGTCTGTGCGGCGACCATCAGGTCGCGACCTTGCAACACGGCGGGGATGGCCCGCTGTTGCACCGGGGTAGGCTGGGTGTAGCCGGCGGCTTCGATGGCGCCGACTAAAGCCTCGGAGAGACCGAGGGAAGCAAAGGACATGAGTAATCCTGTTTTTAGTGAGGGCCTGGCCCAATGGGATAGTCTTGCCTGGCGCAAATGACGGTCATTGGAAGACGTCATCCCGTCCGGTCCTGCCGGGTCTGGAAGACGGGTCCGGACAGGGCTCGCGCGGGCTGGAAGCTGCGCTGTAGCGGTGTCGGGATGCCTTTTGCAAGACCGGGCGTCCGGGCGTGAGCCTGGCGGGAAGGCCCGAGTATAACAGAGCAATCGCCGCGCGCCGCTTTCCTGCTGCTCAACGGTGTATTTCAGTGGGGTACCGGGTCTTGCGGTGCCGCCTTGCCGGCCGGGTCTGCACCATAGCGGGCGCTCAGCTCGGCATAGGCCGGTTCGCGCTTGAAACGCTTGAGTTCAGCACCGAAGCGCTGCACCAGCAAATCCATGCCGGCGCTGCGCCGTACCGCCAGGTATTGGCTTTGACGGCTCACGACCGTGGGATTTTCGCTGATCTGGTCACCCAGTTGCAGCGCCTTGAGCACATGCCGGCCCACTCGGCGGTCGGTGATGAGCAGGTCGATCCGGCCCAACTGCAACTTGCCGAAATTGGCTTCATGGGTGGGCGCGGTTTCCCGCTTGAACCGGGTCGATTCCCTGAACGCCTGGCTGTACAGATAACCCGGAGACGTGCCGACGGTCAGTCCTTCGAGCTCGTCGAGCGTGCGAAACGGATGGGGCCGGGCGTTGGCGTAGAACATCACGAACTCGACGTCCGACAGCGGTTCGCTCGGGTAGAGCAGCAGGGAGTCGCGCTCCTCGCTGCGAAAGATATCCAGTGCACCGTCTGCCAGCCCCTGTTCCAGCATCGCCAGGCAACGCTTCCAAGGCAGGAACTGCCATTCGACATCAACGCCCAGGCGCTTGAACACGATGGCGGTGGTTTCATAGTCCAGGCCCAGGGCCCTGCCGTTCTCCTCATAGACGTAGGGCGCCCAGGGTTCGGTGACGATGCGCAGCTTCTCGGCCCGGGCGCAAACGCTCAGGCACAGGAGTAACAGGACGGTCAGGAGTTGGGTAAAGACGGGCATTGTCTGAGGTTACGATGAGAGCTCATCAAATAGCTAGAGCGCTCTGGCTCGCGGGTTGGTTGCCCTTTGCCTGCAAGGCGCATGAAAAAGGCCCGGGTTTTCACCAGGGCCTTTGCGTACCGGCACTTCAGTGCCTAGCGCGGCAGCTTGAGGTTGTTCCACACAGCGAGGCTCGGCTCGGCCTGGTTCAACGTGTAGAAGTGCAGGCCCGGCGCGCCACCTTGCAACAGTCGTTCACACATGTGCGTGATGACCTCCTCGCCGAAGCGTTGGATGCTGGCCGTGTCATCGCCGTAGGCTTCCAGTTGCTTGCGGATCCAGCGCGGGATTTCCGCGCCGCAGGCGTCGGAAAAACGCGCCAGTTTGCTGTAGTTGGTGATCGGCATGATGCCCGGTACCACCGGAATGTCGACACCCAACTTGCGCACACGCTCGACGAAGTAGAAGTAGCTGTCGGCGTTGAAGAAATACTGGGTAATCGCGCTGTTGGCGCCGGCGTTGGCCTTGCGCACGAAATTGCTCAGGTCGTCTTCGAAATTGCGTGCTTGCGGATGCATCTCCGGATACGCGGCGATTTCAATATGAAAGTGCTCGCCGGTCTCCTGGCGGATGAACTCGACGAGCTCGTTGGCGTGCCGCAGTTCACCGCTGGCCATGCCCATGCCCGAGGGCAGGTCACCGCGCAGGGCGACGATACGCTTGATGCCGGCGGCCTTGTACTGGGTCAGCAGGCTACGCAGGTCATCCTTGCTATCGCCCACGCAGGACAGGTGCGGAGCGGCCGGGACTTTGACTTCGCTTTCAAGCTGCAGCACGGTATTCATCGTGCGGTCACGGGTCGAACCGCCGGCGCCATAGGTGCAGGAGAAAAAATCAGGTTTGTAGCCTGCCAGCTGTCGGGCAGTGGCAATCAGTTTTTCATGCCCAGCATCGGTCTTCGTCGGGAAGAACTCGAAGCTGTAGCGACGTTCTTGGGACATGGTCATATCCTTGGAAACTCGTAGGCCGGTGAGGCGCTCGGGCTCTTTGTGGGAGCGAGCTTGCTCGCGATTGGCATCGCCTCGGTCTGGCAGCTGGACCGGGGTGTCTGCATCGCGAGCAGGCTCGCTCCCACAAAGGAGCCGGCTCCCGCAGGGGGAGCCGCGCCGATCAGTAGCGGTAGGCGTGCGGCTTGAACGGGCCTTCGACGGTCACGCCGATGTAGTCAGCCTGTTGCTTGGTCAGCTTGGTGACCACGCCGCCGAAACCGCGGACCATTTCCAGGGCCACTTCTTCGTCGAGTTTCTTCGGCAATACTTCAACGGTCAGGCGCTCGGCTTTCTGCGCCGGTGGCAGGTCGGCGTATTTCTGGCCGAACAGGAAGATCTGGGCCAGGACCTGGTTGGCGAACGAACCGTCCATGATGCGGCTTGGGTGACCGGTGGCGTTGCCCAGGTTCACCAGGCGGCCTTCGGCCAGCAGGATCAGGTAGTCATCGTTCTGCGGGTCGAAGCTGCCGGTACCGGTGCGGTGAACCTTGTGCACCTGTGGCTTCACTTCTTCCCATGCCCAGTTCTTGCGCATGAAAGCGGTGTCGATTTCATTGTCGAAGTGACCGATGTTGCAGACCACGGCGCGCTTTTTCAGGGCCTTGAGCATGTTGGCGTCGCAGACGTTGACGTTGCCGGTGGTGGTCACGATCAGGTCGATCTTGCCCAGCAGTGCCTTGTCGACGCTGGCTTCGGTGCCGTCGTTGTTGCCGTCGATGAACGGCGATACCAGTTCGAAACCGTCCATGCAGGCTTGCATGGCGCAGATCGGATCGACTTCGGACACCTTGACGATCATGCCTTCCTGACGCAGGGACTGGGCCGAACCCTTGCCCACGTCACCGTAGCCGATCACCAGCGCCTGCTTGCCGGACAGCAAGTGGTCGGTGCCGCGCTTGATGGCGTCGTTGAGGCTGTGACGGCAACCGTACTTGTTGTCGTTCTTGCTCTTGGTCACCGAGTCGTTGACGTTGATGGCCGGAATCTTCAGCTCGCCCTTGGCCAGCATGTCCAGCAGGCGGTGGACGCCGGTGGTGGTTTCTTCGGTCACGCCGTGGACCTTGTCCAGCACGGCCGGGTATTTCTTGTGCAGCAGCTCGGTCAGGTCGCCGCCGTCGTCAAGAATCATGTTGGTGTCCCATGGCTGGCCATCCTTGAGGATGGTCTGCTCCAGGCACCATTCGTACTCTTGCTCGGTCTCGCCTTTCCAGGCAAAAACCGGGATGCCGGCAGCGGCGATCGCGGCAGCGGCCTGGTCCTGGGTCGAGAAAATGTTGCAGGACGACCAGCGCACTTCGGCACCCAGGGCAACCAGGGTTTCGATCAGCACGGCGGTCTGGATGGTCATGTGGATGCAGCCGAGGATTTTTGCGCCCTTCAATGGCTGTTCGCCAGAGTATTTGCGGCGCAGGCCCATCAGGGCTGGCATTTCGGATTCGGCGATGATGATTTCGCGACGGCCCCAGGCAGCCAGGGACATGTCAGCGACTTTGTAGTCGGTAAAAGCTGCAGGCGTGATAACAGCGCTCATGAAGAGCCTCCATTCGTAATGTATGCGAATGGGCGCCGTTGTGCGTTTAGTGCCAGTGCGGGGAACCCCGTACCAGCAACGCCCCATCCGAGCCTGACAGGTCGAGCCTGCTGCAGCGCCCCTCGGACAGGTGGCGGGAACGACCCAAAGCGTGGGCCGACGAAACGGGGGCGATTATAACGGGCTAAGCGGATCTTCCAAAGGGTTTCTGTCGGCAAATCAAAAATGCCGATGATCGTCATAGGGGCGGCGACGTAGAGCCTGCCCGCCGGGTCTGCCATGATGCGGGCATTCATCGGCCAGACGCTCAGGAGTGAACATGAATTTCCACACCCGCAAATGGGTCAAGCCCGAAGACCTCAACCCCAACGGCACGCTGTTCGGTGGCAGCCTGCTGCGCTGGATCGACGAAGAAGCGGCGATCTATGCCATCGTCCAGCTCGGTAACCAGCGTGTGGTCACCAAATACATCTCCGAAATCAACTTTGTCAGCGCCTCGCGCCAGGGCGACATCATCGAACTGGGTATCACCGCCACCGAGTTCGGCCGCACGTCCATCACCCTGACGTGCGAGGTGCGCAACAAGATCACTCGCAAGAGCATCCTGACGGTGGAAAAGATGGTATTCGTCAACCTCGGTGAAGACGGCTTGCCCGCGCCCCATGGCCGGACCGAGATCAAGTACGTCAAGGATCAGTTCAAGGACGATACCGTCGAATAGGGTCGGCGTAGTGTTCTTCGCGAGCAGGCTCGCTCCCACATTGGATTAGTCCCCACCGCCGGATCCTCTGTGGGAGCGAGCCTGCTCGCGAAGGCGGGATTACCGGCGCCGGTCATTTCCTGGCACCACTGAACAGCTCCGAGCGCCGCGTGTCGTAGGTACATCACGCCACCGGTTCAGGAGCTGTATGGACACTCATAAAGACGGCAAGACCCCTGACCTCTCGGCAGAGGAGCAGCACGAGGTCGACCGCAACCAGCCGCCACGGGCGGCGGTATTGCATGAAATCATTCGCACCCAGGGTGATCAGGAGCTGGAGCGCAGTGTCGCCGCCCTGTGGTGGTCGGCCCTGGCGGCCGGTTTGACGATGGGCTTGTCGCTGATGGCGATGGGGCTGCTCAACTCCCGGTTGCCGGACCATGAAGGCTTCAAGGTCATCGCCAGTTTTGGCTACTGCGCCGGCTTCCTGGCCGTGATCCTCGCGCGGCAGCAGTTGTTCACCGAAAACACCCTGACGGCGGTGCTGCCGATCATGAGCAAACCCACGCTGGGCAATTTCGGCCGGTTGTTCCGGTTATGGGGCGTGGTGCTGGTGGGCAACCTGTGCGGCACCTTGCTGGTGGCCTATGTGATGCTGCACCTGCCGATCTTTGACCGGCGCACCGACCTGGCCTTTCTGGACATTGGCCGCAAGGTGATGGAGAACGACGCCGGCCAGATGTTCGCCAAAGGCATCATTTCCGGCTGGATGATCGCAACCATGGTGTGGATGATCCCCTCCATGGAGAACGCCAAGATGTGGATCATTGTCCTCATCACCTACCTCATGGCGCTCGGGGATTTCACCCACATCGTCGTGGGATCGGCCGAGGTGTCTTACCTGGTGTTTGCCGGGCAGCTGTCGTGGGAGGACTTCTGGACGGTGTTCGCCGCGCCGACCCTGGCGGGAAACATCATCGGCGGCAGCTTCATCTTTGCGCTGATCAGCCACGCCCAGGTGCGCAGCGAAACCAATACGCCCCTCAGTCGGCAAGGTCTGCCGCCGCGCCGACGTGACGTTGCCGATAAATGAAGTAAAGCGCGGTCAGTACGGTGAGCCCGCCGACCAGGGCGCCGGTCCACGGCAAATCGGCGAGGTCGGCGCCGCTGGCGACCACCAGGCCGCCGATCCAGGCGCCGGCCGCGTTGCCCAGGTTGAAGGCGCTCTGGTTCAGGGTCGAGCCCAGGTTGGGGGCTTCGTGGGCCTGATCGATGATCAGCAATTGCAGGATCGGGCACAGGGCGAACGCAAAGACGCCCCACAACACCAGGGTGATCGCCGCCGGAATCACCGATTGGCTGGTCTGGCTGAACGCGGCGAGCACCAGCACCACGGCCAGCGCCATGCCCACAAGGGACGGCAGCAAGCGCCGGTCAGCCAGGCGTCCGCCCAGGAAACTCCCCGCCGTCAGGCCCACGCCGAATAACAACAGCATGACGGTGATGCCGTGGGGACTCACGCCAGTGATGTCCTGCAGGATCGGTGCGATGTAAGTGAACACGCTGAACAGGCTGGTCGAAGCCAGCACGCTCATGCCCAGCGCCAGCAGCACATTGGCCTTGCCCAGCACCTTGAACTCACTGGCGAGGTTGGCCTTGTCCATGGGAATTTCCTTGGGCAGCCACACCCATTGGGCGATGGCTGCAATCATGCCGATGACCGCTACCGCCCAGAACGTCGATCGCCAGCCGGCGTATTGACCCAAGGCCGTGCCCAGCGGCACGCCCAGCACATTCGCCAGGGTCAGGCCGGTGAACATCATTGCAATCGCCTGGGCCCGTTTGTTCGGTGCTACCAGCCCGGCGGCCACCACCGACCCGATGCCAAAAAATGCCCCGTGACAGAGCGCGGTGATGACTCGGGCAGCCATCAGCGTGACGTAGTTCGGCGCGAGGGCGCAGAGCACGTTGCCGAGAATGAACATCAGCGTCATGCCCAGCAGCGTGGCCTTGCGCGGCATGTTCGCGGTGCCGATCGCCAGGATCGGTGCGCCGAATACCACCCCCAGCGCATAGCCGGTAATCAGCAGCCCGGCGTGGGGAATGCTCACGGCCAGGTCACGGGCGACATCAGGCAACAGCCCCATGATGACGAATTCAGTCGTGCCGATGCCGAAAGCGGCGACGGCCAAAGCAAGCAAGGCGAGTGGCATGCGCAAGGTCTCTGTCTGTAGTCTTGACGCTCTGATCAGGCATACGCATGCCGATGCCTTGGTTCGAATGAACGGGCAGCAGCAGAATTATTGGAATTGATCTATGCGCAACTGAGTGCGGCGTGGTCGGGTGCAGTATAACGGTGGTGGTGCTTTTCGGCATGCGCTAGCTGAAAGAACCTTTCGGCCGGCCGCGACTCTTAGCCTGCGGGCTGGCATGCTGTGATGAAGCTCTAGCGGTGCTTGACGCTCGATTCTCGATAAAACTCAATAAGGAAATGCGGTATGACGGTAGCCCTGTGGTGCGTTTTGATTGCTTTTATCCTGCCTTACCTGTGTATCGGCATCGCCAAGGCCGGCGGCAGATACAGATTGCAAGATAACCACGACCCCCGGGATTTTCTCGACTCGCTCGAAGGCGCTCCCCGCCGTGCCTACGCCGCGCAATTGAACAGCTTTGAAATCGCCCCGTTTTTTGCCGCCGCCGTGATCGTCGCGCATCTGGCCGGCAATGCCGAGCTGGTCACCATCAATGTGCTGGCGGTGCTATTCATCACCAGCCGCCTGCTCTACGTCATTTGCTACCTGGCGGACTGGGCGATCCTGCGTTCGCTGGTGTGGTTCGTGGGGGTAGGGTTGGTACTGAGTTTCTTCTTTGTTTCGGTCTGAGGCTGTTTGTTGAATATTTGATATTTATGCGGGCCTCTTCGCGAACAGGCTCGCTCCCACAATGGATCTCAGTGAATCCGGATCCCATGTGGGAGCGAGCCTGCTCGCGAAGGGATTGCACTGTCAGCTCATCCTCAAGGATTGGCGCTGACCGCATTCGCCACCTGTGGCACTTGTGGCAGCGCCATGCCCTTGGGCCACAACATCCAGATCTGACCTTGCTGTTTCATGTCCCCGGCCAGTTGCCCGGCCGCGTCCCCGGTGCCCCAGAACAGATCCGCCCGAACTTCGCCAGAGATCGCACCCCCCGTGTCCTGGGCGGCGACGGGACGGTTCAGGGCGCTGCCATCGGGGCGAGTCGTCGACAGCCACAGCAGGCTGCCCAACGGAATCACCTTGCGATCCACCGCCACGCTGTAGCCGGCGGTAAGCGGTACATTCAACGAGCCTCGCGGGCCTTCGTTGCTGTCGGGGTTGCGGTTGAAAAATACATAGCTGGGGTTGCTGCCCAGCAACTCGGGGATCCGCTCCGGATGGGCCTTGGCCCAGGCACTGATGGTGCCCATGGTCACGTCTTCTTTTTTCAGCTCGCCCTGTTCCACCAGCCAGCGGCCGATGGGCCGGTAGGGGTGGCCATTCTGGTCGGCATAACCGATGCGCAACTGGCGGCCGTCATCGAGCCGGATGCGTCCCGAACCCTGGATCTGCAGGAATTGCAGGTTCATCGGGTCGGTGAGCCAGGCGATGACCGGCGCCTTCACGCCGTTGGCCTCGATGGTGCTGGCGTCGTCGTAGGGTTTCAGCACGCGGCCTTCGAGACGCCCGCGCAGGCGCTTGCCCTTGAGCTCCGGGTAGAGGCTGTCCAGCGCCACGACGATCATGTCCTCAGGCACACCGTAGACCGGGATATTCGCCGTGGCGGTCTGCATGAGGCTGCCGGGATAGACCGGCTCGTAGTAGCCGGTAATCAGGCCGTTGGGGCTGTTGTCGCCCGAGCGCAGGCCATAGACGTCGAGGTTCTGTTTCAGGAAGCTGCGTACCGCCGCGGCGGTTTGCGGCACATTGGCCGCCGCCGCGCAGGTCGGCCCCCAGGCCGCATCGGCCTTGAGGCGGGTGCAGGCGCTGCGCCAGGCGCCGAAGCCGGCCAGCAGGTCTTCATCGGCTACCGACGGCAGTGCCTCCCAGGGCGCGCTGACGTAGGTGGCGAGGGCATGAGTCTGAGGCTCTTCGACCTTTTCGCCGCGGTTGCAGCCGGCCAGCAGTGCAATCAGCGGTAAGGTCAACGCCAGGCCCGTGCGCCAGGACTTGAAGCGGCTGTTCATGATATTTCCTTTGCGGTCGTCCAGGCGCTGTCATGCGCCTGGCACCCGTATTGTTGATAGGGCCATTGGTGTTTTCCGACGACCCGGGGATACTAGCGGTCGTTTTCTGTCCAGAGGCCAAAATGTTTGTAAGACGATTTTCCATGGCAGTGCTGGCCTGCCTGATGCTGTCCGCCTGTGGTGGTGTCGATCCCAACTCACCATTGGGCCAGCGCAAGACGATTTTCAAGCAGATGCTCAAGACCAACGAAGAGTTGGGTGGCATGTTGCGTGGTCGTGTTCCGTTCGATGGCCCGCGTTTCGCCGAAGGCGCGGTGCAACTGGATCAACTTTCCCATGAGCCGTGGAAACATTTTCCGCAGGTGCGTGAGCAGGATCACACCAGTGCCCGGGACGAAGTCTGGCAGAAGCAGGCGCGTTTCCAGGAACTGGCCCGCAGTCTCGAAGCGGCCACCGCCGAGTTGGTGACCGCCAGTCGGGTCCAGCCCTACCGGGCCAGTAACCTGGGGCCGGCGGTGCAGAAGGTCGAGGATGCGTGCAGTGCCTGTCATAAGGAATTCCGGGACTATTGAAATCCAGCCCGGTGCTTATTTATCCAACTCGTCCACCGCTTCCTGCAGCTCCTTGCGGGACACCGCCAGCTTGTCCTTGCGCTTGTTGATTTTCTCCGCATCGCCTTTTTTCATGGCCTTTTCCAAATCGGCCTGACGGCGACTGACTTCATGCTTGGCCTCCAGCACCTTGTTTTCACGCTCCTTGCGCAGGGAAGCATCGGTGCAGTGGGTGGTGACTTCGGCCAGGGCTGTTTCCAGCCCGGCCTGCTGGTCCTGATTGCCTCGGGACCTGGCCAGTTCGATCTGGTTGATGATGCCTTGGCGCTTGGCTGCACAACCGGTCAGTTCCGGGCTCTGTTCATCCGCCATCAAGGGGGTGGCCATGGCACCGCATAAGGCCAGCAGGGCAACGGGGTACAGGAAATTCATAGCAACTCCGTATAAAAACTCACGAGCGGTCGGGACAGATGCGCAGTTGGAGCGCCTCCCGTCTCTTGGGTTCAACCGCACGGGCCGGACTAGAAGCCATCGACCCCTGCGGTGCGTAATGTTTCACTCAAGGCCAGTACCTGCGGGTCGCGAAAGAAAGCGCTCAGTTGCGCGGCGCGTCCCGGCCCGATACCCGTTTCGGCTTGCCATTGTTCAGTGTCGCGTTCAGCCAGGACCTTCCAGCGCTCCTCGAGCCTTGCCCCTCCGGTGGGCGGTACGCCAAGCGCCTTGAGCCATTGACAGAAGGGGCGCTGCCGGGCGCTGTCCAGGCTGGCGAGCAGACGTGCGCTGTTGCGTTCGCCGAAACCGGCAATGTTAGCAAGCTCGGCGGCATCAAGGGTCAACCAATCCAGCAATCCGTCCAGCTGGCCGGCGGCCAGCAGTTGCTCCCAGGTGCCGGGGCCAACATGGGGCAGGGCGAGCCCGTGCTTGCCGCTGAGCCAGTTCAGGCGCGCGAGGAACTGGCTTTCACAGCCAGGCGTCGGTTGCCAGCAGCTCAAGAAGTGATGATCGGCAGCGGCGGGGATGTCGAGGCTCCGGCGCTCGACACTGCGCAGCACGACACTGTCGAGCCGCGGAATAGTCAACCCGGCCAGGCTGATGGCGACCTGGTCGCCGGGGCGGATATCCATGCCTTCCCAGCGCCTGAGTGAGCTGACGCTTACCCGGCGAATCTGGCGGTCGTCGAGCATCACCGGCGCAAGCTCCAGCACTGGCG
The DNA here is from genome assembly GCF_051132225.1 of Pseudomonas sp. D1-1. Classification (NCBI taxonomy): domain Bacteria; kingdom Pseudomonadati; phylum Pseudomonadota; class Gammaproteobacteria; order Pseudomonadales; family Pseudomonadaceae; genus Pseudomonas; species Pseudomonas sp. D1-1. The sequence goes on along the minus strand of NZ_CP071676.1, from coordinate 5,494,534 downwards.
TAATACGCCCGGTGCGGCCGATCTTGAAACGCACATCGCGCACCTTGGCCAGCGCCTGGGCGTGTGGGTATTTCCAGGCCACGCTCCAGGAGGGCGCCCGGGCTTGCCAGCGGTCGGCGGGCGGGCGTCGACTCTGGCGCAAGACGACCCCGTCGCTGGCGAACGGCAGCGGCGTGCGGTACCAGTGGTTGCGCCAGTGTTGCGCATCGGCCAATGCCTGGATGGGCTGGCTATAAGCGGTCGCATTGGCGAAACCCAGTTCGTTCAGCGCGGCAATCCGTTCCGGCAGGGTCGCCGGCCCTTCCGGCCACTCCCACACGAACAGGCCGATGCCAGACGCCTGGTCCGCGCTCAGGTTCTTGCGGGCCATCAGCCCCGCCACGATTGATCGAGCGTTAAGGCTGCCGCTGACGGCCTGTACGTGATCGTCGAGCCGCCAGTAGAGCTCGCCCTGGACGAGCAGGTCCGCAGGTAGGCGCAACCGTTGGGGAATATCGCGGACCTTGCGTGCAGTGTTGGTCCAGTCATGTCCCTGGATGCCATCGCCGCGGCTGATCGCCTGGTGCAGGTGTCCACCGCGATAAACCAGGGTAACCGCTACGCCATCGACTTTCGGCTGGGCCCAGACGTCGTCGCGACCGTTCAACCAGATGCGCACGGCATCGGCGTCCTTGAGTTTATCCAGGCCGGTATGAGCGATCGGGTGGGGGACTTTCCCGCCAGCGGAGCGCAAGGGCGTGCCTGGCGACCCGAGGCCAAGGCAGTTGCGCCAATGTTCCAGTTGCGCCCGGGACTGATCGTAAAGCTCATCGGCCACCAGGGAGCGGCCGAGGCGGTGATAGGCGTCATCCCATGCGTCAATCTGTTGCTGGAGGACGTCGACCTGTGCCTGGGCGCGTTCGGTTGGCCCGCTCGGGCAGGGGGCCGCGATGACGGGCATGGCCAGTAAAAAGCATACAAGTGCGCGCAATAACGACAGCATCGAAGCATCCTTGCCAGGTGAAGTACTGGAAGGCTAGTCAGTGTTGCAAAAGGCGCGAGGTCCAGTGCGTTACCGGGTTTTGCCAAGCGCGATGGCGCAGCTGTGGCGGTACAGTCGGGAGTGATTTGCTCGGGCAACTGTGCCTTGAACACGTCGGTGAGCGGTGCAGAATGGACACTCGATCCGCTCTGCCAGGAGTGCAACCGATGGACCTGACCACGCTCGCGGTCTTTATCCCGGCCTGCTTTGCGCTGAACATGGCGCCGGGCCCGAACAACCTGCTGTCGATCAGCAACGCCTCGCGTTATGGTTTCGTTCGCGCCTGCAGCGGTGGCATCGGCCGCCTGCTGGCGTTTGCGATCATGATCGCCTTGGCGGCGGTGGGGCTGACGGCGGTGTTGCATACCTCGGAGCTGCTGTTCCTGGGCATCAAGCTCGTCGGTGCCGGTTATCTTTTTTATCTCGCTGTGCAGTTGTGGCGTGCGCAACCTGAGACCGCCGGCGAGGCAGAGGCCAGTTCGATGAGCATGGCCAGCCTGGCGCGCCAGGAATTCCTCGTGGCGATCGGCAATCCGAAGGCAATCCTGCTTTTTACCGCTTTCCTGCCACAGTTCGTTGACCGCGCGGGCACCGTCACCCAGCAGTTCGCGGTGCTGGGTGGGCTGTTCCTGGCATTGGAATGCGTTGCCATTGGCTTGTATTGCTACATGGGTATTTATGCCCGGCGGCTGTTCGCCCGGCCGAGTGGCAAGCGGTTGTTCAACCGGATGTGCGCGGGGTTACTGGCGAGCGCGGCTTCGTTTTTGTTGGTGGCGCGGCGGACTTGAACAGTTTGATACACCCTAAAGTTTGAAGGGGGGGCGCTTCGCACCCCAGCGGGAGCAAGCTCCCTCGCCACGAAGGCGTAAAAAAGCCCCTGGCGACCGAGTCGCCAGGGGCTTTTCACAGCCGCGGGGTATTACAGGCCGGCAGCGGCGCGCAGGGCGTCGGCGCGGTCGGTTTTTTCCCAGGTGAAGGTGGTGAAGGTATCGTCACCCACCGTCTTGGTCTGCGGCGTGCGGCCGAAGTGGCCGTAGGCTGCGGTGTCCTGGTACATCGGGTGCAGCAGATCAAGCATGGTGGTGATCGCGTACGGACGCAGGTCGAACACTTCACGGACCAATTGGATGATCTTGTCATCGCCAATCTTGCCGGTGCCGAAGGTGTTCAGCGAAATCGACGTAGGCTGGGCGACGCCGATGGCGTAGGACACCTGGATCTCGCAGCGCTCGGCCAGGCCGGCGGCAACGATGTTCTTGGCCACATAACGACCGGCGTAGGCGGCCGAGCGGTCAACCTTGGACGGGTCCTTGCCAGAGAACGCGCCGCCGCCATGACGGGCCATGCCGCCGTAGCTGTCGACGATGATCTTGCGACCGGTCAGGCCACAGTCACCCACCGGGCCACCGATGATGAACTGGCCGGTCGGGTTGATGTGGAACTGGGTATCCTTGGACAGCAGTTCGGCAGGCAGCACGTGCTTGACGATCAGCTCCATCACGCCTTCGCGCAGGTCTTTGTAGGACACTTCGGGGTTGTGCTGGGTCGACAGCACGACCGCGTCGATGCCAACCACCTTGCCACCTTCGTAACGGCAGGTCACCTGGGACTTGGCGTCCGGGCGCAGCCAAGGCAGCAGGCCGGATTTGCGCGCTTCAGCCTGGCGCTGGACCAGTTGGTGCGAAAAGGTGATCGGTGCCGGCATCAGTACGTCGGTTTCGTTGCTGGCGTAGCCGAACATCAGGCCCTGGTCACCGGCGCCCTGGTCTTCCGGCTTGGCGCGGTCAACGCCCTGGTTGATGTCCGGGGACTGCTTGCCGATGATGTTCATCACGCCGCAGGTCGCGCCGTCGAAGCCGACGTCGGAGCTGTTGTAGCCGATGCCCAGGATCACGTCGCGAACGATCTGCTCCAGGTCGACCCAGGCCGAGGTGGTGACTTCGCCGGCGATGATCGCCACGCCCGTTTTCACCAGAGTCTCGCACGCCACGCGGGCGAACTTGTCTTCAGCAATGATGGCGTCCAGCACCGCATCAGAAATCTGGTCGGCGATTTTGTCCGGATGCCCTTCAGACACGGACTCGGAGGTGAAAAGGGAGTATTCGCTCATCTCGATGTTTTCCTACAAGTTACCGATGGTGAGTGTCGCCAGCCGGTCGCTGAAAATGGCGAACCTGGATCTGGAAACCATTACGTAAGCCTACATAGAGGCTTTCCCCGGGCACGAGGCCCGCAGCGGTGGCCCAACGGGCCAGATCGTCCTGTTCAAACCCCAGCCAGAGATCACCGCAGGCCTCCTTGGCCCAACTCTGGTTGTGGCTGCATAACTCTGTCACCAACAGACTACCGCCCGGTTGCAGCAGGTTGGCCATGTGCTTGAGTGCATCGGCCGGCGCGGCAAAATGGTGAAGCACCATGTTCAATACAACACAGTCGACCTGCAGGCTCACACCGTTGAGGGCATCGGCCAGTTGCAGGCGGACATTAGCCAGGGACTCACGTTCGCACACCTGGCGGGCCAGTTCGAGCATCGCCGGGCTGTTGTCCAGCGCGGTCACCTGGCTGAAGCGCCGCGCCAGTTCCGGCAGGAATGCACCGTCGCCGGGGCCGACTTCCATCGCTGTGGCGGTGGGCTCGAAGCTCAGCTTGTCGAGCAGCGCCACGACGCTGTCACGGTATTGCGGCAGTCCTGCGATCAGGTCCTGCTGGGCGCGAAATTTCTCCGCCACCCGGGCGAAAAAATCCTGGCTGGCGGCGGCTCGTTGCCCGTGTACCTGGGCGATGCGAGCTTGCACGTCCAGCGGCAAGTCCAGTTCGTCCACCTCTTCAAGCAGCGCTGCGTGCAGCTTGCCGCCCAGCAGTTCGGTGTGGGGCAGGGCGCGGCGGTAGAAAATCGCGTTGCCTTCACGGCGCGTCGCCACCAGGTCGGCCTGGGCCAGCACCTTCAAATGGTGGCTCATGCCGGACTGGCCGATGCCGAAGATCTGCGCCAGTTCCAGAACGCCGAACGAGTCGTTGGCCAGGGCGCGCAATACATTGAGCCGCAGCGGATCGCCGCCGGCCTTGCAAAGGGCCGCCAGCTCATCGCAATCGTCATGGCGAATGGAAGGCACGCGTAAATTCATGGGCGGCAGTCTAGTGACGGGTCTGGCGCATCGCAAGGTCAATATCAAAAAGTTTTGATATTGCTCGATAAATGGCACTTCCCAGCAGCAGCTTGACTCTACCCAGCAACAGCGGAAAGGTTTCACCTGACCGATGCGGCTTTATCCGGCGCAAATATCGCCTTTGGACGAGTATCTGATTGCCCCGAGGCGGGTGGGTGAGGGAAAATGCTCGCCTTTTTCAGTTTCGTTATTCAAAACCCAGGAGATCAGCGATGCCCAGCCGTCGTGAGCGTGCCAATGCCATTCGTGCCCTCAGCATGGATGCCGTGCAGAAAGCCAACAGCGGCCATCCCGGTGCCCCCATGGGTATGGCGGATATCGCCGAGGTGCTTTGGCGCGACTACCTCAAGCACAACCCGAGCAACCCATCGTTTGCCGACCGCGACCGCTTCGTGCTGTCCAACGGCCACGGCTCGATGTTGATCTACTCGCTGCTGCACCTGACCGGCTATGACCTGTCGATCGATGACCTGAAGAACTTCCGCCAGCTGCACAGCCGCACCCCGGGCCACCCGGAATACGGCTACACCCCAGGCGTTGAAACCACCACCGGTCCGTTGGGCCAGGGCCTGGCCAACGCCGTGGGCTTCGCTTTGGCGGAAAAAGTCCTGGCGGCGCAGTTCAACCGTCCGGGCCACGACATCGTCGATCACCACACCTACGTGTTCCTGGGTGATGGCTGCATGATGGAAGGCATTTCCCACGAAGTCGCTTCCCTGGCCGGTACCCTGGGCCTGGACAAGCTGATCGCCTTCTACGATGACAACGGCATTTCCATCGACGGTGAAGTCGAAGGCTGGTTCACCGACGACACCCCCAAGCGCTTCGAAGCCTACAACTGGCTGGTGATCCGCAACGTCGACGGTCACGACCCGGAAGAAATCAAGATCGCCATCGAGACTGCGCGCAAGAGCGCCCAGCCGACACTGATCTGCTGCAAGACCACCATCGGTTTCGGTTCGCCGAACAAGCAGGGCAAGGAAGACTGCCACGGCGCGCCACTGGGTGCCGAGGAAATCGCCCTGACCCGCGCCGCGCTGAAGTGGGAACACGGCCCGTTCGAAATCCCGGCCGACATTTATGCCGAGTGGGACGCCAAGGAAAAAGGCCGCGCGGCCGAAGCCGAGTGGGACCAGCGTTTTGCCGCCTACTCCGCCGAATTCCCTGAGCTGGCCAACGAACTGGTACGTCGCCTCAGCGGCGAGTTGCCGGCCGATTTCGCCGAGAAGGCGTCTGCCTACATCGCCGAAGTCGCGGCCAAGGGCGAAACCATCGCCAGCCGCAAGGCCAGCCAGAACACCCTGAACGCCTTCGGCCCTCTGCTGCCAGAGCTGCTGGGCGGTTCGGCCGACCTGGCCGGTTCCAACCTGACCCTGTGGAAAGGCTGCAAGGGCGTAACCGCCGAAGACGCCAGCGGCAACTACATGTACTACGGCGTTCGTGAGTTCGGCATGAGCGCGATCATGAACGGCGTTGCCCTGCACGGTGGCCTGGTGCCTTACGGCGCGACCTTCCTGATGTTCATGGAATACGCCCGCAACGCTGTGCGCATGTCGGCGCTGATGAAAAAACGCATCCTGTACGTGTTCACCCACGACTCCATCGGCCTGGGCGAAGACGGCCCGACTCACCAGCCGATCGAGCAACTGGCGAGCCTGCGCTGCACGCCGAACCTGGACACCTGGCGCCCATGCGACGCCGTGGAGTCTGCTGTGGCCTGGAAACACGCCATCGAGCGCAACGACGGCCCATCGGCGCTGATCTTCTCGCGCCAGAACCTGCAGCACCAGGAACGCGACGCCGGCCAGATCGGCGACATCAGCCGTGGCGGCTACGTGCTCAAGGACTGCATCGGCGAGCCTGAGCTGATCCTGATCGCCACCGGTTCGGAAGTCGGCCTGGCCGTCCAGGCCTTCGACAAGCTGACCGGGCAGGGCCGCAACGTGCGCGTGGTCTCCATGCCTTGCACCAGCGTGTTCGACGCCCAGGATGCCGGCTACAAGCAAGCGGTGTTGCCGTTGCAGGTCAGCGCGCGGATTGCCATCGAAGCCGCTCACGCCGATTACTGGTACAAGTACGTGGGCCTGGAAGGCCGCGTGATCGGCATGACCACCTACGGTGAGTCGGCGCCTGCGTCGGCGCTGTTCGAGGAGTTCGGCTTCACCCTGGAGAACATCCTGGGGCAGGCTGAAGAGCTGCTGGAAGACTGATCTGTAATAGGTTGTCTGTGCTGACGCCATCGCGAGCAAGCTCGCTCCCAGAAGGATCTCCACCGACCCTGTGGGAGCGAGCTTGCTCGCGATAGCGGTGGTGCAGGCAATGCTGGTCTTAACGGATTCACCCCGATCAGAGAGCCCCCATGCCCCAACCGCGTCCCTACAAAGTTGCACTCAACGGCTACGGCCGTATTGGTCGTTGCGTCTTGCGTGCGTTGTTCGAGCGAGGGGCAAAGGCCGGGTTCGAGATTGTGGCCATCAACGATCTGGCTGACATGGCCAGCATCGAATACCTGACACGCTTTGACTCCACCCACGGCCGGTTTCCCGGCGAAGTGCGGGTCGAGGGCGATTGTCTGCACATTAATGGCGACTGCGTGAAGGTCCTGCGCAGCGCCACGCCCGAAGGCATCGATTGGGCGTCCCTGAACGTCGATCTGGTGCTTGAGTGCTCCGGCGCCTATAACACCCGTGACGATGGCCAGCGGTTCATCGCTGCCGGCGCGCCACGGGTGCTGTTCTCCCAGCCGATGGCCAGCGAGGCCGACGTTGACGCCACCATCGTCTACGGTGTGAACCAGGACTGCCTGACTGGCGAAGAGCTGCTGGTGTCCAACGCGTCCTGCACCACCAACTGCGGCGTGCCGCTGTTGCGCCTGCTGGACCAGGCTATCGGCCTGGAATACGTGTCGATCACCACCATCCACTCGGCGATGAATGATCAGCCGGTGATCGACGCCTATCACCACGAGGATTTGCGCCGAACCCGTTCGGCCTTCCAGTCGGTGATTCCGGTGTCCACTGGTCTGGCGCGCGGCATTGAACGGCTGCTGCCGGAACTTGCCGGGCGAATTCAGGCCAAAGCCGTGCGGGTGCCGACGGTCAACGTGTCCTGCCTCGACATCACGATGCAGACCGTGAGCGATACCGACGCCATCGAGGTCAACCGGATCCTGCGCGAAGCCGCCACCAGCGGCCCGCTCAAAGGCCTTCTGGCCTATACCGAGTTGCCTCACGCCAGTTGTGATTTCAACCACGACCCACATTCGGCCATCGTCGATGCCAGCCAGACCCGCGTTTCCGGGCCCAGGCTTGTGAACATCCTGGCCTGGTTCGACAACGAATGGGGTTTTGCCAATCGTATGCTGGACGTTGCCGAGCATTACCTGCAAACCGCTTCCAATAAACCTGCTCTCTAAACAGTTACCCAGGAATTGCGACCCATGACCGTGTTGAAGATGTCCGACCTCGATCTGCAAGGTAAGCGCGTACTGATTCGCGAAGACCTCAACGTCCCCGTCAAGGACGGTGTTGTCACCAGCGACGCGCGCATCCTGGCCTCGCTGCCGACCATCAAGCTGGCCTTGGAAAAAGGCGCGGCGGTGATGGTCTGCTCGCACCTGGGCCGTCCGACCGAAGGTGAATTCTCGGCCGAGAACAGCCTCAAGCCGGTGGCGGATTACCTGAGCAAGGCCCTGGGCCGCGACGTGCCGTTGATCGCCGATTACCTGGGCGGCGTCGACGTCAAGGCTGGCGATGTCGTGCTGTTCGAAAACGTGCGCTTCAACAAGGGCGAGAAAAAGAACGCCGATGAGCTGGCCCAGCAATACGCCGCCCTGTGCGACGTGTTCGTGATGGACGCCTTCGGCACCGCGCACCGCGCCGAGGGCTCGACCCACGGCGTGGCCAAGTTCGCCAAAGTCGCCGCCGCTGGTCCGTTGCTGGCGGCCGAGCTGGACGCGCTGGGCAAGGCCCTGGGCTCGCCAGCCCAGCCGATGGCCGCCATCGTTGCCGGCTCCAAGGTTTCGACCAAACTGGATGTGCTCAACAGCCTGAGCCAGGTCTGCAACCAGTTGATCGTCGGTGGCGGCATCGCCAACACCTTCCTCGCCGCCGCCGGTCACCCGGTAGGCAAATCCTTGTACGAGCCGGATCTGCTGGACACGGCCCGTGAAATCGCCGCCAAGGTCAGCGTACCGTTGCCCGTGGACGTGGTGGTTGCCAAGGAATTCGCCGAAAGCGCCACCGCCACCGTCAAGCTGATCGACGATGTGGCCGAGGACGACATGATCCTCGATATCGGCCCGCAAACCGCGGCGAACTTCGCCGAACTGCTGAAATCCTCCCAGACTATCCTGTGGAACGGTCCGGTCGGTGTGTTCGAGTTCGACCAGTTTGGCAACGGCACCAAGGTGCTGGCCCAGGCGATCGCCGAGAGCACTGCGTTTTCCATCGCGGGTGGTGGCGACACCCTGGCTGCCATCGATAAATATGGCGTAGCCGAGCAGATCTCCTACATTTCTACCGGTGGTGGCGCGTTCCTCGAATTCGTCGAGGGCAAAGTGCTTCCTGCCGTGGAAGTCCTGGAAAGCCGGGCCAAGGCCTGAGGCGACGTTGACCAGGCAAAGGAGTGTTCCGATGGTCAAGACGTTCATGTCGCTGATGGCCGCGACGCTGTTGGTGGCTTGCTCGAGCAGCCCGCAAGCCACCGCGCCGGATACGGCGGCGCCAGTGCCTGAGCAAGGCTGTTATCAGGCTGACTGGCAGGCCGAGACCAACCCGGTACTGAACAAGCGTTCCGGGCCGGACGGCCTGGATAAATACGAGACGCAGGCGCCGGTCAAGGAACATGGTTGCCCTTGACGGGTCAGACTCTTAACTCATGGCGAGCGGCACGGGCCGCCCGTCGAGGAACACGGATGAAAGGCTTTATCGCCGTCGTGGCGTTGGCATTGTTGGCCGGTTGCTCGCAACTGGGTTTTTTGCAGTCGTCCGAGCCTGCTGCAGAGGGCTGGACGAGTTGGACATGTGACAGCGAGGCCAAGGTGCTCTGGCGTTATGCCGATGCAGCGCGCAAGGAAGTCGATGTCCGGCTGGGCGGCGCTGACAAGGTTTATCGCCTCAAGCTCGAGCCCGGCGCCGAAGGTTCGCTGTACAGCGATGACATGCTGGCGTTGCACATCAAGGGCGAGGAAGGCCTGGCGTATTGGGTCGCCACCAATGATCTGATTGGGCGGGGCTGCAAGGCCGATTGACAGGATTCATCTGATTCACACGGATCTGAACAGGGAAGCAGATCCCATGTGGGAGCGAGCTTGCTCGCGATAGCGGTCTATCAGGCAACAGAGATGTTGAATGTGCCACCCTCATCGCGAGCAAGCTCGCTCCCACAGGGATCGCGCCAATGTTTGGGTTTGGCGATACGGAACACGCAGGCTCGGGCCAGCCCCGACCCGCAATGACTTGAATAGCCGCCGCCGCTCCGGCAGGCTGGCACGATTAACGACCCTCGACCGGGAGAGACACACTAATGGCACTTATCAGCATGCGTCAGATGCTGGACCACGCAGCCGAGTTCGGCTACGGCGTCCCAGCCTTTAACGTCAACAACCTTGAGCAGATGCGCGCCATCATGGAAGCCGCTGACAAGACTGACTCCCCGGTGATCGTCCAGGCTTCGGCCGGCGCTCGCAAATACGCCGGCGCGCCGTTCCTGCGTCACCTGATCCTGGCGGCAATCGAAGAATTCCCGCACATCCCGGTGTGCATGCACCAGGACCACGGCACCAGCCCTGACGTCTGCCAGCGCTCCATCCAACTGGGCTTCAGCTCGGTCATGATGGACGGCTCCCTGGGCGAAGACGGCAAGACCCCGACCGACTACGAATACAACGTCCGTGTCACCCAGCAAACCGTCGCCATGGCCCACGCCTGCGGCGTCTCGGTGGAAGGTGAGCTGGGTTGCCTGGGCTCGCTGGAAACCGGCATGGCCGGTGAGGAAGATGGCATCGGCGCCGAAGGCGTGCTGGATCACAGCCAGATGCTGACCGACCCGGAAGAAGCCGCCGACTTCGTCAAGAAAACCCAGGTCGACGCCCTGGCGATCGCCATTGGCACCAGCCACGGCGCCTACAAGTTCACCAAGCCGCCTACCGGCGACGTGCTGGCCATCGACCGCATCAAGGAAATCCACAAGCGCATCCCCAACACTCACTTGGTGATGCACGGTTCTTCCTCGGTACCGCAGGAGTGGCTGGCGATCATCAACCAGTACGGTGGCGACATCAAGGAAACCTACGGTGTGCCGGTCGAGGAAATCGTCGAAGGCATCAAGTACGGCGTGCGCAAGGTCAACATCGACACTGACCTGCGCCTGGCTTCCACCGGTGCCATGCGTCGTCTGATGGCGACCAATCCTAGCGAGTTTGATCCGCGTAAATTCTTCGGTGCGACCGTGACGGCGATGCGTGATGTGTGTATTGCGCGTTATGAGGCGTTTGGTACGGCGGGTAATGCGTCGAAGATCAAGCCGATCTCGCTGGAAGCCATGTATCAGCGGTATTTGAAGGGTGAGTTGAACGCTAAGGTCAACTAAGCTTTTCGCGTTATTCATTATTAAAGAACCCGCAGTGATGCGGGTTTTTTAATGCTTGGGATTTGGGTGTATATCCGTTTTTTGGGTGGTGGCTGCTTATGGTTACGCTCTTACAGCGTCTCACTTTTGAAAAGCCCGGGAGCCGGCCCAGTCAAAAGTAAGCAAAACGCTTTTGCCCCACCACTCGGTGCCTCGCCTAGGCTCGGCATGCCCTCACTCCGGCATTGCTCCGTGGGCCGCCGCGAAGGGCCGTCCCTGGCCCAGCGCGGCTAACCCGGCATCCATGCCGGGTTGCCCACTCCACAATGCCTGCGTTCGGCCAGCGTGGTTAACTGGGCGCCGAAATCAACGTCAACCGCGAGGCGGCCTGAAGCCGACCTGGTTCTGGATGGGGTCCGCGTTCCTCCTGTGGGAGCGAGCCTGCTCACGAAGAGGCCAGCCATTCAAATATCTCCTCACACATGCTCATCCGCTGTCCGCTTGCCAAGCCATAGATGATGACAGGAGGTCATGTGCATATTCTTCTGAGCAGAGTAGGATTAAATCCTATCGTCTAGGGGGGCCGTCATGCGTAGCACTCAACAATTCAGCATCACCCTGCCCAACCAAATGGCCGACCTAGTGAAAGCCAAGGTGGCCGCTGGCGAGTACGCCACTGAAAGTGAAGTCATTCGCGATGGTCTGCGCGCGCTACTGGCTCGTGATCGTGCTTTGGAAAACTGGCTTATAGGCCAGGTAGCTCCTGCTTACGATGCCTTAAAAGCTGATCCGTCGCGAGCACTAAGCGCTGATGATGTGCGCTCCCGATTGGCTGCAGAGCACCAGAACCTCACTGCAGAATCCTGATGGTCTATACCCTCAAGTTTGCACCGGAAGCCCTTGAGCAATTAGCTGCGCTCTATCGCTACATTGCCGCAGCGGCTTCGACGGAAATTGCCCATAGGTATACCGACGCTATCGTGACCTACTGTGAAGACCTTCGGACATTCCCGCACAGAGGGAACCAGAGGGACGATATACGCCCGGGGTTGCGTATAACAAACTACCGCAAACGAACTGTGATCGCCTTTACCGTTGAACCCGAACAGGTTTTCATTTTGGGCGTTTTTTACGGCGGACAGGACTTCAAGGTCGCTTTGCAGATCGAACAGGAAGATTGACGCAAGCAGCTCACCAGGAAGCCTGCTTATCCAATATCCTCATCGACTGACACCTCGCCCTCGCGAGCAGGCTCGCTCCCACAGGAGGAACGCGGACCCCATCCAGAGCCAGGTCGGCTACCAGGCCGCCTCGCGGTTGACGTTGATCTCGGCGCCCCGTTAACCACGCTGGCCGAACGCAGGCATTGCGCAGTGGGCATCCCGGCATGGATGCCGGGATAGCCGCGCTGGGCCAGGGACGGCCCTTCGCGGCGGGCCCACGGAGCAATGCCGGAGTGAGGGGATGCCGAGCCTAGGCGAGGCACCGAGTGGTGGGGCAGAGCGTTTTTGGTTACTTTTGGCGCTCTTTCCAAAAGTGACCCGCTGTAAGAGCGGAACCATAAGTAGCCGTTACAAAAAAACGGATATACACACCGATCCTGATAGCGCCGAGTCAGCCAACATTTCCGCTACAGACCCAACGCCATCGCGAGCAAGCTCGCTCCCACGGGGGATCTCCTGCAGGCAGGTTTCAGTGCTCTTCGAGCCCACGTTGCTCAATGACACCGAACACATCGGCCACATCCTGAACCAGAATCCGGGCGAAATTAGTGAGGGTATTGAGATCCCCGGCAGCCGAATCGCGCAGGGTGGTGCAGGCCATGAGCGTCAGGTAATCAAGAGTGGCATGCAAGCGTTCGCTGGCGCAGGCGTGAAGCTCGGTCAGTGGCGCGGTGCTGTCGATGAACAGGATAGGTTGGGTGGTGGCGATTGGGGTGAGTGGGGTAAAGCGGCCAAGCAATTGTTCGGTTTTCATGACAAACCTCTAACTCAAGAAAAGTAATTGCCACCGTTCGCTGCGAAACAAATTGGGTGGCAGCCATGTGCGGGTTCGCAGACCGAGGAGTTAGAGAAACCCGGCAGACCCGAAGATCTCCCACACACAGCCGCCATAAAAAGCCGAACGCAGGCGGGATGCGCCTATGTTGACTTCTGACGGTCGTGATTCTAACTCACCAGGGCTGCGAAACCCCTGCCACTGACCAAAGCCAGCAGACCAACCAAACTATAGAGTAGATTTTCCAGGCCAAAATCGACCTGTAGGACGCACCGGCCCCCGTGGTGAGGGAGCTTGCTCCCGCTCGGGGGCGCAGCCGCCGCAAAACCGCTGCATACGGTGCGTCTGACAAAAGAGGGGGCTACTTCACAGCCCGGCGGGAACAAATCCCCTCACCAAAAGGGGATGTTTCCTACGAGTTTTTAGGACGTGAAATTTCAGGTGTTGTGATCGATGTCCAATTTGCTGAACGTCACCTTGCCACCTTCGCTGGTATAGCCACTGTTGTCCTGCACATACACCCCGGCCTTGAAATACAACGGCTTGACCCGCCAGGCGGCGCCGACCGTGGTGTACCAGCTATTACCGGCGGCGGTGATGCCCAGGTCGCCGGTGCGATCCAGGTGGATCCGATAAGAAAAGGCCCGGTCAAGCTTCACGCCTGTCGCTACCGTGATGACCCGGCTTTTGCTGTCATCGGGGCGCATGCGCACCTTGGCGACGATGTTGCCGGTGTTGGTGGCGTCCTTGAATTGGTATTCCAGCTTCACCATCGGTTTGTTGCTGTCCTTGGCATGGATCTGACCAATCACGATTTTGCCGCTGCTGGGAACCTGATTGACCACCAGCGTTGCGCGCAATTGATTATCGGCCTCTGGGTAAAGCCAGTTGCGCAGGGTGCCGTCTCGGTAGGTCTCACGTAGTTCGCTGCGTGGGTAGATCGCGTTTTCGGTCTTGGTGCCGGTCACCGGCGACCAGAAATACACCGTGCTGCCTTCGGAGTTGAAGTACTTGTCCCTGAATCCATCCACCAGTCGAGGGGTTTCGATGGTTTTCGGCGGGCTGCCTTCGGGGATGCTCAGGTTCCAGGTTGCTAGATCGACCATGTTCGGATCCTTTCTGAGAAGAAGAAATGATTTACGCCACAGCCGGAGGCTCTAAGACGCGCTTTCTGCGGACGCCGGCAGGAATGCGGACAAACATTTGGCACGTTCGTACGGCGGAGGTTTGGCGTCAGCAGTCCGTCAGAGTAGGGATTGGCGATTTTGTGCCGCAGATAATTGACCGTTGGTCGGTAGCGTCAAAATTTTATTGAACGATGGCTTTTTGGCGGTGCCATCGCCACGTTGATCGAAGGGGAGCGAGTCGGCGGCGGGCAGGCAGCGATCCATGCTGCTGCTCGGGGGGAAACCTTAGAGGTTGTGATCGATATCCAGCAGGCTGAACGTGGCTTTTGCGCCTTCGGTGGCGTAACCAGCGTTGTCCTGCACGTAGACGCCTGCCTTGAAGTACAACGGTTTGGTGCTCCAGGTGTTGCTGACGGTGGCACTCCACTGATAGCCGGCGCCGTTGATGGTCAAGAGGCCTGCACGGTTGAGGTGGATCAGGTACGAGAACGGCTGGTTGAGCTTGATGCCGGTGGCGATGGTGATGACCTGGCCCGTGGCGTCGTCGGGACGCATGCGCACCTTGGCGACGATGTTGCCGGTGGAGCTGTAGGTTTTGTACTGGTATTCCAGCTTCACCATGGGGCTGGTGCTGTCCTTGGTATGGATCTGGCCAATCACCAGCTTGCCGGTGCTGGGCACCTGGCCGACGGTCAACGTGGCGGCCAGCTTGTTATCCGCAGCCGGGTACAACCAATTGCGCAACGTGCCGTCGCTGTTGGTTTCGCGCAGCTCGCTGCGAGGGTAAATGGCGTTGGCCGTCGTGGCGCCCGTGACGGGGACCCAGAAAAACACGGTGCCGGTTTCCGAGTTGAAATACTGGTTCTTGAAGCCTTGTACCAGTTGCGAAGTCTGGATGGTCGCCGGTGGTGCGCCTTCAGGAATGCTCAGGTTCCAGGTTGCGAGATCGATCATGTCGTGTGTCCTGCGTATCGGGATGTAAAAGGGTGTACGCCGTGTCGGGAGGCTTTGAACCGCCCTTTTGAGCGTCTCGAAACGCTGGGTGGGGCTTTTGTTGTTGACCGCTCGGCGAATGTTTGACGTCAATTGTTCGTCGTGGGGGTCATTGCAGTTTCTGTGCCTGAGCAGGGTGACCGTTAGTCGGCTATTTCGGGCTTTGTCTGGATGATGGCGTCATGACACCTACTGCTTTTCAAAATCCCGGTCTAGAGTGAGATCACTGTATGTTGTCCGTTTTCCCACGTAGGACGGACATGGCGTCCCGATAAGAGAAGCAGCATGGAATGCGCGCAACCCCCGTTTGGCGAAGACAGCTCCGTCCTTTTGATTGTTGATGACTACCCTGAAAACCTGCTCAGCATGCGAGCGTTGTTGCAGCGTCAGGATTGGCAGGTCATGACCGCGTCCTCGGGTGTCGAGGCCCTCAACCTGCTACTCGAACATGACATCGACCTGGTGCTGCTGGATGTGCAGATGCCGGACATGGATGGCTTCGAAGTAGCGCGTCTGATGCGTGGCAGCCAGCGCACGCGGCTCACGCCGATCATCTTCCTGACCGCCAACGAGCAGTCCCAGGACGCGGTGATCAAGGGTTACGCCAGCGGCGCGGTGGATTACCTGTTCAAGCCATTCGACCCGCAGATTCTCAAGCCCAAGGTCCACGCGTTGCTCGAGCACCAGCGCAATCGCCGGGCCTTGCAGCGTTTGAGCCAGGACCTGGAGGCAGCCAGGGCCTTTAATGCCTCGGTGCTGGATAACGCCGCCGAAGGCATCCTGGTGGTGGATGAAGGCGGTTTCATCCGTTTTGCCAACCCTTCGACGTGCCGCTTGCTCAACGCCACTGCGGACCGATTGCAAGGGATGCCCTTCCTGGATTTCCTGCAGAAACCCCATATTCCCGAGTGGATCGATTCGGATATCCATGCCGCCTATCGACGTGGCGAAACCTGGCGCTTGCACGACGCCGTGCTGCGCACCGCGCCCGGCCAGCAAGTGTCGGTGGCCTTGTCCTGTGCCCCCCTGCCTTCTGAACAAAAGGCCATGGTGGTGACGCTTCAGGACATGTCGGTGGTTCGTCATCTGCACCAGCAGCTGGAGTTCCAGGCCGTCACTGATCCCCTGACCGGTTTGCTCAACCGCAGGGGGTTCTATCAGACCGCCGAAAACCTGCTGATGCGCAGCGAACGGCTGGAAAGCAACTGGGTGCTGTTGTACCTGGACCTCGATGGCTTCAAACGGGTCAATGACTCGCTGGGCCACGATGCCGGCGACCGGGTGTTGCGCTGGGTGTCGGAACAGTTGAAGGCCTGCCTGCGCCCGTTCGATATCCTCGCGCGGCTCGGCGGCGATGAGTTCACGGCGCTGCTGGATCTTGAGGTGCCCGAGCAGGCGGCAAAGATTGCCGAGAAACTCATCGAGCGCGTCTCGGTCTGCCAGCAGATCGAAGGCATGGACGTGGCGCTGGGCGCCAGTATCGGCATCGCCACGTACCCGGACTGCGGCTCCAACCTCGACGGGTTGCTTCGCGCGTCCGACATCGCCATGTACGAGGCCAAGCGCGCCGGCCGCCAGCAGTATCGTTTCTACGATCACGAAATGAACGGCCGAGCCCGTTCACGGCTGATGCTTGAGGAAAGCGTACGTTCGGCCATCGAAAACCGCGACTTCAATATGGTCTATCAACCACAGGTCAGCATCCTCGACGGACGGACCCGAGGGTTCGAGGCGCTGCTGCGCTGGCAGCATCCCAGCGTCGGGGACGTACCGCCGGGCTTGTTCCTGCCGTTGCTGGAGGAAGCTCGGTTGATCAGTCGGCTGGGCAGCTGGATTTACCATCGCAGTGCGTCCCAGCGCAAAGTATGGGAGCGGATGTTTCCCGACGACCTGGTGTTGGGCGTGAGCCTGAGCAGTACCCAGTTCGGCATGCCCAACCTGGTGACCGAGTTGCGCCAGGTCCTGGATCGCCATGCGTTGAAGCCGCGGCAGCTGGAGGTCGAGATCACCGAAGACGCGCTGATGCGCAACCCCGACGAAACCCATAAGCAATTGCGCCTGCTGCGCCACCTGGGCGTGCGGGTGGCGCTGGACGACTTCGGTTCGGGGCCTTGCTCGCTGGCGCATCTGCGCGATCTCGAACTCGATACGCTCAAGCTTGATCGGCACTTGATCGCCCGCTTGCCGGACTCGCCCAGGGACGCTGCGCTGGCCGCCTCGGTGATCGACCTGTGCAAGCAATTGGGCTTGCGAGTGATCGCCGAGGGGGTCGAGACGCCGCAGCAGTATCACTGGCTCAAGGCCCATGGCTGTGAATATGTGCAAGGCTTCCTCGTGGCGCGGCCCTTGATGGCCGAGGACACAGATGCCTTCGCGCGACCATTCGACTGGAGCGCGGTGCCGGCCTGAATTCGCTACACTGGCGGCCTCCAGTGACTGTGTTGCCGTCCGATGACCGTGCTCAAATACCTCCAGGCGTACCCCGCCGCGCTGCAAGCCCAGGTGCAGCAACTGATTGCCGAGGATCGACTGGGCGATTACCTGCAACAACGTTATCCCGGCCGCCATCCGATCCAGAGCGACAAGGCGTTGTACGGCTATGCGCTGGATCTCAAGCAGCGCTACCTGCGTAACGCGCCGGCCATCGACAAAGTGCTGTTCGACAACCGCCTCGACCTGACCCATCGCGCGCTTGGGCTGCATACGGCGGTGTCGCGGGTACAGGGCGGCAAGCTCAAGGCCAAGAAAGAAATCCGCATTGCTTCTTTGTTCAAGGACGCAGCGCCCCAGTTTCTGGAAATGATCGTGGTGCACGAGTTGGCCCACTTCAAGGAATCGGACCACAACAAGGCTTTCTACCAGCTGTGCGAGCACATGCTGCCGGGCTATCACCAGCTGGAATTCGACCTGCGGGTGTACCTGACCTGGCGGGACCTGCAACAAGACAAGGGATGAGCGAATGGACGTCAGCAAGACCAAGAGCAGCTTCTATCGTCGACTGTACGTGGCTTACCTGATCGACAGCGGCCTGGCCAGCAACATTCCCGCGCTCACCGAAGCTACCGGCATGCCTCGGCGCACCGCCCAGGATACCGTCGTGGCGCTGGCGGACCTGGACATCCTCTGTGAATTCGAGCAGCAGGAGGGCGCGCGCAACCATGCCGGGCGGTATCGGATTCGCGATTGGGGGGCGATTGATCGGCGGTGGATCGAGCAGAATCTGCAGCGGATCAAGGCGGTGTTGGAGTATCCCTGAACTATCGGTGCCTGGGCTGGCCTCATCGCGAGCAAGCTCGCTCCCACAAAGGCCTGTTGTGGACAGAAGATTGCGTGCACCTCTGTGGGAGCGAGCTTGCTCGCGATGGCGGCCTCAGGGCCGATGCATCCCGATGTGCGGAATCCCATCCTCGAGATATTCCACGCCCACCACTTCAAACCCGTATCGCCCGTAATACCCCTGCAGATGCGCCTGGGCCGACAATGAGATCGACACGCCGGGCCAGTGCTTTTCGGCCTGCTTCAAGGCTTGTTCCATCAGTGTATGCCCCAGCCCTTGCCCTCGCGCCTCGGTGGCGATGACCACGCGGCCGATCACCACATCGCTGTTTCGCGAATGCGGATCGAGCAAACGAAGGTAAGCGACCAGGTGGTTGTCCTGCCAGGCCATCAGATGGCAGGTGTCGCCTTCCAGGTCCAGTCCGTCGACGTCCGGGTAGGCACAGTTCTGTTCGACGACGAAGACCTCGGCGCGCAGTTTCAGGATGGCGTATAGCTGTTCCTTGCTCAGGTCAGTGTGATGTTTGCAGACCCAGTCGATATCCATTTTTTGAATTTCCCAGAGAACCTGCTGCCGATATTAGGCGTCCTTGCGTCGGAAGTCTCTTTTCAATCGGTCGAAAAATCTGTGATAAAGACCAAAATGCCATCATCGATTTGTCGCGGTACTGCCTTCTTTATGTAATCTTCAATCCAGCGCTGCGCAGCGGTTTCGATGAGCTAACGTCAGGACCCGGATGCCTTGGGGAGTCCCTTGGGTTTCGGCTAAAAACAAACCGGGCTTTGAACCCGTCAAGGAAGTCAGGCATGCCGCGATTGCATCGAGCTCTTGCTTTGGTCGGGTTGCTGTTGCTGAGCCACAACGCCTGTGCGCAGAAACTGCGTCTGGTCGCCGATGCCTGGCCACCCTTTACCGACTCGACGCTGGTCAATGGCGGCCTTGCGACCGATATCGTCACCACCGCCCTGGCGCGCGCCGGTTATGCCAGTGATTTCGAGCAGGTGCCCTGGGCCCGGGCGATGCTGGGGATCAGCGAAGGGCGGTATGACGTGCTGATCAATGCCTGGTACGCCGAGGAACGCACCCATGTAGGCCAGTTCTCGGCCGAGTACCTGCTCAACCGCGTGCGGTTTATCAAGCGCAAGGACTCGCCCATCGACTTCGACAACCTGCAGCAGTTGTATGCCTATCCCATCGCCGTGGTTCGTGGCTACGCCTATTCCAAGGCGTTCGATGAGGACGAGAAGATGCAGAAAATCCCTGTGCATAATTTTGCGATGGCCGTGCGCATGCTCGCCGCCGACCGAGTGAAGCTGACGCTGGAAGACGAATACGTCGCCCGTTATTACCTGGCCCGCGAATCCGCCAAGGTGCGCAATGCCGTGGAGTTTCTACCCAAGCCGTTGAGTGAAAACAGCCTGCATATCCTGGTCAGCCTGAAGAATCCCGAGCATGAGCAGATCGTCGCCGGGTTTGATCGGGAGATTGCGGCGATGAAGGCGGATGGGAGTTATCAGAAGTTATTGAAGGCGCATGGGATGTAGGGTGCCTGGGCTGGCCCCTTCGCGAGCAAGCTCGCTCCCACAGGGTACGCATTTCAATGTGGGAGCGAGCTTGCTCGCGATGAGGCCCGCATGAACACCACAGCACTCAAGCCTCACTGGTGTCCTTGATCAGGTGCGCCGCCAGCGTCCGCAACGGCCCCAACTGCCGGCAGATCAACGCCAGTTGCGTCTGCACCAGCCGCTGGCCTTCGTCGATTTCATCGGGCATCAGCTCAAGCTCGCTGGCGAGGGCTTCTTCGTCGTCGCTCTGGATCGCGATCGGCTGTTTGCTCGCCAGGCCCTGGGCAATTTCATCGATGCTGGTCGCCAGCCTTGCTCCGGCGCCGTCGATCAGCTGCTCGCGCACCTCAGTCGGCAGTTCGGTGCCCCGGTGGGCCCCGAGCCCCGACAAGTAACTGAGCAGGGTGTGGGACAGCACCAGGAAGCGGAACCCTACGTCGGCCTCCTTACGGAAATGGCCCGGCTCCATCAGCATGTTCGCCAGCGTCGTGGACAGCGCCGCGTCGGCGTTATGGGCGTTGCGCCGGGCCAGGCGATAGGCCAGGTCGTCGCTTTTGCCCGCGGCGTATTGCTGCATGATCTGGCGCAGGTAGATGCTGTTGCAGGTCAGCGTGTTGGCCAGCACCTTGTTCAGTCGCCGGCCCTGCCAGTCTGGCAGGAACAGGAACACCGCCAGCCCGGCGATCAGGCTGCCGAGCAAGGTATCGAACAGCCGTGGCAGCAGCAGCCCGTAGCCGTCGCCGACCTGATTGAAGCAGAACAGCACCATGACGGTGATCGCGGCAGTCGCCAGGGTGTAGCGGGTGGTGCGGTTGGTAAAGAACACCACCCCGGCGGCAATGGCGAAGCACGACTGCACCAGCGGATTGGGAAACAGGTCGAACAGCGCCCAGGCCACCGTCAGGCCGATGGCGGTGCCGATGATCCGCTGGCCGAGCTTGCGCCGCGTGGCGCCGTAGTTGGGCTGGCAGACGAACAGTGTGGTGAGGATGATCCAGTAGCCCTGGGAGGGGTGGATCAGGTGCACCATCGCGTAGCCCACGCTCAGCGCCAGGGGCAGGCGCAGGGCATGACGGAACAGCAGCGACGTCGGCGTGAGCTGCGTGCGCAGGCGGACCCAGACGTCCTTGAGGTTGCGTGGCGAGCGGTCCAGCAGGCTGCTGTCAGTGGCGTCGGCGAGGGCGTCGGGGTTGCTCGCGTCGCTGAGCAGGCGGTCCATGGTGCCGAGGTTGACCGACAACGCCCGCAGCGAGCGCAACAGGCCGCGCCAGGCCGGGTTGCTCTGGATGCGCAGGTGCTCCAGGGAAGCATGCAAATCGTTCAGGGCTTCGGCGAAGCTGTCGTCGTAGACGAACGGCTGGCGCAACTGGATGGACTCGGCCAGTGCCAGGCAAGCCTTGCCTTGCTGGCGCAGCAGGCGCTGGCAGCGGAACAGTACGTCGCTGTGAAAGAACGCCTCGGCCAGGGCGTTATAGGGATAGTGCGAGGAGCTGGCGCGTTCATGGATGTCCTGGGCAAGGAAGTACAGCTTCAGGTAGCGGCTGACTTTCGAGCCCGGCCGGCCATTGCCGACGCGGTGCAGGATGATTTCCTTCGCGCTGTTGAGCGCCGCCACCACCCGGCCATTCTGCTGGGCCAGCTCCAGGCGTCGGGCCTCGATATCCAGCTGACGGATCGGCTCCAGCAGCGATGACTTGAGTTTCAGGTAGCGCCCCAGTTCGCGGAACAGGCGCGCCAGGCTCTGCTGCACCGGCTGGTTGGAAAACAGCGCGTGCCACAACACCGAGAGCAGGCCATACCAGGCGGCGCCGGCCACCAGCAACACCGGCTCATGCCAGAAGTCCGTGATCGCACCGCCGCGCTGGTCCACGCCGATCATGGTGTAGACCGAAAGAATCAGGGTAGCCGAGGCAATCGCGCCATAGCGCTCGCCCAGGGCGCCGAGCATGGTCAGACCGAAGGCCGCCAGGGCCAGGGCGACGATGAACAGGATGGGGTAGGGAAATAGCAACTCCACCGACAGCGCGGCGATGCTGAAGCACACCAGCGTCACGGCCAGCGCGTTGAGACGGCCTTGCCAGCTGTCGTCGGTCTCGGCCAATGCGCTGGCGATGATGCCGAGGAACAGCGGAATCAGCAGCGCCATCTTATCCAGGTACCAACACAGCACCATGCTGCCGGTCAGGGCAATAAACACCCGCACGCTATAGCTGAATTTATCCAACGCCCAAAGGCGACGCAGAGACTGGCTGAACGAGGTCGATGACATGAAGTGCACGGGCCTGACGGGCAATGACGCTAAATTGAGGCAGTAATGACGCCGATGCAATGGCGACGATCACATCCGGCAGCAAAAAGTGTTCCGGCATGCAAAGAATGCTTATAGCTCTGTGGCGAGGGGATTTATCCCCGCTGGGCTGCGCAGCAGCCCTGGAAGTTGAACTCAATCTTACTGACACACTGAGTTGCCTGGTTTGGGGGCCGCTTTGCAGCCCAGCGGGGATAAATCCCCTCGCCACAAAAGCAGGGTCAACATAGATTGGAATCAGACGTACTGCGCCGCCGCATACCCCGAAGCCCACGCCCATTGGAAGTTGAAGCCGCCCAGGTGACCGGTGACGTCGAGCACTTCGCCAATGAAATACAGCCCCGGGCTCTTCAGCGACTCCATGGTCTTGGAAGAAACTTCCCGAGTGTCGACGCCGCCCAGGGTCACTTCGGCGGTGCGGTAGCCTTCGGTGCCGGCGGGGACGATGTTCCAGCTCGCCAGCTTCTCGGCGATGTCCGCGAGTTCCGCGTGAGTGTATTGCTTCATCGGCTTGGAGACGAACCAGGTGTCGGCCAGCAGGTTGGCCATTTTCTTGGTGAACAACTCGCCCAACAGGGTCTTGAGTTCGCTGTTCGGGCGTTCGGCCTGTTGCTGTTGCAGCCACTGCGGCACGTCGTGGTCGGGCAGCAGGTTGATCTGCACCGTGTCGCCCGGCTCCCAGAACGACGAGATCTGCAAGATCGCCGGGCCGCTCAAGCCGCGATGGGTGAACAGGATGTTCTCGCGAAAGCTCTGCTCGTTGCAGCTCACCAGACAGTCCACCGACGTGCCCGACAGTTCGGTGCACAGGCTCTTTAACTGATCGGTGATGGTGAACGGCACCAGCCCTGCCCGGGTCGGCAGCAGCTGGTGGCCGAATTGCCTGGCCACCTGATAGCCGAAGCCAGTCGCGCCCAGGGTCGGGATCGACAGCCCGCCCGTGGCGATCACCAGGGATTGGCAAGCGATGGGCCCGAGTTTGGTTTGCAGCAGGTAGCCGTCGGCGGTCTTCTCGATCTGCTCGATCGAGGTGTCCAGGTGCAGGTCGACGCCGGCCTGGTCGCACTCATCCAGCAGCAGGCCGAGGATGTCGCTGGATTTGTTATCGCAGAACAACTGGCCGAGTTTTTTCTCGTGATAGGGCACGCCGTGCTTGGCCACCAACGCGATGAAATCCCATTGGGTATAGCGGGCCAGGGCCGACTTGCAGAAGTGCGGGTTCTGCGAGAGGAAGTTGCCCGGTTCGGTGTACATGTTGGTGAAGTTACAGCGTCCACCGCCCGACATGAGGATTTTCTTGCCGGCCTTGTTGGCGTGGTCCAGCAACATCACCTGCCGCCCGCGCCCGGCGGCGGTCAGCGCGCACATCAACCCCGCGGCGCCAGCGCCAATGATCACGACTTCGGTAGAGCGCAAAACGGTGTCCTCTCAGCTTTCCACATACTGGAATGTGGGAGCGAGCTTGCTCGCGATAACGGTAGTCCAGTCAACATCCATATGACAGAACTGGCGCCATCGCGAGCAAGCTCGCTCCCACAGTTTGATCTTTGTTGGGGCGACGACCGTTTACAGGATCCGCACCCGCAACGAGCGTCCCTTGATCTTGCCATCGTTCAGGCGCTGCAAGGCCTGTTTGGCGATACCGCGCTCCACTGCCACATAGGCCTGGAAATCGAAAATCGCGATCTTGCCCACCTGGGCGCCAGGGATGCCGGCCTCGCCGGTCAGGGCGCCGAGGATGTCGCCGGGGCGCACCTTGTCC
This sequence comes from Pseudomonas sp. D1-1, assembly GCF_051132225.1. Classification (NCBI taxonomy): domain Bacteria; kingdom Pseudomonadati; phylum Pseudomonadota; class Gammaproteobacteria; order Pseudomonadales; family Pseudomonadaceae; genus Pseudomonas; species Pseudomonas sp. D1-1. The sequence continues at coordinate 5,470,746 of NZ_CP071676.1, read as the reverse complement.
TTGCGTCCGGCACCGATGCATAGGGTGCTCATGGCCGGCAGCAGCGGACCGCCGCCCTGGGGCTTGAGGTTGTCCAACTGGTCCCAGCTCAACGGCGACTTCTGCAGTTGCTCGATGGCCTGGGCGCGATGGGCTTCGGACGGCGCCACCAGGCTGATAGCGATGCCTTTCTCCCCGGCGCGCCCGGTGCGGCCGACGCGGTGGATATGAATCTCCGAGTCCCGGGCCAGCTCGACGTTGATCACCATGTCCAGCGCATCGATATCCAGGCCACGGGCCGCCACGTCGGTGGCGACCAATACCGAGGTGCTGCGGTTGGCGAACATCGCCAGGACCTGGTCGCGGTCGCGCTGCTCCAGGTCACCGTGCAGGCCGACGGCGGAGATGCCCTTGGACGTCAGGTGATCGACGGTTTCCTGGACCTGCTGCTTGGTGAAGCAGAACGCCACGCAGGAGGCCGGGCGGAAATGCGCCAGCACCTTGACCACCGCGTCCATGCGCTCCTCGGGAGAGATCTCGTAGAAGCGCTGCTCGATCTGGGCGTCGGAGTGCAGCGCCTCGGCCTTGACCTGCTGCGGATTGCGCATGAACTTCGACGACAGTTGCTTGATGCCCACCGGGTAGGTGGCCGAAAACAGCAGCGTCTGGCGGCGTTCCGGGGTCTGCTGGATGATGTCTTCGATGGCGTCATAGAAGCCCATGTCGAGCATGCGGTCGGCTTCGTCGAGGATCAGCGTGTTGAGGCCGTCGAGCACCAGCGAACCCTTGCGCAGGTGCTGCTGGATGCGTCCCGGCGTGCCGACGATGATGTGGGCACCGTGTTCGAGGGAGGCGATCTGCGGGCCGAAGGACACGCCGCCGCACAGGGTCAGGACCTTGATGTTGTCTTCGGCGCGGGCGAGGCGGCGGATTTCCTTGGCGACTTGGTCGGCCAGCTCACGGGTCGGGCACATCACCAGGGCCTGACAGCCAAAGAAGCGCGGGTTGATCGGGTTCAGCAGGCCGATGCCAAAGGCCGCGGTCTTGCCGCTGCCGGTCTTGGCCTGTGCGATCAGGTCCATGCCCTTGAGGATCACCGGCAAGCTTTGCGCCTGGATCGGCGTCATCTGGGCATAACCGAGTGATTCGAGGTTAGCCAGCATGGCGGCGGACAGCGGCAAAGTATTAAAAGCGGTGGCAATGGTGGTCACGGGACTGGCCTGCAAAACAAAATGTCGCGCAGTGTAGCAGCCTCGTGCCACTTTCTTCGAAAGTTCTGGACGAGCTGTGGAGGCCAAACCGCAGAACCTGTGGCGAGGGGATTTATCCCCGCTGGGTTGCGAAGCAGCCCTTTGAATGATCACCTCGGTGGATCAGGCAGATTGCATTCAGCCTTTTTTGGGTTGCTGCGCAACCCAGCGGGGATAAATCCCCTCGCCACAAAAGCTACCGACTTCAGTTGGGTCTAATGCTCGATATGCTCATCCGGCCGCTTCACCCGCCGTCCGTCCTGCTTGGACAGCTGGGAAAAAATCGTCGCCGCCAGCATCGCCATGATGCCCACGGTCACGAAGGTCAACTGGAACGCGCCCAGCACCGTGTCCACGCCGTCATTGCCGACCTGGGCGGTAAAGCCGCCGAGGAGCGCGCCGGCGCAGGCCACGCCGAGGCTCAGGGACAGTTGCGCGACCACCGACAGCAAGCTGTTGCCGCTGCTGGCGCTGGCGTCGTCCAGGTCGATCAGGGTCACGGTGTTCATCGCGGTGAATTGCAGCGAATTGATCGCCCCCAGCACCGCCAGATGCGCCAGCAGCAGCCAGTACGGCGTGTGTTCGGTGACCAGGCCCATGCTCGCCAGCATCACGCCCAGGGCCAGGGTATTGGCGGTAAGGACGATGCGATAGCCGAAGCGTTCGATCAACGGCCGGGCGACCGATTTGGCGACCATCGCCGCCGCCGCCAGGGGCAGCATGCTCATGCCCGCCTGGGACGGCGAATAGCCCAGCGCCACTTGCAACAGCAACGGCACCAGGAACGGCAACGCGCCGCTGCCCAGGCGCGCGAACAGGTTGCCGAGGATGCCCACGGCAAAGGTCCGGGTCTTGAACAGCGACGGCGGGAACAGCGCATTTTCCACGTGTCCGGCCCGCAACCAATAGGCCGCGAGGCAGGCCATGCCGCCGAACAGCAGCAACATCACGCGCAGGTGCGGAAGATGCAGTTCACCCAGGCCTTCCATGGCAATGGTGATCAAGACCATCGCCGCGCCAAACAGCAGGAACCCCAGCCCATCGAACCGCGTGCGCTCGCTGCCGCGCAGGTCCGGAATGAATTTCCAGACGGCATAGCAGCCGATTACCCCCACCGGCAGGTTGATGATGAAAATCCAGTGCCACGTCAGGTACTCGACCATCCAGCCACCCATGGTCGGGCCGATCAGCGGGCCGAGCAGGCCGGGGATGGTGATGAAACCCATGATCCTCACCAGCTCCGAACGCGGGTACGCCCGTAGAACTACCAGCCTGCCCACCGGCAGCATCAGCGCGCCACCCAGGCCCTGGACGACCCGGGCGCCGATCAGCATGCTCAACGAATTGGACAACGCGCACAGCAACGAGCCGAAGCTGAACAGCAGGATCGCGCCGAAGAAAATCTTTTTGGTGCCAAAGCGGTCGGCGATCCAGCCCGAGGCCGGGATCAGCAGGGCCACCGTGAGCATGTAGGCGATGATCACGCCTTGCATGCGCAGCGGGTTCTCCGCCAGGTCGCTGGCCATGGCAGGCAGGGCAGTGTTGAGGATGGTCCCGTCCAGGGACTGCATGAAGAAAGCGATTGCCACGACCCACGGAAGCCAGCGGGCGGTGACGGCGTCGAGCGGGGCGCGGTTGGGCATGGGACCTCTTGTGTGAAAAGTGAACAATTTCCTGTGGCGAAAACGCTTTTGTGGCGAGGGAGCTTGCTCCCGCTGGGGTGCGGAGCACCCCCAAGCCGGTGAACACGGTGTGCCTGAAATATCGCGCCGCCTGGGTTGCGACTGCTTCGCAGCCGAGCGGGAGCAAGCTCCCTCGCCACGGGATCTGCGAGTTATAGCGTCAGCGTGAGCCTCTTCACCAACGCCCCCGGCAGCAGCATCGAAGCCGTGGCCCGCTGGCTGTAGGTACTGGCCGAAAGCAGAAGTTCCCGCTCCCGCGTCAGGCCTTCGAGTTGCGAGCCGAGCAGGCTGTAGACGCTGTCGTCGAAACGCATGGTGCTCACCGGTGCCTGGATCTGGCCATCCTCGACCCAGAACGTGGCGAAACGGGTCATGCCGGTCAGGCGCGCCGCCGGTTGGTCCGAGTAGTTCAGGTACCAGAGGTTGCTGATGTACAAGCCGGTGCCGAGTTCTTCGAGAACGTGCCTTAGCGCCAGATGACCCTCTTTCATTTCCAGCGCGGTAGGGTATTCATAGCTGCTGGCGCCGTTGGCGGTAAGACCGTATTCGGCGGCGCTGCGGGAATTGACCAGCCGTGCGTTGGCCGTGCCCTTGGCAATCAGCCCGAGGTCATCGCGAGGATAACCTTCGTCGGAAAATGCCGGGCTCAGGGAGCCGCTGACCTGCTCCGTCAACCACACGTTGGGGCTGAAGTGGGCTTCGCCGGCGTAGAACTTCTGCAGCGGGCTTTGCTTGCTGGCGATTGCACGGGCCGAGAACCCGCCCCAACTGAGCATGCCCATGATTTCTTCCAGCGCGGCTGGCGCCAGGTAGGCGCGGTATTCACCGGGCGGCAGCGTACGCAGTGGTCGGCCGAGGAATTGCAGCTGTTCGCGTGCCTGTTCGAAACGTTGGGCGAACCCTTCGCTGCTCCAGGCGTGGCCTGCATAACTGGCCTTCACGGCCTGACCGTTCTCATGGAACAAGCTGAAGTCGAAATTGAAACTGTTGGCCTGATGCCAGCCGAAGGCACCCGAGGAACTGGCGAAGCCCCGGCTGATCGGCCCGGCCGCATAGAACCCCACCAGGTCCAGGCCTTCTGCGGCCCGGGTGATTTCGCCGACCGCCTGCTCCGTCTCGGGCAATGGGTGATCCTGCACATTGTTGCTCTGCCAGTGGTTGTGGTTGAGCATCAAGTAGGGATCGGCGGGCAGCAACGGCAACGTCTCGCGCAGCTGTTGCAGGCCTTCGCCCAGGCGTTGCAGATCGGTCTCGGTGTCGCCGGACAAGGTGATCTGCAAGTCGGCATGGCGGCCGTCGTTGATCAGCTTGAGGTTGATATTGGCCTGTTGGACCTGCCCGGCCTGGCGAACCTTGCCGTGGTTGAAGCGCACGAAAGCCGAAGACTCGGCGGCATAGCCGAGGGTGAACTGTTCGGGTTCGCGCAACGCATTGCGCAGCCAATCGACCAACGCCTTGAACGCCCCGGCCTCATTAGTGACGGTGCTCATCAGGCATCTCCCCCAAATACGTCAACGTTGCTGAACACGCAGGCCGGCGAAGCATGGCCGACGCGGATGACCTGGTTCGGTTCACCCTTGCCACAGTTCGGCGTGCCGAGGACCTGGGAAGTGCTGGCGTCGCCCACGGCCCTCAAGCTTTTCCAGAACTGCGCGGAAATGCCCCGGTAGTTCGGATTTTTCACCACGCCCTTGAGCTCGCCGTCTTCGATCAACTGGCCCCATTCGCAGCCAAACTGGAATTTGTTACGGGCGTCATCGATGGACCAGGAGCGGTTGGTGCGCATCAGCACGCCGTGCTCGATGCCTTGGATCAGTTGCTCCAGGGATTGGTCGCCGGGCTCGATGTTCAGGTTTGCCATGCGGTCGATGGGCGGACGATTCCAACTGCAGGCGCGGCTGTTGGCGACCCCGTCGAGGCCGGCGCGGAACTGCGACAGCGCACCGCCCAGTGGGCGCAACAGCAAGCCTTCGCGGATCAGGAACTGTTTGCTGGCAGCGCTGCCGTCGTCGTCATGGCTGTAGCTGGCCAGTTCTTCCGGGATGTCCGGGTCGAACGTCACGTTCAGCAGGTTGGAGCCGTATTGCAGGTGTCCGAAATCGCTGGTCTTGACGAAACTGGTGCCGGCGTAATTGCGCTCGTCGCCGAGGATGCGGTCCAGTTCCAGCGGGTGACCGATGGATTCGTGAATCTGCAGCATCATCTGGTCGGGCATCAGCAACAGGTCGCGTGGGCCTTGCGGGGTGTTTGGCGCCATCAGCAATTGCAGGGCTTGGTCGGCGATCTTCGGCCCGGCACCGATCAGGCCGCAGCGGTTGATCACATCGAAGCCGCCCTGCTGACCGAAGTTCTCGCGGCCCAGGGTGCGCGTCTGGCTGTCGTGCCCGTCGAAGGCGGTGACGTCCAGGGCCGGGTAGATGAAGCGCTGGGCCTGGCGCAGTTCGGCGCCGGCGCTGTTGAGGTAGATCTGTTCGACCTGGGTCAGGCCGATGCTGGCCTGCCAGTTCACCAGGCGCTCGTCCGTTGGCACCGCTGCCGATTCGTCGCCGAGCAGTTGGTAGCAATCGCTCAGTGGAGGGAACGCCTGGTCGAAGTGCGGTGAGAAATAATCGGCGCGGTCGCTGGAGACCGGCTGCTCGCGCAAGTCGAGCAAAGCGTGGGGCTTGAGCCGGCGGGCCTGTTGCTCGGCGCGTTCGAGCGCCGCTTGCAGGCCGGCCTGGGACAAATCGTTGGTGGCCGCATAGGCTTCGACGCCATTGACCCGCACGGTGAGCATCGCACCTTCGTCGCGGCTCAGGCTGGGCGGCTCGGCGACATTCTTGCGCACCGACAGGTGCTGACCGGACTCTCGGACGTAACGCAGGGAAAAGAATTCAGCGCCCGTGCGCAATGCAGCAAACCGCTGCTTGAGCTGGGGATGGAAATCGAACATGAAACCTCCTTGTCTGGAGTGACGATGCAGCGAGGTGCGGCGCGTTGACGCGGGCGGCTCTAGAGTAGGCCTGGGGTGGGGGATGGATCAAGGCAGATGGGGATTTTGCGGTGTGGCAGTCAGAGAAATATTCTGAATGGGCTGGCCCCTTCGTCGGATCGCCGCCCGGAGCAGGCTCGCTCCCACAGTAGGTTTTCAGTGGTCACAAAGCCTGTGTCCACCACCAAACCTTTGTGGGAGCGAGCCTGCTCCGGGCGGCGATCCGACGAAGGCCGCGCCTGGGTCTTGAACCTTACTGGGCGGCAGTCGCCACTTCACGCAGAGGCTTGCCACGCACCGGCGCATCGCCGGCCACATAGTACGGCGCGGTACTGCGCGGCAGGGGCTTGCGGCCGCGGATCCTGTCGGCGATTTTCTCGGCCATCATGATCGTCGGCGCGTTCAGGTTGCCGGTGGTGATGATCGGCATGATCGAGGCATCGACTACCCGCAGGCCTTGCATGCCATGCACACGGCCTTCGTCATCGACCACCGCCATGTCGTCGGTGCCCATCTTGCACGAGCAGGACGGGTGGAACGCGGTTTCGGCGTGCTCGCGGATGAACTGGTCCAGTTGCTCGTCGGTCTGCACCTCGATGCCCGGGCTGATCTCGCGGCCGCGGAACGGGTCGAGCGCCGGCTGTTGCATGATCTCGCGCGTCAGGCGGATACCATCGCGAAATTCCTGCCAGTCCTGTTCGGTGGCCATGTAGTTGAAAAGGATGCTCGGGTGCTGGCGCGGGTCCTTGGACTTGGCCTGGATACGGCCACGGCTCGGCGAACGCATGGAGCCCATGTGCGCCTGGAAGCCGTGTTCCTTCACGCCATTACTGCCGTTGTAATTGATCGCCACCGGCAGGAAGTGGTACTGGATGTTCGGCCATTCGAAGTCCGGGCGGGTGCGGATGAAACCGCCGGCCTCGAACTGGTTGCTGGCGCCGATGCCGGTGCCGTTGAATAGCCACTCGGCACCGATGGCCGGCTGGTTGTACCAGAGCAGCGACGGGTACAGCGAAACCGGCTGGGTGCAAGCGTATTGCAGGTACAGCTCCAGGTGGTCCTGGAGGTTTTCACCAACGCCCGGCAGGTCGTGGACCACCGGGATGTCGAGGCTTTCGAGCAGTTTTGCCGGACCGACGCCGGAGCGTTGCAGGATCTGCGGCGAAGCGATGGCGCCGGAGCACAGCAGCACTTCCTTGCGGGCCCGCGCTTCGACGCGCTCTTCAGCGGCGCCCACCAGGTAACGCACGCCGACCGCACGCTTGCCTTCGAACAGGATCTTGTCGGTCAGGGCGTGGGTGACGATGGTCAGGGTGGAGCGCTTCTTGGCGATGTCCAGGTAACCGCGCGCGGTACTGGCGCGACGGCCATTGGGCGTCACGGTGCGATCCATCGGACCGAAGCCTTCCTGCTGGTAGCCGTTGAGGTCTTCGGTACGTGGATAACCGGCTTGCACGCCGGCTTCGACCATGGCGTGGAACAACGGGTTGTTGCCGGGCTTGGGCGTGGTCACGCTGACCGGACCGTCGCCGCCGTGGTAGTCGTTCGGGCCGATGTCGCGGGTTTCGGCTTTACGGAAATACGGCAGGCAGTCGAGGTAGGTCCAGTCTTCCAGGCCTGGCAGCTTGGCCCAGTTGTCATAGTCCAGGGCGTTGCCGCGGATGTAGCACATGCCGTTGATCAGCGAAGAACCGCCCAGGCCCTTGCCGCGACCGCACTCCATGCGGCGGCCGTTCATGTGCGGCTCCGGGTCGGTCTCGTAGGCCCAGTTGTAGCGCCGGCCTTGCAGCGGGAACGCCAGGGCGGCGGGCATTTGCGTGCGGAAGTCCAGGCGATAGTCCGGGCCGCCGGCTTCGAGCAGCAGCACGGTGACGCCTTCGTCTTCGGTCAGGCGGGTGGCCAGGGTGTTACCGGCCGAGCCGGCACCGATGATGATGTAATCGAATTCTTGGGACATGAAATGCACCCTCTTTTGAATTGGGTTCAGGCCTGGCGAGTGCTTCGCACTCGATCGCGAGCAAGCTCGCTCCCACATTGGAATGGGAACTCCTGTGGGAGCGAGCTTGCTCGCGATGGCGGCCGCAGAGGCGACGCAGGTTTAGAACACCGACGTGTAATCGCCCATTTCGACCTGTACCGATTTGATGCGCGTGTAGTTGGTCAGCGAGCTGATGCCGTTCTCGCGGCCCACGCCCGATTGCTTGTAGCCACCGACCGGCATTTCCGCCGCGGACTCGCCCCAGGCGTTGATCCAGCAGATGCCTGCTTCGAGCTGATGGATCACGCGGTGGGCGCGGTTCAGGTCGCGGGTCACGACGCCGGCGGCCAGGCCGAAGTCAGTATCGTTGGCGCGGCGGATCACTTCTTCTTCGGTGTCGTAGGTGAGGATGCTCATCACCGGGCCGAAGATTTCTTCACGCACGATGGTCATGTCATCGGTGCAATCGGTGAATACGGTCGGTGCGACGAATGCGCCCTTGGCCAGATCGCCCTCGGTCAGGCGACCGCCGCCACACAACAGGCGCGCGCCCTCGGCCTTGCCCTTCTCGATGTAGCCCAGCACGCTTTCCATGTGGGCGAAGCTCACCAGCGGGCCGAAGTTGGTGTTTTCGTCTTCCGGATTGCCGATGCGGATGCGCGCCACGCGTTCGGCGATCTTGGCTTCGAACGCTGCCTTCAGATGGCTCGGCACGAACACGCGGGTGCCGTTGGTGCAGACCTGGCCGGAGCTGTAGAAGTTGGCCATCATCGCGGTGTCGGCGGCGCGATCCAGGTCGGCGTCGTCGAAGATGATCAGCGGCGACTTACCGCCCAGCTCCATGGTCACGTCCTTGAGCGAAGAACTCGAAGCGCTGGCCATGACTTTCTTGCCGGTGTCGGTGCCGCCGGTGAAGGAGATTTTCTCGATGCGCGGGTGCTCGGTCAGCCAGGTGCCGACTTCCCGGCCACTGCCGGTCAGCACGTTGAACACGCCCGCTGGAACACCGGCCTCGGTGTAGATCTCGGCCAGTTTCAGGGTGGTCAGCGAGGTCACTTCGCTGGGCTTGAAGATCATCGCGTTGCCGGCTGCCAGGGCCGGGGCGGACTTCCACAAGGCAATCTGGATCGGGTAGTTCCACGCGCCGATACCAGCGACCACGCCCAGGGGCTCGCGACGGGTATAGATGAACGAAGTGCTGCGCAGCGGAACCTGCTCGCCTTCGATGGCGGGCACCAGGCCGGCGTAATATTCCAGCACGTCGGCACCAGTGACGATGTCGACGTATTTGGTTTCGGAGAAGGATTTGCCGGTGTCCAGGGTTTCCAAGGCGGCCAGTTCATCGTTGCGTTCGCGCAGGATGTCGACGGCGCGGCGCAGGATGCGCGAGCGCTGCATGGCGGTCATCGCGGCCCAGATTTTCTGGCCCTTTTCGGCGCTGACCACGGCGCGCTCGACGTCCTCGAACGTCGCGCGCTGCACCAGGGCGAGTACTTCACCGTTGGCCGGGTTGATGGCTTCGAAAGTGGCGTCGCCGCTGGCATCGCTGTACGCGCCATCGATGTAGAGTTTTTGCAGTTCGAAACGGGCCATAAAGTCCTCGCAAGTGCATGAGTGGTTGGCTGGCCACCGAGCGTGTCGTTTATAGCTGACTACGCGCTGCGGTGACGGTTCAGGAGTCGAGCGGTTCTGTGTGCTCTGGCGCTCCTGCCTTGGCCAGTTGGAAATCCATGTATTCGTAAGCGATCTGGTGTGCCTGGGCGGTATCGAACGCGTCTCCCGACAGCGCCCCGCGCAGCCACAAACCGTCAATCAGAGCGGCCAGGCCCCGTGCCGCGCTGCGTGCCTGGTCAACGGGCAAGACGCGGCGGAACTGGCAACACAGGTTGGAATACAGACGGTGATCGTTGATCCGCTGCAACCTGTGCAATGACGGGTGATGCATGCTGGTGGCCCAGAAGGCCAGCCAGGTTTTCATTGCCGGCCCGTTGACCTGGCTGGCGTCGAAATTGCCTTCGATGATCACCTTCAGGTGAGCTCGCGGGCTTGGATCCGTCAGCGCTTGACGCCGCGCGGTGACGTTCTCGCTCAAGACACTCATCAGGTACTGGGCCGTGGCCGCGATCAGGCCATTCTTGTCCTGAAAGTAGTGACTGATGATGCCGTTCGAAACGCCGGCCAAACGGGCGATCAGCGCAATGCTGGCGTCCCCCATTCCGACCTGGTCGACAGCCTGCAAAGTGGCTTCGATCAACTGCTGGCGGCGGATGGGTTGCATACCGACCTTGGGCATCTGCACATCTCCTTAGGCCATCGGGCGGACGAGTCTTCGCCTGCCTTCATGAGGGCCAGTCTATTTTGTTTTGATTGAACGTTCAATCAACAAAGAATAAGCTCTGCGACAAATCGTCGCGATTTACGAAATTTCCTACGCGTAAACGGCGTAAATAAACGGACATCAAGGGCCCTCACACCCGCGCATCGCGGGGGCAAGGGCTTCCAGGGTGTCTTTATAACACCCGCCGGTCGGCTGCCAACTCATCGATCGGGCGGGTATTGCGTTGCCTAGTCCTTCTCTCGCACTGCCTGGAGCATCCGTGCAATGAGTTCTGCCTTGCTAATAAAGACCCCGCCGCAGAAGGTGACGGTCAACGGTTGGGTGTTCTACACCTCCACCGCGCTGATTCTGTTGTTGACGGCCACCCTGATCATCGCCCCGCAGGAGGCCGGCCGGTTGCTCGGCATTGCCCAGGCGTGGCTATCGCGCAGCTTCGGCTGGTACTACATGGTGGTCATCGCCGCTTACCTGGTCTTTGTGGTCGGCCTGGCGTTTTCTTCCTATGGCAAGCTCAAGCTGGGCAGCAAGGACGACACGCCGGACTTCAGTTATGGCGCCTGGGCCGGGATGCTGTTTTCCTCGGGCATCGGCATTTCGCTGTTGTACTTTGGCGCATCCGAGCCACTGGACCATTTTTTCAACCCGCCCGAAGGCGTCGCCGGTAGCAACCAGGCTGCGCGCCAGGCGGTGCAGCTGACGTTTTTGCATTGGGGCCTGCACGGCTGGGCGATCTACGCCCTTGTGGGCCTGGCCGTGGCCTATTTCGCCTACCGGCACAACCAGCCGCTGGCGCTGCGTTCGGCCTTGTATCCGCTGATGGGCGAACGCTGGGTCAAGGGCGCGGCCGGTCATGCGGTGGATGGCTTCGGCATGTTCGTGACGTTGCTGGGGCTGGTGACCAACCTGGGGATCGGTTCGCTGCAAGTCGCCTCCGGGCTGGAAAACCTGTTTGGCATGGAGCACAGCAACACCAACCTGCTGATCGTGATCATCGTGATGAGCAGCGTGGCGACCATCGCCGCCGTATCCGGCGTGGAGAACGGCATCCGCCGGCTATCCAACCTGAACATCGTGCTGTTCAGCGGTTTGCTGATCTTCGTCTTGCTGTGCGGGCCCACGCTGCACTTGCTCAATGGCTTCGTGCAGAACATTGGCGACTACCTCAACGGCGTTGTGCTCAAGACGTTCGACCTGTACGTGTATGCGGACGACAACGCCAAGTCGGGCCGCTGGATGGGCCTGTGGACGCTGTTCTACTGGGCCTGGTGGATTTCCTGGGCGCCATTTGTCGGCATGTTCATCGCGCGGATTTCCCGTGGCCGCACCGTGCGCGAGCTGGTGGCCGGTGTGCTCCTGATTCCCCTGGGCTTTACCTTGGCCTGGCTGTCGATTTTCGGTAATTCGGCGCTGGATCTGGTGATGAACCACGGTGCGGTGGAGCTGGGCAAGACCGCACTGACGCAGCCGTCGATGTCGATCTATCAGCTGTTGGAATATTACCCGGCGTCGAAAGTGGTGATCGGCGTGTCGATCTTTGTCGGTTTTGTGCTGTTCCTGACTCCGGCGGACTCCGGCGCGGTGATGATGGCCAATCTCTCGTGCACGGGCGGCAATGTCGATGAAGATGCCCCCCACTGGTTGCGGATCTTCTGGTCGGTGGTGATCACGCTGGTGACCATCGGCCTGTTGTTTGCCGGTAACTTCGAGGCGATGCAAACCATGGTCGTGCTGGCCGGGCTGCCGTTCTCGGTGGTGCTGGTATTCTTCATGTTCGGCCTGCACAAGGCCATGCGCGAGGATGTGCGGGTTGAGCAGGAGCGGGCGGAGTTGGCGGGGGTGGGGCGGGTCTATAACTGACCCCGTTCGATAGTTGTAAACACTGTTGTGGCGAGGGGATTTATCCCCGCTGGGCTGCGAAGCGGCCCCAATAGCAGCGACTCAATCTGATTTGACACTCCGAGTTGCCTGGCTCTGGGAGTGCTTCGCACTCCAGCGGGGATAAATCCCCTCACCACAAGAGCGTTTCAATTCTTGTTCCTGCACAAACAAAAACGCCGCGATCATCTCGCGGCGTTTTTGTGTGCCCGGACTCAGCCCAGGTTCTTGCCTAGCAGCGCGTGGTACAGCTCGCTGTCGCCGAGGATCCCGACGACCTTCTGGTTATCGTGGAGCACCAGCTTGTTGCCGGTCTGGTAGCGGATCTGCAAGGCGTCGCGCATGCCGATGCTGGAGTCCACCAGAGTCGGACGGCGGCCGAGGCCCTCGACGGCCTGGCCCGGTGCCCAGTTTTGCAAGTCCAGCGCGGCGCCGTTCTGGCGGGCGCCCTTGATGGTGTTGCCTTCGGCCAGGTCGAGCCAGGAATCGCCGCCCGGGTCCAGGCACACGGAACCGTTGATGCGCTTGCAGTTGTCCAGGGTGCGCATCAGGCTGCGGCCGCAGAGCACGTTGAGCGGGTTGGTATGGGCGACAAAGGTGCGCACATAGTCATCCGCCGGGTTCAGCACGATCTGTTCCGGCTTGCTGTACTGGATGATGCGGCCGTCTTTCATGATCGCGATGCGGCTGCCCAGTTTCAGGGCCTCGTCGAGGTCATGGCTGACGAATACGATGGTCTTGCTCAGCTTGCGCTGCAGCTCCAGCAGTTCGTCCTGCAGGCCTTGGCGGATCAGCGGGTCGAGGGCCGAGAAGGGTTCGTCCATGAGCAGGATATCGGCGTCCATCGCCAGGGCGCGGGCCAGGCCGACCCGTTGTTGCATGCCGCCGGACAGCTCGTCGGGCTTCTTGTTGCGCCACTGGGTCAGGCCCACCAGCTCCAGCTTTTCATCCACCAGCTTCTTGCGTTCCTTCTCCGGGCGGCCCTGCATTTCCAGGCCGAAGCTGATGTTCTCGCGCACTGTCAGCCAGGGCATCAGGGCAAATTTCTGGAAGACCATGGCGATGCGCTTGGTGCGCATCATCTTCAACTCGGCGGGGGTGCAGGAGGCGATGTCGATCTGACGGCCTTCGTGTTCGACGAACAGTTTGCCGCGACTCACTGTGTTCAAACCGTTGATGCAGCGCAACAGGCTCGACTTGCCGGAGCCGGAGAGGCCCATCAGTACGCAGATCTCGCCTTTTTCGACATCCAGGCTGGCCTTTTCCACGCCGACGATCTGCCCGGTCTGCTTCAGGATTTCGTTGCGGGTCATGCCCTTGTCGAGCAGCTTGAGGGCTTCGCGTGGATCTTTGGAGAAGATCACGTCGACCTCTTCGAAGCGGATTATGCTCATGCGTCACCCCCTACTTTGGCGTCGGGTTGTTTGCAGATTCGGTCGAGCATGATCGCCAGCAATACGATCGCCAGGCCGGCTTCGAAGCCCAGGGCGATATCGGCGGTGTTCAGTGCGTTGACCACGGGTTTGCCCAGGCCGTCGGCACCGACCAGCGCCGCAATGACCACCATCGACAGCGACAGCATGATGCATTGGGTAATGCCGGCGGCGATGCTCGGCATGGCATGGGGCAATTCAATGCGTGAGAGGAGTTGGCGACGGGAGCAGCCGAAGGCTTTGCCGGCGTCCATCAGTTCGTCCGGAACGTCGCGGATGCCCAGGTAGGTCAGGCGGATGGGCGCGGCAATGGCGAACACCACCGTGGAGATCAGGCCCGGGACCACACCCAGACCGAAGAGGGTCAGGGTAGGAATGAGGTAAACGAAGGTCGGTACGGTCTGCATCAGATCGAGCACCGGACGCATCATGGTGTAGAACATCGGCTTGTGCGCGGCAACAATGCCCAGCGGCACGCCGATCAGCACGCAGACCAGGGTCGCGAACAGCACCTGGGCGAGGGTTTCCATGGTTTCCTGCCAGTAACCCAGGTTGAGGATCAGCAGGAACGAGGCGATGACAAAAACGGTCAGGCCCCATTTGCGCTGGATAAAATGCGCCAGCAGGGCAATGAGGCCGATCAGGGCCAGGGGATTGAACCAGGTCAGCGCAAACGTCACGCCGTGAATCATCGTTTCCAGAAACATCGCAATGGCATCGAAAGTGTTGGCGCCGTTTTGCGTCAACCATTCGACAAAGCCCGCGATGTACTGGCCCAAGGGTATTTTCTGATCAATAAGCATGGTAGTGAACTTCCGCATGCAAGGAATAAACAGCCCGGGCGAGTGAACTCGCCCGGCATAAGCTTTTACTGCGCGAGCTTGGCTTTCACGGCCTCCAGGCCAGGTTTACCGTCAATGGTGGTGACGCCGGCGAGCCAGGTGTCGAGCACCTGTGGGTTTTTCTTCAGCCAGGCCTTGGCGGCGGCTTCAGGCTTCATCTTGTCGTCCAGCACGTTGCCCATCAGCGTGCTTTCCATGTCGAGGGTGAAGACCAGGTTTTTCAGCAGTTGGCCGACGTTGCCGCATTCCTGGGCGTAGCCCTTGCGCGTGTTGGTGTAGATGGTTGCCTGGCCGAAGTTCGGACCGAAGAATTCATCGCCACCGGTGAGGTATTTCATCTTGAAGCGGGTGTTCATCGGGTGCGGTTCCCAGCCCAGGAACACCACGGCGGTGTTACGACGCTGGGCGCGATCGACCTGCGACAGCATGCCGGCTTCGCTGGATTCGACGACCTTGAAGCCAGCGTCCTTGAGACCGAAGGCGTTCTTGTCGATCATGCTCTGGATCAAGCGGTTGCCGTCGTTGCCCGGTTCGATGCCGTAGATCTTGCCGTCCAGTTCCTTCTTGAACTTGGCGATGTCGGCGAAATCCTTCAGACCCTTTTCATACAGCTCTTCGGGGACGGCCAGGGTGTACTTGGCGTTCTCCAGGTTGGCGCGCACGGTTTCCACGGTGCCGGCTTCGCGGTAGGCCTTGATGTCGTTTTCCATGGTCGGCATCCAGTTGCCGAGGAAAACGTCCATGTTCTTGCCGTCGGCCAGGGATTTGTAGGTCACTGGTACGGAGATCATGGTGGTCTTGGTCTTGTAGCCGAGGGCGTCGAGCACGACGCTGGTGGTAGCGGTGGTAACGGTGATGTCCGTCCAGCCGACATCGGAGAAGTTGACGGTGCTGCACTGAGCGGGCTCTGCAGCGTTGGCCAGCATCGGAAGACTCAGCATGGCGGCCAACAACAACGGCTTGGAACCTTTCATGGGTGGACTCCTGGTGTTTTATCGGCAGTGTCCGGTCGGGGACAACCGCGCTTTTTTGCTTTTTTAATGTTGCGGTTGGTGGCGCGTGGGCACCCTGGGTGACACGCGGCCTTGCAAACGAGCCGTAACCGATCATGTACCAGTGCAAATCCGACGCCTACAGGGTGCGTCGTATCCAGTACAGGGAGGGTCGCATCCAGTGTTGGTGACGTCGTTTACAGATTTTTTCCGCCCCCGGCTGGCTTCTGACACGCAAAAAAACGTCGTAAAACCTGGGCGACAAGGGCGCGGCGCTGCTGGGCATGATTGCGTCGGTGTCAGACGTCGAAAGCCGATTCAAAAGCCGGATGATGCGGCCATCCCGGCGTTGAGCGTAGCAGCTCCGCCACCGGGCGCTCCTGCGCCCGGATGTGACCGTTCTGGAGATCCAAGGCATGGCAATCAGCGTGTTCGACCTGTTCAAGATCGGTATCGGCCCGTCCAGTTCCCATACCGTGGGCCCCATGCGCGCCGCGGCGCTGTTCGTTGAAGCGCTGCGGGCGAAGGCGCTGCTGCACGATGTGCGCCGGGTCGAGGTGCAGTTGTACGGTTCGCTGTCGGCGACCGGCATCGGCCATGGCAGCGACAACGCCACGATCATGGGGCTGATGGGCGAATGGCCTGACGCGATCGACCCGTCGCAGATCGGCACGCGCATCGAACTGCTGCGCGAAACCGGGACCTTATTGCTGGATGGGCGTCTGCCGGTGCCTTTTGTATGGCCGCGCGACATGCGCCTGATCGACGAGAACCTGCCGTTCCACCCTAACGCGATGACCTTGATTGCTGAAGGCGCCAGCGGCGAATTGCACCGCGACACCTACTATTCCATCGGCGGAGGTTTTGTTGTTGACCAGGCCCAGGCTTCCAGCGGCGTGGTGGACCTGGACAGTACCGAACTGCCGTACGATTTTTCCAGCGCCGAAGAACTCCTGGCCCTGTGCCGCACCCACAACCTGCGGGTGGCCGAGTTGATGATGGCGAATGAAAAGGTCTGGCGCTCCGAGGAAGAGATCCGCAGCGGCCTGATGAAACTCTGGCGGGCCATGCAGGATTGTGTTGAGCAAGGCCTCAAGCACGAAGGCATCCTGCCCGGCGGCCTGAACGTGCGGCGGCGGGCGGCCAAGTTGCATCGCAGCCTGCAGGAACTGAACAAACCGAACGTGATCGGCTCGACCTTGAGTGCCATGGAATGGGTCAACCTGTTCGCCCTGGCGGTCAACGAGGAAAATGCCGCCGGCGGGCGCATGGTCACGGCGCCGACCAATGGCGCGGCGGGGATCATTCCGGCGGTGCTGCACTACTTCATGAAATTCAGCGAAGCGGTGACCGACGCCAACGTGGTGGATTATTTCCTCAGCGCAGCGGCGGTGGGGATTTTGTGCAAGAAGAACGCTTCGATCTCCGGCGCCGAAGTCGGCTGCCAGGGCGAAGTCGGCTCGGCCTGCGCCATGGCGGCGGCGGGCCTGGCGGAAATCCTCGGGGCCACGCCGGAGCAATTGTGCAACGCCGCGGAAATCGGCCTGGAGCACAACCTTGGCCTGACGTGCGACCCGGTCGGCGGCCTGGTCCAGGTGCCCTGCATCGAGCGCAACGCGATTGCCGCGGTGAAAGCCATCAACGCCGCCCAAATGGCCCTGCGCGGCGACGGCCAGCACTTCATCTCCCTCGACCGGGTGATCCGCACCATGCGTGACACCGGCGCCGACATGCATGACAAATATAAAGAGACATCGCGGGGCGGGTTGGCGGTGAGTGCGGTGGAGTGTTGAACCCAAGCCTGCGCAAACTCATGTGGCGAGGGGATTTATCCCCGTTGGGCTGCGAAGCGGCCCCTGAATCGAGCTCCTCGATGCATCAGAAAAAACGCAGGGGGGCGTTTCGCGACCCAACGGGGATAAATCCCCTCGCCACAAAAGATTGTACAAACCGCTCGTAAAATGAACACCGCTGCAAAAACACGCCACGTTTTGGCGCGTCGCAAACAGACAAGACCTGACTTATCGGTCACGCCATTGTCCGCCGCGCTACCGTCCGTCCCCGCGCTTGCGGTGACATCCGCCGTGCAAGCGGCGCAGCCCAGTTACCACAAGTGCTACCGATCTGCTCACAGCCCACTGTGGCAGGTGCCTGGGGCCGTTGATGGCACTTTCAAACCAGCCCTGACAGGCCCCTTGAATAGACAGGTCGGCATGTCGTTTTCAGGATTTATTGAACGCGCATTCAAATTTAGGCATGGCAATTGCTCTGTCCTAATAAAGCCCCGTCTCACGCAAGAGAATGATGGGCAATAACAAGAGCCTCCGCCTGAGGCCATCACCCGCTTTGTGTGAGGAGATACCGCGATGACGACGTCCAACTCTGGGGCTCAACCCCAGAACCGTGCGCCTCAATCCATCGGCTTTTTGCTGCTGGACAATTTCACGCTGATTTCCCTGGCGTCCGCGGTGGAACCGCTACGCATGGCCAACCAGCTGTCCGGTCGCGAGTTGTATCGCTGGACCACCCTGACCGTCGATGGCGGGCAGGTCTGGGCCAGTGACGGTCTGCAGATCACGCCTGACGCCTCCATGCACAAAGCGCCGGCCCTCGACACCGTCATCGTCTGCGGCGGCATCGGCATCCAGCGCACCGTTACTCGTGAGCATGTCTCCTGGCTGCAAAGCCAGGCCCGGCAGTCCCGTCGCCTCGGCGCGGTCTGCACCGGCAGTTGGGCCCTGGCCTGTGCCGGCCTGCTGGACGGTTTCGATTGCAGCGTGCACTGGGAATGCCTGGCAGCCATGCAGGAAGCCTTCCCGCGGGTGTCGATGAGCACGCGGCTGTTCACCCTCGACCGCAATCGCTTCACCAGTTCCGGCGGCACCGCGCCACTGGATATGATGCTGCACTTGATCAGCCGCGATCACGGTCGCGAACTGTCGGCAGCAATCTCGGAAATGTTTGTCTATGAGCGCATCCGCAACGAGCAGGATCACCAGCGCGTGCCGCTCAAGCATATGCTCGGCACCAACCAGCCGAAGTTGCAGGAAATCGTCGCACTGATGGAGGCCAACCTCGAAGAGCCGATCGACCTGGACGAGCTGGCGGTGTATGTCGCCGTGTCCCGACGTCAGCTCGAGCGCCTGTTCCAGAAATACCTGCACTGTTCGCCGTCGCGCTACTACCTCAAGCTGCGGCTGATCCGCGCGCGGCAGCTGCTCAAGCAGACGCCGATGTCGATCATCGAAGTGGCCTCGGTGTGCGGCTTCGTCTCCACCCCGCACTTCTCCAAGTGCTACCGCGAATACTTCGGCATTCCACCGCGCGACGAGCGCGTCGGTTCCAACACTACGCAGCAGGTAGCGATGATGCCGTTGCCGCAGGCCCTGGTGCTGTCGCCATTGTCCGGCCCGCTGTCGGCCTTGAGCCAGGCGCGCAACGAGTCGACGTTTGCCAGTGTGAGGCTCTAAGACCTCAGCGCTTTCATCGCGAGCAGGCTCGCTCCCACAGGATTTGTGAACCACACAGAACCTGTGGGAGCGAGCCTGCTCGCGAATAGTCAGTTTCAGGCGCTATGGTTTTGCTGGTATTGCGCCAACGCTGGCAACAGTTGCTGGTCGATCGCCTGACGCACCGCCGGCAGGATGGTCGCGCTGCTGGTGTACATGTCCTTGACCATGCGCCGCAGTTCATTGGCGCGCGCCCGGTCCAGGCCGCGCACCGCGCATTCACAGGCCTGCTCGGCGGTCGCACCGCTGGGTATCGGCAGCCCCAGGGCCTTGAGCTGGCCCAGCAGGTCTTCCTGGTCGATCAAATCGGCGTACATCATGACGCTTTTCCTTGTTCAGGGATTGGGGTCGTGACTGGATTCTGGTAGCCGTCCGAAGCGGCGGCAAGGGCAAATCGTCGATCTGGCCTGAATGACTATGAACGGGTCGTTTTCGGCTAACTCGCCCGCCTCGGGAGTGGGCACACTGGCCCCAAGCTGAATCACGATGGTTTGGTCACCCTCGCGCAACGGCTCCTCCAGTAACGCTCCTGCCCCGATCCTGTCACGGCTTGATCGGGGATTTTTTTGTCTGTGTGAATCAGGGGGAAATGAGTTGTCTGATCGGGTGCTTTCGCGAGCAGGCTCGCTCCCACATTAGATTTTGTGATCGACACAGAACCCTGTGGGAGCGAGCCTGCTCGCGAAGAACGATGACGCGGTCTAACGCTGCAACACCAGAATCCGCGACAGCAATTCATCCCGATCGACATAACACCCCTGGAAGTGTCGCGCCCCGGAGGCTGGGTCGAACGCATTGCGCGCGTGGAGGGTGCGACGGTTGTCGAAGCACCAGAGCTGGCCGGGTTCAAGCCTCTGTACCAGGCGAAACCGAGGCTCGCGGGTCAGGGCAATGAAGCGGCGATAGGCTTGATAGAGCCTGGGCATCTGCTCCACCGACGTATCGAACGGTCCGCGCAAGAAATTCGCCATGCGGATCTCCGAGACCTGCCCCAGCGTATCCAGGGCGATGATCGGCGCCAGGCAGCGGTAGTCGCTGTGGCGATCCTTGTTGCGAAACTCCACCGGGATCTGGCACAGCGCGTCGAAGGCTTCGGCGTCTTCCCGGCGCAGCGCCTGGGCGATGGCGAAACCGTCGACGAAGATGCTCTCGCCACCGTCGGCGTCGTTCACCAGGCAATGCAGGAACTGCAAACCCGGCTGCAGTTCCCGTGTTGGCAGGTCGCTGTGCAGCGGCAGATTGAAGGCGGTATAGGCGTTGCTGTCGGCATCGGCCTTGGACTGCACGTTGAACAGCACGCCGAAATTGCTTTCGCGGATAAAGGAAATGCGCTGGGCAATCAGTTTCAGCGAGCCGGGTTCGGTGGGGACGCCCCGTACCTGGGTCAGGCCGATGTCGCGTACTGCCAGTAGCCATTTCAGCAAGGTGTCGGCGTCCTCCATCAGGGCCTGGTATTCGAACACTGGCAGTGACAGATCGTGCTGCCATAGTTGGCGTTGTGGTCTGCCCGCCAGTCGCTCGGCCCTGGATTGATCGTCATAGGCATGGGCGCGCAACCAACCCGGGTCGAAAAGGCTCTGATGGCCGTCCTGCCAAACCACGTGTAGGCAGCCCGCGCCGTCGATGTCGATTGCGCCGGGCGTCAGGTCTTCCGGGACGTCGACGATCTCCAGGACCTGCTCGCGGGTGACGCTGTAGACACACTGCGCGCAGGGGCAGTTGTCCCGCAGCCATTGATGGTGAAACGGGCTGATCCGGCCGTCGGCCCACGTGACGTGGACCCGGTCGCCCAAGGGTGTTACAGCGCTCAATGCCTGGACAAGAGGGTAGCGTCGGAAGTCGGCAATAGCGGCGGCGATGTTCATGGCGGTCTCCTGTTCGAGACTTATCGGGCGGGCGGCAAGGCGATGACGCGGCCAATGCAGGTCGGAGCCGGCAGGTCGGATTGTTCGTCGATCAGGGCTTTGAGTCGGCCCAGGGTCTGCTCGGTGAAAGGCGCTGAGCGCGGGCCGGCCAGGTCGACGTGCAGCAGCATCTGCTCATTGCCGGCCAGCTCTTTGTCTCCGCCCACCAGGTGCAGGCTGTGGTAGAGGTGCAGGCGTTTGGTGTCGTGGCCGATGAGTTGTGTGTGCACCTCTACCTCGGCCCCGAGCTTCACTTCGTGGAGGTAGTTCAGGTGCAGTTCAAGGGTGAATAGCGAATGGCCGCTGGCTTCGCGGTTCTGGCTGTCCAGGCCGAGTTGGTCCATCAGCGCGTCGGTCGCGTAGCTGAAGATCAGCAGGTAGAAGGCATCGCGCAAGTGACCGTTGTAGTCGACCCATTCCGGGAGGATGGGGGTTTGGTAGGTGGTAAGAGCGGGCATGAGGGTGGGTTCCGATTGTTGTGGCGATTGGGAGGACGCCATCGCGAGCAAGCTCGCTCCCACAGGTTTTGTAAACGACACAGAGCCAATGTGGGAGCGAGCTTGCTCGCGATGGGGCCAGACCTGCTGGCCCAAAAAACCAAGGGTTACTCGGCGAAGGCCATTCCATGCTTTTCCTTGGTGGCCTTCACCGCCTCCAGCACCGCCATCAGGCAATCATCACGATAGCGCTCCAGCGCCGAAATGCTGTGGCGCCCCAGTTGCTCGCTCGTCCCTTCCACCACATCGTCGATCAGTTTCTCGGTCAGCTCCGGCGCCGGCAGGTAGGTCCACGGCAATTGCAGCGCCGGGCCGAACTGGGCCATGAAATGGCGCATCCCGGCATCGCCGCCGGCCAGGGTGTAGGTCAGGAAAGTGCCCATGAACGACCAGCGCAGGCCGGCGCCAAAACGAATGGCATCGTCGATTTCGCCGGTGGTCGCCACGCCGTCGTTGACCAGGTGCAGGGCCTCGCGCCACAGCGCTTCGAGCAGGCGATCGGCGATGAAACCGGGGACTTCCTTGCGCACGTGCAGCGGGCGCATGCCAAGGGATTCGTAGACCTCCATCGCCGCTTGTACGGCTTCAGGCGCGGTGTGCTTGCCACCGACCACTTCCACCAGGGGCAGCAGGTAGACCGGGTTGAATGGATGCCCGACCACGCAGCGCTCCGGATGAGTGGAGTTTGCATAGAACTCGCTCGGCAAAAGCCCCGAGGTGCTCGAGCCGATCAGCGCATCCGGCTTGGCGGCGGCGCTGATCTGGGCGTGCAGCTCAAGCTTGAGCTCCAGCCGCTCGGGAGCGCTTTCCTGAATGAAATCGGCCTCGCGTACGCATTCCTCGACGGTCGCAACAAAGCGCAAGCGATCCTGCGATGCGCCGGGGGCCAGGCCGTGTTTTTCCAAGGCGCCCCAGGCGTTGGCGACGCGTTTGCGCAAGGCCGCTTCGGCACCCGGCGCCGGGTCCCAGGCGACCACGTCCAGGCCGTGGGCCAGGGCGCGGCTGATCCAACCGCTGCCGATGACGCCGCTGCCCAGGGCGGCGAAGGTTCTGATGTTGGTGATGAAGCTCATGGTGGTTTCCTGAAAAGAGTGAGGGTCACCTGTGGGAGCGAGCTTGCTCGCGATGGCGGCGGTGCATCTGACGCATCTTTGACGGTCGGACTATCGCTATCGCGAGCAAGCTCGCTCCCACAGGGAAGACGGTGGAGATTTGGTTAGCCGCGCTGGGTCAGGCCCATTTTCTTGCGGCCCTCAGCCGGCGTAAGCACGCGCGCGCCGAGGCGGCTGAGGATTTCGCCGGCACGCTCCACCAGTTGTCCATTGGTGGCGAGTACGCCTTTGTCCAGCCAGAGGTTGTCTTCCAGCCCGACCCGCACGTTGCCGCCCAGCAAAACGGCCTGTGCCGCCATCGGCATTTGCATGCGGCCGATACCGAAGCCGGCCCACACCGCGTCGGCGGGCAGGTTGTCGACCATGGCCTTCATGGTGGTGGTATCCGCCGGCGCGCCCCACGGGATACCCAGGCAGAGCTGGAACAAGGGGTTGTCCAACAGGCCTTCCTTGATCATCTGCTTGGCGAACCACAGGTGCCCGGTGTCGAAGATCTCCAGCTCGGCCTTGACCCCCAGCTCGGTGATGCGCTTGGCGCCGGCCCGCAGTTGCGCCGGGGTGGAGACGTAAATGGTGTCGCCGTCGCCGAAGTTAAGGGTGCCGCAATCCAGCGTGCAGATTTCCGGCAACAGCTCCTCGACGTGGGCCAGGCGGGTCAGTGGGCCCACCAGATCGGTGTTGGGGCCGAACTCCATGGGTTTTTCGCCGCTACCGATTTCCAGGTCGCCGCCCATGCCGGCGGTGAGATTGACGATGATGTCGACGTCGGCCTCGCGGATGCGCTCCATCACTTCGCGGTACAGCGCCACGTCGCGGCTGAATTTGCCGGTCTGTGGGTCGCGCACATGGCAGTGGACCACGGTGGCGCCGGCCTTGGCCGCTTCGACGGCCGCAGCGGCGATCTGTTTCGGGGTGACCGGCACGTGCGGGCTCCTGGCGGTCGTGTCGCCAGCACCGGTGAGTGCGCAGGTGATGATGACGTCGTGGTTCATGGTGCAGATTCCTTCAGGCGTGGTGAGTCACCGCGCAGCCCTTTGGAGCTGCGCAGAGGGATAACGGTTGATCAGTTGCTGGTCAGTTTCAGGTTGTCGATGGCCGGCTTGCCGTCGAAAGTGGTCACGCCTTCGAGCCAGCGCTGCTTGTCTTGCGGGTGGTCCTTCAGCCATTGCCGGGCGGACTCCAGTGGGTCCTTGTGGTCGAGCAGCGGCTGCATCATCCGGCTCTCGTCTTCGGCGCTGAAGGTCAGGTTGCTCAGCAGGCGGCTGACGTTCGGGCATTGCTCGGCGTAGTCCGGCGCGGTGACGGTCCAGACGCTGGCCATGCCTTCATTCGGGCCGAGGGCGTCTTCGCTGCCGGTGAGATAGGTCATCTGCACGTTGACGTTCATCGGGTGCGGCGCCCAGCCGAAGAACACCACGGCTTCCTTGCGCCGCACGGCGCGGTCTACCGCCGCGAGCATGCCGGCCTCGCTGGACTCGACCAGCTGGAACTTGCCCAGGCCAAACTGGTTCTTGGCGATCATCGCTTTGATCTGAGTGTTGGCACCGGAACCGGGCTCGATGCCGTAGATCTTGCCGGCCAGCTCTTTTTCGAATTTGGCGATATCAGCGAAGGTCTTCAGGCCCTTGTCGGCCAGGTAAGTGGGTACGGCCAGGGTGGCGCGGGCGTCCTTCAGGCTCGGCTGCTCCAGCACCTTGACCTGCTTCGCCTCGACGAACGGGGTGATGGTCTGGGTCATCAGCGGGTTCCAGTAGCCCAGGAACAGGTCCAGGCGCTGGTCGCGGATGCCGGCGAAAATGATCTGCTGGGAGGCGCTGGTCTGCTTGGTCTTGTAACCGAGGCCATCGAGCATCACTTGGGTCAAGGCGCTGGTGGCAATGACGTCGGTCCAGTTGACCACGCCCAGGCGCACGTTCTGGCAGGCAGCGGGTTCGGCTGCGAGGGCTGTCTGGTTCAGGAGAGACGTGGCGCTGATTGCAAGAACGCAGTAGCTGATCAGGTGTTTCATTGTCAGGTTCCTCGGCAGCTTGTTGTTATGGGTTCCGGCATCTGCGCGCCGGTGATGCCAAAGTACGCAGCCGGGCCCCGCGCAAAACGCACAGCGGCGACCTGCTCTTGC
Organism: Pseudomonas sp. D1-1; assembly: GCF_051132225.1. Classification (NCBI taxonomy): domain Bacteria; kingdom Pseudomonadati; phylum Pseudomonadota; class Gammaproteobacteria; order Pseudomonadales; family Pseudomonadaceae; genus Pseudomonas; species Pseudomonas sp. D1-1. The sequence goes on along the minus strand of NZ_CP071676.1, from coordinate 5,446,265 downwards.
ACTGCAGCGACCTGTGCGCTTGAAGGACGCTTGCAAGTGGCGTATCAAGGTCCGCACGCTGCCCGTCAACCGAGTGCGCTCCATGTCCCAGGATTTTTATTTCTTGTTGATGCCGGGTTTCTCGGCCATCGGTTTCATCTCGGCCATCGAGCCCTTGCGGGTCGCCAACCGTTTTCGCGGCGAGCTGTACCGCTGGCATGTACTGAGCGCCGATGGCGGTGCGGTGCTGGCGAGCAACGGCATGTCGGTCAACGCCGACGCCGCGCTGGAGCCGCTGAAGAAGGGTGCGACGCTGTGGGTCGTGGCGGGTTTCGAACCGTTGAAATTTGCCAGCCCGGCGTTGGAGCGCTGGTTGCATCGACTGGACAATGAAGGTGTCATCCTTGGCGGTATCGACACCGGCAGCGTGGTCCTGGCCGAGGCGGGGCTACTGGATGGCCACCGGGTGACGCTGCACTGGGAGGCGATCGAGGCGTTCAAGGAATCTTATCCACAGCTCGGCGTGACCCAGGAACTGTTCGAGATTGACCGCCGTCGCATCACTTGCGCCGGCGGCACCGCCTCCATCGACCTGATGCTCGACCTGATCGGCCAGGCCCACGGCCCGGAGCTGGCGATCCAGGTCAGCGAGCAATTCGTGCTCGGTCGCATTCGTCCGCGCAAGGATCACCAGCGCATGGAAATCGCCACGCGCTATGGCATCCGCAACAAGAAGCTGGTGCAGGTCATCGGCGAGATGGAGACCCATAGCGAACCGCCCTTGAGCACCCTGGCCCTGGCCGAGTCGATCAACGTGACGCGGCGTCAGCTGGAGCGCTTGTTCCGGCTGCACCTGAACGACACCCCGAGCAACTTCTACCTGCGCCTGCGCCTGGAAAAGGCCCGGCAACTGCTGCGTCAGACCGACATGAGCGTGCTGGAGGTGAGCATCGCCTGCGGGTTCGAGTCGCCGTCGTACTTCACCCGCAGCTATCGGGCACGGTTTGCCCGGTGTCCACGGGAGGATCGGCGACGGCAGGGGGATGAGCGGGAGGTGGTTTGACAGGTTTTCATAGTCTGGAAATACACCGTGGCGAGGGAGCTTGCTCCCGCTGGGCTGAAGCAGTCCCAATGTCATCGACTCAATCAAACTGACACACCAGGGTGCCGGGTTTCGGGGCCGCTGCGCAGCCCAGCGGGAGCAAGCTCCCTCGCCACGGGGGGCTGTGTTCGGCTGGGAAGGTCTATTTCTTCATCAGTGCCGAGCAGGCTGCCTTGTACGCCTCATGCTGATACTTGTTCAGCGTCGCCGGCAGGACGAAGTCGTGTTTCTTGCTCTGCGCGTTGATGGTCTGCGGCGACAGCAGCATCACCTCGCAACCTTCCAGCAACTGGAAAATGCCCTCGATCTTGAAGGTGGTCGGCCCACCGGCGAATTCGCCTTTCTTGCTGCGCTTCTTGATGGCGATGCGTTCGATGCCGTTGTCCGTCACGAACGCCCGAACCTGCGCGGCAAAGGCCTTGACGTTGGCGGCTTCGTCATCGTCGTCAAGGGCGATTTTCTTGGTACTGAGCGCGACGTGGCTCAACGCCTGCTGGTCCAGCGAAGCAACGGCGATGATCGCTTCGCTGCCTTTGATTTCGATGCCGCAGATGATCATGCTCGGGCCTTGGGTTCGGGTGGTCTGGAGCGCCAGTTTACCCACCTTGAGGCTCAACGCCTTGCGAATCTATAGCTCCAGTTGATCAGCATGGATGCCAAAGGCAGAGGCAATTTTTTCTCGTGTAGCTCGGCGAGGTTTGGCCACAGATTCTTGCTGGGCAAACGCCGGTTGGGAAATACCGAGACGCTTGGCAACTTCGTCTTGGGTCAGGTTCAAATGCTCGCGCCAGGCGCGTATGGGCGTGGCGCCGTCGACGATACGGCTAACGACTTCATGAGGAATCAGATCGGGTTCCAATTTCTGCGCAACGTATTGCGCATACGGAATGACCACAAAGGCCGGATTTCCGTCTGCGTCGTTGATGATCTGAATGTCAGTAGGTACGTTCATCGCGTTTCACCAGGCTCATGTCGAGGTATAAGTCTTTTATAAGATTTGCGAATCCTGACTTATATCTCTTCCAGGACCAACGGCCGGATGGTGTCGGGATGTTGCGCCCAATTTATTCCTGTCCAATCGACTCCAAAAACTCCGACCGGTCATCGCTCACCTGGGCCATGCAGTCGTTTTCGGCGATTTTGTAGGCGTCGCTGCCAGGTTTGGCCGGGAAGGCGGCGATCGCGCAGTCGGCTTCGCGCTGCTTTTGCCACAGTTGCTGGGCGGCCTTGATCTTGGCGGTGATGTCGTTGAGCTGGGCCTTGTCGCTGGCGTAGCGGGTTTGCAGGCGTTCGTTGAGGCTTTGCAGGTTTTCGTTGAGCAGTTGTTCGGCGGCGGCTTTGCCGTAGGCCGAACAGGCCAGGGTCTGGACGTCGTTTTCAACTTCGTCGCAGGGGTTGGGTTCGGTGTCTTCGGTCGCGTGGGCGACGGTGCTGATCAGTGCCAGGGCGAAGAAAATCGATTTCATCGGTTGTCGCTCGAGTCCGGTTGAATCCAGTGGTGCAGCGGATTCTGGCGCAAGCGCCGGGTAAAGAACAGATGGGCAGGGTGGGCCTGTCGCAGCCCATTGTCGCGGATTGACGCTTTCGGCAATTCCCCTGTCGTTTTTGCACCCGGTCGCGACGGCCCTCAGGCATATGCTGGCCCCAAAGCGCCGGCACACGATTCGGCGCATGAATCGCCAACAAGGGGACTGCCTGATGAGCCCAGCCGAATTGCACGCCGACAGCATCGTTATCGACGGGCTGATCATTGCCAAGTGGAACCGTGACCTGTTCGAAGACATGCGCAAGGGCGGCCTGACCGCAGCCAACTGCACCGTGTCGGTGTGGGAAGGTTTCCAGGCCACCATCAACAACATCGTCGCCAGCCAGAAACTGATCCGCGAAAACAGCGACCTGGTGATCCCGGTGAAGACCACCGCCGACATCCGTCGTGCCAAGGAGCAGGGCAAGACCGGCATCATCTTCGGCTTCCAGAACGCCCATGCCTTCGAGGACCAGCTCGGCTATGTCGAGATCTTCAAGCAGCTGGGCGTCGGCGTGGTGCAGATGTGCTACAACACCCAGAACCTGGTGGGCACCGGCTGCTACGAGCGCGACGGCGGCCTGTCGGGCTTCGGTCGTGAAATCGTCGCCGAGATGAACCGCGTCGGCATCATGTGCGACCTGTCCCACGTTGGTTCCAAGACTTCCGAAGAAGTCATTCTCGAATCGAAGAAGCCGGTCTGCTACTCCCACTGCCTGCCGTCCGGTCTGAAAGAGCACCCACGCAACAAGTCTGACGAGGAACTGAAGTTCATCGCCGACCACGGCGGTTTCGTCGGCGTGACCATGTTCGCGCCGTTCCTGGCCAAGGGCATCGATTCGACCATCGACGACTACGCCGAAGCCATTGAATACACCATGAACATCGTCGGCGAAGACGCCATCGGCATCGGCACTGACTTCACCCAGGGCCATGGCCAGGATTTCTTCGAGATGCTGACCCACGACAAGGGCTATGCCCGTCGTCTGACCAGCTTTGGCAAGATCATCAACCCCCTGGGCATCCGCACCGTGGGCGAGTTCCCGAACCTCACCGAGACGCTGCTCAAGCGCGGTCACCCGGAGCGGGTGGTGCGCAAGATCATGGGCGAGAACTGGGTGAACGTTCTCAAGGACGTCTGGGGCGAATAAACCCCGCCGCGTCACCGAATCCTTTACCTGCGGCCACTCGCGCCGCAGGCACATCACGAATTTCCGGAGTCACGTTTTCATGGCCAAGATCGCCCCGCAACTGCCAATCGAAGTCGACAGCGAAACCGGTGTCTGGACCTCCGACGCCCTGCCGATGCTATACGTGCCGCGGCACTTCTTCGTCAACAACCACATGGGTATCGAGGAAGTGCTGGGCGCCGATGCCTACGCCGAAATCCTCTACAAGGCCGGCTACAAATCCGCCTGGCACTGGTGCGAAAAAGAAGCCGAATGTCACGGCCTGGAAGGCGTCGCGGTGTTCGAGCATTACATGAAGCGCTTGTCCCAGCGTGGCTGGGGCCTGTTCAAGATCCAGGACATCGACCTGGATAAAGGCACCGCTAGCGTCAAGCTCGAGCATTCAGCGTTCGTCTACGTGTACGGCAAGGTCGGGCGCAAGGTCGACTATATGTTCACCGGCTGGTTCGCCGGCGCCATGGATCAGATTCTCGCCGCTCGCGGCAGCCAGATCCGCACCGTGGCCGAGCAGGTCTACGGCGGTTCCGAAGAAGGCCACGACGACGGCCTGTTCATCGTCAAGCCGTTGTAAGTCGAGGATCGCGCCATGGCTTTTGAAGCAATGTTCCAGCCGATCCAGATCGGCAAGCTGACCATCCGCAACCGCGTGCTCAGCACCGCGCACGCCGAGGTCTACGCCACCGACGGCGGCATGACCACCGACCGCTATGTGAAATATTACGAAGAGAAGGCCAAGGGCGGCATCGGCCTGGCAATCTGCGGCGGCTCGTCCGTGGTTGCCATCGACAGCCCGCAGGAATGGTGGAGTTCGGTGAACCTGTCCACCGACCGCATCATCCCGCACTTCCAGAACCTGGCCGACGCCATGCACAAGCATGGCGCCAAGATCATGATCCAGATTACCCATATGGGTCGTCGCTCGCGCTGGGACGGTTTCAACTGGCCGACCCTGATGTCGCCGTCCGGCGTGCGTGAGCCGGTGCATCGTGCGACCTGCAAGACCATCGAGCCGGAAGAAATCTGGCGGGTGATCGGCAACTACGCCCAGGCCGCGCGCCGGGCCAAGGCCGGTGGCCTGGACGGCGTCGAGCTGTCCGCCGTGCACCAGCACATGATCGACCAGTTCTGGAGCCCGCGGGTCAACAAGCGGACCGACGAGTGGGGCGGCACTTTTGAGGGGCGCATGAAGTTCGGCCTGGAAGTGTTGAAGGCCGTGCGCGCCGAAGTGGGTGACGATTTCTGCGTGGGCATGCGCCTGTGCGGCGACGAATTCCACCCGGACGGCTTGTCCCACGAGGACATGAAGCAGATCGCCAAGTACTACGACGACACCGGCATGCTCGATTTCATCGGTGTGGTGGGCTCGGGTTGCGACACCCACAACACCTTGGCCAACGTCATCCCGAACATGAGTTATCCACCGGAGCCGTTCCTGCACCTGGCCGCCGGTATCAAGGAGGTGGTCAAGGTTCCGGTGCTGCATGCGCAGAACATCAAGGACCCGAACCAGGCCACGCGGATCCTCGAGGGCGGCTACGTCGATATGGTCGGCATGACCCGCGCCCACATCGCCGACCCGCACCTGATCGCCAAGATCAAGATGGGCCAGATCGACCAGATCAAGCAGTGCGTCGGCGCCAACTACTGCATCGACCGCCAGTACCAGGGCCTGGACGTGCTGTGTATCCAGAACGCCGCGACCTCCCGTGAATACATGGGCGTGCCGCACATCATCGAGAAATCCACTGGGCCGAAACGCAAAGTCGTGGTGGTCGGTGCCGGCCCGGCCGGGATGGAAGCGGCGCGCGTGGCCGCCGAGCGTGGGCACGACGTGACGCTGTTCGAGAAGAAAGAGTTCATCGGCGGACAGATCACCACCGCCTCGAAAGCCCCGCAACGGGACCAGATCGCCGGTATCACCCGCTGGTTCCAGCTGGAGCTGGCGCGGTTGAAAGTCGACCTGCGCCTGGGCGTGGCGGCGGATGCGCCAACCATCATGGACTTGCGTCCGGACGTGGTGGTGCTGGCCGTCGGTGGCCACCCGAACGTCGAGCAGAACGAGCACTGGGGCGCCGCCGAAGGGTTGGTGGTCAGCAGCTGGGACGTACTCGACGGCAAGGTTGCACCGGGCAAGAACGTGCTGGTCTACGACACCATCTGCGAGTTCACCGGCATGTCGGTGGCCGACTTCCTCGCCGACAAGGGCAGCCAGGTCGAGATCGTCACCGACGATATCAAGCCAGGCGTGGCCATTGGCGGGACGTCGTTCCCGACCTATTACCGCAGCATGTACCCCAAGGAAGTGATCATGACCGGGGACATGATGCTGGAGAAGGTCTACCGCGAAGGCGACAAGCTGGTAGCGGTGCTGGAGAACGAATATACCGGCGCCAAGGAAGAGCGCGTGGTGGACCAGGTGGTGGTGGAGAACGGCGTGCGGCCGGACGAAGAAATCTACTACGCGCTGAAGGAGGGTTCGCGCAACAAGGGCCAGATCGACGTCGAAGCACTGTTCGCGATCAAGCCGCAACCGTGCCTTGAGCAGAGTGGCGATGGCTACCTGCTGTTCCGCATCGGCGACTGCGTGGCCCAGCGTAATACCCACGCGGCCATCTACGACGCCCTGCGGCTGTGCAAGGATTTCTAACGGCTTGTGGATAACCCTGTGGGAGCGAGCCTGCTCGCGAATGCATTTTGTCAGTCACTGTTGGATTGACTGATCCAGCGCTTTCGCGAGCAGGCTCGCTCCCACAGGAATCGGGCAAGGCATCCACGCAGTTTGGCCTGCAAGACCCTGAGGTCTTTGGGAGCAACACCTATGTTGAACACCCTTCTTCCAATCCTGCTGTTCGCAGCCCTGGGCCTCGCGGTCCTCGGTGCCTTGCGGCGGGTGAACATGTGGCGCCGGGGCCGACCGTCGAAAGTCGACCTGATCGGTGGCATCTTCGCCATGCCCAAGCGCTACATGGTGGACTTGCACCACGTGGTGGCGCGGGACAAATACATCGCCAATACCCACGTCGCCACGGCGGGCGGGTTTGTCCTGGCGGCGGTGCTGGCGATCCTGGTGCACGGTTTCGGCCTGCAGAGCCGTATCCTCGGCTATGCCTTGCTGTTCGCCACATTGCTGATGTTCAGCGGTGCGATCTTCATGGCCCTGCGTCGTCGCAATCCACCTTCGCGGCTGTCGAAGGGCCCCTGGATGCGCCTGCCGAAAAGCCTGTTCGCGTTTTCCATCAGCTTCTTCCTGGTGACCTTGCCGGTGGCCGGGATTCTGCCGGCGGACTTCGGTGGCTGGTTGCTGGTGGCGCTGTTGGGGCTGGGCGTGCTCTGGGGCGTCTCGGAGATGTTCTTCGGCATGACCTGGGGCGGGCCGATGAAGCACGCCTTCGCCGGTGCCCTGCACCTGGCCTGGCACCGCCGTGCAGAACGTTTTGGTGGCGGCCGTTCCACCGGCCTCAAGCCGCTGGACCTGAACGACCCAGCCGCACCGCTGGGTGTGGAGAAACCCAAGGATTTCACCTGGAACCAGTTGCTCGGCTTCGACGCCTGCGTACAGTGCGGCAAGTGCGAAGCGGCCTGCCCGGCGTTCGCCGCCGGCCAGCCGCTGAACCCGAAAAAGCTCATCCAGGACATGGTCGTCGGCCTGGCCGGCGGCACCGATGCGAAGTTCGCCGGCAGTCCTTACCCAGGCAAACCCGTTGGCGAGCACGGCGGTAATCCACACCAGCCGATCGTCAACGGTCTGGTGGACGCCGAGACCCTGTGGTCCTGCACCACTTGCCGGGCGTGTGTCGAGGAGTGCCCGATGATGATCGAGCACGTCGACGCCATCGTCGACATGCGCCGGCACCTGACCCTGGAAAAAGGCGCCACGCCGAACAAGGGCGCCGAGGTGCTGGAAAACCTCATCGCCACCGACAACCCTGGCGGCTTCGCCCCGGGCGGGCGGATGAACTGGGCGGCGGACTTGAACCTTAATCTGCTCAGCGAGAAGAAATCCACCGACGTGCTGTTCTGGGTCGGCGACGGTGCCTTCGACATGCGCAACCAGCGCACCTTGCGCGCCTTCGTCAAAGTCCTCAAGGCGGCGAAGATCGACTTCGCCGTGCTCGGCCTCGAAGAACGCGACAGCGGCGACGTGGCCCGGCGCCTCGGTGATGAAGCGACGTTCCAGCTGTTGGCCAAGCGCAACATCCAGACCCTGGCCAAATACCGCTTCAACCGCATCGTCACCTGCGACCCCCACAGCTTCCACGTGCTGAAAAACGAGTACGGCGCCTTCGATGGCAACTACCTGGTGCAGCACCACAGCACCTATATGGCGGAAATCATCGACGCCGGCGCGCTGAACCTCGGCCAGCACAAGGGCGACAGCGTGACTTATCACGACCCCTGCTACCTGGGCCGCTACAACGGCGAATACGAGGCACCGCGCCAGGTGCTGCGTGCGCTGGGCATCGAGGTCAAGGAGATGCAGCGCTCCGGTTTCCGTTCCCGTTGCTGCGGCGGCGGTGGCGGTGCGCCGATCACCGACATTCCGGGCAAGCAGCGTATTCCTGACATGCGCATGGAAGACATCCGCGAAACCGGCGCCGAACTGGTGGCCGTGGGTTGTCCACAGTGCACCGCGATGCTGGAAGGCGTGGTCGAACCACGACCAATGATCAAGGACATTGCCGAACTGGTGGCCGATGCGCTGCTCGAGGATACGACCCCGAGCAAGCCCGTGGCTCCGGCCAAACGTGAACCTGCGGAGGTGCATTGATGACCGACATCATCCGCCGCGACCCTCGCGCCGAGTGGATCGCCCGTAACCGGCTGCACCCGCTGCACGCGGCCATGCAACCGGTGCAGCACAGCTGGATGGGCCCTAACGGCGTCATTCGCAAGAACGTCCATGGGGTCGGCTTCATCGGCCCCAACGGCATCAAGCGCATCGACCGCAGCGGCGCCCAGCAGGGCGGCGCGACCAAGCGCACCGCGGCCACCGAAGTGCAGCTACCGCTGCATCAGGTGCCGCAACCGGCGTTTTACATCAGTGTGGTCCCGGACATGGTCGGTGGCCGTCTCAGCAGTCACGACCGCGACCTGTTGGGCCTTGCCCATCAATTGGCGGGCGCGGACGGCGCGGTCCTGGCGGTGGTCTTCGGCGAGCATAAAGAGAATGCCTTCGCCACGGCGGGCGTGGACCGCTTGCTGGTGCTTGAGGGCGAGGAATTCAGCGGTTATGCACCGGAACAACGGGTCCAAGGCCTGCGGGCTGTGGATAACCAGTTCAGCCCACGCCATTGGCTGTTGCCTGACAGCCGCAGCGGTGGCGGTGAACTGGGTCGGCGCTTCGCCGCGGCTTTGGGCGAACGCCCGGCCACTCGTGTCTGGCAGGTCAAGGGCGAAGAGTGCATCGGCCGTGCCGGTGCGGGTCTGCAAGACCTGGCTCGGCCGTTGGCGCGACTGATCCTGGCAGCGGCTGAATGCGCCGAGCCGGTTAGCGAGACCCGCCACGAGGTCTTGCCGGTGGAGTTATCCACAAGCGTGGCGCGCAGCTTGTCGCGGATCGAGGATCTTGGTGCGGTGGCGGTGGATCCGGGCGCGATCCCGATGGCCGAGGCCGAGTTCATTTTCTCCGGCGGCAACGGCGTCAAGGACTGGGAGCTTTTCCACAGGACAGCGGCGGCCTTGGGCGCAACCGAAGGTGCTTCGCGGGTGGCGGTGGACGACGGTTACATGGCTCGCGATCGCCAGGTTGGCGCCAGCGGCACCTGGGTCACCGCACGGGTCTACGTGGCCGTGGGGATTTCCGGGGCGATCCAGCACCTGCAAGGCATCGGTGCCTGCGACAAGGTGGTGGCGATCAACCTTGATCCGGGCTGCGACATGATCAAGCGCGCGGACTTGTCGGTGATCGGCGACAGCGCGGCGATTCTCCAGGCCCTGATCGCGGCGGTAGAGGCTTACCGCAACGAAGCCAGGCGTGATGCGGCTTAAGCTAAGGAAACGTTCATGAGTACCCAAGTGATCAGCCTCGTCTCCATCGGCGCCCACCCGACCTCTGGTCGGCCCCGGCGCGCCGAACAGGACGCCCGCGCCGTGGAGCTGGGCCTGCAACTGGCCGGCAATGAACTGCAAGTGCTGCATGCCGGCGACGTGGCCGAACCGGCACTGCGCGCCTACCTGGGCATGGGCCTGGATGAGCTTCACGTGTTGGATAATCCAGAGGGCGCCGATGCGTTGCCGGCGTTGACCGAATATCTGCGAGACGCTGGCGCCCAAGTGGTGCTCACCGGCAGCCAGGCGGAAACCGGTGAAGGCTCGGGCATGCTGCCGTTTCTGTTGGCGGAAAACCTCGGTTGGCCGTTGGTGGTGGGATTGGCCCAGGTCGAATCCATCGACAACGGCGTGGCCCTGGTGCTGCAAGCCTTGCCCCGCGGCCAGCGCCGTCGGCTCAAGGTGCGCCTGCCGTTTCTGGCCACTGTGGATAACGCCGCGCCCAAACCACGGCAGAGCGCCTATGGCCCGGCGCGGCGTGGAGCGTTGCAGGCGGAAGAAGTCGAAGTGGTCGACGACAGCCTGCTGGCGGTGGCAACCCTGCAACCGGCCAAGCCACGGCCCAAGCGCCTGAAGGTCATCAAGGCCAAGAGCGGCGCCGACCGCATGAAAGCCGCCACGGCCAAGGCCAGCGGCGGAGGTGGGCAGGTGCTCAAGGGTGTCACTCCGGAGGCGGGGGCCGAGGCGATTTTGAAGCTGCTGGTGGAGGAAGGGGTAGTTCGCTAGATCCAGAACCACCGAAACCCTGTGGGAGCGAGCCTGCTCGCGAATGCATTTCGTCAGTCACCGTTGCATGGCAGTTCCACCGCATTCGCGAGCAGGCTCGCTCCCACAGGGGATTGGTGGAGCCCCGCTATCTCCTGCCTAGCCCGGTGTTGTGGGAAGGTTACCCACAAACCCTGTGTGTCCGGCTGTGGATAACCTGTTCGCCCATCGCTGCACCCCACGAAAATCAGGCTCTGCGGGCTGGTGCTCAAAAAACAACCAGCGTAACTTGCGGTTTTTATTAGCTTTTGTCTGCGAGCAACGCAGCATTCCAAGCCAGACTTGCCCCCAATCTCTGTTGGCGCTTCTGTGGATAAGATGTTCGCTCAACGCTGCAACCTATGCCGTACGGGGCTTCCAGCGAGTTGATCGATTAATGATCAATCATGGACTTCAAGTAGAAAAACCACCGCAATAACACCGGGTTGGTGGCTGCTCAGCCTGTTTTCCACAAAATCGTCAAATTACCCCCAAACGCTGTTGGCGCTTCTGTGGATAACATGTTCGCTCTGTCCTCCAGGCCACGCTGTGTGGGGCTTACGGCATATTGATCAAAAACTGGTCAATCAGCCATGAAACGACTGTTTGCGAATAAGTCACGGATTTTATTCACATTAGCCCTTACAAAATTCAGATCACCTCGACACTTGTCCCCATTAGCTGTGGGTTGTCATGTGGATAACTTGTTCGTCGAACGCTACAGGTCACGGCGGGCTTAGCGCGGAATGCGATAGATCAAATTTCATACAGTTCTAAGGAACCGCCTTGACGTATGGGTGTCGCCTGTCTTCACTCATGGCACAAGGACAGCGCGACTTTATCCATGCCGGTTCAGGGAGAACGCATGATGGATAGCAAGCCCCCCAATTTGTATCCCGCTTCAGCCCCGACCTGCATGCCCACCCCTATGACCTCGTTACCCCGGCGCAACGGTCGGCGTGCCGCCAATCAGCGTGCACGCCTATAGCGCCTGAGGTTCCCTCCCATCAACACCGTTGACTGCCGCTCCAACCCATACGGGATAGCGGCCAGGCGTTCGTGCGCCTTGAAACTACAGGCAACCGCAGAGTTGCCCCTTCTGCCTGAGAGGACTTGAACATGACACGGATATCGACCCCCATCAGTGAAATCAAGGAACACTACGACGTGATCGTCATCGGTTCCGGCTACGGCGGCGGCATTGCTGCGTCGCGCCTGTCCCGGGCCGGGCGCAAGGTCTGCCTGCTGGAACGTGGCCGGGAAATCCAGCCGGGCGAATACCCCAATACGTTGCTCGCTGCCACCGAGGAGTTGCAGGTGCACGACCCCGACGGCCACATCGGTTCGCGCACCGGGCTGTTCGACCTGCACGTCAACGCCCAGCAGAACGTGGTGGTCGGGTGTGGCCTGGGCGGCACGTCACTGATCAACGCCAACGTCGCCCTGGAAGCAGAGCCCGGCGTGTTCGAGGACCCGCGCTGGCCGCTGGCGATGCGCGAGCACCGCGACACATTGCTCCAGGACGGCTACGCGCGGGCTCGGGAAATGCTCAAGCCCAACCCGTATCCGGCGTCCTCGCCGAACCTGCCCAAGCTCGACGCCCATAAGAAGTCCGCTGATTACCTCAAGCAGGGCGCGCATTTCTACAAGCCGCCGATCAACGTGACTTTCGACAAGTTGCCGAACAACCTCAACCACGTCGGCGTCGAGCAGTTGCCGTGCAATGGCTGTGGCGACTGCGTCTCGGGCTGTAACAACAAGGCCAAGAACACCACGCTGATGAATTATCTGCCGGACGCCTGGAACCATGGCACGGAGATTTTCTGCCAGGCTGAGGTGCGGCACCTGGAGCGCGATGGTGACGGCTGGATCGTGCATTTCCAGTACCTGGACGGTGGTCGCGAAATGTTCTCGGCGCCAACGCTGTTCGTGCGCGCCGATATCGTGGTGGTGTCCGCCGGCACCCTGGGCTCCACCGAGATCATGTTGCGCTCGCGAGACAAGGGCCTGCCGATGTCTGCCCAGTTGGGCGAGAACATGAGTGGCAACGGTGACATCCTCGGCTTCGGCCACAACTGCGACCAGGTCATCAACGGCATCGGTTTTGGCGCTCATTCGGCCAAGGAGCTGGAGCCGGTGGGGCCGTGTATCACCTCGGTGATCGACATGCGCACCGAAGGCGACTGGCGCAGCCGCATGGTTATCGAAGAAGGCTCGATCCCCGGCGCCCTCGGCCGGGCCATGGTGCCGAGCATGGCGGCGTTCGCCGAGATGATCGGCGTGCCCACCGACACCGGCTTCGGTGCCGCCCTAAGGTACAAGGGGCGCGAAGCCGAAAGCTTCCTGCGCGGACCGTACTACGGCGCGCTGCATAACATGCAGACCTACCTGATCATGAGTCATGACAACGGCAAGGGCCGCATGGTCCTCGATAACAAGGACCAGCTGCGCATCGACTGGTCCGGTGTCGGCGAGCAGGAAAACGTCACCCTCGGCAACGAGCGTCTGCACCAGAGCACCAAGGCCTTGGGCGGGATCTGGGTCGAAAACCCGATCTGGACCAAGCTGCTCAAGCACAGCATTGTCTCGGTCCATCCCCTGGGCGGTTGCGTGATGGGCGAGGACGCCGCCCAGGGCGTGGTCAATCACAAGGGGCAGGTGTTCAGTGGCGCCAGCGGCACCGACGTCTACCCAGGCCTGTACGTGACGGACGGCTCGGTGATCCCGACGTCCCTGGCGGTCAATCCGCTGCTGACCATTTCAGCGGTGAGTGAACGCAACATGGGCCTGCTGGCCGCCGATCGCGGTTGGCTGATCGACTACACGCTGCCGTCGGCCCCGCGCAAACCGGTGGCGGCGCCGACCCTCGGCGTGCAGTTCACCGAAACCATGAAGGGCTATTTCTCCAGCGCCTTCACCCAACCCCAGGGCACCGACCTGCCGCTTTACGAGGAAGCTGCCAAGCGCGGCAAGGCTGACAACTCGCCCATCGAATTCACGCTGACCATCACTGCTGCCGACCTTGATCGTTTGATCAAGGAGCCGGAGCACGCTGCGACCCTGGTGGGTACCCTCGACGCCCCCCTGCTGTCGGCGAAGCCGTTGGTCGCCAGCAACGGCGTGTTCAACCTGTTCGAGCAGTATCAGGATCAGGTCGGCGTGCGGCACATGAACTACGACATGAAACTGACCGCCGAAGACGGCAGCGACTATTTCTTCAGTGCGTTCAAGACTGTGCCGGAGGACAACGGCGTGCTGAACATCTGGCACGACACCAGCACCCTCTACGTCACGCTCTATCGCGGGCCGGACAAGAGCGGCGCGGTGCTCGGCGCGGGGATGATGCACATCCTGCCGGCGGATTTCGCCAAGCAGATGACCACCATGAAAGTGCTCAACGCTCGCAACGAGCGTGAGCGGGTGGAGGCGCTTGCGCGATTCGGCAAGTTTTTCGCCGGCATCCTGTGGGAGAGCTACGGCGGGGTGTTCGCCGGCGATGTCTACTTCAATCCGGACGCGCCGTCGCGCTTGAAACGGCCGCTGGATGCACCGGCCCCGGTGGTGCATTTCTTCCAGACCGAAGACCACGTCGAGCTGCGCCTGACGCGCTACCAGGCAGGCAGCAAGGGCCCGGTGATGCTGGTCCATGGCCTGGGCGTGGGCTCGAATATCTTTTCCACCGACACCATCCACACCAACCTGCTGGAGTACCTGTGCAAGCACGAGTACGACGTCTGGCTGCTGGATTTGCGGGTGAGTATCCTGCTGCCGGCCAGCAAAAACGAATGGAACGGCGATCAGGTGGCCCAATACGACTTCAAGGCCGCTATCGGGCAGATCCAGCAGGCGACCTCGGCTCGTGACGTGCAATGCGTAGTGCATTGCTACGGCGCGACGACGTTCTTCATGTCGATGCTGGCGGGCTTGCAGGGCGTGCGCTCGGTGGTCTGCTCGCAGATCGCCGCCGACACGGTGGTCGCCACCGCCACCGGATTGAAGGCCGGTTTGCATTTGCCGGGGATGCTCGATGCCATCGGCATCAAGTCCATGACGGCCTATGCCGACACCAAGGAAAGCTGGTTCAACAAACTCTACGACAAGGCCCTCAACGGCTACGCCCGGATCGAGGCCCAGGGCTACTGCACCAATCCGGTCTGCCACCGCATCACGTTCATGTATGCGTCGCTGTACCGCCACGACACCCTCAATGAAACCCTGCACGACAACCTGCATGAATTGTTCGGCGAGTCGAACATCCAGACCTTCGAGCATCTGGCGCTGATCGTGCGCAAGGGGCACCTGGTGGACTTCAAGGGCAACGACGTCTACATGCCGCATTTCGATCGGTTGAAGTTGCCGATCTGCTTCATCAGCGGCGCCGACAACCAGTGCTACTTGCCGCAGAGCACCCTCAAGACCTACGAACGGTTATGCGAGATGCACGGCCCGCAGTTGTTCAGCCGTCATGAGGTCCCCGGCTACGGCCACATCGACTGCATGTTCGGCAAGGACGCGGTGGTGGATGTGTATCCGATCATCCTCGGGCACCTGGAGAAGACGGCGCTTGGCTGAAGTATGACTATCCCGTGGCGAGGGAGCTTGCTCCCGCTCGGCTGCGAAGCAGTCGTCGCTTTTGAAGTCTTGGGGGCCGCTACGCGGCCCAGCGGGAGCAAGCTCCCTCGCCACATGGGTTTTGTGGTGAGTCAGGAATAAGGAAAAGGATGCCATGAACACTTGTATCCGCTGGTTCCAACGCATCATCTGGATCGGAATTGTCATGAACATGGTCTTCGCGATCCCGGCGTTGTTCGCGCCGGCGTTGCTGACCTCCATGCTTGGCCTGCCGCCGGTGCTGTCCGATCCCTGGCTGGAAAACGCCGGCATGTTGCTGGTGGGGATCAGCCTGTTCTACATGCCCTCGGGGTTCAACGCGCCGCGTTTCGTGGTGCATTCTTGGTTATGCGTGCTGTCGCGTCTGGTGGCGGTGGTGTTCTGGATCTACCTGATCAACACCAACAACCAGGGCCAACTGTTCGTGCCGATGTTGATGGGCGACCTGAGCATGTTCCTGATCCTGGGCGTGCTGTTGTATTTAGGCAGCCCGGCGGCCAATCGTCCGCTGGCCTTGCTCCGGGCCGGCTGGCGCGAATGGCTTCAAGGCTGGGCACATCGCTGGCAAAGCCATGGCTTCAAGGTAGGCGCGCTGATTGTGCTGCTGGTGCTTGGCTTCATCGGCTACCAGACCTGGTATCAGATGATCCGCGAGGTGCCGCAGCCGGACTTCGCCTCCGACGAAGACCATTACAAATACGCCGCCATCGGCCTGGGTATCGAGGCGCGGATTCCCTACTACTTGTTCGCCGTGCTGCCACAGATGTGCCCGGAAAAACTGCCCAAGCCAGGCGGTTATGAGGTGTTCGGCTTCCTCTATGAAAACGGCAACGACCTGCCCATCGGCATGGCCAAGCGGCAGCTCGGTTACCCCACGGTGGAGCCCAACTGCGCGCTGTGCCACACCGGTTCCTACCGGGCCAATGCCACTGACGTAGCGGTGCCGGTCGCCGCCGCGCCGGCCAATACCCTGCAATTGCAAGCCTTCCAGTGGTTCGCCTACGAGTGTGCCAGCGATCCGAAATTCACCCCGGACGCGGTGATGGCGGCGATCAACGGCAAGTTCCAGCTGGGCTTCTTCGAAAAGCTCTATAACCGCTACCTGATCATTCCGATGGCCAAGAGTGCGCTGCTCAAGCAGAAACAGGCGTACGCCTGGCAGAAGCTGCGTCCGGCCCAGGGACCGGGGCGGACCGACACGTTCAACCCGACCAAGATGGTGGTCTTCGGCTTCCCGGATGACTCGACCATCGGCACCGTGGACTTGCCGCAGGTGTGGAACCAGAAACCCCGCGAGTCCATGTACCTGCACTGGGACGGCAATAACAACAAGATCCACGAACGCAACTACGCCGCCGCCATGGCCGTGGGCGCGACGCCGGAATCGGTGCTGCCGCCGAGCTTCAACCGGGTGACCAACTGGTTGCTGGGCCACAAGCCACCGGCCTGGCCGTTCGCCCTGGATCAGGCGAAAGTCGCCCAGGGCAAACCGATCTGGGAGCAGAACTGTGCCGGTTGCCACGACTTCGGCCGCAGCGACACCGGCCAGGTCACCACCAACATCGACCAGTTGGGCACCGATCCCCATCGGCTGAATTCCTTCACCACCGGGCTGGTGGCGGCGTTCCATGGTTTCAAGAAACCGCCGTTCGACTTTGGCGCCTACCGCAAGACCCAGAGCTACAGCAACACGCCCACCGACGGCATCTGGCTGCGCGCGCCGTACCTGCATAACGGTTCGGTGCCGACCTTGTGGGATTTGCTGCAAACACCCGAGCAGCGCCCGCAGGCGTTCTACACCGGCTCCGACATCTACGACCCGCAGAAGGTTGGTTTCATCACCAGTGGCGCGCAGATGAAGGCGTCGGCTGATTTCAAGTACGACACTCGGCTCGAAGGCAACCACAACGGCGGCCACCTGTACGGCACGCAGCTGTCGGATGTCGAAAAGCGGGCTTTGATCGAATTCATGAAGACCCTGTAGACCGGGGCAAAACGAAGGAGCGTTCACATGTCATTACTGCACCATTGGGAACATGAGTTCGACAAGGTCAAGGTCCGTCTGCACGGGTTGGTCACGCGGCTGGAAATGTCCTGGAAAAAACTCGTCAACGACCTGGAGCCCGAGGAGTTCCAGGCCATCGTCAAGCTGCTCGAGCGTGGCCACGCTCAAGCCCGGCATGTCATTGATCATGGTGATTTGCCCGACGATGAACCGGCCGTGCCGTGGGAACTGGCCCACGGCCTGTCGATTCTGAAAATCGGCAACGCCACGCCTTTGCCGCAAAAGGAAGAGGAACTGCCAACCCGAGTGCTCAAGGATGGCACCTTGCTCGGTTGCCGAAAATGGGAGCTGCTGGACCTGTTGTGGAGCGAGGCGCTGCTCAAGTGGATCGAGAACCTGCGTCACCACGCACCGTTCGCGACCACCCCGGCGCTGGTGAAAATGGATAATGACGTGGTGCTGGCCATTGCCGGCGACTGGGGCACCGGCCCGTTCGACAGTCACGCACCCGCCGTGGCCGTCGCCAACCAGATGCAACTGGCCCAGGCCGATTTCACCATCCACTTGGGCGACGTGTATTACGCCGGCACCCATTCCCAGGAAGACGTCGACATGGCCGGCTGGCCCCAGGGCAGGCACGGCTCGTTCACGCTCAATTCCAATCATGAAATGTACAGCGGCGCCCACGGTTATTTCCGGGAGTTGGCCAAGCGCTTTCCGGTGCAGCAGGGCACCAGCTATTTCGCCCTGTACAACGATGACTGGCTGGTGGTTGGCCTGGACAGCGCCTACGCCTCGGACGCGATGAACCTGTACATGGACGGCACCCTCAACACCCAGCAGATCGAGTGGATGAAAAGCCTGCCCAAGGGCAAGAAACTGATGGTGCTCAGTCATCACCAGGGTTTTGATATTTCCGGACACCACAAGACCGCGCTCTACCAACCGGTGTGCGACGCCTTGGGGCGTGAGCCGGATTACTGGTATTGGGGCCATCTGCACAACGGCATCTGCTACGCGCCGCAAGGCGGGCTGCAGGCGCGTTGCGTCGGGCACGGAGCGATTCCCTACGGCACCACCAGCGAGTTGAACGGGCATCCTCGGGTGTTGTGGTCGGAAACACAATTGGCGGGGGACGAGGCGTATCCGGAGCGGGTGTTGAACGGGTATGTGAAGGTGCGGCTGGCGGGGGAGGAGATTGTCGAGACGTTTTATGGGGAGGATGGGTCGGTGCGTTGGTCTTCAAGATAATCGGATAAATATAGAGCCGCCTTCGCGAGCAGGCTCGCTCCCACATTTGATCTTCGGTGCGCCAAAGAACCTTGTGGGAGCGAGCCTGCTCGCGAAGATTTGGATTTTAGCCCTGGACCGGAACACCCTTGAGGTACGGCGCCGGCTCGGCCCCGAGGTTGTTCAGCATGCGCTCGCTGTACCAGTCGACGAAGTTAACCACGCCGAATTCGTAGGTTTTCGAGTACGGGCCCGGCTGGTAGGCGGTGGAGTTGATGCCGCGCTGGTTTTCTTCGGCCAGGCGACGGTCCTGGTCGTTGGTGGCGTCCCAGACCTGGCGCATGCGCTCTACGTCATAGTCCACGCCTTCGACCGCGTCCTTGTGCACCAGCCATTTGGTGGTGACCATGGTTTCCTGGGCGCTGATCGGCCACACCGTGAAGACGATGATGTGGTCGCCCATGCAGTGGTTCCATGAGTGCGGCAGATGAAGGATGCGCATCGAGCCCAGGTCCGGGTTCTTGATGCGGCCCATCAGTTTGGCGCAGCCCTGCTTGCCGTCCATCGTCATCGACACGGTGCCCTTGAGCAGCGGCATGCGCACGATGCGGTTGCGCAGGCCGAAGCTGGCGTGGGCGTAAGGGATCTTCTCGGCATCCCAGGCGGCGGCGGAAGCGGCCACGTGGTCCTTGAACGCCTGGTCGGCTCGCGGATCGGTGACGTCGTCCCATTCCAGCAGGGTCTTGAGCAGTTCGGGGTGCGAGGCGTTGCAGTGGTAGCACTCGCGGTTGTTTTCCAGCACCAGTTTCCAGTTGGCCTTTTCCATCAAGGTGGTTTGCACCGCCACCTTGGTGTTTTCCATGTCGTAGGGTTCCATGTAGTGGTTCAGGGTCGACAGGAAATCATCGATGGCCGGCGGGTTCTCGGCCAGGCTGATGAAGATGTAGCCGCCGGCGGTCTTCACGTTCACCGGCTTGAGGCCGTACTGCTTCATGTCGAAGTCGGCGCCCATCTCGGTGCCGGCGAACAGCAGGCGACCGTCCAGTTCGTAGGTCCATTGGTGGTAATGGCAGACCAGCTTGGCGACCTTGCCCTTGTCGCTGGTGCACAACCGCGAGCCACGGTGGCGGCAGACGTTATGGAACGCATGCACCACGCCTTCGGCGCCGCGAATCACGATGATCGGGTTCTTGCCGACCTGCAGCGTCAGGTAGTTGCCCTTGGCCGGGATTTCGCAGGTCATGCCGGCGATCAACCATTCTTTCTGAAAGATTTCCTGCATGTCGATATCAAACAGGCGCTCATCGGAGTAGAACGGCTGCGGCAGCGAAAAGGTCCGCTCGCGCTCTTGCAGCATTTGCGCGGTGGCCTTGCGTGCGGGTTCCAGCGGATCGCCCAGGCTCAGGGTAGTGGTGACGTCCATCGTTTTATCCTCATGGCCATCTCTGTGGCCGGCGAAAGTGGCTAATCAAGGGTGCTACGCAAGGCAGAAATATTGTTTATCCGTTGGGGCGAGTGTGGGGCCGCGCAGGGGCGCAACCTTATCCATGGGCGACATGGCCCAATCTGTTCCCGACGCGCGAGCCCCGGTAGTTGGGGGCTGGTCGCGATAAGTATGTGAATGTCGCAGATAGGTAAATGGCGGTGCAGGCGCCTGCGCACAATCGCCATCATGAAGGCCGACAGTCGGCCGTGGAGATCAGCATGTCCAACAATTTCCTGAACCCGGTCACCACCCAGACCTGGGCCAATGGCCGACATATCGTTCGTTGCGTCAAAGTCATCCAGGAAACCTGGGATGTGCGCACCTTTTGCTTCATGGCCGACCAGCCGATCATGTTCTTTTTCAAGCCCGGGCAGTTCGTCACCCTGGAGTTGGAAATCGAAGGCCAGCCGATCATGCGCTCCTACACGATCTCCAGTTCGCCGTCGGTGCCCTACAGCTTCTCGGTGACCATCAAGCGCGTGCCGGGGGGCAAGGTTTCCAACTGGCTGCACGACACGCTGCACGAAGGCCAGGAACTGGCGGTGCACGGGCCGGTGGGGTTGTTCAATGCCATGGATTTCCCGAGCCCGAAGGTCCTGTACCTCAGCGGTGGCGTCGGAATCACGCCATGCATGTCCATGGCCCGCTGGTTCTACGACACCAACGCCAACGTCGACATGACCTTCGTCCACAGCGCCCGCTCGCCCAAGGACATCATCTACCACCGCGAGCTGGAGCACATGGCGTCGCGGATCGATAACTTCAGCTTGCACCTGATTTGCGAAAAGCATGGTTTGGGCGAGCCGTGGGCCGGGTATCGTGGCTACCTGAATCACAAGATGCTGGAACTGATGGTGCCGGATTTCCTTGAGCGCGAAGTGTTCTGCTGCGGCCCGACGCCGTACATGAGCGCGGTCAAGCGTCTGCTGGAAGCGGCCGGCTACGACATGAAGCGCTACCACGAGGAATCCTTCGGCGCCACGCCACCGGAAGCCCGCGCCGACGCGGTGGAGCAGGCCGAACAGGCGGCGGATGCGCCTGAAGTCGACCAGGCGGACCTGCATCAGGTGGAATTCGTCGCGTCGGGCAAGAGCATCGGCGTAGCACCGGGCGAAACCGTCCACGCGGCAGCAGCCAAGCTCGGCCTGATGATTCCCAAGGCGTGCGGCATGGGCATCTGCGGCACTTGCAAGGTTATGAAGCTCGGCGGCGAAGTTGAAATGGAACACAACGGCGGCATCACCGAGGACGACGAGGCCGAGGGTTACATCCTGTCGTGCTGCAGCGTGCCGAAGGGGGATGTGCGGATCGAGTTTTAACCCGTTCTCTCAGGGGCGCGATGAGCTCTTGTGGCGAGGGGATTTATCCCCGTTGGGCTGCGAAGCGGCCCTAAAGCGATCAACTCGATCAATCTGATACATCGCGTCCGCAGATTTCAGGGCCGCTTCGCGGCCCAGCGGGGATAAATCCCCTCGCCACAGGTGAACCTGCAATATTTCCTAGCCCGCCATCACTTCCCGAATATCCGCCGCCAACTCCCGCACTCGCGCTTCTTCGGTATCCCACGAGCACATGAACCGTGCGCCGCCTTTGCCGATGAAGGTGTAGAAGCGCCAGCCCCGGGCGGTCAGTGCTGCGATGGCCGGTTCCGAGAGTTGCAGGAACACGCCGTTGGCCTGGACCGGGAACATCAGTTCGACGCCAGGAATGTCGCTGACCAGTTGCGCCAGCAATTGCGCGCAACGGTTGGCGTGGCGGGCATGCTTGAGCCAGGCGTCGTTCTGCAGCAGGCCGACCCAGGGGGCGGAGAGGAAGCGCATCTTCGAGGCCAACTGGCCGGCCTGTTTGCAGCGATAGTCGAAATCTTCCGCCAGGTCGTGGTTGAAGAAGAGGATCGCTTCGCCCACCGCCATGCCGTTTTTCGTGCCGCCGAAGCACAGCACGTCGACGCCGGCCTTCCAGGTCAGGTCGGCCGGGGTGCAGCCGAGGAAGGCGCAGGCGTTGGAGAAGCGCGCGCCGTCCATGTGCAGGTTCAGCCCCAGTTCCTTGCAGGTAACGCTGATGGCGCGGATTTCTTCCGGGGTATAGACGCTGCCGACTTCCGTGGCCTGGGTCAGGGTCACCACGCGCGGCTTGGGATAATGGATGTCCTGGCGCTTGAGGGCGATCTCGCGGATCGACTCGGGGGTCAGCTTGCCGTTTTCGGTGCGCGCCACCAAGAGCTTGGAGCCGTTGGAGAAGAACTCCGGCGCGCCGCATTCGTCGGTTTCGACGTGGGCGGTTTCCGAGCAGATCACGCTGTGGTAACTCTGGCACAGCGACGACAGGGCCAGGGAGTTGGCCGCAGTGCCGTTGAACGCGAAGAACACTTCGCAGTCGGTTTCGAACAGGGCACGGAAATCATCCGCCGCGCGGTGGGTCCATTCATCGTCGCCATAGGCGCGCTGGTGGCCCTGGTTGGCTTCTTCCATGGCCGCCCAGGCTTCGGGGCAAATACCGGAATAATTGTCGCTGGCGAATTGTTGGCTCTTGTCGGTCATGGCCTTGCTCCTTGAATAGAGAGTCCTGGGTAAGAGATCCCTGGTGGAATTCCCGGGTGAGGGGTTCCATGGTTCGGCGTGTTTGGGTCCACAGCGCCGTGGTCGATAGTGGTGCGCACTTTACCCAAGATTAGCGAGGGAGCACACGGGATGTTTAGGTCAGAAAATCACAAAATCAGCGGGCCGCAGTACGCATGAGTCAGCGCGACGCTGCGCTGGACCTGCTCAAGTGGCTGGCACTGTTGTCGATGGTCCTCGATCATCTGCGATATGTCGGTTTTTCCGCCGATTGGCTCTATGTGCCGGGGCGCTTGGCGTTTCCCTGGTTCTGCCTGGCGATGGCGGCCAACCTCTCACGCAACGGCGCCAGCTCGCTTCCGTGGCGTTATCTGGGCTGGCTGTTGCTGTTCAGCGCCATCAGTGAAATCCCCTACCGCTTGTTCGTTCCCAACCCCACGACATTGAACGTGATGCCGACGCTGGTGCTGGGATTGTTGCTGGCGCGCTGTTGGCAAACCCCCACCTTGCAGGCGCGATGCCTGGCGGTGGCGGCGCTGCTGCTGGCGGCGCTGTGTTCGTCACAGTTGATGTTCGGGTTCTACGGCGTGCTGCTGCCGTTGGCGATGTTGCTGGTGCATCGCCGGCCTTGGTATTTCGCGTTGCTACCGGGAATGGTCTGCGTGGCGGCCAATCAATGGCGGGTGTTGTATGGCGCGGCATGGCTGGGCGACACGGTGGCGCTCTGGGGGCTGGTGGCTTGTCTGATCGCGCCATGGCTTGGGCTGATGCTGTTGCGCCACGCGGGCTCTTTCCGTCCACCGGCAATGCGGCGCTGGGCATACACGCTGTACCCCGCCCATTTTCTTTTGTTGCTCGCGGTTCGCAACTGGGTGGCTTGAACTGAACCTGTGGCGAGGGGATTTATCCCCGTTGGGCTGCGAAGCAGCCCCAAGGCAGCAAACTCGGTCAGCCTGACACGCCGCGCCTGCAGGTTTCAGGGCCGCTTCGCGCCCCGGCGGGGATAAATCCCCTCGCCACACTAACCGCGTCCTGTGCCATGTCGTAAACGCACCTTTGCGTGGCGTCCATAGGCATTTGACCTGCCTGCGCCGGCCATACCATCGCATCCAAAGGGCACGACCGAAACGGTCCGTGCCTCACCGAGACGAAAGGCGCACCGCCGCCGCTGGGAGAGACGCGATGTTCAGCAAGCAAGACCAGATCCAGGGTTACGACGATGCACTGCTGGCGGCGATGAATGCCGAGGAGCAACGCCAGGAAGATCACATCGAACTGATCGCGTCGGAGAACTACACCAGCAAGCGCGTGATGCAGGCCCAGGGCAGCGGCCTGACCAACAAGTACGCCGAAGGTTACCCGGGCAAGCGCTACTACGGTGGCTGCGAGCACGTCGACAAGGTCGAAGCCCTGGCCATCGAGCGCGCCAAACAACTGTTCGGCGCCGATTACGCCAACGTCCAGCCGCATTCCGGTTCGTCGGCCAACAGCGCCGTGTACCTGGCCTTGCTGCAAGCCGGCGACACCATCCTGGGCATGAGCCTGGCCCACGGCGGTCACTTGACCCACGGTGCCAAGGTGTCGTCCTCGGGCAAGCTGTACAACGCGGTGCAATACGGAATCGACACCGCTACGGGCCTGATCGACTACGACGAAGTCGAGCGCCTGGCGGTCGAGTGCAAGCCGAAGATGATCGTGGCCGGTTTTTCTGCCTATTCCAAGACCCTGGATTTCCCACGCTTTCGCCAGATCGCCGACAAGGTCGGTGCGCTGCTGTTCGTCGACATGGCCCACGTCGCCGGCCTGGTTGCCGCCGGCCTGTACCCGAACCCGCTGCCGTACGCCGACGTGGTCACCACCACTACCCACAAGACCCTGCGCGGCCCACGCGGCGGCCTGATCCTGGCCAAGGCCAACGAAGAGATCGAGAAAAAGCTCAACGCCGCCGTATTCCCCGGGGCCCAGGGCGGTCCGCTGATGCACGTCATCGCTGGCAAGGCGGTGTGCTTCAAGGAAGCGGCGGAGCCGGGCTTCAAGGCTTACCAGCAGCAAGTGATCGACAACGCCCAGGCCATGGCGGGCGTGTTCATCAAGCGCGGCTACGATGTAGTGTCCGGCGGCACCGACAACCACCTGTTCCTGGTCAGCCTGATCCGCCAGGGCCTGACCGGCAAGGACGCGGATGCCGCCCTGGGCCGCGCCCACATCACCGTGAACAAGAACGCCGTGCCGAACGACCCGCAATCGCCGTTCGTGACCTCGGGCCTGCGCATCGGTACGCCGGCGGTGACCACCCGCGGCTTCAAGGTGACCCAGTGCGTCACGCTGGCCGGCTGGATCTGCGACATCCTCGACAACCTCGGCGACGCCGATGTCGAGGCCAATGTCGCGCAGCAAGTGGCGGCCTTGTGCGCGGACTTCCCGGTTTATCGCTGAGTCGGTTTTGGAGTAATGACTATGCAACGCTATTCGGGCTTCGGCCTCTTCAAACACTCACTCAGCCATCATGAAAACTGGCAGCGGATGTGGCGCACGCCGACCCCGAAAAAGGTCTACGACGTGGTCATAGTCGGCGGCGGCGGGCATGGTCTGGCGACCGCCTACTACCTGGCCAAGGAGCACGGCATCACCAACGTGGCCGTGGTCGAGAAGGGCTGGCTGGGCGGCGGTAACACCGCGCGCAATACCACCATCGTGCGCTCCAACTACCTGTGGGACGAATCGGCTCACCTGTACGAACACGCGATGAAACTCTGGGAAGGTCTGTCCCAGGACCTGAACTACAACGTGATGTTCTCCCAGCGTGGCGTCTACAACCTGTGCCACACATTGCAGGACATCCGTGATTCCGAGCGCCGCGTCAGCGCCAACCGCCTCAACGGCGTGGACGGCGAGCTGCTCGATGCCAAGCAAGTGGCTGACGAGATTCCGTACCTGGATTGCTCGAAGAACACCCGTTATCCGGTGATGGGCGCCACCGTCCAGCGTCGCGGCGGCGTGGCCCGTCACGATGCCGTGGCCTGGGGCTTTGCCCGGGCGGCGGACGCCTTGGGCGTGGACCTGATCCAGCAGACCGAAGTGATCGGTTTCCGCAAGGAAAACGGCGTGTGCATCGGCGTGGAGACCAACAAGGGCTTCATCGGCGCCAAGCGCGTCGGCGTGGTGACCGCAGGTAATTCCGGGCACATGGCCAAGCTTGCCGGTTTCCGCCTGCCGGTCGAATCCCATCCGCTGCAAGCGCTGGTGTCCGAGCCGATCAAGCCGATTATCGACAGCGTGATCATGTCCAACGCCGTGCACGGCTACATCAGCCAGTCCGACAAGGGCGACCTGGTGATCGGCGCCGGTATCGACGGCTACAACGGCTACGGCCAGCGTGGCTCGTACCCGGTGATCGAGCACACCATCCAGGCCATCGTCGAGATGTTCCCGGTGCTCTCGCGGGTGCGCATGAACCGCCAGTGGGGCGGCATCGTCGACACCACGCCGGACGCCTGCCCGATCATCTCCAAGACGCCAGTGCCGAACATGTTCTTCAACTGCGGTTGGGGCACCGGTGGCTTTAAAGCGACACCTGGCTCGGGCAACGTATTTGCCGCGAGTTTGGCCAAGGGCGAAATGCACCCATTGGCCGCACCTTTCTCCATCGACCGTTTCCACAACGGTGCGTTGATCGATGAACACGGCGCTGCTGCGGTTGCCCACTAACAGGAGAAATCCCCATGTTGCATATCTTCTGTCCTCACTGCTTTGAGCTGCGCTCCGAAGAGGAATTCCATGCATCCGGCCAGGCGCACATCCCGCGTCCGCTGGATCCGAACGCCTGCACCGACGAGGAGTGGGGCGACTACATGTTCTTTCGCGACAACCCTCGCGGCCTGCACCACGAGTTGTGGATCCATGCCGCCGGTTGCCGCCAGTACTTCAACGCGACCCGTGACACCGTGACCTACGAGATCCTCGAAACCTACAAGATCGGTCAAAAGCCGCAATTCACCGACAAGGCTGACAGTCCGAAAGCGGCCGCGCAGGCTCTGGGAGAGAAGGTATGAGCCAGATCAATCGCCTGTCCAACGGCGGACGGATCGACCGCAACAAAGTGCTGACATTCACCTTCAACGGCCAGAGCTACAAAGGCTTCGAAGGCGATTCCCTGGCCGCTGCGCTGCTGGCCAACGGTGTCGACATCATCGGCCGCAGCTTCAAGTATTCTCGTCCGCGCGGCATCTTTGCCGCCGGTGCGGAAGAGCCGAACGCGGTGCTGCAGATCGGCGCCACCGAAGCCACGCAGATCCCGAACGTGCGCGCCACGCAACAGGCGCTGTATCAGGGCCTGGTCGCCACCAGCACCAATGGCTGGCCGAACGTCAACAACGACATGATGGGGATTCTCGGCAAGGTCGGCGGCAAGCTGATGCCGCCGGGCTTCTACTACAAAACCTTCATGTACCCGCAATCGTTCTGGATGACTTACGAGAAGTACATCCGCAAGGCCGCAGGGTTGGGTCGCTCGCCGACCGAGAACGATCCGGACACCTACGACTACATGAACCGTCACTGCGACGTGCTGATCGTCGGCGCTGGCCCTGCTGGCCTGGCCGCTGCATTGGCCGCGGCCCGCAGCGGTGCGCGAGTGATCCTGGCCGATGAGCAAGAAGAGTTCGGCGGCAGCCTGCTCGACTCCCGCGAAAGCCTGGACGGCAAGCCGGCGACCGAGTGGGTCGCGGCGGCGGTGGCTGAACTGCGCTCGATGCCCGAGGTGGTGTTGCTGCCTCGCGCCACGGTGAACGGTTACCACGACCACAACTTCCTGACCATCCACGAGCGCCTCACCGATCACCTCGGTGACCGCGCACCGATCGGCCAGGTGCGCCAGCGCATCAACCGGGTACGCGCCAAGCGCGTGGTGCTGGCGACTGGTGCTTGCGAACGCCCGCTGGTCTACGGCAACAACGATGTGCCGGGCAACATGCTGGCGGGTGCGGTTTCTACCTACATCCGCCGCTACGGCGTGGCACCGGGCAAGAAACTGCTGCTGAGCACCAACAACGACCACGCCTATCGCGTCGCCCTGGACTGGTTCGACGCCGGCCTGCAAGTGGTGGCCGTCGCCGATGCCCGCAGCAACCCGCGTGGTGCGCTGGTGGAAGAAGCCCGCGCCAAAGGCATCCGCATCCTCACCGGCAGCGCCGTGATCGAAGCCCGTGGCAGCAAGCGCGTCACCGGTGCACGTGTCGCCGCGATCGACGTCCGCGCCCACAAGGTCACCAGCCCTGGCGAATGGCTGGACTGCGACCTGGTGGCCAGTTCCGGCGGCTACAGCCCGGTGGTCCACCTGGCTTCGCACTTGGGCGGCAAGCCGATCTGGCGTGAAGACATCCTCGGTTTCGTGCCGGGCGAAGCGCCGCAGAAACGCGTGTGCGTCGGCGGTGTGAATGGCGTCTACGGGCTCGGCGATTCCTTGGCCGACGGTTTTGAAGGCGGCGTGCGCGCGGCCAGCGAAGCCGGCTTCAAGGCTGTGGAGGGCGTGTTGCCCAAGGCCCTGAGCCGTCATGAAGAACCGACCCTGGCGTTGTTCCAGGTGCCGCATGAAAAAACCACCGCACGTGCGCCGAAGCAATTCGTCGACCTGCAGAACGACGTCACCGCCGCCGCCATCGAACTCGCCACCCGCGAAGGCTTCGAGTCGGTGGAACACGTCAAGCGCTACACCGCACTGGGCTTCGGCACCGACCAGGGCAAGCTGGGCAACGTCAACGGCCTGGCCATCGCGGCCCGTTCGCTGAACGTGAGCATCCCGCAGATGGGCACCACCATGTTCCGTCCGAACTACACGCCGGTGACTTTCGGCGCGGTGGCCGGTCGGCACTGCGGGCACATCTTCGAACCGGTGCGCTTCACCGCGCTGCATGCCTGGCATGTGAAAAACGGCGCCGAGTTCGAGGACGTCGGCCAGTGGAAACGTCCCTGGTACTTCCCGAAGAACGGCGAAGACCTGCATGCCGCGGTCAAGCGCGAATGCAAGGCCGTGCGCGACAGCGTCGGCCTGCTGGACGCCTCGACCCTGGGCAAGATCGACATCCAGGGCCCGGATGCCCGTGAGTTCCTCAACCGCATCTACACCAATGCCTGGACCAAGCTCGACGTGGGCAAGGCCCGCTACGGCCTGATGTGCAAGGAAGACGGCATGGTCTTCGACGACGGCGTGACTGCCTGTCTGGCCGACAACCACTTCCTGATGACCACCACCACTGGCGGTGCGGCCCGTGTACTGCAATGGCTGGAGATCTACCAGCAGACCGAATGGCCGGATCTGAAGGTGTATTTCACCTCGGTTACCGACCACTGGGCGACCATGACCCTGTCGGGGCCCAACAGCCGCAAGCTGCTGAGCGAAGTCACCGACATCGACCTGGACAAGGACGGCTTCCCGTTCATGACCTGGAAGGAAGGCCTGGTAGGCGGCGTGCCGGCGCGGGTGTTCCGCATCTCGTTCACCGGTGAGCTGTCGTACGAAATCAACGTGCAGGCCGACTACGCCATGGGCGTGCTCGAACAGATCGTCGAGGCCGGCAAGAAGTACAACCTGACCCCGTATGGCACCGAGACCATGCACGTGTTGCGGGCCGAGAAGGGCTTCATCATCGTCGGCCAGGACACTGACGGCTCGATGACCCCGGACGACCTGAACATGGGCTGGTGCGTCGGCCGGACCAAGCCGTTCTCGTGGATCGGCTGGCGTGGGATGAATCGCGAAGATTGCGTGCGTGAAGAGCGCAAGCAACTGGTGGGTCTCAAGCCGATCGACCCGAATGTCTGGCTGCCGGAAGGCGCGCAGCTGGTGTTCAACCCCAAGCAGGCGATCCCGATGTCGATGGTCGGCCACGTGACCTCCAGCTATGCGCATAACTCCCTGGGCTATTCGTTTGCGATGGGCGTGGTCAAGGGCGGCTTGAAGCGCCTCGGCGAGCGAGTCTTCGCCCCGCTGGCGGATGGTCGGGTGATCGAGGCAGAGATCGTTTCTTCGGTGTTCTTCGATCCGAAGGGGGATCGGCAGAACGTTTAATGGCTTGAGGTCCTGTGGGAGAACGGCGATACCGCGTCAGCTTCATCGCGAGCAAGCTCGCTCCCACAGTTGATCGCGTAACCCTGTGGGAGCGAGCTTGCTCGCGATGACGGCCTGACAGCCACCACAGGGTTTGACCCAACAGCATTCAGACAGGTGCTCCATATGACCGCAGTCAACGTGTACCAACAACGCCCCACCA
This sequence comes from Pseudomonas sp. D1-1, assembly GCF_051132225.1. NCBI lineage: Bacteria > Pseudomonadati > Pseudomonadota > Gammaproteobacteria > Pseudomonadales > Pseudomonadaceae > Pseudomonas > Pseudomonas sp. D1-1. The sequence continues at coordinate 5,416,519 of NZ_CP071676.1, read as the reverse complement.
CCGGGGCCAAGGCCGAGTCATCGCTGCACCATGCCGACCTCGCCAGCCTGGCGGGCAAGGGCCGCAAGAACGCCGGCGTGACCGTGCGCGAGAAAAAACTCCTCGGCCACCTGACCATTCGTGGCAATGGCCACGATCCTGCGTTCGCCGCGGGCGTGCACAAGGCCCTGGGCCTGGAGTTGCCGGGTGCGCTGGCTGTCATCGTCAAGGGCGAAACCAGCCTGCAATGGCTGGGGCCGGATGAATGGCTGCTGGTGGTGCCTTCTGGCGAAGAGTTCGTCGCCGAGCAGAAACTGCGCGAAGCCCTGGGCGACCTGCACATCCAGATCGTCAACGTCAGCGGCGGCCAGCAAATCCTCGAACTGTCCGGCCCGAACGTGCGCGACGTGCTGATGAAATCCACCAGCTACGATGTACACCCAAGCAACTTTCCGGTGGGCAAGGCCGTGGGCACGGTGTTCGCCAAGTCGCAACTGGTGATCCGCCACACCGCTGAAGACACCTGGGAACTGGTGATCCGCCGCAGCTTTTCCGATTACTGGTGGCTGTGGTTGCAGGATGCGGCGGCTGAGTATGGGTTGAGCGTGCAGGCGTAAGGACTAAAGCCGACACGGCTTTTTTGTGGCGAGGGGATTTATCCCCGCTGGGCTGCGCGGCAGCCCCAAAAGCTTGATGTCATCAACCTGACACTCTGAAGTTGCAGGTCTAGGGGCTGCTTCGCAGCCCAGCGGGGATGAATCCCCTCGCCACAGGGTTCTGTGCTTAGCGGGGGATTTGTCCATAACAAACAGGAGTCACCGCAATGAGCCGCGCCCCAGATACATGGATACTGACCGCCGACTGCCCCAGCGTGCTCGGCACGGTGGATGCGGTGACCCGCTTTCTGTTCGAGCAGGGCTGCTACGTCACCGAGCACCATTCCTTCGACGACCGGCTCTCGGCGCGCTTCTTCATTCGCGTGGAGTTTCGCCAGCCTGACGGTTTCGACGAGCAGAGCTTCCGCGCCGGCCTGGCCGAGCGGGCGCAAGCCTTCGGCATGGTCTTCGAACTGACGCCGCCCAACTACCGGCCGAAAGTGGTGATCATGGTCTCCAAGGCCGATCACTGCCTCAACGACTTGCTCTACCGCCAACGCATCGGCCAGTTGTCGATGGACGTGGTGGCCGTGGTCTCCAATCACCCAGACCTCAAGCCGCTCGCCGACTGGCACCAGATTCCCTACTACCATTTCCCCCTGGATCCGAACGACAAGCCGGCCCAGGAGCGGCAGGTGTGGCAGGTGATCGAGGAGACCGGCGCCGAGCTGGTGATTCTTGCCCGCTACATGCAAGTGCTGTCGCCGGAACTGTGCCGCAAGCTCGACGGCAAGGCCATCAACATCCATCACTCATTGCTGCCGGGCTTCAAGGGCGCCAAGCCGTATCACCAGGCCTATAACAAAGGCGTGAAATTGGTGGGCGCCACGGCGCATTACATCAACAACGACCTGGACGAAGGTCCGATCATCGCCCAGGGCGTGGAAGTGGTGGACCACAGCCACTATCCCGAAGACCTGATCGCCAAGGGACGCGACATTGAAGGGCTCACCTTGGCCCGCGCGGTGGGGTACCACATTGAGCGAAGGGTGTTCCTGAACGCCAATCGCACGGTCGTTCTCTAGACCGTCATCGCGAGCAAGCTCGCTCCCACAGGATTTGTGCCGGTATACAAATTTAGTTACACCCAAAATCCTTGTGGGAGCGAGCTTGCTCGCGATGAGGCCCTCACAGACAACAGAAGAAACAAGACACAAGCACTAACCCGAGCAATCAACGCGCTGCCTGCCTGGGCAACGCAGTTCCATAAAAACAACAGCGAGGTGAAAGCATGTCTGGTAATCGTGGTGTCGTGTATCTCGGCAACGGCAAGGTCGAAGTACAGAAAATCGACTATCCCAAAATGCAGGACCCGCGTGGCAGGAAGATCGAGCACGGCGTCATCCTGCGCGTAGTCTCCACCAACATCTGCGGCTCCGACCAACACATGGTGCGCGGCCGTACCACTGCCCAGACCGGCCTGGTCCTGGGTCACGAGATCACCGGTGAAGTGATCGAAAAGGGCAGCGACGTCGAAAACCTGAAAATTGGTGATCTGGTTTCGGTGCCATTCAACGTTGCGTGCGGGCGCTGCCGTTCCTGCAAGGAGCAACACACCGGTGTCTGCCTGACGGTCAACCCGGCCCGTGCCGGCGGTGCCTACGGTTATGTCGACATGGGCGACTGGACCGGCGGCCAGGCTGAATACGTGCTGGTGCCGTACGCCGACTTCAACCTGCTGAAACTGCCGGACCGCGACAAGGCCATGGAGAAAATCCGCGACCTGACCTGCCTGTCCGACATCCTGCCGACCGGCTACCACGGCGCAGTTACCGCTGGTGTCGGCCCTGGCAGCACCGTCTACATTGCCGGCGCCGGCCCGGTTGGCCTCGCGGCTGCCGCCTCCGCCCGCTTGCTGGGTGCTGCGGTAGTGATCATCGGCGACGTCAACTCCATCCGCCTGGCTCACGCCAAGGCCCAAGGCTTTGAAATCGTCGACCTGTCTACAGACACCCCACTGCACGAGCAAATCGCCGCGCTGCTGGGCGAACCAGAAGTGGACTGCGCAGTCGATTGCGTGGGCTTCGAAGCCCGCGGCCACGGCCATGACGGCGTCAAGCACGAAGCCCCGGCCACTGTGCTCAACTCATTGATGGGCGTGGTCCGCGTGGCCGGCAAGATCGGTATTCCCGGCCTCTATGTCACCGAAGACCCGGGCGCAGTTGATGCCGCCGCAAAAATGGGCAGCCTGAGCATTCGCTTCGGCCTGGGCTGGGCCAAATCCCACAGCTTCCACACCGGCCAGACCCCGGTGATGAAGTACAACCGCCAGCTGATGCAGGCGATCATGTGGGACCGCATCAATATTGCTGAAATCGTTGGCGTGCAGGTCATCAGCCTGGATGACGCGCCGAAGGGTTATGGCGAGTTCGATGCCGGTGTGCCGAAGAAGTTTGTGATTGATCCGCATAAGTTGTTCAGTGCGGCGTAAGTTGGTTTGAAGAAAAGGGCGACTTGATGTCGCCCTTTTTATTTGCTGACGGTGGAAAGCATGCAGCATCACCGTCTTTCTTTCTGATCTTTCCTCTTAACTTGGCAGGTAGTTCGACTTCATTACCCACGCAAAAAATCCCGGTGCGTGTCCAGTTTTGTCTGTCCTGTTTAGCGGGTCCCGGCGCAATACGCGTAGACGTTCAACCCCCCGCCCCAAACGGACTCAAACTGTCCGGACTATTGAACCGCATCAACACCGGATTGAACGCCCGATAACCATTGCCCAGCAGATAGTGTCCGGTCACCGGATCCGCTCGTTCGCCGTTGAAGCCGAGCAGGCTTGGAGGGCCAACTTCCTGAGGACGATGGCCATGGCCGTGTAGGCAAGGCGCTGAGGTTGTGCTGCATCGAACGTTTGTAAAACCGAACGCTGATGATCGGTGGCGAGCAAGGTGGTTGTGCTGATTTCATTTTTCCGCTGCTGCTGGGCCAGCAACTGATCGTCGTGCTGCACGACCGAATGTTGGACCGGCCCCTGAATCTCGGTGCTCAGCCGGTCTTTCAGGTAGAAGCGTCGGATGCCGACCTGGTCCGCTACCATGCAGTCGGCCAAGCGGTCCAGCGGATCGTAGTGGTAGTGGCAGAGTAGCGGGCCCTGATTCTTCGGCATGGAGTCGACCATTAGGTGAGATGAGCGAAGCAAACAATCAATCGCTAACCTTTCGCGTTCACCAGCACCACATCGCTGCAACTGAAGAATGTCTCGCGGGCAGGGTCTTCATGGCGTTGCCACATAATGAAGATCACTGACTTGCTGTCCGTGACATAGCCTGCTGGTAATTGAACGTCCAGGTAATAGGTGCCCGGTCCTTTCGTGTCCGGGGCAAGTCTCACCTTGACGTCAGGAGACTGCTTCAGCGCGGCCCAGTTGAGGTTGTCCGGGTCGGTCAGGTAAACCTTGAATTCGCTGGGATCATGCATCTGGCTGGCCACATAAGTGAGCTGCACGCGGCCGTCCTTCACGTCCAGATCAGTGGTGTGCCAGGCAGCGCTTTTGAGGTTGATACTGTCGAAGCGATCCTGACCGGCGGAACAGAGTTTCCCATCGGGAGCGACGTCTTCCGGCTTGGTGCCTTCGGGGATGTTTTGCGAGTAGGCGTTCCAGTCGTTGAACAGACGGGCGCGTTCCCAGTCGGCGTCGCCTGCCGCTGTAAAGGCTGCCCGGCACGCAGCGTTCTTGATGTTTGCGCTGCCATTGTTGAAGTCCTGCTGATCCCAGCAATAGTACTGGCGAGACGGCGGCATCTGCGAGGTACCGTGTTTTATCTCTGGGCTCTTGGACGGGGTTTTGACATCAGTGCAACTGATCAAACCGATGCTGGACAGAAGAATGCAGCTCAGGGCTAGGCTGGAATATTTCATTGTAAATTCCTTTTTCTAGAGAAAATTCCTTTATTTCGAACACGACGTCCGGGCTGTTTTCAGCGCAAAGGAACGGTATCTGCCAAGGTCTTTACCTTCGACGATCCGAGCTTAGGACCGGGTTGAACTGCTGCCTACTGTCAGAGTTGACAGTACTGCATCAAAAAAACCGGAGCATGCGGCATGGCCGCGTTCAGGGTTGGCTCGTTATGGCCTCGCCGACCCGCTGGCAAAATTGCGAATAGAACGCCTGCGCGTTCATGCCACGGCAATCGTCCTTGATCTGCGCCAGGGCGGCCGGACTGAATGACAGGCTGCGCGGCATGCTGGCGAAGTTGAAGTAGCCATCCTGTTGGGTCTTGATGGCATCGAACCCCGGCATGTCATACATCAGTTCGACGTCATCATCGGCAAGCATTCGCGCTTTCACGGTCACTTGGGTATACACCTTTCCTCCTGGCGCGCCATTCAGCGCCGCCAGGCCGTGGCCGACGACGCGCAGCATGTCCGGCGCCCAATCCTCGCCCGCCTCGATGGGCGTGGCGGGGCGGTAGAAAACGCTCAGGGCCTGCTGGTCTCGCGTGACCTGCGTCAGGGCTGGATCATAACGCTTGATGCGGTGCTCGATGGTCAGCCAGGTCTTTTGCGCTTCGCTGACGTCGTCGGCAAGTTCCGGGTTCAACGGGCCGCGCTGGCACTCGCTGACGCCGAAGGCGATGAGCATGCCCGTCAGAATGACCGCGAGGGCGCCTCCACCGATTTGTACGTTCATGGCGTTACTCTGCTGAAAGAAGGCTGCACTGTATTCGATGGCAGGCTATTGCTGCACGCGGCAAGCGCGGTGTTGAACAAACCCCGGCTATCCCAGTCCAACGCTCGACTTTGCGCCGCCCCTTTCCGGGCGGCTTTTTCATGTTCCAGAGGATGTCCCGATGAAGGTTTCACGCGGTTTTGCACTGTCTTGCCTGCTCTCGTTGGCAGCCGGCCCGGCCTTCGCACAGTTCAGCCTCGCTGATGCGACAAGCGTGATCTCGGCCATTCAGGGCAACCAGCAGGAGGGGGCGGTAGCGGCTGCGCCGAAAGCCGCCGGGTTGCTCAATACCCTCGGCTCGGAACTCCAGATCACGCCGGAGCAAGCCGTGGGCGGTGCCGGGGCGATGCTCGGACTGGCCAGGAACCAGCTCGGCGAGGCGCAGTTCGCCGAGCTGAGCAAAAGTGTGCCGGGGCTCGATCAGATCGCCGGGAACAGTGCCATCGGTGGCCTTAACGGCCTGGGTGGCTTGCTGGGCGGCGGGTCGGACAAAAACGCCTTGCTCGACGGCTTGCTCGGTAACGTCAAGGACACCGGCGACCTGAACAATGCCTTCAGCGCGCTGGGCATGGACAGCGGCATGATCGGCCAGTTTGCCCCGATCATCTTGCAGTACCTCGGCCAACAGGGCGTCGCCAGTTCGCTGTTGCAGAACCTGGGCGGTATCTGGGGCGCCGGCGCCGGTATCTGATCAGGCGCTCTCGTTGCGCAGCTGAGCAATGCGCTGGTCCTTTTCATGCCAGAGCTGGTTGACCCAGTCCTGCACATGCTGGCGAAACACTGGGTCGTTTTCGTAATCGCCTTGCCACAGCGCCGGGTCCAGTTCGCGGGTCTGGATGTCGACGATGACCCTGGGCACCGCGCCGCTGATCAAGTCCCAGAACCCGGGGATGCGCTGCTGCGGATAAACCACCGTCACGTCGAGGATCGCATCCAGCTGCTCGCCCATCGCCGCCAGCACAAACGCCACGCCACCGGCCTTGGGCTTGAGCAGATGACTGAAGGGCGATTGCTGCTGTTGGCTTTTGGCGGCGGTGAAGCGCGTGCCTTCGAGATAATTCACCACGGTGACTGGCTGACGCTTGAACAGCTCGCAGGCGGCCTTGGTGATTTCCAGATCCTTGCCGGCCAGCTCCGGATTCTTTGCCAGGAACGCCTTGGTGTAGCGCTTCATGAAAGGGTAATCCAATGCCCACCACGCCAGCCCCAGGAACGGCACCCAGATCAGCTCTTTCTTGAGAAAGAATTTGAAGAACGGCGTGCGTCGGTTGAGGGTCTGGACCAGGGCGGGGATATCCACCCATGACTGGTGATTGCTGATCACCAGGTACGAGGTGTCGCTGCGCAGGCCTTCACCGCCGCGAATGTCCCAGCGGGTGGGGATGCACCAGGCAAATATCAGCTTGTCGATCTCGGCCCAGGTCTCGGCAATCCACATCACCGCCCACGAGGCGTAATCGCGGAGACGCCCGGGCAGGACCAGCTTGAGCAATGCAAACACCATCAGCGGCCCGAACAGCACCAGGGTATTGAGCAATAGCAGCAGGGTGACGAAACAGCCGGTGAGCAGGCGGCGCATAGATGACTCTTGCAAACGGGTTGGGCGGGCCATGATAAGCAGCTTCGAGCGGCAGGCCAAATCGGCCTGGACGAAAGTTTCACTTGGGCTTGGCTAAACTGGGTCGGCTTTTTGTGGCGAGGGGATTTATCCCCGCTGGGCGCGAAGCGCCCCCTGAGAGCTTACATCTCGGTGTACCAGATAGTTCGGGTTGGCTGTTTTTGGGGCTGCTTCGCAACCCAACGGGGATAAATCCCCTCGCCACAATGGAGTGCTTTGCTGGGTTTTGTCTCAACCCTTGGTCTCGAAGGCAACCGAACGAATTCATCGGCCACGGTCTAAAATCCCACTCCCACAACGGAAGCCCCTTACATGAAATCCGTTTTAGCCCTGCTTTCCCTGGTGGCCCTCCCCGTGCTTGCCGCCGAACCGACCCTCTATGGGCGCTACGAATACATCGCGCTGCCGGAAATCGGTGGCGAAGTGCTCAAGGCCAAGATGGACACCGGCGCATTGACCGCCTCGCTGTCGGCCAAGGACATCGAGACGTTCACCCGTGACGGCGATGACTGGGTACGTTTCCGCCTGGCGACCAAGGACGCGAGCAACAAGATCTACGAACACAAGATCGCCCGCATCAGCAAGATCAAGACCCGTTCCGAAGAGGACGAGGACGACGACGAAAAGGTCGCCCCCAGCAAGCGTCCGGTGGTGGAACTGGAAATGTGCCTGGGTAACGTCAAGCGCACTGTCGAGGTCAACCTGACCGACCGCAGCAGTTTCAACTACCCGCTGCTGATCGGTGCCAAGGCCTTGCGTGAGTTCGACGCGGCGGTGAACCCGGCGCGGCGGTTTACGGTGGATAAACCGGACTGTTGATTTCCCCGATTGACGTGCCCCGAGGCTTGGGGCACCGTTCCGGCAACTTTACTGTCGGGCCCGGTCGCCATGCCTCATATTCTGATTGTCGAAGACGAAGCCGCCATCGCTGATACGCTGGTGTTTGCGCTGCAGGGCGAGGGCTTTGACACCACTTGGTTGAGCCTGGGAGCCGCGGCCCTGGAGCATCAGCAGAAGACTCCGGCGGACCTGATTATTCTCGACGTGGGCCTGCCGGATATCAGCGGTTTCGAGACGTGCAAGAATCTCAGACGTTTCAGCGACGTTCCGGTAATTTTTCTTACGGCTCGGGATGGCGAGATCGACCGGGTGGTTGGCCTGGAGATTGGCGCTGATGATTACGTGGTCAAGCCCTTCAGCCCCCGCGAAGTTGCCGCCAGGGTTCGCGCGATTCTCAAGCGCGTGGCGCCGCGGCCTTTCGCGGAAGCGGGTTCGGCGTTGTTCCAAGTGGACAGCGAGCGCGTGCAGATCAGCTATCGCGGCAAGCCGTTGAACCTCACTCGTCATGAGTTTCGCCTGTTGAACTGCCTGCTGGAGCAGCCTGAGCGGGTCTTCAGTCGCGAGCAATTGCTCGATGCCCTGGGCGTGGCCAGCGATGCCGGCTACGAGCGCAGCATCGACAGCCACATCAAGAGCCTGCGCGCCAAGTTGCGCCTGGTCCGGGCCGAGGCCGAACCGATCCAGACCCACCGGGGCCTTGGCTACAGCTACAGCCCGGGCCACAGCTGATGTCGCTGGGTATCCGGATTTTCCTGGCCTACGTGCTGTTCATCGGCCTGGCCGGGTATTTCGTGCTTAACACGGTGATGGAAGAGATCCGTCCCGGTGTGCGCCAGTCCACCGAGGAAACCCTGGTGGACACGGCCAACCTGATGGCCGAAATCCTGCGGGACGATTTCAAGGCCGGGACGCTCAGCCAGAACCGCTGGCCGCAATTGCTCAGGTCCTATGGCGAACGCCAGCCGGCGGCGACGATCTGGGGATTGCCAAAAAACCAGGTCAACCATCGCATCTACGTCACCGATGCCAATGGCATCGTCGTGCTCGATTCCAGTGGCGTGGCGGTGGGCCAGGATTATTCGCGGTGGAACGACGTCTACCTGACCCTGCGCGGCCATTACGGCGCTCGTTCGACCCGCAACGATCCGAGCGACCCGGCATCTTCGGTGATGCATGTCGGGGCCCCGATCCGGGACAACGGAAGGATCATCGGCGTGGTCACGGTGGCCAAGCCCAACAGCTCGTTGCAACCTTACATCGACCGCACGGAGCGGCGCCTGCTGGCGTACGGTGCCGGGTTGATCGGCCTGGGCCTGTTGCTGGGCGCCTTGCTGTCCTGGTGGCTCAGCGCGGCTTTGCGTCGGTTGACTCGTTATGCCCAGGCGGTCAGCCAGGGGCGGCGGGTGGAAGTGCCGCATTATCGCGGCGGCGAATTCGAGCAACTGGCGGGCGCCGTCGAACACATGCGCACCCAGCTCGAAGGCAAGGCCTACGTCGAGCGTTATGTGCACACCTTGACTCATGAACTGAAGAGTCCGCTGGCCGCGATTCGCGGCGCCGCCGAGCTGCTGCAGAGCGACATGCCCGCCGCCCAGCACCAGCGCTTTGTCAGCAACATCGACAGCGAAAGCGTGCGCATGCAGCAATTGATCGAGCGCCTGCTCAACCTGGCCCAGGTCGAGCAGCGCCAGGGGTTGGAGGATATTGTCGCGGTGCCGTTGGCGGCGTTGGTCGATGAATTGCTGGAGGCTCGCGGCGGCTGGATCGAAAGCCGTCAATTGCGCATAGAGCGATACATCGCCGCTGATCTGACGCTGACCGGGGAGGCCTTCCTGTTGCGCCAGGCCCTGGGCAACTTGCTGGAAAATGCCTTGGACTTCACCCCTGTCGAAGGCTTGTTGCGCATCAGAGCCGAGCGCCTGGGCAGCCGCGTCGAGATCCGTCTTTTCAACCAGGCCGAGCCGATTCCCGACTACGCACTACCGCGCCTGAGCGAGCGGTTCTATTCCTTGCCGCGCCCTGGCACCGGGCGCAAGAGCACAGGCCTGGGGCTCAACTTTGTCGAGGAAGTGGTGCAGTTGCATGGGGGGGAATTTGGCATCGGTAATGTCGAGGGTGGGGTGGAAGTGGTGCTGCGGTTGCCCTGACACCACAAAATCCATCTGAAAAAGCAGGCACTTGTGGGAGCGAGCTTGCTCGCGAAGACAGTGGCACATCCAACATCGTCGCCCAGACAGTCCGCTATCGCGAGCAGGCTCGCTCCCACAGTTCAGTTGCCGTCGGGCCTGTCTCCACACAATCTCCACATTCCCCTCATAAACCGCCCACACAGCCGCGCCAGACTCTCCCTCATTCGAACAGGGAGAGCCCCACATGAACCGCAGCCTCGCCATAAAACTGGGCATGATCGCCCTCTTGATTCTCTTGCTGATGATCCCGCTGTTGATGATCAACGGCCTTATCGATGAGCGCCAGGAGCTGCGCGATGGGGTGTTGCAGGACATCGCCCGCAGTTCCAGCCACAGCCAGCAGTTGATCGGCCCGATGATCGTGGTGCCGTTTCGCAAGGACGTGAAGGTCTGGAATACCAACGAGAAGACCGGCGTGCGCTTCCTCGAAACCGTCGAGCAAACGGGCGAGTTGTATTTCCTCCCGGAGCAATTTGAGCTCGACGGCCAGATCCGCACCGAAACACGTGCCCGGGGCATCTACGAAGCGCGCTTGTTTCATGCCGACAACCGGATCGATGGCCGCTTCAAAGTGCCGGAACGTTATGGCGTCGCCCCGAAGGATTTCGCCGACTACCGCTTTGACGAGCCGTACCTGAGCGTCGGCATCAGCGATATTCGTGGCATCGAGAATGCATTGACCCTGACGCTGAACCAGCAGACGGTCGATTTCCTTCCCGGTTCGCGGCTTGGCTGGCTGGGGCAGGGCGTACACGTGCCGTTGCCGATGATCACCGCCCAGGGCAGCCCCGAACTGACCTTCGGTTTCGACCTGCGCCTGCAAGGCACCGGCGAGCTGCAGATCCTGCCGGTGGGCAAGTCCACCAAGGTGCACCTGTCCGCCGATTGGCCGCACCCGAGCTTCATCGGCAATTACCTGCCGGTCAATCGCGAGATCAATGAGCAGGGCTTCAATGCCGACTGGCAGACCTCGTTTTTCTCCACCAACCTTTTGGAAACGCTGCAAGCCTGCGATCCCAGCGATGGTTGCGAAGCGTTCCGCAGTCGTGCGTTCGGTGTAAGTTTCGTCGATCCGGTGGACCAGTACCTGAAGAGCGACCGGGCGATCAAATATGCGCTGCTGTTCATCGCGCTGACCTTCGCCGGGTTCTTCCTCTTCGAAGTGCTCAAGAGCCTCGCGGTGCACCCGGTCCAGTACGCATTGGTCGGCGTGGCGCTGGCGTTCTTCTACCTGCTGCTGTTGTCGCTGTCGGAGCACATCGGCTTCACCCTGGCGTACCTGGTATCGGCCAGTGCCTGTGTGGTGCTGATTGGCTTCTACGTCTGCCATGTGCTGCGCAGCGTGAGCCACGGCCTGGGATTTTCAGCGGGGTTGGCGGGTTTGTACGGACTGCTTTATGGCCTGTTGAGCGCCGAAGACTACGCGCTGTTGATGGGCTCGCTGCTGCTGTTCGGCCTGCTGGGCGTGTTCATGGTGCTGACCCGCAAGCTGGATTGGTACGGAGTGGGCGCGAAGCCGGCGGCTGCGATGAGTTTTGATCTGGGAGAGGTGAAATGAGCCGGTCGTTGGGGTTGCGGGAGGACCAGCGGGTGGGGGAAATGCTGGTGATGCGAATTGTCGGGTTGTTTCCTTTGGATCCGGTGCGCGGCCTTCGCGAGCAGGCTCGCTCCCACAAGAGAGCAACACAATCAAATGTGGGAGCGAGCCTGCTCCGAGCGGCGTTCCGACGAAGAGGCCGGTGAGCCAAGGCAGTTTTAGACCCGGGGCACCGTCTCGGCCATCGAAGGCCGCAAACTGACCTCGGAAAACCACGCCGCCAGCTGCGGATTGTTCTCGCGCCATTCCAGGTCGGCATGGCGCAGGTCCAGGTAACCCAGGGCGCAGGCCACGCTGATGGACGCGACGTCGAAATGGCTGGCCAGTTCTGCAATCGCCTCGGATTCGAGCGTGGCGAGGGCGCGACGAATCTTGTCCCGCTGCGCATCGAGCCATTCGTCCCAGTGTTTTTCCACAGGACGCAGGGCTGTCTCGTAGCGGATCATCACCGCCGCGTCCATGATCCCGTCGGCCATGGAGGCCAGGGTCAGGCGCCGCCAGCGCGCGGCGCCCTCGCGCGGGATCAGCGGGTTGCCGACGTGTTGGTGGTCGAGGTAGTCGAGGATGACGCGGCTGTCGTGGATCACCGTCCCGTTGGCCAGGCGCAGGGCCGGAATCTTGCTCAACGGATTGTCATGGATCAGTGCTTGGTCCGGCTTGACCGGCGTGAGTTGGCTGAGCTGCAAGGCGACGCGATCCTGCTGTCCGGTTTCGTGCAGCAGCACCAGGACCTTACGAACGAAGGGCGAAGCGGGGTTGTGGAACAGGGTCATGCTGGGGGTGGACATGCAGAACATCCTCGATTGGGCGGGCTGGGCTTAGCCTAGACAGTTGCGGGTCTGCTGGCGAGTAACGAATCGATAGGTGTATTCCACTGTGGGAGCGAGCTTGCTCGCGATGGCGGCGTGTCAGTCAACATCAATGCAACTGAACTTCCGCTATCGCGAGCAAGCTCGCTCCCACAGGTTCTTTGCCGCGCTGGGGTTATCCGCGTTTGATCAAGCCCCAGGCCCCAAGCACGGTCGGGATTCCCAATCCAACCCAGCTCAGCGCATCCCAGGCGCCGTCACCGAGCAATGCGCTGAACAGCCCCGCCGCGCTCAATGCGCCGATCACTACGGGAATACCAAACACCTTCCAGAAATTCGACTGCCGAGGCCTCACGGGGCAACCTCCGCGCCGACAGTCGCGCGCTTGGCGGCTTTACGTCGCACCACCCACAGATAAACGCCACTGCCCAGGACGATGATCGTCAGCACATCCAGGGTTGCCCAGAAAATCTGCATTGGCCGGCCACCGTAGTCGCCGAAATGCAGCGGCAGGGACAGGCTCATCATGTCCATGTACCACGGCCGCTCGGCCACGGCGGTGACGTCCAGGGTGCTGGCGTCGATCAGGACCGGGGTGAGCAGGTGTGAGGTCAGGTGGGTGTCGCCCTTCATGAACACGCTGTAGTGATGCTCGCTGGAAAACAGCGTGCCGGGGAAGGCGATGAAGCTGGGCTCCATGCCCGGCGCGACTTCCTTGGCAATGTCGAGCAGGCGGGTCGCCGGGGCCAGTTGCGTCAGTGGCGGGGCGTTGCGGTACGGCTCGACCATCGCGCTGAGGCTGTCGTTGCGCCACGCGGCGATGATCAGGTCGGCGCAGGCGGCAATCACGCCGGTCACGCCCACGGTCAGCGCCCAGACCAGGGTGACGACGCCGATCAGGTTGTGCAGGTCGAGCCAGCGCAGGCGGGTGGATTTGTCCTGGCGCACCGTGCCGAAGTTCAGGCGCCGCATGAACGGCAAGTACAGCACCACGCCGGAGACGATGGCAATCACGAACAGAAACCCCATGAACGCCAGCAGCAACTTGCCCGGCAGCCCGGCGAACATGTCCACATGCAGGCGCAGCATGATCATCATGAAACCGCCGTTGGCCGAAGGCATCTCCAGGGCTTCGCCGGTGCGCGCGTCGAGCATGAAGGTATGGGATGAATTGGGTTCGGTGCCCGGTGTCGGCGCCATGATGGTGATCACGCCGTTGGGGTCGTCTTCGTCCCAGCCGAAATACTGGACCACTTCACCCGGACGATGAGCCTTGGCTTTTTCCACCAGTTGTTGAAGATCCAACGGCGGCGTGCCGGCCGGCATTTCCCGCAGCTGCGGGGCATCGCCCAACAGATGCTCGATTTCATGATGGAAAATCAGCGGCAGCCCGGTGATTGCCAGCATCAGCAGGAACACCGTACAGATCAGGCTGCTCCAGGTGTGGACAAAGGACCAGCGGCGAATGGTTTTGCTTTTCATGATCGATCCGAATGCAAAAGGGCCACGATGGCTGAAGCGGTCAGTCAAGCTGCGAAACCGGTGGGAGCGAGCCTGCTCGCGAAGGCGGCGCGACAGTCAGCATTGACGTCGTCTGGCACTGCGCTTTCGCGAGCAGGCTCGCTCCCACAGGGATTTCATCCAGCTGATCGACCTCAGCGACAGGCGACCTTCTAAAAGGTTTTGCAAATGCTAACCGTTTACCATTTGTAATTCACGCTGGCGACGACGTTGCGTTGGTCTCCGTAGTAGCAATAGAAGCCGTCACAGGTGGACAGGTATTCCTTGTTGAAGATGTTTTTCGCGTCCACCGCCACGGTGACGCCCTTGAGGGTCTTGTTCAAACGGCCCAGGTCGTAATGGGCCGAGGCGTCATACACCGTATAGGAGCCGACATGCCCCCAATCGGTGTTGGTGGTGTTGCCGTAGGTGTCGCCGACATAACGCACGCCGGCACCCACGCCGAACCCGTCCAGCGAGCCGTTGTGCCAGGTGTAGTCAGCCCATGCGGTGGCCTGGTTACGCGGAACCTGGGCCATGCGCTTGCCTTCTTCGGCCGCGGTGCCCTTGGTGATTTCGCTGTCGTTGTAGGTATAGGAACCGACCAGCTTCAGGTTGTCGGTAACGTCGCCCGAGGCTTCCAGCTCAAGGCCGCGCACCTGGACCTCACCGACCTGGCGGGTGACGTTGTTTTCGGTGACGGAGTTATTTTTCTGGGTCAGGTCGAACACCGCTGCCGTTAACAAGGTCTTGGTGCCGGGTGGCTGGTACTTGATACCCGCTTCGTACTGTTCGCCTTCCGTCGGCTTGAAGGCTTCGGTGCTGTTGACGGTTGAACCCGCCGCCGCCTGGAACGACTGAGCGAAGGAAACGTAGGGCGTCACACCGTTATCGAAGACGTAGCTCAACGCTGCGTTGCCGCTGAATTTCTTGTCGCGCTGGGTGTTGGTGACATTGTTCTGGTTGTGGAACACGGTGCCGGTGTGAATCCAGTCTTCACGACCACCAAGGGTCAGGCGCCACTTGTCCAGGGCAATCTGGTCCTGGAAGTACAGGCCGGTCTGGTTGGTCTTCTGGTTGTAGTCATACATCGTGAAGTACTGGACGTTGGAAAAATCCTGTCCGTAGGTCGGGTTGTTGATATTGCTGGTCGGCACGCCAGTCGAACCCCAATCCCAACGCGAATTGCTGTTCGAGCGCTGGTGATCCAGGCCCAGTAACAAGGTGTGGCTCAGATCACCCGTCTGGAAGTCGGCCTGGAAGTTGTTGTCCACGGCGAACTGGCTGATGTCTTCGTCGATCACGCTGGCGCTGCGCTTGACGTTGCCGTCGGCGTCCACCGATTGGTCCGGGCCATCTGGCCAGAATTGGCCACCGGCGGAGATGCCCTGGGTTTCCAGGTCGCTCTTGGTGTAGCGCAGGTTCTGGCGGAACTGCCAGGTGTCGTTCAGGCGGTGTTCAAAGGCATAACCGAGCGCGTAGTAGGTGCGGTCGTAGAATTCCCAATCTGGATCACCGAGGTTCTTGTGATGGGAAATCTTGCCCGCCGGCGACGACAGCTTGGTGCCTTGCAGGGGCAGGAATTGCCCGGTGATGCCGGTGTCATCGCGGGTGTATTGCGACAGGAATGTCAGGCGGGTGTCGTCGTTGATGTTCCAGGTCAGGCTCGGGGCGATGTTGTAGCGCTTGTCCGGGATGTGATCGATCTGGGAGTTACTGTCGCGCACGGTACCGCTGAGCCGGTAGAGGAACTGGCCTTCGTCGTCGACCTTGCCGGTGCTGTCGAAGTTGATCTGCTTGTGCTCGTGGCTGCCGGCCTGCAACTCCACTTCATTGCTGCTCTCGGCTTGCGGGCGACGACTGACCATGTCGAGCATGCCGCCGGGTGGCGTCTGGCCGTAGACCGACGACGCCGGGCCTCGAAGCACGGCGATGCGCTCGAGGTTCCACGGCTCGATCTTCGGTGTGATGTAGTTGCCCTTGGGCAGCGGCAGGCCATCGAGGAACTGGGTCGGTACGAAGCCGCGCACCAGCAGCCAGTCATTGCGCGAATCCGAACCGTAGCCGCTGCTCTGCACGCCGGCGGTGTAGCGCAGGGCATCGTTGAGGTTGAGCACGGAGCGGTCGTCCATCTGCTGGCGCGTGACCACCGAGACCGAGCGCGGCAGTTCGACGATCGGCGTGTCGGTCTTGGTGCCGGCGGCGGTGCGGGTGACCGCATAGCCTTCGGTCGGGCCCCAGGCGGTTTCGCTGACGCCGGCGCCGATCACGCTGGTTTCCGGCAGCACCATGACACCCTCCGGCACGGCCACCAGGCTGTAGGTGCCGGCGCTGCTTTGTTCCAGTTGCAGGCCGGTGCCGCGCAAGGCTTCACGCAGCGCACCGGTGGCGTCGAACTGGCCTTGGACCGGCGCCGAGGTTTTACCCGAAGCCAGCGCCGGGTTCAGGCTCAGGGCAAGGCCGGCCTGGCTGGCGATCTGGTTCAGGGTGCTGGCCAATGGCGCGGCGGGCAGGTTGTAGGCGCGCACGTTGGACGCCTGCTCGGCGGCCAGCAGCGGACCGCTGGCCAGCGGGGTGGCGAAGGCGATGGCGACGGCCAACAGGCTGGGACGCAACAGGGTGTCTAGCGGGCGGGACATACGGCGGCTCCTGAATGGAAATATTTCTCAATTGCCTGTGTGCCGGATGAAAACCGAAAAGTGATAGGGGTGGATGAAAATAATTTAGATTCAGATTGCGAGCGGTTGGGTGGTGATGCAACTGGCCTCTTCGCGAGCAGGCTCGCTCCCACAGGGGTTCGCATTGCCTGGTGGGAGCGAGCCTGCTCGCGAAGGCCGCCTCAGAGACGCAACATTCTCTAGCGCTTGGCCTCGACCCGCGGCGCCACCACCACCCACCAACGCGTGTGATGCTCGACCTGCACCGGCAAGGTCGGCAGCAAAGCGGTCAACGCCAGGTTGGTGTCATGCAGCGGGAAACTGCCGGTAATGCGCAGGTCCGCCACCTTGGGCTCGACGCCGAGGTAGCCGCGCCGATAGCGCGCCAACTCACGGACCAGGTCTTCGAGCCGCGCGTTGTCCACCACCAGCATGCCGCGAGTCCAGGCATCGGCGCCGGGGCTCAGGGCCAAGGTTGGACCGAGGCCGTCGCGGCGCATCAGCACCTGCTGGCCTTCGCGCAGAATCTGCTCCTCGGCGGTCGCTTGCGGATGCGCGGCCACCGCGGATTTCAATACGCTCAGGCGTGTACCTTCGTCTTCGAGCCTGACCAGAAAGCGCGTGCCCAGGGCGCGCATGCTGCCCTCGCGAGTCTCGACGATGAACGGGCGCGGATCGTTGTGGCCGGTTTCCACCAGGATCTCGCCTTCCTGCAGGATGACGCGCCGCTGCTTGTCGTCGAAACGCACATCCAACGCGCTGTGAGTGTTGAGGTTGATCAGGGTGCCGTCGGCCAGGCGCAACGTGCGCTGTTCACCGGTGGCGGTGCGCTGGTCGGCCAGCCAATAATCCAGCGGCAGGTAACGCTCGCCAGCGAACAGCGCCAGGCCAATGACCGCGACGACGCTGGCCAGGCCGCTGCCGATCTTGCGTACCCGCCGCCGGATGCTGACCCGCGATTGCAGCAGCGCCGCACGCGCCGGGCCGCTGGCGACGCTGAAACGCTGGTCGAGCATGCCCAGCTGTTGCCAGGCGCGTGCATGCTCCTCATCGGCGGCGTGCCATTGAGCGAAGGCTTCACGCTCCTGAGGGCTGCCATTGCCTGAGTCCAGGGACAATTGCCAGGCGATGGCCGCGTCCAACACCCGCGCCGACACTGGCTTGGAAGAGGCCATGGTCATGTCGGCTCACCGTAAAGGGCGATGTAGCACTGCCGCACGCCTTGGGCCAGGTATTGGCGCACCCGCGGCACCGAAACTCCCAGGCGCTCGGCGATTTCAGCATGGCCGAGGCCGTCGAGGCGGTTATAGAGGAAGGCCGCACGCGCCTTGCTCGACAGTTTGCCAAGCAGACGGTCGATGTTCCTGAGGTCTTCGAGGATCATCTGCTGCTCTTCTATCGAAGGTTGCTCAGCCTCGGGAATCAGCATCAGTTCG
The DNA here is from genome assembly GCF_051132225.1 of Pseudomonas sp. D1-1. Taxonomy (NCBI): domain Bacteria; kingdom Pseudomonadati; phylum Pseudomonadota; class Gammaproteobacteria; order Pseudomonadales; family Pseudomonadaceae; genus Pseudomonas; species Pseudomonas sp. D1-1. The sequence continues at coordinate 5,398,572 of NZ_CP071676.1, read as the reverse complement.
GTCAGGTAAGCCTGCTCCAGCGCGGCCCTGCGGAAATAATCAAACAGCAGGCCTTTGGCGATCGCCAGCAGAAACGCCCGGGGCTCGCGCGGTGGCTGCAACCCGTCACGCCCCAGCAGCCGCACGAAGGTGTCCTGGCTCAGGTCTTCCGCCCGCTGTGGACATGCCACGTTGCGCTGTAGCCATGCCAATAGCCAGCCGCGATGGTCGCGGTACAACGCACCAACCAGATCACCGTTAGGAGTAGGAACTGACGACACGGAGCATCACCGACGCATTAAGTAACGAGAATTGTTCGCGATTGTGGCAGAGGCGGGGGCTGGAAAGCAATTGGCGCTGGTCGGGATAAAACTGTGCACTCCTGTGGGAGCGAGCCTGCTCGCGAAAGCGGTCCATCCAATACATTGATGCCGGCTGACAAACTGCTTTCGCGAGCAGGCTCGCTCCCACAAAAGCCTTGTTGCTTCAATTAAAGCGAAGGCGCCTGCTGCCGCCGTTTCCACTGCCCCAGGCGCTGTTGCAGGTCGAGCGCGTTGTAGATGTCCTGCTGGCGGGCGCGGCTGAACAGGATCAGCGCCAGTTCCGCAGTGGCGAGGGCGTCGGCGCTGGCGTTGTGGCGCTCGAAGACTTGCAGCTTGAACCAGTCGATCCACTCGTCCAGGCCTGACTTGCGCAGATTGGCTTGCGGGCAAAGCATCGGGGCCAGGTCAGCCACGTCCAGGAACGGATGCAGCAGTCGGCAGCCCAGATGATCTTTCATGGCGCGTCCGAGCATGTGCGAATCGAACGGCGCATGGAACGCCAGCAACGGGCTGTCGCCGACGAACTCCATGAATGCCACCAGCGCTTCGGCCGGGTCGCTGCCGGCGGCGATGGCACTGGGTGCCAGGCCATGGATCAGTACGCTTGGCCCGAGCTTCTGCTTGTCGCATTGCAAGGTCCGCTCGAACTGCTGGCTGAAGTCGATGGCGCCGTCTTCAATGACGACCGCACCGATGGACAGCACCTGATCCTTGTTCAGGTTGAGGCCGGTGGTTTCCAGGTCGACCACCACCCACCGTTGCTCCCGCAGGCTGCGCTCCGTCAATGGCGCGGCGGCGGGCAGATTGTTCAGGCGCTGCTGCAATGCGTCCGAGAGCATCGGCTGGACCGGGCGCAACCAGGAAAACAGACTCACAGCTGGTACCTCACGGTCAGGCTGCTCTGCAGGCGTTGGGCCTGGCGCAGGGATTCACGCAGGATGCGCCGGTCCAAGTGGTTGAGGCTGTCCGGGTCGACGCGGTTGGAATAGGGCTGGTTCTCCCGCGTTTGCAGTTGATGCTGTTGCATGCGTGTCTGCTGGATGAAGTGATAGGCCTCTTCATAAGCCGCGCCGTCCAGCGGCTCGATCACCTCCTTGACGACCAGTTGCCGCAAGCGCTCCAGAGTATTGTTGGCCTCGATGCCGTTGGCCAGCGCGAGCAGGCGGGCGCCGTCGACGAACGGGGTCAGGCCTTGTACTTTGAGGTCGAGCGTCGCCTTCTCGCCGTTCTTGCGGCTCAACACAAAATCCCTGAAGCGGCCAACGGGCGGGCGATGGCGAAGCGCGTTCTCGGCCAGCATGCGTTGGAACAGGCGATTGTCGGCCACCTGATCGAGGATCTGCCGGCGCAACTGCTCGCAGCCTTGCTCGTCGCCCCACACCACCCGCAAATCGAAATAGATGCTCGAACCCAGCAGGTTCTCCGGGGTGGCCTCACGGACAAAGGCCGCGAAGCGGCGTGCCCATTCGGCGCGGGACAGGCACAACTCGGGGTTGCCGGCCATGATGTTGCCCTTGCACAACGTGAAGCCGCACAAGGCCAGGCTCTGGTTGATCTGCTGGGCGATGGGCAGCAGCAGGCCACGGATCTGCGCCGCATGGGCAGCGTCCCGGGCTTCGAACAGGATGCCGTTGTCCTGGTCGGTGTGCAGGGTCTGCTCGCGGCGGCCTTCGCTGCCAAAGCACAGCCAGCTGAACGCAACGCCCGGGTCGCCCTTCTCGGCGAGGGTCAGCTCGATGACCCGGCATACGGTGTGGTCGTTGAGCAGGGTGATGATGTGGGTGATCTGGGTCGATGACGCACCATGGGCCAGCATGCGTTCCACCAGTTGACCGATCTCGCCGCGCAAGGTCACCAGGTTCTCGATCCTGGGGGCGTTGCGGATCGTCCGGGCCAGGTGCACCAGGTCGACGCGCTGCAGGGAAAACAGGTCCCGCTCCGAGACCACGCCACACAAGCGCTGGTCCTTGACCAGGCAGACGTGGGCAATGTGGCGCTCGGTCATGGCGATGGCCGCATCGAAGGCGCTGTGGTCAGGCGACAGGAAAAACGGTGCCTGGGTCATGTGCATGGTGATCGCCCCGGAAAAATCCCCGGTACCGTCGGCCACGACCTGACGCAGATCGCGCAGGGTGAAGATCCCGACCGGCGCCTTGTGTTCGTCCACCACCACGATGCTGCCGACTTGCTGCTCATGCATCAGCTTGACGGCTTCGCGCAACGGCGTTTCGGGGCTGCAACTGACCGGGTGACGCATTGCCAGCTCGCCCAGGCGGGTATTGAGGGAATATTGCGTGCCCAGGGTCTGCGCGGATTTCTGCTGCACTTGCTGGTTGACCTGATCGAGCAGGCTGCTGACCCCGCGCAAGGCGAAATCGCGAAACGGGCCGGACAGGGCGAACAGCTTGATGAAGGCCAGTTTGTTCAACTGCAGGCAGAAAGTGTCCTCGCCGGCCCGGTGCTCGGTGCGGGTCGCTCGCTCACCCAACAGGGCCGCGAGGGGGAAGCACTCGCCGGTGGTGATCTCGAAGGTGGTCTCGGTGCCGCCCTTGGCCGAGTGCGGTCGCTCGCCCACTACCCGGCCTTGCTTGACGATGTAGAAGTGCTCAACCGGACCGTCGGCCGGCTTGATGATGGTTTCGCCCGGGGCATAAAAACGCAGCAGGCATTGTTCGACCAGGTAGGCCAGGTGGGCATTTTCCATCTGGTTGAACGGGGGGAAACGCTGAAGAAACTGCAACGTACCCTGGATGTTCTGCAACACCGCGGTTTTCCCTGCCTGGATGAAGGCGTCCGCTTTTTTCATAACCATTACGCAGTCTTTTTCGAATTGTTGTGGTCGGATCTGTTCCCCATGGTCGGCCCCTGAGCGCAGGGTGCCCATTGGACGTAAGTCTAGGTCGCGGCAATGGGAGCGAATCCAAGGAAAACTCCCACGCCTTGCGTCGAAAAATTCTTCTTGGAATGCACTTGGAAAAAAATCCGACGAAGTGCACATTGAAGCGCCGCAGAACGATGTCTGACCACTGTGCCAGGGGATCGATTCGAGAACGTAGAGAGCATCATGTCCGACCACGATATTTTGAGTGACGCCGAGCGCGAGGCGCTGAGTGCCGTCATGCTGGAACCCGACCTGCCGCCGCAGCGAGTCCTGATAGTCGATGACGACAAGGACGCCCGTGAGCTGCTGTCGGAAATCCTGGCATTGGACGGCATACGCTGCATGACCGCCGCCAGTGGTGAAACCGCACTCAGGATGCTGGAAACCAAGCCCGCCATCGGCCTGCTGATCACCGACCTGCGCATGGGCAATGTCGATGGCCTGGAGCTGGTGCGCCTGGTACGCGAGTCGGAGCGGGCGGCGCTGCCGATCATCATTGTGTCGGGCGATGCCGACGTGAAGGACGCCATCGAGGCGATGCATCTCAGTGTGGTGGATTTCCTGTTAAAGCCGATCGACACCGACAAGCTGCTGGGGCTGGTCAAGCATGAGCTGGGGATGGATCTCTGAGGTGTGCCGAGGACCGGCGCAATTCAAATGTGGGAGCGAGCTTGCTCGCGATGCGGACTGACACTCACCGCCTTATTGACTGTCACACCGCTGTCGCGAGCAAGCTCGCTCACACAGTGTCTAGTCCTGAAATAGGTTTACACCTGTTTCATCTCAAAGCGCCCGATGGACCGCATCGGGCGTTTTGTATTTCAGAGACAAATGAGGTCGCTTACGGTTATAAATTTCTATCGACTCCTCGACCATGCGCTTGGCTTGGGCAAGGTCTTTGGGACGGTGTAAAAGAAACTCCGTTTTCAGAATCCCATTCACCCGTTCCGCTAGGGCGTTCTGGTAGCAGTCATAGCCATCAGTCATCGAGCATTTGATGCCGTGCTTGGCATGCAGCCTCTGGTAGAGATCAGAGCAGTATTGCGAGCCCCGATCAGAGTGATGTACCAGCGGCTGATTGCTTCTTCGATGCCGAAGGGCTTTGGTCATTGCCTGGATGACTGACTCGGTATGCAGGCTTTCATGCACATGATGGCCGACTATTTTGCGCGAAAACGCATCAGTGACCAGGCTCACATAAGCGACGCTTTGTTCGGTAGGCAAGTAGGTTATATCCGCTACCCATACCTGTTCAGGACCCGTGGCAGTGACTTGGTCAGGGCCGGGTTTGAGCCGATTCGGATGTCGACGGAAGCGATGATGACTATCGGTAGTCTTGTGATAAGCGCGTTTGCGTAGGACCAGTTGTCGATGGTCTCGCAAGATATCGAACAACCGATCTCGACCTACCGTTCGCGTCAGTTCAGGTTCGGCTTGCATAAGGCCATGCAGCTTACGAGTGCCCAACCGGGGCATTTCAAGACGAGTCTCCAACACAAATCCCAGCACTCTTTGCGTATGTCTGGCTTGTGCGTCGTAAGCTCGATTGCGCTTGTAGTAGGCCTGCCGAGAGATGCCTAGAAACTGGCAAGCCCTGGTAATGCTCAGGCCTTCGATTTGCCCTTGGGTGAGGACTTGCCGGATCGCTTTTTTACGACAGAAACACCGTAATCGTTTTTCAGCACGTCAACGACAGCTTCAAAAAATTGGGCTTTCTGGTTGGCAAGGGCCAGCTTTTCTTCCAGCTCCTTGATTCGCTGCTCTGGTGTCAGCGGCAAATTTGGCTCGGCCATCGGTCGGTTCCTCTGGGCACGAATGGAGGCGCCTTGACTCCAGTCCTGCCGTCCATGCTTGCGTAACCACACCAACACAGTCGACCGACCCTGAATCCCATAACGCCGTTGAGCCTCTTTATAACTCAGTTCGCCCTTTTCAACTTGATCGACGACCGCCAATTTAAAGCCCAGCGTGTAGTCACGCTGACTGCGCCTTTTTCCTGATTCCATTGGTTCCTCCTGAGGATAGGTCAGAAGGTGTAAACCTTATTCAGGACGAGACACAGAAGCAAAAAAAGCCCTGATCGCAAGATCAGGGCTTTTTATTTGCCGCGATTACCGCTCAATCACAACCCATTGGCTGCCTTGAACTCGCGACGACGACGGTGCAGCACTGGCTCGGTATAGCCGTTCGGTTGTTTGGTGCCTTCGATCACCAACTCGACCGCCGCCTTGAAGGCGATGTTGCTGTCGAAGTCTGGCGCCAGCGGGCGATACAGCGGGTCGCTGGCGTTCTGGCGGTCGACTACCGGTGCCATGCGCTTGAGGCTTTCCATCACCTGGTCCCGGGTGACGATGCCATGGCGCAGCCAGTTGGCGATGTGCTGGCTGGAGATCCGCAGCGTTGCACGGTCCTCCATCAGGCCGATGTCGTTGATGTCCGGCACCTTGGAGCAGCCCACGCCCTGGTCGATCCAGCGCACTACGTAGCCAAGGATGCCCTGGGCATTGTTGTCCAGTTCATGCTTGATCTGCTCGGGCGTCCAGTTCGGGTTGACCGCCAGCGGGATGGTCAGGATGTCGTCCACCGAGGCGCGGGCACGCTTGGCCAGCTCGGCCTGACGGGCGAATACATCGACCTTGTGATAGTGCAACGCGTGCAGGGCGGCAGCGGTCGGCGATGGGACCCAGGCCGTGTTGGCGCCTGCCATCGGATGGGCGATTTTCTGCTCAAGCATCGCGGCCATCAGGTCCGGCATGGCCCACATGCCCTTGCCGATTTGCGCGCGGCCTTGCAGACCGGTGCTCAAACCGATGTCGACGTTCCAGTTTTCGTACGCAGCGATCCACTTCTCGGCCTTCATGTCGGCCTTGCGGACCATCGGGCCGGCTTCCATGGACGTATGGATTTCGTCGCCGGTGCGGTCGAGGAAGCCGGTATTGATGAACACCACGCGCTCGCTGGCCGCCTTGATACACGCCTTTAGGTTGACCGTGGTACGGCGCTCCTCATCCATGATTCCGACTTTCAGCGTGTTGCGCGGCAGGTTCAGCACGTCTTCGACGCGGCCGAACAGCTCGTTGGTAAACGCCGCTTCTTCCGGGCCATGCATCTTCGGCTTGACGATATAGACCGAGCCGGTGCGGCTGTTGCGGCGCGAGGTGTTGCCGTTGAGGCTGTGGATCGCGGCCAGGCTGGTGATCAGCCCGTCGAGGATGCCTTCCGGCACTTCATTGCCGTCCTTGTCCAAGATCGCGTCAATGGTCATCAGGTGACCGACGTTGCGTACGAACAAAAGCGAACGGCCGTGCAGCGTCACGCTCGACCCGTCCGCGGCGGTGTAGACGCGGTCAGGGTTCATGATCCGGGTAAACGTCTGGCCGCCCTTGGCGACTTCTTCCGACAGATCGCCTTTCATCAAGCCGAGCCAGTTACGGTAGATCACCACCTTGTCATCGGCATCGACGGCGGCGACCGAGTCTTCGCAATCCATGATGGTGGTCAGCGCGGCTTCCATCAGGATGTCTTTGACGCCGGCGGCGTCGGTCTGCCCGACCGGAGTGCTGGCATCGATCTGGATTTCGAAGTGCAGGCCGTTGTGCTTGAGCAGCACGGCGCTCGGCGCCGACGTATCGCCCTGGAAACCGATCAGTTGGGCATCGTCGCGCAGGCCGCTGTTGCTGCCGCCCTTGAGCGTGATGACCAGCTTGCCGTCGACGATCTTGTAGGCGATGGAATCGACATGGGAGCCGGCCGCCAACGGGGCTGCTTCGTCGAGAAAGACGCGGGCGAAGGCAATGACCTTGTCGCCGCGGACCTTGTTGTAGCCTTTGCCTTTCTCCGCGCCATCGGCTTCGCTGATCGCATCGGTGCCGTACAGCGCGTCGTACAGCGAACCCCAGCGGGCGTTCGAGGCGTTGAGGGCGAAACGGGCATTCATCACCGGCACCACCAGCTGCGGGCCGGCCATGCGGGCAATTTCGTCATCGACATTCTGGGTCGTGGCCTGGAAATCCGCCGCTTCTGGCAGCAGGTAACCAATGTCTTGCAGGAAGGCTTTGTAAGCCACGGCGTCGTGGGCCTGGCCGGCACGAGCCTGGTGCCAGGCATCGATCTGCGCCTGGAAATCGTCGCGTTTGGCGAGTAGGGCTTTGTTCTTCGGTGCCAGGTCGTGGATGACCTTGTCGGCGCCGGCCCAGAATGCCTCGGCGGTGAGGCCGGTTCCGGGAATGGCTTCGTTATTCACGAAGTCGAACAGGACTTTGGCGACCTGCAGGCCACCGACTTGAACGTGTTCAGTCATTGCTTGCCTCACTCTGCTCAGCTATTGCGCTTTTCAGCTCTTCGATTTGGACAATGAAGCCTCGGGACATTTAAACCACAAACCCCTGGACCAGTACATGCCATTGCTGGCGGCTGGGTTAAGCCTTGCTGACGGGGCTTTCAGGGATGCGACTGGCCTGGGCAGACATCGGTGCAACATTAGGCATTGCGGTTATGTAGTGCCCGCTGCGGCATACTACATGATCAGTTACGGTTGTGAAAATCAGACTAATTGCGTCGTTACGCGACCGACTAAAGCACTACAGTCACGGCGCGGAACCGGATGTTCTCAAAAAACCGTCGGATTGTTCCAGATAAATATAAGATTTGTACACATATACCTGTGGCAAGGTAGCGCGACCGTGTGGATTTCCCGCCTTGCCTATACTGTCCGTTCCATCAACCGAAGGGCTGCGCCATGGACCATCTCGTCATCACCGTTTTCGCCCCGGACAAACCCGGGCAGGTCGAGCGCATCGCTGAGTGCATTGCCGAGCACGGCGGCAACTGGCTGGAAAGCCGTATGTCGCACCTCGCCGGGCAATTCGCCGGGATCCTGCGCCTCAGCGCCCCGGCTGAATCTCATGAAGAACTGATCGAGGCTTTGCATGGGCTCGCGGCCTATGGCATTCGTGTGCTGATTGCCGAGAATGGGATCGAAGAATCCTGCACCTGGAAACCCATCGCCATGGAACTGGTGGGCAATGACCGTCCCGGCATCGTGCGCGACATCACGCGTCTGTTGAGCGAGCAGGGGGTGAACGTCGAGCGGCTGGTTACCCATGTTCGACCCGCGCCGATGAGCAGCGAATTGTTATTTCATGCCGAGGCGATTCTCGGAGTGCCCCTGACTTTGTCACTGGACACCCTGCAGGAGCGCCTGGAAACCCTGGCCGATGAATTGATGGTCGAGCTGAAACTCAGCGACGAAAGCTGACGCACGTTATCCAAGGAAAAGCTGCGCCTGCCTGTGGATAACCTGTAGAGACCCGGCGCCAGCCCAGGCCTGCCGGGCCTCCGCCAGTGATGATCAAAAAATCACCAGTTTTCAAAGGCTTGTGCACAAACGCCGGGGATCACGTTGTGGATAACCTTGGGAAGGATAAGCGCAGGCCACGCCGGACGTGGCCTGTAGAGATGTGTTGGTTTTTTGATCAGGTGCGCCGGCGCATGCTGACCACCGCGTCGATGCTGTACACCGCCAGACCGGCCCAGATGAACAGGAACGCCACCAGCGTGCTGGACGACAAATGTTCGTCAAACAGAAGCACCGCGAGCAGCAGGACGAGCGTCGGCGCGATGTACTGCAAGAAACCCAGCGTGGTGTAGGGCAGGTGCCGCGCCGCCGCGTTGAAGCAGACCAGAGGTACCAGCGTCACGGGACCGGCCGCCACCAGCCACCAGGCTTCGGAAGTCGTCCAGAAAGCCGCCTGGGCGCTGGTGGCGGCCGGGTTGAACAGCAGCCATGCGATAGCAATCGGTACCAGCATCCAGGTTTCCACCACCAGCCCTGGCAAGGCCTTGACCGGCGCCTGCTTGCGGATCAACCCGTAGAAGCCAAACGTCAGCGCCAGCATCAGCGATACCCACGGCAGGCTGCCCACCTGCCAGACCTGTTGCGCCACGCCAATGGCTGCCAACGCCACCGCGACCCATTGCATGCGTCGCAGCCGCTCGCCGAGGATCAACATGCCCAGCAACACGTTGACCAGCGGATTGATGTAATAGCCCAGGCTGGCTTCGAGCATGCGACCGTTATTCACCGCCCAGACGTAGGTCAGCCAGTTGACGGCGATCAGCGTGCCGCTCAGGGCCAGGATCGCCAGGCGCCGCGGATTGTCCCGCAGCTCGCGCCACCAGCCCGGATGTTTCCAGACCATCAGCAGGGCCGCGCCGAACAGCGCCGACCAGAGTACCCGGTGGATGATGATTTCCACCGATGGAACGTTGGCGATGGCTTTGAAATAGATGGGGAACAGGCCCCAGATGATATAGGCGCTCAGGCCCAGGATGTACCCGCGACGCGGGTTGGCGGCTTGCATGCAGAATCCTTGCTTAGGCAGCTAACAAAGAAGGTGATTGTAAGTAGATTTGTCTGATTGTGCTGGTGCCTTATGAATGTTGCACGCAACCCCTGCGGGAGCGAGCTTGCTCGCGATGGCGGTGTGTCAGTCGACAGATATGTTGCATATATAAACGCTATCGCGAGCAAGCTCGCTCCCACAGGGATTTGCGGGAGCCATTTGGATCTGGCATCAAAAAAGCTTCAACGGCTCTTCCTGAAGCGCCGCCAGTTGCTCGCGCAACGCCAACACCTGGTCGCCCCAGTAACGTTCGCTGCCGAACCAGGGGAAGCTTCGTGGAAACGCCGGGTCATCCCAGCGGCGCGCCAGCCAGGCGCTGTAGTGCATCAGGCGCAGGGCGCGCAGCGGTTCGATCAGGGCCAATTCGCGCGGGTCGAAATCATGGAATTCCCGGTAGCCGTCCATCAATTCCGATAGCTGTCCGAGGCATTCCTGCCGATCCCCGGCGAGCATCATCCACAGATCCTGCACGGCCGGGCCCATGCGGCAATCGTCGAGGTCGACGATATGGAACACCTCGTCGCGGCACATCATGTTGCCGGGATGGCAATCGCCGTGCATGCGGATGTTCTGGTGGGGCGTGGCGGCGTAGGCATCTTCGACACGCTTGAGCAGATCCCTGGCCACTGATTCGTAGGCCGGCAGCAGGCTGCGGGGGACAAAGCCGCTTTGCAGCACGGTCTCCAGCGAGTCATGGCCGAAGTTCCTCACGCCCAGTGCTTCGCGATGCTCGAATGGCCGGGTCGCGCCGATCGCGTGAAGCCTTCCGAGCAACTGGCCCAGACGATAGAGCTGGTCGAGATTGCCTGGCTCCGGCGCCCGCCCGCCGCGACGGGGGAACAGGGTGAAACGAAACCCGGCGTGCTCATGCAGGCTGGCGCCGTTATGGATCAGCGGCGCCACCACCGGCACTTCGCAGTCGGCCAGCTCGAAGGTAAAGCGGTGTTCTTCCAGGATCGCTTCGTTGGTCCAGCGCTGGGGGCGATAGAACTTGGCGATCAGCGGTTCGGCGTCTTCGATGCCGACCTGATAGACACGGTTTTCGTAGCTGTTGAGCGCCAGCACGCGGGCGTCGCTGAGAAAGCCGATGCTTTCAACGGCATCGAGCACCAGGTCGGGCGTAAGGGTTTCAAACGGATGGGACATGCTGACTCCTGCGCAGCGGCAGGGCTGCCGCGTCCGACCCGGCATGGTAGCGCAGACAGAGGCAGATAGGGGGCTGCGCTGAAGCGATCGCGAGCAGGCTCACTCCCACAGAGATCGACGGCAACCGCAGATCCACTGTGGGAGCGAGCCTGCTCGCGATGAGGCCCGATCAGCCGCCGATGATCCCGCCATCCTCGCGCGTAATCACCATCACTGACGACCGTGGCTTGCCATTGGGCAGGTGCTCGGGGAACGTCGAACCGCCGTTTTCCCCAGGGTGCTGGATGCCCACGAACAAGGTCTTGTAGTCCGGCGCGAAGCTGATCCCGGTGACCTCACAACCCACCGGTCCGACCATGAAGCGGCGGATCTCACCGCTGTTGGGGTCGGCGCAGAGCATCTGGTTGTTGCCCATGCCGGCGAAATCCCCGGCGTTGCTTGAGTCGCCATCGGTCTGGATCCACAGCCGGCCGGCTTTGTCGAAGCCCAGGCCGTCGGGGCTGTTGAACATGTTCTGCGCATTGACGTTGGACGATCCGGCTTTGGGCGTGCCGGCATGCACCGTCGGGTTACCGGCGACCACGAACAGATCCCACTCGAAGGTCTTGGAGGCGTGATCGTCGCGGTCGGTGCGCCAGCGCAGAATCTGCCCGTAGACGTTTTTGGCCCGAGGGTTGGGCCCGTCCACCGGTTGGCCTTCTTCGCCGCGCTTGGAGTTGTTGGTCAGGGTGCAATAGACCTGGCCATCCTTCGGACTCACCACGATCCACTCCGGGCGGTCCATGCGGGTGGCGCCAACGGCGGTGGCGGCCAGGCGCGCATGGATCAGCACTTCAGCCTGGTCATTGAAGCCCTTGCCGGCGTCGAGGCCATTCTTGCCATGGGTCAGTTCGATCCACTGGCCCTTGCCTTTCGGATGGTCCGGGTTGCCGTCGCCGGCGTCGAAGCGCGCCACGTACAACGTGCCGTGGTCCAGCAGGTCGCGGTTGGCCTTGGGATTGCGGCGGTCGATGCGATCGCGGCTGACGAACTTGTAGATGAACTCGCCACGCTCGTCATCGCCCATGTACACAACGGCGCGCCCGTCACGGGTTTTCGCCAGCGCGGCGTTTTCGTGTTTGAAGCGGCCCAGGGCGGTGCGTTTCACTGGCGTGGACTTTGGATCGAACGGGTCGATTTCAACCACCCAGCCGTGACGATTGAGCTCGTTGGGGTTTTTCGCCAGGTCGAAACGCGGATCGAACAGGTGCCAGTTGATTTCGCGGCTGGTGACGGTAGCGCCGTAGCGCTTTTGCGCCTCATCGAACTTCAGATCAGCGTTGCTGCTGCCGAAGCAGTCGGTGAAGTTTTCTTCACAGGTCAGGTAGGTGCCCCACGGCGTCATGCCGTTGGCGCAGTTCTGGAACGTCCCCAGCGCTTTTTTGCCGCTCTTGTCGGCGCTGGTTTTCATCAGGTCGTGACCGGCAGCCGGGCCGCCCAGGCGAATCGGCGTGTTGCCATGGATCCTGCGGTTGTAGCGTGAATCCTGGACGAATTGCCACTGGCCCCGGCGCCGCTGGATCTCGATGACCGACACGCCCTCGCTGGCCTGGGCCTTGTGTACGTCTTCGGCGGACTGCGGCTGGCCGCCATGGGGGAAGAGGTAGCGGTAGTTGGTGTATTCGTTGTTGATCGCCATCAGCGCCCGGTTGTCCTCGCCGGGAAACGGGAACAGGCTCATGCCGTCGTTATTGTCACCGAACTGCATTTCCTGGGCGCGGGCGGTGCCATTGCCGCTGGGGTCGAATGCCGGAGCATTTTTTTGCAGTGGCTGGCCCCAACTGATCAGCACCGAGGCTTTGTAGCCTGGCGGCAAGGTAATGGTGTCGGTCGTGGCGGCGGCAATGCTGTCAAAGCCCAGCAACCTTTTGTTGCCTTCGCTCACGGCGGCGGCCATGACGCTGCGGCTCAGCAGGTTGCCGCCGAGGAACATCGCCGCGCCGCACAGAGCGCCTGCGCCGATGAAGCGGCGACGGCTCAGGCCGACGATCTTTTCCAGGTCGGTGGATTGGTTTTCTTCTAATAGGCTCATCATCAGGCTCCCTGCTGGTTTTGGCAGTCACCTTAAAGCGGGTCGATGAAGTTTATGTTTCAGCGCGCTACAACGGTGTGCCGAGTAGCACATTTGCAGGGGAAAAACGCACTTGCACCGGTGAGCCGGCGTCGAGGTTTCGTTCAACCAGCTCAAGCGGGTCTGCAAGGGCACACAACGTCTGGCCGTTGGGCAAGCCGATGCGCACTTCATTGGGGCCATCCGCAGCGACCGCGATGTGCTCGATCACGCCTTGCAGACTGTTGGCCGAGCAATCGTCCGGCTGGTCGAGTGGATACAACGTCAGCCAGCCGGCCTTGATCAGGGCCACCACTTCGGTACCGAGGCCCAGCTCCAGGCGCAGCGTGCTGTCGTGGGTGATCTGCGCGTCGATGAGCAAACCGCGCGCCAGTTCCAGGTGTATCCGGTCGTTGTGGCCCTGGGCCTGGATGCCGACGACCTTGCCATGCAGTTGGTTGCGCGCGCTGGTGCGCAACATCAGGCGGCTGAGCAGGCCCAGGTCAGCGGCGTCCTCGCTCGCTTCCAGCAACTGCGCCTGCAATACCTGCAAACGCTGATAAAGACGCAGCACGCGCAGGCCTTCTTCCGACAGTTTCGCGCCGCCGCCACCCTTGCCGCCAACGCTGCGCTCGACCAATGGCCGGTCCGCCAGGTTGTTCAACTCATCGATCGCATCCCAGGCCGCCTTGTAGCTCAGCCCGGCGCTTTTGGCGGCCCGCGTGATGGAACCCTGTTCGGCGATGTGCTGTAACAGGGCGATGCGTTGTGGACGGCGGACGATATGTTGGCTCAACAGCGTAGGCAATGACATGGTGCAAACCCTGTACGGGACGGATGCAGGACGTTGGCGCCTCGGCCACTGCACGTCAAGCCGGATCACCGGGTTTCGGCGTGCGCGCCAGGCAATACACATCGACCCGTGCGGCACCGGCATCGAGCAGCAACCGGGCCAGTGCCTGCGCCGTGGCGCCGGTGGTGAGTACATCATCGACCAGCGCCAGGTGACGGTTGTTCAACACCGCGCGGGGCGCTAAGGCAAAGGCCTGGCGCAGGTTCCGGCGCCGGGCCCGGGCGTCCAGGACCTGTTGGGCCGGGGTATCCTGAATGCGCAGCAGCAGGTCGTCTTCGCAAGGGATCCGCAGCGCTGCGCTGAGCCAGCGGGCCAGCAGCGTCGCCTGGTTGAAGCCGCGCTGGCGCAAGCGGCGTGACGCCAGCGGCACTGGCACCAGCGCATCGGGCCGCTCCAGGCCTTCGTCGAAATGATGCTGCAGCGATTGCGCCAGCAACTCGCCAAGCAGTCGACCGAGGGGCCATTTTGCCTGGTGCTTGAAGCGCGTAATCAGGCTGTCCACCGGAAAGTCGTAGGCCCATGGCGCCAGGACTCGCTCGAAAGCCGGAGGCCGCGCGGCGCATTGGCCGCAACGGAGCCCGGCCATGGGCAGCGGCAGGGCGCAAACGGCGCAATGCTCGCCGAGCCAGGGCAGTTCGCTTTCGCAAGGGGTGCAGATGGGTTGCAAGGTGTCGGTGGGTTCGCCGCACAGCAGACAGAGCTGTTTGTTTTTTAACCAGATGTAAACCGGACCTTTGTATCGTGGTTGACAGCGCATGGCTCTTCCTTAAATATGCCGAACATCCGTGTCGCGTCTGTGGGTATTCCGTTCCCCAGGCGCTTGCCAAGCATAATCAAGGAAATGCCCATGAGCGCCAGCACCACTGCCAACCTGCGTCATGACTGGTCTTTGGCCGAAGTCAAAGCACTCTTTGTCCAGCCATTCAATGACCTGCTCTTCCAGGCGCAGACCGTGCACCGCGCGCACTTCGATGCCAACCGCGTCCAGGTGTCGACCCTGCTGTCGATCAAGACCGGCGCCTGCCCGGAAGATTGCAAATATTGTCCGCAGTCCGGCCACTACAACACCGGGCTGGAAAAAGAGAAGTTGCTCGAAGTGCAGAAGGTCCTTGAAGAGGCCGCGCGCGCCAAGGCCATCGGTTCGACCCGTTTCTGCATGGGCGCGGCGTGGAAACATCCGTCGGCCAAGGACATGCCTTACGTGCTGGAGATGGTCAAGGGGGTCAAGGCCATGGGCCTGGAGACCTGCATGACCCTGGGGCGTCTCGACCAGGAGCAGACCGAAGCGCTGGCCCAGGCCGGCCTGGATTATTACAACCACAACCTCGACACCTCGCCGGAGTTCTACGGCAGCATCATCACCACCCGCACCTACAGCGAGCGCCTGCAAACCCTGGCGTATGTACGTGATTCGGGGATGAAGATCTGTTCCGGCGGGATCCTGGGCATGGGCGAGTCCCTGGACGACCGCGCCAACCTGCTTATCCAGCTGGCCAACCTGCCGGAGCATCCAGAGTCGGTGCCGATCAACATGCTGGTGAAAGTCGCCGGCACGCCGCTGGAAAATGCCGAGGACATCGACCCGTTCGATTTCATCCGCATGCTCGCCGTGGCGCGCATCCTCATGCCGAAATCCCATGTGCGCTTGTCCGCTGGCCGCGAAGCCATGAACGAGCAGATGCAGGCCCTGGCGTTCTTCGCTGGCGCCAACTCGATTTTCTACGGCGACAAATTGCTGACCACCGCCAACCCGCAGGCCGACAAGGACATGCAACTGTTTGCGCGCTTGGGCATCCAGCCAGAAGCTCGCGAAGAGCATGCCGATGAAGTGCATCAGGCGGCCATCGAGCAGGCGCTGGTGGAGCAGAAGAGCAGCGAGCAGTTCTATAACGCCGCTGTTTGATTGCTCACCGATTCCCTGACTGGAATGCAAGACGCTGTGGGAGCGAGCTTGCTCGCGATGGCAATGGAACATTCAACATTTATGTCGACTGGCTCACCGCTATCGCGAGCAGGCTCGCTCCCACAAGGGTCTTTGGCCAGTCTTTAAACAGTTGAGGCCTGCATGCCCTTCGATCTTGCCGCACGCCTGGCTGCCCGTCGTGCCGAAAACCTCTATCGCCAGCGTCCGCTGCTTGAAAGCCCCCAAGGCCCGCAAGTGGTGGTGGACGGCCAGCCGTTGCTGGCGTTCTGCAACAACGACTACCTGGGCCTGGCCAATCACCCGCAGGTGATCGAGGCCTGGCGTGCCGGCGCGTCGCGTTGGGGCGTCGGTGGTGGTGCGTCGCATCTGGTGATCGGCCACAGCGGCCCTCATCACGCCGTGGAAGAAGCGCTGGCCGACTTGACCGGCCGGCCCCGGGCACTGTTATTCACCACCGGCTACATGGCCAACCTTGGTGCCGTCACGGCGCTGGTCGGACAGGGCGACACGGTGTTGCAGGACCGGCTCAACCACGCCTCGTTGCTCGACGCCGGGCTGTTGTCCGGTGCCCGTTTCAGCCGTTACTTGCACAACGATGCCCAAAGCCTGGCGACCCGCCTGGAAAAAGCCATCGGCAATACCCTGGTGGTCACTGACGGCGTGTTCAGCATGGACGGCGACATCGCCGACCTGCCGGCTCTCGCCCGCGCAGCACGGGCCAAGGGCGCCTGGCTGATGGTCGACGATGCCCATGGCTTCGGCACGCTGGGTACCACCGGCGGCGGCGTCGTCGAGCATTTCGGCCTGAGCCAGGAAGACGTACCGGTGCTGGTGGGGACGCTGGGCAAGGCGTTCGGCACCGCCGGGGCCTTTATTGCTGGCAGCGAAGAATTGATCGAAAGCCTGATCCAGTTCGCCCGCCCCTACATCTACACCACCAGCCAGCCGCCGGCGTTGGCCTGCGCCACGCTCAAGAGCCTTGAGTTGCTGCGTAGCGAGCATTGGCGGCGTGAGCATCTGCAACTGCTGATCCGCCAGTTCCGCCACGGTGCCGAGCAGATCGGCTTGCAATTGATGGACAGTTTCACGCCGATCCAACCCATCCTGATCGGTGATGCGGGACGGGCGATGCGGCTGTCGCTGATGCTGCGCGAGCGCGGGCTGATGGTCACCGCAATCCGGCCACCCACCGTGCCGGCCGGCAGCGCTCGGCTGCGTGTGACGTTGACCGCTGCCCACAGCGAAGCCCAGGTACAACTCTTGTTGAATGCACTGGCCGACTGTTTTGCACAACTGGGAGCGGAGCCAAGCCATGCGTGATCGATTGATATTGCTGCCCGGCTGGGGCTTGGGCATCTCGCCCCTCGAACCGCTGGCGGCGGCCCTGCAAGGGCTCGACGAGCACTTGCAAGTGGAAATCGAGCCATTGCCTGCACTGGTGTCGAGCGACCTCGGTGAATGGCTCGATGAGCTGGATGCCACGTTGCCCCAGGATGCCTGGCTGGGCGGCTGGTCCCTGGGCGGGATGCTGGCCGCGGAACTGGCGGCGCGTCGGGGCGAGCGCTGCTGTGGCCTGTTGACCCTGGCGAGCAACGTGTCGTTTGTCGCCCACGAGCATTGGCCGAGCGCGATGCCCGGTGAAACCTTCGATGGATTTCTCGCCGGATGCGCCGCCGATCCGCGCCAGACCCTCAAACGCTTCAGCTTGCTGTGTGCGCAAGGCTGCGGCGACCCGCGCGGGTTGTCGCGATTGCTGCTGGCCGGCGCGCCGAACACGTCGCCTGAGGTATTGATGGCCGGGCTCGAGCTGCTGGCGCGACTGGACATGGGGGTTGCCTTGCAGGGTTTTCGAGGCCCGCAATTGCATCTGTTTGCCGGGCTCGACGCGCTGGTGCCTGCCGAGGCTGCGGGAGAACTGCTGGCGATGCTGCCAGATGTCGAAATCGGTCTGATTGAACAGGCCGGCCACGGATTCCCACTGGAGGACCCCCACGGCGTGGCGGGGGCGATCCAGGCTTTTCTGCATGAGTCCGGTGATGACTGATTTATCTGTTGTGAAGTTGCCGGGCGCCTTGCCCGACAAACGTCAGGTCGCGGCCTCGTTCTCCCGGGCGGCGGCCAGCTATGACAGCGTCGCTGAACTGCAGCGCGACGTCGGACAGCAATTGCTGTCGCGGCTGCCCGTCTCGTTTATGCCGGGACGCTGGTTGGACATGGGTTGTGGCACCGGTTATTTCACCCGCGCCCTTGGTGCGCGGTTCGGTGAGAGGGCGGGTGTTGCGCTGGATATCGCCGAAGGCATGCTCAACCACGCCCGTCCTCAAGGCGGCGCCGCGCATTTCATCGCCGGTGATGCCGAGCGGCTGCCGTTGCAGTCGGCCAGCTGTGACCTGGTGTATTCCAGCCTCGCGGTGCAATGGTGTGGCGATTTTGCCTCGGTATTGAGCGAGTCCTATCGTGTTCTGAAACCCGGTGGGATGTTTGCCTTCACCAGCCTGTGTGTCGGCACGTTATACGAGTTGCGCGACAGCTGGCGTGAAGTGGATGGCCTGGTACACGTCAACCGTTTCCGCGCATTCGATACCTATAGACAGCTGGCCGACGCCAGCGGGTTGCGCGTCGTCAGCCTGGAGAATCGCCCGCATGTTCTGCATTACCCCGATGTACGTGCCCTGACCCACGAATTGAAAGCATTGGGTGCGCACAATCTGAATCCTGGTCGTCCCGGTGGGTTGACGGGCAGGGCGAGAATTTTCGCGCTGGTCCAGGCCTATGAAAAATATCGCCAGGCCCAGGGCCTGCCGGCCACTTACCAGGTGGTCTACGCCGTGCTGGAGAAACCGCTATGAGCCAGGCTTATTTCATCACCGGCACCGACACGGACGTGGGCAAGACCACTGTTGCGGCGGGGTTGCTGCACGCGGCCAGGCGGGCCGGCATGAGCACCGCCGCGGGCAAGCCCGTAGCCTCTGGTTGCGCAGTGACGCCCAAGGGCCTGCGCAACGCCGATGCCTTGGCCCTGTTGGCCGAATGTTCGGTGCCATTGACTTATGCACAGGTCAATCCGGTGGCATTCGAACCGGCGATCGCACCTCACCTGGCCGCTCGGGAAGCTGGCGTGGCCTTGACCGTGCAATCCTTGCTCGGGCCGATGCGCGAGGTGCTGGCTCTGGATGCGGATTTCACCTTGATCGAAGGCGCGGGCGGCTGGCGTGTGCCGCTGGCCGGGCAAGACAATCTTTCCGACCTTGCGATAGCGTTGGGCCTGCCGGTGATCCTGGTGGTTGGGGTACGCCTGGGCTGCATCAGCCACGCGTTGCTGACCGCCGAGGCTATCGCGCGGGACGGCTTGCCATTGGCCGGCTGGGTAGCAAACATCATCGATCCGGCGACGTCGCGCATGGAAGAAAACCTCGCGACCCTCGCCGAACGCCTGCCGGCGCCCTGCCTGGGCAGAGTCGCGCGAATCAAGGACGTGACGGCCGAAGCGGTGGCCGAACATCTGCAGCTGGATCTGCTGGACTGACTCTTAACCAAGGTTTTGGCTATGACGCGGCACTGTGCCATTAGTGTTTTTGTCGAGCCTTTTCCCAAGGCATCTGGTTCAATGCCCGTGTCGACCCTTCAAGAAGACCCTCCCTGCCATGGAAATCTCAGGAAACACCGCGTTCTATGCCGGTCTGAGCACGATTCAGACAGGGCAGTACCGCGTTGATCAGGCCTCCAGCCAGATTGCCAACACCACGATCGAGCGCTCGGTCACCAGCCAGTCCTCCGACGTTCAGGTGGATCGCCTGCGTTCGGTGGATCGCAGTCAGCAATCGGACCTGACCAGCAACATGGTCGAAATGGCCCAAGGCAAGTTCCAGGTGCAACTGGGGGTGAACGTTGCCAAGGCTTCCGACGAAATGCTCGGAACGTTGATCGATACGTTCGCCTGACTCTGCCGTTCAGATGTAGTGAAAACGCCGCGATTCATTCGCGGCGTTTTCGTCTCTAACTCTTTCTTCCTCAACTAATCTTTTACTGCGCGAGCCGTGCCACTGCTTGGCGATGGATTTTTCACGGCCGAAATTTGCTGCAGGACGATGACGAACGGCAAAAGATCGCCGCTTGACAAGGTATGAGCGTAAACGTATGTTTCAAACAGCTGTTTGATCGCCATAACAAATCCACGCGGTCGTTCATTCCCGGTTACATCAGCAGAGGTTTATCGCTATGCCTGACTACAAGGCCCCCTTGCGTGATATTCGCTTCGTTCGTGACGAACTGCTCGGCTACGAAGCGCATTATCAGAGCCTTCCAGCGTGCCAGGAGGCAACTCCGGACATGGTTGACGCCATCCTCGAAGAAGGCGCCAAGTTCTGTGAGCAGGTGCTGGCGCCGCTGAACCGCGTGGGTGATCTCGAAGGTTGCACCTGGAGCGAGTCCGGCGTGAAAACCCCGACCGGCTTCAAGGAAGCCTACAAGCAATTTGTCGAAGGCGGCTGGCCGAGCCTGGCCCATGACGTGGCGCACGGTGGCCAAGGCCTGCCGGAATCCCTGGGCCTGGCAGTCAGCGAGATGGTCGGCGAAGCCAACTGGTCGTGGGGCATGTACCCGGGCCTGTCCCATGGCGCGATGAACACCATTTCCGAGCACGGTACCCCCGAGCAGCAAGAGGCTTACCTGACCAAGCTGGTATCCGGCGAATGGACCGGCACCATGTGCCTGACCGAACCGCACTGCGGCACCGACCTGGGCATGTTGCGCACCAAGGCCGAACCTCAGGCCGACGGCTCCTACAAAGTGACCGGCACCAAGATCTTCATCTCGGCCGGCGAACACGACATGGCCGACAACATCGTCCACATCGTGCTGGCGCGCCTGCCGGACGCACCGGCTGGCACCAAAGGTATCTCGCTGTTCATCGTTCCGAAATTCCTGCCTGAGGCCGACGGCTCAATCGGCCAGCGCAACGCAGTCAGCTGTGGCTCCCTGGAACACAAGATGGGCATCCACGGCAACGCCACCTGCGTGATGAACTTCGACGCGGCCACCGGTTTCCTGATCGGCCCGGCGAACAAAGGCCTGAATTGCATGTTCACCTTCATGAACACCGCTCGCCTGGGTACCGCGCTGCAAGGCCTGGCCCACGCCGAAATCGGTTTCCAGGGTGGCCTGAAGTACGCTCGCGACCGCCTGCAGATGCGTTCCCTGACCGGCCCGAAAGCACCGGACAAGGCCGCCGACCCGATCATCGTGCACCCTGACGTGCGTCGCATGTTGCTGACCATGAAAGCCTTCGCCGAGGGCAACCGGGCGATGGTGTACTTCACCGCCAAGCAGGTCGACATCGTCAAGTATGGTGTGGACGAAGAAGAGAAGAAGAAGGCTGACGCCCTGCTGGCGTTCATGACCCCGATCGCCAAGGCGTTCATGACCGAAGTCGGCTTCGAATCGGCCAACCACGGCGTGCAGATCTACGGCGGCCACGGCTTCATCGCCGAGTGGGGCATGGAGCAGAACGTGCGCGACAGCCGCATCTCGATGCTGTACGAAGGCACCACCGGCATCCAGGCGCTCGACCTGCTGGGCCGTAAAGTGCTGATGACCCAGGGCGAGGCGCTCAAGGGCTTCACCAAGATTGTCCACAAGTTCTGCCAGGGCAACGAAGGCAACGAAGCCGTCAAGGAATTCGTCGAGCCGTTGGCTGCACTGAACAAGGAATGGGGCGAACTGACCATGAAGGTCGGCATGGCCGCCATGAAGGATCGCGAAGAAGTCGGCGCGGCCTCGGTGGACTACCTGATGTACTCCGGTTACGCCTGCCTGGCTTACTTCTGGGCCGACATGGCGCGCCTGGCTGCGGAAAAACTGGCGGCCGGCACGACCGAAGAAGCGTTCTACACCGCCAAGCTGCAGACCGCGCGCTTCTACTTCCAGCGCATCCTGCCGCGCACCCGCACCCACGTGGCGACCATGTTGTCGGGCGCCAACAACCTGATGGACATGAAAGAAGAAGACTTCGCGCTGGGCTACTAAGCCTTAAGCGTTTCTTCAAAAAGCCGCTGCTTCTTCGGGAGCAGCGGCTTATTCATGTTTGTCATAACCCCAGTCAGGCCATCGACAAACCCGTGGCGAGGGAGCTTGCTCCCGCTGGGCTGCGAAGCGGCCCAAAACCTGCCAATACGCAGCATCAGACACACCGCGCCCGCCGGCTTACGACTGCTTCGCAGCCGAGCGGGAGCAAGCTCCCTCGCCACAGGGGAACCATGGCGATCCTGAAACAATATTCATCCACCCGGACCCTAAGAAAACTTCCCGATCTGCCGTTACAGCGATGGCAGTGTGACATCTGTCACCTCTCGCGTGCCTTACTGCTCCAGTTGCAGGCACAATGCCATCTTTGATCAGCCGGGTCGGAGCTTTACCCTTGCCGCGTCTTTCCGTAATGCGCTTCAGCCATTTCCTACCGTCGACAGTGCTTTTACTGGCGGGGCTCGCGGCTGCCTACGTCAAGGACCTGAACGTCTTCTTCACCTCATTGTTCAACGTGCTTCCTACGCTGGTGTTGTTGTTGGGCGGGGCGTACTGCTCCGTTTACCGACGTCAGCGCGAACTGTTTCTGATGGTCACGGTGTACATCGCTTATTTCCTGCTGGATACCCAGACCGACTTCTATCGCGATAACGGCAAGGTGCGCGAAGACGCGGCGGTGGTGTTCCATCTGGTCTGCCTGCTGCTGCCGCTGTTGTTCGGGCTGTTCGCGGCGTGGCAGGAGCGCACGCATCTGTTCCAGGACATGGTGGCGCGTTTCGCGGTGCTACTGGCCTTTGGTGGCGTAGCCCTGGCCCTGGAGCAAAGCTTTCCCCAGGCCCTGCTGCTGTGGCTTTCGGAAATACGCTGGCCGGCGCTGCATGGCGCCTGGATGAGCCTGATCCAATTGTCATACCCGGTGTTTGCCGCTGCGTTCGTGCTGCTGGCCTGGCAATACTGGCGTAACCCACGACCCTTGCATGCGGCGCAGCTGGTGGGGTTGGTCGGGCTGTTCTGGATGCTGCCGAAGACGTTCATCCTGCCGTTCACCCTGAACATCATGTGCAGCCAGGTGATGCTGATGATCGCCGCCGCGGTTGCTCACGAGGCCTACCAGATGGCCTTCCGCGATGAGCTCACCGGCCTGCCGGGGCGCCGGGCGCTGAATGAACGCATGCAGCGCCTGGGTCGAAACTACGTGCTGGCGATGAGCGACGTGGATCACTTCAAGAAATTCAACGACACCCACGGTCACGATGTCGGCGATCAGGTGCTGCGCCTGGTGGCCAGCAAGCTGTCGAAAATCGGTGGGGGCGGCAGGGCTTATCGTTACGGCGGCGAGGAGTTTGCGCTGGTGTTTGCCGGCAAGACCATTGATGAATGCATGCCTCATCTGGAAGTCATCCGCCAGTCCATCGAGACGTACGCCATTCAACTGCGTAATCCCGACAATCGCCCTCAGGACGATCAGCAAGGTCGCCAGCGTCGCTCCGGCAGCGGCGCCACCAGCGTATCGGTGACCGTCAGCATCGGCGTGGCCGAACGCGTGGACCAGCGCACGCCCGAGGAAGTGCTCAAGTCCGCCGACCAGGCGCTCTACAACGCCAAAGGGGCGGGGCGCAATTGTGTAATTGCCTTCGGCCAGAATCGTCGCGGCGCAGTGCGCATGGAGGCTGCCGCGGGTTGAGTGATGACGGCGCATTCAGCGTCTGGAGATTGATTGTGGGCCTTGGCGGCCGGCAGTAGGTTGGAATGATCTGCTACCGGAGAAAACCACCATGCCCGAGTACAAAGCCCCGCTGCGCGACATGCGTTTCCTGATCGACAACGTCTTTGATTTCCACGGCCGTTATGCCGAGTTGGGGGCCAGCGACGCCAGTCCGGACATGGTCAGCGCCATCCTCGAAGAAGGTGCCCGGTTCTGTGAGAACGTGCTGGCTCCGCTCAATCGTCCGGGTGACGAAGAGGGCTGCCATTTCGATAACGGCGTGGTCACTACACCTGCAGGCTTCAAGCAAGCTTTCGCACAGTATGTGGAAGGCGGCTGGCACGGCCTGGCAGCGGATCCGGCTTATGGCGGCCAAGGCCTGCCCAGCTCGCTGGGGCTGGTGATCAGCGAAATGATCGGGTCGAGCAATACCTCCTGGGGCATGTACCCCGGCCTGACCCACGGCGCCATGTCGGCCATCCACGCTCACGGCACCGAACAGCAGAAACAGACCTACCTCAACAAGCTCACCGCCGGCCAGTGGACCGGCACCATGTGCCTGACCGAAGCCCACTGCGGCACGGACCTGGGCATCATTAAGACCCGCGCCGTGCCTCAGGCGGATGGCAGCTACGCGGTGACCGGCAGCAAGATCTTCATCAGCGCCGGCGAGCACGACATGAGCGACAACATCATTCACCTGGTGCTCGCCAAATTGCCGGATGCTCCCGCCGGGACCAAAGGCATCTCGTTGTTCATCGTGCCCAAGTTCCTGCCCGATGCAGCGGGCGAGGCCGGTGAGCGCAATGGTGTTTCCTGCGGTTCGATCGAGCACAAGATGGGCATCAAGGCGTCGGCCACGTGCGTGCTGAACTTCGATGGGGCCAAGGGTTTCCTGATCGGCGAACCGAACAAGGGCCTCAACTGCATGTTCACCATGATGAACCACGCCCGCCTCGGTACCGGCATGCAGGGCCTGTGCCTCGGCGAAGCGAGCTTCCAGGGTGCGATCAAATACGCCAACGATCGCCTGCAGATGCGCTCTTTGACCGGCCCCAAGGCGCCGGAAAAAGTCGCCGACCCGATCATTGTCCATCCCGATGTACGCCGGATGCTGCTGACCATGAAAGCCTTCAATGAAGGCAATCGGGCGCTGACCTATTTCACCGCGCAACTGCTCGATACCGCGCATTTGAGCCGCGACGAAAGCGCCCGCCAGGAGGCGGAAGACCTGCTGGCCTTCCTCACCCCGATCTGCAAGGCCTTCATGACCGACACGGGTTTGGAAGTGACCAACCACGGCATGCAGGTCTTTGGCGGTCATGGCTTCATTCGTGAGTGGGGCATGGAGCAGCTGGTGCGTGATTGCCGGATCGCGCCGATCTATGAAGGCACCAACGGCATCCAGGCCCTGGACCTGCTGGGGCGCAAAGTGCTGGGTAGCCAGGGCAAGTTGCTGCGCGGTTTCACCAGAATCGTTCACAAATTCTGCGCTGCCAATGCCGGGCATCCGCAGCTCCAGGCTTTCATTGCGCAACTGGACGGGCTCAACCAGCAATGGGGCGAACTGACGACGCAGGTCGGCATGGCCGCCATGAAAAATCCGGATGAGGTGGGCGCCGCTTCGGTGGATTACCTGATGTACAGCGGCTATATCATTCTGGCCTATCTGTGGTTGCGCATGGCGTTGGTGGCCCAGGCGCAACTCGACAGCGGCACTGGAGGCAGCGATTTCTGCCGGGCCAAGCTGGCGACCTGCGAGTTTTACTTCAAGCGCCTGCTGCCGCGTACGGCCGCCCATCGGGCTGCTATAGAGGCGGGGAGCGATTGCCTGATGAGGTTGCCGGCGGAGTTGTTTGCGCTTTGACAGGCTGAAACATTTTCTCAGTGGCGAGGGAGCTCGCTCCCGCTGGGGTGCGCAGCAGCCCTTCTAGTGAGCGCTGCGCACTCAAGCGGGAGCAAGCTCCCTCGCCACGGAAAAACAGAGCTTCGGAGTTGACTAAAAATAACAAAACAGTCACAGGTTGACCCTATGTGTCTCAAAAGTTGTTGAGGTACACTCTGGGCCATTGCGAGAACGCTTTCCTACGAACCAATTGTTTAGATCCTGCGAGGTTTGCCATGGCTGACTACAAAGCGCCCCTGCGCGATATGCGCTTCGTCCTCAATGAAGTGTTCGAGGTCGCGAAACTCTGGGCTCAACTGCCGGCGTTGGCCGAAACCGTGGACGCTGAAACCGTCGAAGCGATCCTCGAAGAGGCGGGCAAGGTCACCGGTAAAAGCATCGCGCCCCTCAGCCGTGCAGCTGACGAAGAGGGTTGCCACTGGGCTGACGGCGCCGTGACCACCCCGGCGGGTTTCCCTGAGGCCTACAGGACCTTCGCTGAAGGCGGTTGGGTCGGCGTCGGCGGAGATCCAACGTACGGTGGCATGGGCATGCCCAAGGCGGTTTCGGCCCAGGTCGAGGAAATGGTCAACTCCGCCAGCTTGTCCTTCGGTCTGTACCCGATGCTTACCGCAGGAGCCTGCCTGTCGATCAACGCCCACGCCAGTGAAGAATTGAAAGCCGCGTACCTGCCAAACATGTACGCCGGCGTCTGGGCCGGCTCCATGTGCCTGACCGAACCCCATGCCGGCACCGACCTGGGGATTATCCGGACCAAGGCTGAGCCCCAGGCTGACGGCACCTACAAGGTCAGCGGCACGAAGATTTTCATTACCGGCGGCGAACACGACCTCACCGAAAACATCATTCACCTGGTGCTGGCGAAGCTCCCCGACGCACCGGCGGGCCCGAAAGGCATTTCGCTGTTCCTGGTGCCGAAATTCATGGTCAACGCCGACGGCAGCCTGGGTGCACGCAACGCGGCCAACTGCGGTTCGATCGAACACAAGATGGGCATCCAGGCGTCCGCCACCTGCGTGATGAACTTCGACGAAGCAGTGGGTTACCTGGTCGGCGAGCCGAACAAAGGCCTGGCGGCGATGTTCACCATGATGAATTACGAACGCCTGGGCGTGGGGATCCAGGGTCTGGCCTCCGGCGAGCGTTCGTACCAGAACGCTGTCGAGTACGCCCGTGATCGCCTGCAAAGCCGTTCGCCAAGCGGCGCGCAGAACAAGGACAAGATCGCCGACCCGATCATCGTCCACCCGGATGTGCGCCGGATGTTGCTGACCATGAAAGCGTCGAACGAAGGTGGCCGGGCATTCTCCACCTACGTGGCGATGCAACTGGACACCGCCAAGTTCAGCGAAGACCCGACGACTCGCAAGCGCGCCGAAGATCTGGTGGCCTTGCTGACGCCGGTTGCCAAGGCATTCCTGACCGACCTGGGCCTGGAAACCACTATTCACGGCCAGCAGATTTTCGGCGGCCACGGCTACATTCGCGAATGGGGCCAGGAGCAGTTGGTGCGCGACGTGCGCATCACCCAGATCTACGAAGGCACCAACGGCATCCAGGCACTGGACCTGGTGGGGCGCAAGATCGTCGGCAACGGCGGGGCGTTCTACAAACTGTTCGCCGACGAGATTCGTCATTTCACCGCTACCGCTGGCAGCGATCTGGCGGAGTTCACCCAGCCGTTGAACGATGCCGTCGGCACGCTGGACGAGCTGACCGAGTGGCTGCTGGACCGGGCGAAAAACAATCCCCATGAAATTGGCGCGGCTTCGGTGGAGTACCTGCAGGCGTTCGGCTACACCGCGTATGCCTACATGTGGGCGCTCATGGCCCGGGCGGCCCTGGGCAAGGAGACGCAGGACGATTTCTACGCGAGCAAACTGGGCACGGCACGTTTCTATTTCGCCCGCCTGTTGCCACGAATCCATTCCTTGAGCGCTTCGGTTAGGGCGGGTAGCGAGTCGCTGTTCCTGCTGGAACCCGGTCAGTTCTAAAAGAAGACGTCATGTAGGAAAAAGCTTACATGACGTGCTGGCGATTTCCCTCTATCGGCCGATTGGATCCACGGCTAATCTAGCTTCCATGGACGTAGCGCAGGACGCGCAAAGCTACAACACGGACACGTAGGATTCTGCCAGGAAGGCGGAGTGAAATGGATGTCAGGGAAACAGTCTGCAAAGCCCCGCTTCGGCGGGGTTTTCTTTTGCCCGCGTTTTTTGCCTGCGTATCTTCTCCCTGCGGCCCGCCTCTTTGGACGCGCACTGAACCCTGACGAGCGGTCAGCTGTCCATGAGCTATATGGCAATGTGGCCATCGACCATCAGGAGCTGTCCATGGATATCATTCGAATCATCATCGCCATTCTGTTGCCACCGCTGGGTGTGTTCCTGCAAGTCGGGTTCGGCGGGGCTTTCTGGCTGAACATTCTGCTGACGCTGTTGGGTTATATCCCCGGCATCGTGCATGCGGTGTACATCATCGCCAAGCGCTGATTCACCCGTCACAACATCCCTGTGGGAGCGAGCCTGCTCGCGAAAGCGGTGTATCAGTCAGCGAGATGTTGACTGAACCATGGTTATCGCGAGCAGGCTCGCTCCCACATTGGTTTGCATTGCTGCTATGCGAGTCCATCCATCACCCTGCGATAGAACAACCACTCATGCTCCAGCGCATGTGCCTGGTTCGCGGCCTTGCGAAAGCCATGGCGCTCATCAGGGTAGTAATGAGCCTCGACCGCAACACCGTTGTCCTCCAGCGCCTTGACCATGTCGCGGGTCTGCTGCGGCACGACCACGGCGTCCAGCTCGCCTTGGAAAAAAATCACCGGCGCGCGAATCCTCTCGGCATGCAGTAACGGCGTGCGGGCCCGGTAGCGTTCGGCGTCCAGTTGCGGGTCGCCGATCAGCCAGTCCAGATAGTCACCTTCGAATTTGTGCGTAGCGCGGGCCAGGGCAACGGGATCGCTGACGCCGTAGAGGCTGGCGCCAGCGCGGAACACGTCCCGGAACGCCAGGGCGCAGAGGCTGGTATATCCTCCCGCGCTGCCGCCACGGATGAAGGCGCAGCGGCCATCGACCAAGTCTTGCTCATCAAGGTAAGCAACCACGGCGCAGGCCTCCTCGACATCCACCACGCCCCAACTCAAATGCAGCGCTTGCCGATAGACGCGCCCATAACCGCTGCTGCCACGGTAGTTGAGGTCGGCAACGGCGAAGCCGCGCTGGGTCCAATACTGGATGCGCGGGTCGAACATCGGGTAGCAAGCCGAGGTCGGCCCACCGTGGATAAACACCACCAGCGGCGGCTTCGCGTCGGTGTTCATGGCTGGATAAAAAAAACCGTGGGCTTCGCTGGACGCAGAGGGATAGCGCAGAGTCCGGGGGCGGCTGATTTGCTCGGGAGGCAACGGCGCGATGCCTCCGGCCAGCACCAGCGCTTCATGACTGCGCCGCTCGATCGCAATGACCGCCGAGGGGCTGGCTGGCGAGGCGGCAATGGCATAGACGAATTGCTCATCCAGCGCGAGGCTGCGGAAGCGGCTGTAAGTGCCGGTGAAATCTTCGAGCACGCCGCCGCTGCGCAGCCCCAACCGCCCGAAGCCGGCCTCGGTCCAGCTTGCCAGGAAACTGCTTTCATCCACCGGCAACCATGTACACCCGCCCAGTTGCCAAGGCGCCGGGGCGTGATCGGCTTCGGCGGCGTCCATTGGCTTCAGGACGCCGGCGCATTCACTCCAGGGCTGCCAGTAACCGTCTCGGTCGGTCAGGCAATAAAGGCGACTGCAAGCATCGAAGCGAGGTTGCTGGATGGATTCTTCGTCATCATCGCCGGCCACGCAGCATGGCGCTGCCCAGGTTGAATCGTTGCGCTCGGCGAGCATCAGCCGCGTCGCTGTCCATGGCTGGTGGGGGCGACTCCATTCAATCCAGGCGAGACGTTTTCCGTCGGGGCTCAAGATCGGCGCGGCATAGAAGTCCGCGCCTTCGGCCAATAAGCGCCGCTGGTGATCCGCCAGTCCGATCGATACCAATCGATGCTGGTCGGCCTGTTCCTCCACGGCCAGCACGTGCCCTGTGGCGAAGTGCAGATCGCCGTATCGACAATCGCCCGCGGTCAGCGCTACCGGACACTGGTCGCCCAGCGATTGGTGATACAACTGTTGGTCGCGTTCGTTGACGAACAGCACGCCGTCGTCGCTCAGACAGAACGACCCGCCGCCGTATTCATACACCCGGCTGCGCACACTGAAACCGTCCGGGGTCAGGCAACGCGCCTTGCCGTCTCGCCAATGCCAGATCCGGCAAGCGCCATCTTCGGGACGGTATTCGTTCCAGAAAAGGCCCAGGGGGCCGAGTTGCAGCTCGGCAAAGTCGATGCCTGCCGCGACGGCCTGGGCGGCGCTGAAAGGTTCAGCCTTTAACGATGAGGCGCGAGTTTCGTTCATTGCGAAAGGCCAGTTGTCCGATGGTTTGCGTGGCATGCTCGGCGTCTTCGCGAGCCTGGAGAATCATCCCGTGGTGCGCGGATTTGCTGCACACAGGATCGGCATTGCTGGCGTCACCGGTGAGCATGAACGCCTGGCAACGACAGCCGCCGAAATCCTTTTCTTTTTCATCGCACGAGCGGCAGGGCTCGGGCATCCAGTCATAACCTCGAAAACGGTTGAAGCCGAACGAGTCGTACCAGATGTGTTGCATGCTGTGGTCACGCACATTCGGGAATTGCACCGGCATCTGCCGGGCGCCATGGCAAGGCAATGCCGTGCCATCCGGGGTAACGGTCAGGAAGATGCTGCCCCAGCCGTTCATGCAGGCCTTGGGGCGCTCTTCATAGTAATCCGGGGTCACGAAAATCAACTTGCACGGGTTACCTTCGGCCTCGAGCCTGGCCCGGTATTCATTGGTGATGCGCTCGGCACGCACCAGTTGTTCCCGCGTGGGCAGCAGGCCGACGCGGTTGAGGTGTGCCCAGCCATAGAACTGACAGGTGGCGAGTTCGACAAAGTCGGCTTCCAGGGCGATGCACAACTCGATGATGCGGTCGATCTTGTCGATGTTGTGCCGATGGGTGACGAAGTTCAGCACCATCGGATAACCATGGGCTTTCACCGCTCGGGCCATCTCCAGTTTTTGCGCGAAAGCTTTTTTCGAACCGGCCAGCAGATTGTTCACCTGCTCGTCGCTGGCCTGGAAACTGATCTGGATGTGGTCGAGGCCGGCCTTCTTGAAATCGCTGATTTTCTGTTCGGTCAAGCCGATGCCGGAGGTGATCAGATTGGTGTAGAAGCCTAGCTTGCGCGCCTCGCCGATCAGCTCGGCGAGGTCCTGGCGCACCAACGGCTCGCCGCCGGAAAAGCCCAGTTGCGCGGCGCCCATTTCCCGGGCCTCGCGAAAGACCTTGAACCACTGCTCGGTGCTCAGCTCCTTGCCTTGTTCGGCAAAGTCCAGCGGGTTGGAGCAGTACGGGCATTGCAACGGGCAGCGATAGGTCAGCTCGGCCAGCAGCCACAGCGGCAAGCCGACGGCGGGCTTCTCAGGCAAGGGTGATCCAGTGCTGTGCACGGGCGACCTCCATGAATTGCTCGATGTCGTCACCGAGTTCCGGCACGTCCGGGAATTGCTTCTCCAGCTCGCCGATGATCGCCGCGACATCCCGTTCACCATCGATCAGGCCGCCGATCAGCGAGGCGCTGTCGTTGAGCTTGATCATGCCTTCAGGATAAAGCAGCACATGGCCTTTCTGGGCCGGTTCGTATTGGAAGCGATAGCCGGGACGCCACTGAGGGGTTTTGCTGCGGTCGAAGCTCATAAGGTAATCCCTTTATGCCACACCCGTTGATCGGTCACGCTGTGATAGGGCGGGCGTTTTAATTCGTAAGCCATGCTCATGGCGTCGAGCATGCTCCAGAGAATGTCCAATTTGAACTGGAGAATTTCCAGCATGCGCTCCTGGCCTGCGCGGGTGGTGTAGTGCTGCAAGGTGATCGCGAGACCATGCTCCACATCACGCCGAGCCTGGCCCAGGCGGGTGCGGAAATATTCATAGCCGGCCGGGTCGATCCAGGAGTAGTGCTGCGGCCAGCTGTCCAGGCGCGACTGGTGGATCTGCGGGGCGAACAGTTCGGTCAATGAGCTGCTGGCGGCTTCCTGCCAGGAAGCCCGGCGGGCGAAGTTGACGTAGGCATCCACGGCGAAGCGTACGCCGGGTAGCACCAACTCTTGGGAGCGCAGCTGATCGGGGTCCAGGCCCACTGCCTGGCCCAGTCGCAGCCAGGCTTCGATGCCGCCGTCTTCGCCGGGGGCACCGTCATGGTCGAGCAGGCGCTGGATCCACTCGCGACGGATTTCCCGGTCCGGGCAGTTGGCCAGGATCGCGGCGTCCTTGAGCGGAATATTCACTTGGTAGTAGAAGCGGTTCGCGACCCAGCCCTGGATCTGCTCGCGCGTGGCGCGGCCTTCATACATCGCCACGTGGTAGGGGTGATGGATGTGGTAGTACGCGCCTTTGGCACGCAGGGCCGCCTCGAACTCGGCGATGGACAGGGGGGTGTCAGTCATTTCGGTTCTCCGGAGAATAACCGTTGGGTTCCGTGGCGTCGGGGCTGGCCCTATCGCGAGCAAGCTCGCTCCCACACTGGTTTTGCTGCGGATCAGATATCCGATACCACTCAGGCCACTGTGGGAGCGAGCTTGCTCGCGAAGACGGCCTGTCAGCCAATACAAGCACTGGCTCGCTCCCGGTTATCAGACCTTCCTACAGTTCGATGCTCATGCCATCGTAAGCCACTTCAATCCTGCGTCGCACCAGCTCGGCCCGCTCGGGCGAGTCTTCGTCCAGGATCGGGTTGGTGTTGTTGATATGGATGAGCACCTTGCGCTGCTCGGGCAATTGCTCCAGCACCTCCAGCATCCCTCCGGGACCGTTCTGCGCCAGGTGGCCCATTTCCCGACCGGTGCGAGTGCCGACGCCACGGCGTTGCATTTCGTCGTCGTCCCACATCGTGCCGTCCACCAGCAGGCAGTCGCTGTCGGCCATGATCTGCAGCAACGGTTCGTCGACCTTGCCCAGGCCCGGCGCATAGAACAGTTTGCCGCGGCTGCGCAGGTCTTCAACGATCAGCCCGATGTTGTCACCCGGATGCGGATCGAAGCGGTGCGGTGAATAGGGCGGCGCGGCGCTGCGCAGCGGCAGCGGGGTGAAGCGCAGGTTCGGACAGGCCGGGACGGTGAAGCTCTGGTCCAGCTCGATGCGGTTCCAGCTCAGGCCGCCGTTCCAGTGGGTCAGCATGTTGAACAGCGGGAAACCGGTGCTCAGGTCTTCATGGACCATGTCGGTGCACCAGACCTGATGCGGGCAGCCTTCGCGCAGGCTGAGCAAGCCGGTGGTGTGATCGATCTGGCTGTCCATCAGGATGATCGCGCCGATGCCGGTGTCCCGTAGCGCCCGGCCAGGCTGCATCGGGGCGAAACCCTGGAGTTGCGCGCGGATGTCCGGCGAGGCGTTGCACAGGACCCAGCTCACGCCATCATCGGAAATTGCAATGGACGACTGGGTGCGCGCCTGCGCTCGGAGATTGCCGTCGCGAAAACCCGCGCAATTGGCGCAGTTGCAGTTCCACTGGGGAAAGCCCCCACCGGCGGCGGAACCTAGAATCTGGACGAACATGCTCGCTCCCATCTGCAAACCGAAATAAAAAC
Source organism: Pseudomonas sp. D1-1 (assembly GCF_051132225.1). NCBI lineage: Bacteria > Pseudomonadati > Pseudomonadota > Gammaproteobacteria > Pseudomonadales > Pseudomonadaceae > Pseudomonas > Pseudomonas sp. D1-1. The sequence continues at coordinate 5,365,644 of NZ_CP071676.1, read as the reverse complement.
GCCCCGGATGGCCGAGGCGTTGTGTCGCGTACTAACTGCCTGCAATCATCAACGGCTGGCGAAGTACATGGTGACTTCGAAGCCGATACGCAGGTCGATATATGCGGGTTTGGACCAGGACATGGGAATACTCCTTTGGTTGGGGTGGATCGGTTTAAAGCTATACATATAGTCCACCTCCGTTCGGAGATGTTCAGATGCTCAGGTGACTATGTTACTAAATCTGACAATTTGGTTCGCTGCGATTCTCTGAGAAAGCTCATTGCAGCGCCTGTAATGATCATTCGGCCGCTCGCCAAGGGGCGCCCGGGCTCGGCGCGTTGCTGAGGCAATAACGTCCTCCCTGCGCATCGATCAAGCGGCAGGCGGCATTCACCAGGTCTATGCGCTGCATGCCCAGAATGGCATCGGCCAGTCGCTCAGGGAAGTCCGCCGGGTGGCCGGCCAGTTTTCCTTGCCAGAGTAGCTCGGCCGCCTGGGCGCAGGGCAACGCGGCGATTTGCATCTGGCTGGCCAGGGCTTGTTGTTGGCTGGCCAGGGTTGCATCGTCGGTTCGCTCGATCACGGCGGGAAGCTCGGTCAGAAACTGCTCCATATGGCTGACCAATTGCGCGGCCGACGTCTCGGGCGATTGCGCACCCAGCAACAAGCCGGTCCACCCATCGATTTGCTTCAAGCCACTGAACACCGCATAACCTAACTGCAGCTCGATCCTCAAGCGCTGGTAATACGGGGTCTGGCACAAATGAGCCAGCAATCGCCAGGCAGCTTCGTCGGGCAAGTCCAACGTGGGCGAGGGGCAAAACAGCAACACGGCCTGTTCGTCGCCATGGGTCTCTAGGGTGCGCCAGATCCGCCCTGGTGAAGGCGTCGCTGCTGGCGCCGTCGCCTCGCGGGCCACGCCAGGAATCCGGGCCAACAACGGGCCCACAGCGGCTTGGGAAGCAGCCGACAGACCGATGGCCAGGCCGTCCCAGCGGGCGCTTGCCCAGACGTCTTGTTCGCTGTCGGGCGGTGGCGGCTCTGCATGCCGCAGGTTCTGCTGATAGTGATCCGGCAATTCCCGCAGCAAATGTCGAATCGGCATCAGGGGCGTTTCGTTCCTGGCCTGAACGGGTGGCAGCGGCTGCTCCAGCTTTGTCAGCAGGTGCTCAAGCACCAACGGCATCGGTGCTTGCAAACCGACCAGCTTCAACAGCCATCGATCACTACAGGCTTCGAAAGTGATGTCCACGCCTGCCTGCCGGGCGTCCTCGCACACATCCGCCAGGTGCCGATCGAGTCTGGGTTGAAAATCGAGCGGTACCCGGGTCTCCAGTTGCCAGCGCACATACACCCCACTTTCCCGGGAGTCCGGCAATGCCTGGCTGAACTGCATGGGTGAGCGTTCCCGCCGGCCCCGGCTGCGGTCTTGTGCGAACGTGCGCAGACCACGGTGGGCGCTGGTCTGGCCGCGTATCAAACCGGCGCGGGGCGGCTCGCTTGGCGCTTGCAGGAACGGGTTGGGCGAGGGCAGTTGCCATTGTTCGGTGACCGGATTCGCAGGGTGCAGTTGTTTGAGGATTTCTCGAATCCGCATCAAGTCGTTTTCCGCTAGAGCCCCGGCACATCCTTCGCCGTCCCAACGCGCCAGTTGCAGGGCGGTTGCCGTTTCCTGACGGCGCTGCAGCCGGGCGTTGAATTCCTGGCGCAAGGGAGCCCAGTCGTCATGGGCGGCAAAGAACCCCAGCCAGTCGCGCAGCAACGGCTCGACAGCCGACGGCACCGGGCCGCTGTCGAGCTTGAGCTCGATGTGCAGCAGTGCTTGACCGGCAAATTCATACAGCTGCGAAGCCTTGAGGCTGTCGGCGAGACCGCGTTGGCGCAACGTCGCAAGCAAGCCGCCCGGTTTGCTGGAGTTCAGCCAGTGACACAGGAAGGCCAATGCTTGAGGCGAGGCGCCAGGCAAGTGTTCGAGGGCGAAGAGCAAGTCGAGGCAGCCTTCCCGGACCTGTTGATAAGCGATGCCTGGCGACGTCATTAGCCTCGGTGGCAATTGCCTGGTCGCCGCTTTTCCGATGGGCATGCTTGTAGCGAATTGATCGGCCAGCGCCTTCATTGTTTCGAGGCTTTGCGGGCCGGCGAGGCTCAAGGTCATCTGACCGCTCTGGTAGAAACGCTGATGGAAACCGCGCAGGGCCGTTTGAAATTCAGGCTGTGATACGCCGAGGCTGTCGCGATTGCCGGCGTGAAAACCTCGCAGCGGATGGGCCGCCGTTAATCCGTCATACAGGGCAAGCTGGCGCTGGGCGACGGCGTCCCGGGACCAGGCGATGAATTCGGCGTGCAGCACTTCCCGCTCGCGTAACTGGTCGGCTTCATCCAGTCGGGGATGAGCGAGCATGTCTGCCAGACGCTCCAACCCGTCGGCCAGGGCGGCAGGCGGCAGCTCGATGAAAAAGTCCGTGGTGCGCTCGCTGGTACGCGCGTTGACTTGCCCACCGTGGTCCCGCACGTAGGCCATCAGGTTCTGCCCGCTGGGAAAACGTTCTGTCCCGAGAAAAAAAAGATGTTCGAGAAAATGCGCGAGGCCCGGCCAGGCCTCAGGCGCATCATGGCTGCCGGCCGCCACCCGCAATACCGCAGCGCTGCGCTTGAGGTCGGGTGCATGGCGCAACGTCACTTGTAGGCCGTTGGCCAGGGTTTCGGTATGGGGGCGGAGGGAATCGGGGGCCGGCATGAGCGCTTCCAGGACAAGGATGTGCTCATGCTAGCGGATTAGCCCGGATCAGTGTTTATGCAAGTCGCCGTATAGCGCCGGGCGACGGTCGTGCAGGTAGTTGTAGGCCGCGCGCGAGTCATTCATCAGCTGTCGATCCAGTTCACCGACGATCAACGCCTCGTCCAGCCCCGCCAGGGCCGGGCGGCTGCCGTCCGGCGCGGCGATGCTGCTCTGGCCGCAATAGCGCAACTCACCTTCGTGGCCACAGTAGTTGGCGTAGGCCACGAAACACTGGTTTTCAATGGCCCGCGCCCGCACGGTGACGTCGGCGATGAACTCGTAGGGCTGCATGTTGGCGGTCGGCACCAGGATCAGCTCGGCACCGGCCAAGGCCAGCCGCCGGGCGTTTTCCGGGAACTCCAAGTCATAGCAGATCAGGAAACCGAGCTTCCAGCCGTTGAGCTCGACAATGGGCAGCGTCGCATCCCCGGCGCTGAACATCGTATGGTCGAGGTCGCCGAACAGGTGGCTCTTGCGATAGTTGGCGAGGCGTTCGCCTTGGGCATCGATCAGTTGCACGGCGTTGTAGATCTGTCCGTCTTCGCTGCGTTCGGGGTAGCCATAGAGAATCGCCAGGCCGGCCGCCTTGGCGATGCGGCCAATTTGCTGGGCCCATTCGCCGTTGTAGACCTCGGCCAGTACATGCACCGCATCGACGCCGATGTTATAGCCGGTCAGGAACATCTCCGGCAGCACCAATATGTCAGCGCCTCGGGCCTCCAGCGCGACTTGGTGCAGACGCTGCAGGTTGCCGGCCGGATCCATTGGCAGCGGTGGACATTGGTAGAGGGCTACGCGCATCGACAACTCCTTTTATTCGGGCAGGGCGATCGGACCGATTTCGTCGAACACATCCCCTGGACCCGGATTCTCGGCATGGGTTTCACCGCCGAAGTGTTTCATGATTCCCCACACGGCATTGAGCGAGGTCTGGACCGCGCCTTCAACCCAGGCGGGTGTCCATGAGACGTCGTCGCCGGCGATAAAGATCCCTTTTTGTTCGGCCGGCATGTCGTCCTGCATGAAATGCGCGTACATGCGCTGGTTGTAACGATAGTGGCCGGGTAGCGCGCCCTTGAAGGCGCCGAGGAAATACGGGTCGGCTTCCCAAGACACGGTGATCGGTTCGCCAATGATCCGCGCGGCGATGTCCACCTTCGGGTAGATTTTTTTCAGGGCATCCAGGGCCAGCTTGACGCGTTTTTCCACCGGGTACGGGAGCATTTTCAGCGCATCGCTCATCCAGGAATACGACAGGCAGATGACCCCCGGCTTGTTGTCGCCATTGTCGAACAGGTAGGTACCACGGGTCAGGCGATCGGTGAGGGTCATGCTCATCAGGTCGCGGCCGGTTTCCGGGTCCTTGTCCTTCCAGAACGGCCGGTCGACCATCACGAAGGTCTTTGACGATTGCATGTAGCGGGTGCGATCCAGGGCCATCCACATCTTTTGCGAGAACAGCGCTTCTTCACACTCGATCTGGGTGGTAAGCAGCCAGGTCTGGCAGGTGACCAGCACGGCGGCGTATTCGCGCGTGTCGCCCCAGACGTCGGTCACGCTGAATCGGCCGTCGTCGGCGCGAGCGATACGCTTCACCCCGCTGCGTGGCGCGCCCAGGTGCAACGAATTCAGGCTGGTGCCCTCCGGCCAATGCACACAACGCTCCGGCACATGCCTCCAGATTCCCTGCGGCACCTGTTCAACGCCGCCAACCACCAGGTGCTGATGGTCGTCGCAATTGGTCATCACCACGCGAAAGATTTCCAGCATCGAGTTGGGGAAGTCCGAGTCCCAGCCGCCCGTGCCGAAGCCGACCTGGCCGAACACTTCGCGGTGCTGGAAAGACAGCTTGGCGAACGCCTTGGAGGTGGCGACGAAATCGTAGAATGTGCGGTCATCCCACAGCGGTACCAGGGTGTTCCACAGCTCTTTGAGACGCGGCACGTCGCGCTCGCGGATCGCCTGCTGGATCTCGCTGAAACGCGAGCCATCCTCCAGGGCATCGGCCCAGGCGTCAGCGACTTCCTGGAACAGCGCAGGAAGGTCGGCCATTTTTTCGGCGTAGTAAGTCTGCCCTTCCAGGTCGATGACGGTGCTGCCCGAGGCCGAGGTCAGTGGGTTGGGGAACGGTTTGGTCTCCAGGCCCAGTTTGTCGACGTAGTGGTAGAACGCCGTGGACGACACCGGAAAACGCATGCCACCGAGCTCGGCAACGATGCCTTCGGCGCCGTTGAACGCTTGGGAGCGCAGACGTCCGCCCATCTTCGACGCCTCGTAGACCACCGGTTTGAGGCCTAGCTTCATCAATTCGTAAGCGGCTACGAGACCGGCGATCCCCGCGCCGACGATCGCCACTTCAGCCCCGTGGTTGTGCTCGGGAATGACCCCCAGGCCGGCCGGGTGCTCGATCCAGTCGTCAAAGGCGAAAGGAAAGTCCGGTCCGAAAATGGTGATGGGCTTCTTGCCGTCTGCTGGGTGGCGATTGTGCTTGTTCATGGCTGACCTTGATGGGCGACTCGACGCGGCGTTTGCGTCTGAGTATAGGAAAGATGCCAGCCATTCTAGAGAGGGAGAAACACGTTAATAAGACGCAATGTGTCGTCGTTTTGCGTAGTTTCAAGTCATTTTGTAATGTGGTCGAGTCGTAATGACGAAGTATGATCCTGTGGGAGCGAGCCTGCTCGCGAAGCGGTTGTCAGAAAGAACTACCCCAACTGGCCCACCGCATTCGCGAGCAGGCTCGCTCCCACAGGATAAGGTGCAAGGCTTCAGACCGGCTGGCCCCGATCGATCTTGCTGCTGAGAATGATCGACGTAGTCGTTTTCTCCACCCCGTCCACGCTGCCGATCTGGTCGAGCAACTGATCCAGCTGCTCCGGCGAATCGGTGCGCAGCCACGCCACATAATCAAATTCGCCGCTGACCGCGCACAACTGCTGGACCTGGGCCATGGCGCTCAAGCGGCGCAGTACCTCTTTACCGGAGCGTGGCTGCACCTTGATCCCGACATAGGCCTGCAGACCGCCATCGATCACCCGCTGGCCAAGGCGCACGCCGTACCCAGTGATCACCTTGGCTTTCTCCAGTCGAGCCAGGCGCGACGTCACGGTGGTGCGGGCAATTCCCAATTGCCGGGCGAGCATGGCGACGCTTTCCCGCGCGTTGATTTGCAGGGCCGCGATCAACTGGCGGTCGATTTCGTCGAGGACGGGAGGGCGGATCTCAGTCAAGGTTGGCTCCGGCGCGGGCATCAATGGCGGGCATGTTACAGGTTCCCTCGCTCGAAATAGCCAGTGGCAGGTAAAGCCAGCGCCCGCCAGGCGGCTGCCAGGTGAGCCTGGGAAGACCTGAGCCAGACGCCTTCCTGGCAGATCAGTTGCTCAGTGGGCAACTGCAGCAGAGCGTCCAGTGAGAACGACTGCACCGAACCCTGGTCCTCGTCGGCTTCGGTCTCCCAGTCGCGCTGGAAGCTTCGCAGGCGTAGTTGCTCTTCTTCGAAGCTTTCAAATAGCGGCCGATTGCCCAGCCATTGCGGATGTATACGCAGCGTACGCGCCTCAACATCAAGGAGCAGCAGTTGCCAACCGCGGTAACTTCCACACAGTTCCGTGACATCGGTCGCCATGCAGGTCAGGGCCAGGTAGCGGCTGTCCGCCGACCAGATCATCGAGGGCGCCAGATCAACCAACGCGCAGCCTGAGGCGGTCAGCAAGTGTCCGCCGAGACGGGGCGTACCGGTACGCACCCAGCTGTCGGTGTATTCCGTCTCACTGCCGAACAGCCAGGCGGCATTCTGATCATTCGGCGCGGGCTGGATGAAATCCCCCTCGGCAGTGGCCGCTTGCGGGCCAGCCACCAGACGCCAAGGCGGGACGGCTTTGAGCTGCGAGTCTGTCGGCTGCAACTGCGCAGTGTTGTAGAACAGCCGGGATTGCTCGTTGGGACGGAAGAACGACGCGTCGCCGCCAACCTCTGGCGCGGCGATGTTGAAACGTTGCAACGGGCTGCTTTCCCTGTCTTGATCAAGACGGCCCTGGATCACTGCCAGATTCAATCGGCCATCGCGGAAATCCAGTATCCGTTCCACCCACATGGGCGGTCCTTCCAGCAGGCGGTGTTCCTGCACATCCGCCACCAGCGCATGGCTGGTGACTGTCGTTGAGTTTTCAAAGGGCAGCAGCGCCAGATAGCGTCCGCAATCGGAAACCCGATGGTCCAGCAGCCAAGCCCCCGGCAACGACCAGTCGCCGATCCGGCAGCGATAGCCACCCAGGCCTTGGGGATTGTCACCGAGCCAGGTCAGGACAGCGCGCGCATCGCCTTGCAACGGTTGCGTCTCGACGCACGAGTCGCCTCGCCGCCCCGTGCTGTCCAGCGGCAGCATGATCGCCATGCGGGTCAGCTTGAACTCACCGACCTGCACGCGACCTCGAGCGTCATGACCCACTTGGGTTTCGGTATCGCCGTGGATACTCTCCAGGCGATAGCCATAACGGCCGGCGCTTGGTCGCGGATAATCGAGATACGAGCCGATACGGACATGGCTCGCATCAAGGCTCAATAATTCATGCCAATAAAAGGACGGCTCCGCGTCGCTCTTTACCCACGGCGAGGGCAGGGCTCGCCAGCCATGATCCACTTGCCACAACCAGTACTGATTGCCATCCGCCTCGTTGGCCTGCTCCCGGGCCAGACAGACCAGGGCGCGGTTATCGCCGCTCCAGACCAGTGGCGCATCGGCTGCCATGACCAGGCCCGATGGTTGACCATTGAGGCTGATGGCGTAGCGCGGCGAATACAGTGGCTCCAGTGGCTGGGCCAGATCGCGAAAGGTCTTGGGCAACAAGATGTCGCCCTGCAGGATTTGCCCGCCATCAATGGAAGCCCGTTCGAAGCTGCGCGCAACACTGTCCGGATTCCAGCCAGGCTCCAGCCAAAGGTCCGCAAACGGGATCAGGTCGGCTACTTCGGCGGCCTGCAACAGTTCATCCAGTCGGACCTGACGAACGCTGTTGTCGACCAAGGGGCTATGGCGGCCGCTCAGTTGATCCAGGTCCAGGGCATCCAGCTCCCAGAACTCGGTTTCGGCACAGCGGTACAGCTTGCGTTGCTCCCGGTCGAGAACGACCAGTCCCCATTCCTGGCGTGACGGTACCGGCGCGGCGAAATAGCGACCGTCGCTGGAGAACACCGCCGAGGAGCCAAGGCCTTGCAAGAGCACGCCATCAGGAAACAGATAATCGCAATGAACGGGGCCGCCCATGGCAATTTCGCTGTGGTTGAACACCCGGATCGGCTCGCCCTCGGGCGTCAGCAGCGGCTCGTTTGTGCCCCAGGCACTCGGTCCTTGGCCCGCAGAGGAGACCGGCGCCAACCCAAGGCGGCGCTCCCACTTGCTCACGCAGGCGAGCCCGCCAACGATGGCGACGATCGCCACCAGAATTCCCCACCACTCAGGCAATGCCCGTCCCAGACTGAAACCCAGGCCAAACACCGCGCCGACAGTCAGCCGGGCAATGCCCCGGCCCACCCCCAAAAAGCCCAGCCGCGCGGCAAGACCCATCAGCAAACCGAGCAACACCACCCCCAGCAAGGCCAGCGGCGGCGGCAGTATCGTGATGAAAAAGGCTGGCACCACCAGGATGCCGAGTTGCCAGAAGAGTTCGAGGAATAGGCGGGGAAGGCTGGGGCTGGCGATGATGGGCGTCTCGGCGGGGTATTGGAAATCTGATTGTAAGTGAGCGGACGTTAAAAAAGACAACGTCTGGCGCTGAGCCGTTTACGAGAATCTTGGTAGTACGCTGCTGATCGGCCCGGAAACACAAAAGCCGCGCAATGCGCGGCTTTCAATTTGGTGGGCCCACACGGACTCGAACCGTGGACCAAAGGATTATGAGTCCTCTGCTCTAACCAACTGAGCTATAGGCCCTCAGTAGGCCGCGGATTATAGCGACGGTTTCTCGGCTGTGCTATCCGAAAAATCCGATACGGTCACATGCAGAAACGTCGCGGCAAATTCTTCGGCGCACAGGGGCAGGCTGACGATGTAGCCCTGGATCTGCTCGCAGCCTTCCTCGGCGAGAAATTGCTGTTGGGCGAGAGTTTCGACGCCCTCGGCGATGATGCTGAATTGCATGCTCCGGCCCAAGGCGATGATTGCCCGCACGATGGCCACATCGTGGGGGTCATCGGGCAGGCCGCGGACGAAAGACTGGTCGATTTTCAGGATGTCCAGCGGCAGGCGCTTGAGGTAGCTCAGCGAGGAATAGCCGGTACCGAAGTCGTCGATGGCCAGTTGCACGCCGAGTTTTTTCAGTTGATACAGTACCGTCAGGGCCTCTTCGGCCTGGCTCATGATGAAGTTTTCGGTAATCTCCAGTTGCAACAAACCAGGCTCAAGGTGGTTTTCCCGCAGCAATTGTTCGATCCGATTCAGCAGGTTGGGCTGACGCAGTTGGGCGCCGGCCAGGTTGACTGACAGTGGCCCGAGGCTTTCGTGACAGCTGTTCCATGCGTGCAGTTGTCGGCAGGCGTTTTCCAGTACCCAATCGCCGATTTGCAGGATCATGCCGTTTTCTTCGGCCAGGGGGATGAAATGCTCCGGTGGTACGTCGCCAAAGGTCGGATGGGTCCAGCGAATCAATGCCTCGGCGCCTACCAGGCGGTTGTCGATGAGGCTGATTTTCGGCTGGAACGACAACGACAGTTCGTTGCGCTCGATCGCCCGACGCAGCTCGTGTTCCAGTGCCACGCGCTCGCTGGCCTGGGCCGTGAGGTCGCGAGTGTAGCTTTCCACCCGGTTGCGACCCTTGGCCTTGGAGCGGTACATCGCCGCGTCGGCGTTTTTGACCAGCGTGGCGACATCGCAGCCATCCTGCGGATAGAGGCTGGTGCCGATGCTGGCGCTGATGAAAAACTCATGCTCGCCGGCCTGGAACGGCGCGCAGAAACAGTTCAACAGCTTCTGCGCAATGTGCTCGGCATCGCTGGGCTGCTGCAGGCCGGGCAGCAGGATGATGAATTCGTCACCGCCCAGGCGCGCCACGGTGTCGATGTCACGCAATTGCTCGCGCAGGCGCACGGCAATGCCCTTGAGCAGCAGATCGCCGACCGGGTGCCCGAGGCTGTCGTTGATGTGTTTGAAACGGTCCAGGTCCAGGAACAACACCGCGCCTTGGCCGCCATTTTCTTGCTGACTATTGAGCGCCGAGAGCAAACGGCTTTCGAACAGCGTGCGATTCGGCAGGCCCGTGAGCGGGTCGTGATGCGCCTGGTAGTCGAGTCGGGCCTGGGCGTGCTTGAGGCTTGAAATGTCGGCAAAAACCGCGACGAAATGGGTGGTCTGTTGTTCCTGGTTGCGCACGGCGCTGATGGTCAGCCAGCTGGGATACAGCTCGCCATTTTTGCGTCGATTGGAGATTTCACCCTGCCAGTGGCCCTCGGCGGTCAACTGATGCCACATCGCGGCATAAAACGCGCTGTCGTGCAGCCCGGAAGCCAGCAGCCGAGGCGTATGGCCCAGGGCTTCGGTTTCGCTATAGCCGGTGATTTCCGTAAAGGCTCGGTTCACGGCGCTGATGTGCTGTTGTGTATCGGTGATCAGTACGCCTTCGGCGGTGCTTTCGAATACGGTGGCGGCCTGCTGCAGTTTCTCCTGCATGAAGTGGCGTTCGGTGATGTCCCGGGCGATCGTCAGCATGCAGTCCTCGTTGCCGATGGGCAGCGGACGGCTGGACACCTCGCAGAGCCGTATCTGCCCGTCGTTACGGCGGATATGGCAGCTGAAATCCTTTACGAAACCGTCCCGCTGCAGCAGGTCGAGCATCTGCTTGCGCTCGTTGAGATTGACCCAGATTCCCAGGTCCAGGGTCGAACGATCAACCGACAGGGCGCTGTTGAAACCGGTAATGCGGCTGAAACCGTCGTTGACTTCAATCAGCAAACCATCGCTCTGCCTGGACAGCAGCAAGCCGTCGGGCGAGGCGTGAAAAGCCTTGGCGAATTTTTCTTCGGAGGTCTGCAATTGCTGCTGGGTCTCCTTGAGCTGGCTGATGTCGCGCACCACCACGACCAGGGCTGGGGTGGTGTCCAGATCAAAGGGTTCGGCCGATATCAGCCCGGTGAACACCTCGCCGTTGCTGCGTTGAAAAGGCATTTCCAGATTGCGAATGCTCCCGGCCTGCAACCGCTGGAGCAAACTTGGGCCGACGCCTTGTATGCCCCAGATGTCCAGGTCGGTCGCGCTTTTGCCGACCACCTCTGCGGCGCTGAGGCCAATCTGCTCTTCGAAGGCTTTATTGACCTCCAGCAGGCAACCGTCCAGCAGGCGCGCAATCACCAGGATGTCCGGGCACTGGCGAAATACCGAGCCGAACTTCTGTTCGGAAAGGCGCAGCGCTTCCTCGGTGTGCTTGGCTTCGCTGATGTCGATCATCAGTCCGCGCATCAACGGTTCATGGCCATGCTTGATCAGGCTGACGATGTCCCGCACCCACAGGCAGCGACCGTCGGCGGTGATCACCCGGTAGTCGATGCAGTGATCGCGGCCGGCAAGGACTTCGTGATCGCAATATGTCTGCGCGCGGATCAGGTCCGCCGGATGAATGATGTTGCGCCAGAACCCGGGGATGAGCCAATGGGCGAGGGGATAGCCGAGCAATTCTTCGGCGTGAGGCGATACATAGCTGTAGGTGAAGTCGCTGACCCTGGCCTCCCAGGCAATCGCCGAAAGGCTCTCAACCAGCCCGCGATAATGGTATTCGCTGCTGCGCAGCTCCTGTTCCAGGTCGACGCGTCGGGCTATTTCCGAACTCAGGCGACGGTTGATGCGAATCACCACTGCCAGGATGGCGATCAACAGCAGCAGCCCGGGCAGGCCGTAAAGCAGCAGGTCTGACCAGAGCTGGCGATGGTCCCGCACGTTGCCAACCCATTTTTCCTGGATTTCGCTGATCTCCATCGGCGTCATGTCCGCCAGGACCTTGTCGAGGATGCCCACCAATATCTTGTTTTCCCGTGGGACGGCCATCGCCAACTGGTAGCGGTAGGGCGTTTCTCCGCTGACGTAGAGCCCGTCAAGCTTGAGCTGGCGCAAGCTCCACACGCTGGAAGCAAGATCGCCCACCACCGCATCGACTTCATCGGTCGCCAAGGCCTGCAGCGCCGAACTGACGTTGGGCAGTGCGACCAGGTTCAGGTCGGGGTGGTGGTTGCGCAACAGTTCGTGGGGGGCATAGTTCTCCACCACGGCGATTTTCAGCCCGTAAAGGTCTTCGAGCTTATGGGGTCGGGGCCCGCCTTTATGGGCCAGGATGACAATTGGAAAATCGAGGTAGGGACGAGTGAACGACAGGTAGTTCTGGCGTTCGGGGGTGGACATGATGCCCGGTAGAAGGTCGATCTTGCCCTGCACGACCTGTTCCAGCACCTCCGTCCAACTGACGGGTTCGATGGGTGTGAGCGTGACGGCCAGTTTCTCGCGGATGATATCGACATAGTCGGCGGCCAGGCCTTGGTAGCGGCCGTTGTCGTCGCGAAATTCGAACGGCGGCCATGACGCATCGACACCCAGGCGCAGGTCGGGGTGGTCCTTGAGCCAGCGGCGTTCTTCCTCCGTGAGCGTCAACGCGCCGGCCGTTGCGGTCCAGGTCATCAGTGACAGCAAAAGCACGGCCGTCAGTCTGGGCATCACGGTCTCGTCATGGCTGGGAAAGGATGAATCGAGTGTAGACGGACAACAGGGCGGGGGAGCAAGAAGGAAGAGTTATCTGCACATAACAAAACCCCCGGCAGGGCCGGGGGTTTGAAGGTCACTCGTCGAGGAACGAACGCAGATGCTCGCTTCGCGTCGGGTGGCGCAGTTTGCGCAACGCCTTGGCTTCGATCTGACGAATCCGCTCACGAGTTACATCGAACTGTTTACCGACTTCCTCGAGGGTGTGGTCGGTGTTCATGTCGATGCCGAAGCGCATCCGCAGTACCTTGGCTTCACGGGCAGTGAGACCGGAAAGGACTTCGCGAGTCGCTTCCTTGAGGCTCTCAACGGTGGCGACATCAATCGGCGACTGCATGGTGGAGTCTTCGATGAAGTCACCCAGATGGGAATCTTCGTCATCACCGATCGGGGTTTCCATGGAGATCGGCTCTTTGGCGATCTTCAATACCTTGCGGATCTTGTCCTCAGGCATTTCCATGCGTTCGCCCAGCTCTTCCGGCGTCGGTTCGCGACCCATTTCCTGCAACATCTGCCGGGAAATACGGTTGAGCTTGTTGATCGTCTCGATCATGTGCACCGGGATACGGATGGTGCGAGCCTGGTCGGCGATCGAGCGAGTGATCGCCTGACGAATCCACCAGGTGGCATAAGTCGAGAACTTGTAGCCGCGACGGTATTCGAACTTGTCCACCGCCTTCATCAGCCCGATGTTGCCTTCCTGGATCAGGTCGAGGAATTGCAGGCCACGGTTGGTGTACTTCTTGGCGATCGAGATCACCAGACGCAAGTTCGCTTCGACCATCTCTTTCTTCGCGCGACGGGCCTTGGCCTCGCCGATCGACATGCGACGGTTGATGTCCTTGATTTCAGCGATGCTCAGGCCAGTCTCGGCCTCCAGCGCGCTCAGCTTCTGCTGGCAACGAATGATGTCCGGTTGCAGGCGGCCAATCGCTTCGGCGTATTTGCTCTTGCCTTTGGCCAGTGCATCGGTCCAGCTTTCGTCGACTTCATGGCCAGGGAACTGGCGCAGGAAATCTGCACGCGGCATGCGGGCGTCACGCACACACAGTTGCATGATCGCGCGCTCTTGCTGACGCAGACGATCCAGGGCACTGCGAACACGCTCGACCAGGCCTTCGAACTGCTTGGGCACCAGCTTGATCGGCATGAACAGCTCAGCCAGCGCCAACAGTTCGGCAATTGCCTGCTTGTTGTTGCGACCGTGCTTTTTCAGCGCCTTGCGGGTGATCTCCATCTGGTCGGCCACGGCGCCAAAACGCTGGGCGGCGATGACCGGGTCTGGACCGCTTTCGGCTTCTTCTTCGTCGTCGCTGGCTTCGGCGTCGTCATCGTCGGTCTCATCGTCGGCCTTGACGGCTTTCGGGTCGACCAGTGGTGGCACTTCGGCGGCAGGCGGCGCGATGCCGTCGTCCGGGTCGATGTAACCGCTCAGGACGTCAGACAGGCGCCCACCTTCGGTGGTGACGCGGGTGTATTCGGAGAGAATATGGTCGACCGTGCCAGGGAAGTGCGCAATTGCGCCCATCACTTCACGGATGCCTTCTTCAATACGCTTGGCGATTTCAATTTCGCCTTCACGCGTGAGGAGCTCTACCGTACCCATCTCACGCATGTACATGCGCACGGGGTCGGTGGTGCGACCAATGTCGGTCTCGACCGCTGCCAACGCTGCGGCCGCTTCTTCAGCGGCCGCCTCGTCGGTATCGGCGTCGGCCAGCATAAGGGCATCCTTATCTGGAGCAACCTCGAATACGTTGATCCCCATGTCGTTGATCATGCGGATGATGTCTTCCACCTGTTCCGGATCTGAAATATCCTCCGGCAGGTGGTCGTTGACCTCCGCGTAAGTCAGGTAGCCCTGCTCACGACCCAATAGGATCAACTCTTTGATACGAGACTGCTGTTGCGCTTTTCCGGACATAACACCCTATCCACTGAAGGTCTTGGCGGGCAAAAAACAAGCCGAGGATTATACCTGAGCTGTGACCTCACGCGCCAGTTGAGGTCGGGTTTGATGCGCAAACATTGCGGCTGAGTAAGTCACGCAATTGGTTTTTCTCTTCGCTGGTCAACTCGCTCTGGCGAGCTTTGCGCAGAAGTTGTTCCAGGTTTCGCTCGCGTTGGCGGGCGGACAAGCTAGTAATGGTGTCGAAAAACTGTTGTTCAAGGTTATCTCCCTCTATCAGCCATTCCTTCTCGGCCAATGCCTTCAAAAGGCGCCCCTGCTCGGTGCCGTGCCACCGCGCGATCAGCTGGAATGAGTTTAGCTTGGGGTTCTTCTGCACAGCTTCAAGGAGCGCGACCAGCAATTGTGTATTGCTGTGGTCCTCGGCGGCGAAGTGCCCGGCATCCTCTACCTTTTCAGCCAACTGCGGGTGGTGCAGCAGGGTGCGCAGGGCAGCCAGTGTTGGTGGTTCGACGGCGGCCGGCACGCGCGGGGCACGTGGCTGGTCGCGATCGCCGCGCTTGCCGTTCTTGTCCCAGGGTTTCTTGTCCCATTTCTTGCCGCCGGCACCGGGTTTCTTCGGTGTCCATTCCTGCTGCGGCGCGTAGTCCTGCTGGGTTTGATGATAGTCGGCGAAGTCGGGTATCGCGTCGTAGTCGATGCCCGGGTCGTAAGCCGGCGGTGCCTCCTGAGGGGCACTGTGGGCCAGCTGGCTGACCGCTTCGCTGTTCAGCCCGGTAATTTCCGTCAGGCGTTGACGCATCAAGGTCCGCAGGTTGGCGCCGGGCACCTTGTCGATGAGCGGTGCCGCGAGCGTGGCCATATGGGCTTTGCCTTCGAGGGAGCGAGGATCGGCTTCTTCGGTCAGTTGCTGGAAAAAATAGTCGGCCAGCGGCTGTGCGTGCTGGTTGATCCGCGCACGGAACGCATCGGTGCCCTCGGAGCGCACCAGGGTGTCCGGGTCCTCGCCCTCGGGCAGGAACAGAAAACGTGCGCGCCGCCCGTCCTGCAGGCATGGCAGCGTCGCTTCAAGCGCGCGCCAGGCGGCGTTGCGTCCGGCCTGGTCGCCGTCGAAGCAGAACAGCACGCTCGGCACGACGCGAAACAGGCGCTTCATGTGTTCTTCGCTGGTGGCCGTGCCCAGGGTCGCAACGGCGTTGCGCAAGCCTTGCTGGGCCAGGGCGATGACATCCATGTAGCCTTCGACAACGATGATTTCATCGAGGTTGCGATTGTTCTTGCGCGCCTCGTACAGGCCGTAGAGTTCCTGGCCCTTATGGAAAACCGGGGTTTCCGGGGAGTTCAGGTACTTGGGCTTGTCGTCCCCCAGCACCCGGCCGCCAAAGGCGATGATCCGCCCGCGGGTATCGCGGATCGGGAACATCACCCGGTCACGGAAGCGGTCGTAGCGCTTGCCCGTCTCGGCGTTCTCGATCAGCAGGCCAGCGTCGATCATGGCACGTTGCTGCAGCGTATCGCTGCTCAAATGTTTGTACAGGTTGTCCCAGCCCGGCGGGGCGAAGCCGAGGCCGAAGTCGCGAGCAATCTCACCGGTCAGGCCGCGGCCCTTGAGATAATCCACCGCCGCCTTGCGGGCCGGATGGCTTTTAAGTGCCTGGCGATAAAAGTCGGCTGCTGCCGTGAGCAGCGGATACAGCGGCGAATCGGTGGGTTGGCGAGGCTTGTGTTGTCGTCCGCTCTCCTCGCGAGGAATTTCCATGCCGGCGGCTTTGGCCAGTTCCTCGACGGCCTGGGGGAAATCCAGGTTGTCGTGGTCCATGATGAAGCCGAGGGCATTGCCGCCAGCGCCGCAGCCGAAGCAATAATAGAACTGCTTGTCGGGGCTGACGCTGAAGGAGGGGGTTTTTTCTTTGTGAAACGGGCAGCAGGCTGTGTAGTTCTTGCCCGCTTTCTTCATTTGCAGGCGAGAGCTGACCACGTCGACGATGTCGGTGCGGTTCAGGAGGTCGTCAATAAAGCTCTGGGGAATTAGCCCGGCCATGGCGTTCTCATCATCACTGCGCGAAATAGGGGCCCAAAATCAGCCGCGGAGTCGGTTCCTGGTCCTGAGGCACGGAAAATGGTGGCTCGACCGGGTCGTCTGCATCATTGCTGTCGGGAAGTGTATCTGCCGATTATCCACTGACGTTAATGGCTATCAGTATTCGACTGTACGAAATGTGTTGCGCTGAGTCCGGTAACGGCCGGTCAGGCCTCGGATAGCTCATGAAGCGGGCACGCAGCGGTGCCTTGGGCTGATCGTCGTTAGAGGAATCAGGGTGTGCTCGTCAGTAGCCTTGGAAGGCTCGTCAGAAGAGACGTGCACCGCTGGCAAAAGAGCCAGGTCTGACGCGATAAAGCAGATCGTCTTGGTCGCGTCTGCGACTTTGACGGTGAAGCATCAAGCGTTGTTCCGCAAATGCCATAAGCCCGGCTTGGAGGCCGGGCTTGGCAAGAAGCTTGCGACGGGCGTCTGTGTATTAGTACAGACGTACGGCGCGGCGCTGTTCGCGCTGAACTTTCTTGGCGTGACGCTTAACAGCGGCTGCTGCTTTGCGCTTACGCTCGGAAGTCGGCTTCTCGTAGAATTCGCGGCTACGAACTTCAGCCAGAACACCGGCTTTTTCGCAGGAGCGCTTGAAACGACGCAGAGCTACGTCGAAGGGTTCGTTCTCTTTTACTTTGACGGCTGGCATCCAGAGCTACCTTCATTCATTACCGGGGTCAACATCCTCGCGGCAAAAGAGCACTTGAAGACGTCGGTTTTTAAGGGTTGCGGATGTTAACCCCTCAACGCTCGGAATGCAAAGCCTCTGATCGAAAACCGCTGGTCGGGGCACAACGCGACGACTATTATGCGCGCCTTCGAATTCAGCCTCTACAAGGCGCAACCCATGCTAGTACTGGGATTAGAAACGTCCTGCGACGAAACCGGCGTCGCCCTCTACGACAGTGAACGTGGCCTGCTGGCCGACGCGCTGTTCAGCCAGATCGACCTGCACCGCGCGTACGGCGGCGTGGTGCCGGAGCTTGCATCACGCGATCACGTCAAGCGCATGCTGCCCTTGATCCGCCAGGTCCTGGCCGAAGGCGGCTGCGTGCCGACCGAGATCGATGCCATCGCCTACACGGCCGGGCCGGGTCTGGTGGGCGCCCTGTTGGTCGGTGCTTCCTGTGCCCAGGCGCTGGCCTTTGCCTGGGGCATTCCGGCCTTGGGCGTGCACCACATGGAGGGCCACCTGCTGGCGCCGATGCTGGAGCCGCAGCCGCCGGAGTTTCCGTTCGTCGCTTTGTTGGTATCCGGAGGCCATACGCAGCTCGTGCGGGTCGATGGAATCGGCCAATACCAACTCATGGGTGAGTCGCTCGACGACGCCGCGGGCGAGGCTTTTGATAAAACCGCCAAGATGATGGGGCTCAATTATCCTGGCGGACCGGAAATCGCACGACTTGCCGCTCAAGGCATTGAAGGGCGTTTCGTATTCCCGCGTCCGATGTGCGACCGGCCTGGACTGGATTTCAGCTTCAGTGGCCTGAAAACCTTCGCGCTGAATACCTGGCAACAATGCGTCAATGCCGGGGACGACAGTGAGCAAGCCCGTTGCGACATCTCCCTGGCGTTCCAGCAGGCCGTGGTGGAGACTTTGACGATCAAGTGCAAGCGCGCGCTGAAACAGGCTGGGCTCAAGCGCCTGGTGATTGCCGGCGGGGTGAGCGCGAACAAGGCCTTGCGGGTATCCCTGGAGAAAATGCTCGGCGATATGAAGGGCGACGTTTACTACGCTCGGCCGGAGTTCTGCACAGATAACGGCGCAATGATTGCTTTTGCCGGTTGCCAGCGCCTGCAGGCGGGGCAGCAGGAAAGCCTGGCGATCAGCGTGCAGGCGCGCTGGCCCATGGAGCAACTTTCACCGCTGTGAGGCGTTATCAGAAATGCCGTTCGCGCCCGGCGAACAGGTCGCGTAGATTGCCCCGGTGGCGCCAGACGATCAGCGCAACGAGTGTCGTCATCGGCAGCAACGCTGCCGGTTCCTGCCAGGCCAGCAAAGGCAGGGTCAGTGGCGTGGCGATCAATGCGGCCAGGGAGCTGGTGCGGGTCAGGTAGAAGGTCAGCAGCCAGGCGCACACGGCAAGCAGGGCGGCAGGCGGATACAGGCCCAGCAGCATGCCGGCGGCGGTGGCGACACCCTTGCCGCCGCGAAAGCGGAAGTACAGCGGGAACAGATGGCCGATGACCGCGCAGACGCCGACCCAGGCCTGTTGCTGCAACGAAAGCCCTGCGAGGCTGGCGAGCAGAACCGGCACGAGGCCTTTGCAGAGGTCGCCAAGCAGGGTCAGGACGGCAAGCTTGCGTCCGGCCAGGCGCAGCATGTTGGTGGCGCCGGCATTGCCTGAGCCACTCATTCGCGGATCCGGGCGACCGGTCAGGCGGCTGAGCAAAATGGCAAAGGACAGTGAGCCGAGCAGGTAGGCGAGGATCGCCAGTGACCAAAACATGCTAGCTATTCCGGGCGAGGAAGCCCCTGATTCTAACGGCGCAACGCGCCCTTGTCGTGCTGCGGAGAAGAGAGCTTGGACAGAGTGTTTATCGAAGGCCTGGAAGTCGACACGGTGATTGGTGCCTACGACTGGGAGCGAGGCATCCGACAGTGCCTGCGGCTTGATCTGAGTTTTGCCTGGGATAATCGTCCGGCGGCTGCGGACGATGACCTGAGCCTGGCCCTCGACTACGCCAGCGTATCGGCCCGCATCCAGGCATTTGCCGAGCAGGCGCAGTTCCAATTGGTCGAAACCTTTGCCGAGCGACTGGCCCAAGAGCTCATGGATGAGTTCAGGATCACCTGGCTGCGGCTGAAAGTGACCAAGCCCGGGGCCGTGCCGGCCGCTACCGGCGTTGGCGTGGAGATCGAGCGCGGATGTCGCTGACTCAGGTTTTTCTCGGGCTCGGCAGTAATATCGAGCGTGAAATCCATTTGCGCGCGGGGCTTGAGGCTCTGGCCGGTTTCCTGGTGGATATGCGCTGTTCGGCCGTGTTCGAAAGTCAGCCGGTGGGTATCAAGAGCGGGCCGTTCTTCAATTTCGTCGTGTCAGCGTTCACCGATCTTCCACTGATGGAACTGGACCGCCGCCTCAAGTTCATCGAGGCCGATAATGGCCGCTACGCGCCGGACCGCAAGGGTTTGCCGCTGGATATCGACGTGCTGCTGTATGGCGAGCAGGTCGGCAACTTCGATGGGTTGATCCTGCCGCGCGCGGAAATTCTCAAGAATGCTTTTGTCTTGTGGCCTTTGTCATTGATTGCGCCGGACCGGATTCATCCAGGCGTGGGCAAGAGCTTTTCCACGTTGTGGAAAGAAGCACAGATTGATCAGGTGCTGGCGCCGGTGGCTTTCGAGTGGCGAGGTCAGCCGCTTACGCCATCAGAGCTGCTGTGACGCGCCTGCCGTCATCGCGAGCGAGCTCGCGCCCACAGTGATCTGGGCTGAACACAAAACATGTGCCTGCTGAGATACCAATGTGGGAGCGAGCTTGCTCGCGATGGCGGAGGTACAACCGCCAAAGATGTAAGCTGACCGGAAAAATTACTGTCAGCTCGCCGCTTCCTTGTAAGCCTTCAACGCCCTGAGGCGCTCTCGCTTGATCGCTTCACCCAGTTCCGGCCCCTTGAAACCCTTCTCCAGCAACGGCTGCACCGCAACGCCGCGGGCCGCTGACGCAGCGCCCCGCAGGTAATCAGCCTGTGGGTAACTTCGTTCCTCAAGCCCCTTGCGCCCTCGCGCATCCATCTCGCATGCGGCAATGAACTCCTCGAAACGCTGGGGGCGCCGGTACACATCAAAGCTCTGCAGCAGCTCAAGCAAAGTGGTTGCCCTGAGCTCCAGCGCGCGGTGTCCATGGGTGTGGTATTGACCTACCAGCAGCGCCAGTTCCTGGCAGTCACGGGGCGCCTTGAAGCGTTCGTTGACTGCTTTGATCAGCTTCAGCCCCTTGTGCTCATGGGCGATGTGCCTTGGCCATTCGTGCTCGGGTGTCAAACCTTTGCCGAGGTCATGCAACAGGCAAGCCCAGCGGACCGCCAGTGGCTGTTTGTGCAGCGCCGACTGTTCCAGCACGCTCAAGGTATGGACGCCGCTGTCGATTTCCGGGTGATGAGCTTCAGGCTGCGGGACCCCGAACAGCGCATTGACCTCGGGCATCAATACCTTGAGGGCATCGCAGTCGCGCAGTACCTGGATAAACACTTGTGGCTGATCTTCCATCAGGGCGCGGGAGATCTCTTTCCAGCTGCGTTCGGCAGTCAAAGCTTCCAGCTCGCCAGATTCACTGAGCTTGCGCATCAACGTGAGGGTTTCGTCCGCCACCTTAAAACCCAGCGGGGCATAACGTGCGGCAAAGCGGGCAACTCGCAGAACCCGCAGTGGATCCTCGGCAAACGCCGGGGAAACGTGCCGCAGCAGGCGATCTTCGAGATCGCGCTGGCCGTGGTAGGGATCGGTGAGGTTGCCATGGTCGTCTTCGGCCATGGCGTTGATTGTCAGGTCCCTGCGGATGAGGTCTTCTTCGAGCGTCACTTCGGGGCTGGCATGGAATACGAAGCCACCGTAACCCCTGCCGCTCTTGCGTTCGGTGCGGGCGAGGGCGTATTCCTCGCCAGTCTTCGGGTCAAGGAAGACCGGAAAATCAGCCCCCACGGGACGGAATCCCTTGGCCAGCATTTCCTCGGCGGTGGCGCCCACGACCACCCGGTCGATGTCGGTGACAGGGATGCCGAGCAGGCGATCACGAACAGCGCCGCCGACTTTGTAGATCTGCATAAAAAACCTCCGTTGGGCCGACAGGATAAACCTTTAAGCCGGACCTTCGGAGGCGAAAACGCTATCAAAGATGAATGACGGCCAGGTCCAGGCGTCCGTAATCCCCTTCGCCTTGTTCGCCGCGCGGCGGCACATGGTGGGTTTTCATCACCTGGTCGCCCTGCAGGGTTTCCAGGTGGATGTCGAACCCCCAAAGCCGATGCAGGTGCTTGAGGACCTCGTCCGTGGAATCGCCCAGCGGTTTGCGGTTGTGCTGTTGGTGACGCAGGGTCAGGGAACGATCACCACGACGGTCGATGCTGTAGATCTGCACGTTGGGCTCGCGATTACCGAGATTGTATTGCGCCGCCAGGGTTTCACGGATGACCCGGTAACCGCTCTCATCGTGGATGGCGGGCACCAGCAGGTCATCCTTCTGATCATCGTCCATGATGCTGAACAGCTTGAGGTCGCGGATCACCTTGGGCGAAAGGTACTGCAGGATGAAACTCTCGTCCTTGAAGCTGCTCATGGCGAATTTGATCGTGGAAAGCCAGTCCGAGCCGGCGATTTCCGGAAACCAGCGGCGATCCTCTTCGGTAGGGTCTTCACACATGCGCCGAATGTCGCGGTACATGGCAAAGCCCAGGGCATAAGGGTTGATGCCGCTGTAGTAGGGACTATCGAAGCCTGGCTGGAATACCACGCTGGTATGGGAGGTCAGGAACTCCATCATGAAGCCATCGGTGACCAGGCCCTCGTCGTACAGGTCGTTCATCAACGTGTAGTGCCAGAATGTTGCCCAGCCCTCGTTCATCACCTGGGTCTGGCGCTGAGGGTAGAAATACTGGGCGATCTTGCGCACGATGCGTACGATCTCGCGCTGCCAGGGTTCCAGCAGCGGCGCGTGTTTCTCGATGAAATAAAGGATGTTCTCCTGGGGCTCGGCAGGGAACCGCGCGTTGTCTTTCTCGCTGTACTTGTCCGCGCCTTTGGGAATGGTCCGCCAAAGATCGTTGATCTGCTTCTGCAGGTGTTCTTCACGGTCCTTCTGGCGTCGGCGCTCTTCCTCGGCGGAAATCGGATACGGCCGCTTGTAGCGGTCCACACCATAGTTCATCAGGGCGTGGCAGGAGTCCAGCAGGTCCTCCACCGCATCAATGCCGTGGCGTTCCTCGCACTGCATGATGTACTGCTTGGCGAACACCAGGTAATCGATGATCGAGCTGGCGTCGGTCCAGGTGCGGAACAGATAGTTGCCCTTGAAGAAGCTGTTGTGGCCATAGCAGGCATGCGCCACCACCAGCGCCTGCATGCAGATGGTGTTTTCTTCCATCAGGTAGGCGATGCAGGGATCGGAGTTGATCACGATCTCATAGGCCAGCCCCATCTGGCCGCGACTGTAGGATTTCTCCGTACTGAGGAAATGCTTGCCGTAGGACCAGTGGTGGTAGCCCAGTGGCATCCCTACGGATGCATAGGCGTCCATCATTTGCTCGGCGGTGATCACTTCGATCTGGTTGGGGTACGTGTCCAGGGCGTAACGGTCCGCGATACGGCTGATTTCGCGGTCATAGGCCTGGATCAGCTCGAATGTCCATTCGGAACCGGTGGAAATGGGCTGGCGCTTCTGCTCTTTTTTGGCGGTCATGTCACTAACCTGCGCTGGAAGAGTTCACGGAAGACCGGGTAGATATCCCCGGCCGAGACCAGTTGCTGTTGGGCAAATGTGTCGGAGAAGGCTTCGGCGATGCGTTCGTATTCGTACCACAGGGCCTGGTGTTCGCGTGGAGTAATTTCCACGTAGGTGTAGTACTGGACGAACGGCATGATCTGGTTGATCAGGATGTCACGGCAGATTGGCGAGTCGTCGTTCCAGTTATCGCCGTCGGACGCCTGGGCCGCATAGATGTTCCATTCATTGGCGGGGTAACGTTCGGCCATGATCTCCTGCATCAGTTTCAGCGCGCTGGACACGATCGTGCCGCCGGTTTCCCTGGAATAGAAAAACTCTTCCTCGTCGACTTCCCTGGCGCTGGTGTGGTGACGGATGAACACCACATCGATCTTGTCGTAGTTCCTCTTCAGGAACAGGTACAGCAGGATAAAGAAGCGCTTGGCGATGTCCTTGGTGGCTTGGGTCATGGAGCCGGAAACGTCCATCAGGCAGAACATCACGGCCTTCGAACTGGGATTCGGTTGTTTCACCAGGAGGTTGTATTTGAGGTCGAACGTGTCGAGGAACGGCACACGATGGATACGCGCGCTGAGTTTCTCGATTTCCGCTTCCAGGTCCTGAATATCGCCAAAATTGTCGGGTTCTTCACGTTTAAGGCGAGCCAGCTCTTCCTTGGCTTCGCGCAGTTTCGCCCGGCTACTGCCTGAGAGCGCGATTCGTCGGGCATGGGCCGAACGCAGGGTGCGAATGATATTGATGCGTGACGGATTACCCTCGTTGCTGATGCCGGCGCGCACGGTCTTGAAGGTGTCGGTACCGGTCAGGTTGCGCTTGACCAGGTTCGGCAGTTCCAGGTCCTCGAACATGAATTCGAGGAATTCCTCCTGGGTGATCTGGAATACGAACTCGTCCATGCCTTCGCCGGAATTGCCGGCCTTGCCGGGCCCCTTGCCGCCGCCTCCCCCCTGTGGGCGCGGGATGTGCTCGCCAGTGGTGAATTCCTTGTTTCCCGGGTGCACGACGGTCTGCTTGCCACCACGGCCGTGGTGAAGCACCGGCTCGTCGATGTCGCGGCCAGGGATGCTGATCTGCTCGCCATGCTCCATGTCCGTAATGGAACGACGGCTGACCGCCTCTTCGACGGCTTTCTTGATGTGGTCACGGTAACGCCGCAAGAAACGCTGGCGGTTCACCGTGCTCTTGTTCTTGCCATTCAGGCGTCGGTCGATCACATAGCTCATAGGTGACCCTCTGGGCAGCTTCAAGTGGTGAGCTACGAGCTGCAAGTAGAAGCGGTCGCCCGGAACCTGGAGTTCAGGCGATTCTGGCTTGCAGCTCGTCGCTTGTGGCTTGTGGCTGCGCTACTGTGATTTACGGACCCGCAGGTACCACTCGGAAAGCAGGCGTACCTGTTTGTCGGTGTAGCCACGTTCGACCATGCGTGTAACGAAGTCGTTGTGTTTTTGCTGGTCCTCCTTGCTGGCCTTGGCATTGAAGCTGATGACTGGCAGCAGGTCTTCGGTGTTGGAGAACATTTTTTTCTCGATAACCACCCGCAGCTTCTCGTAGCTGAGCCAGGTCGGGTTCTTGCCGTTGTTGTTGGCCCGGGCGCGCAGCACGAAGTTGACGATTTCGTTGCGGAAATCCTTCGGATTGCTGATGCCCGCCGGTTTTTCGATTTTTTCCAGTTCCTCGTTCAGTGCCACGCGATTGAGGATTTCGCCGGTTTCCGGGTCCCGGTATTCCTGGTCCTGGATCCAGAAATCTGCGTACAGCACATAACGATCGAAGATGTTCTGACCGTACTCGCTGTAGGACTCCAGATAGGCCGTCTGGATCTCCTTGCCGATGAACTCGATATAACGTGGAGCCAGGTATTCCTTGAGGAAGCGCAGGTACCGCTCACGGGTTTCAGCCTGGAACTGCTCCTGCTCGATCTGCTGTTCAAGTACATAAAGCAGATGGACTGGGTTGGCGGCAATTTCGTGAGGATCGAAGTTGAAGACCTTGGACAGGATCTTGAATGCGAAACGCGTGGAAAGACCATTCATGCCTTCGTCCACGCCCGCGTTGTCGCGGTATTCCTGGATCGACTTGGCCTTCGGATCGGTGTCCTTGAGGTTTTCACCGTCGTAGACGCGCATTTTCGAATAGATGTTGGAGTTTTCCGGCTCCTTGAGACGCGACAGCACGGTGAACTGGGCCAGCATCTTCAGCGTATCGGGGGCGCAATGGGCCTTGGACAGCGAACTGTTGAACAACAGCTTGTCGTAGATTTTTATCTCATCGGTCACCCGCAGGCAGTACGGCACCTTGACGATGTAGATCCGGTCGATGAAGGCTTCGTTGTTCTTGTTGTTGCGGAAGGTATGCCATTCCGACTCGTTGGAGTGGGCCAGCAGGATGCCGCTGAACGGGATCGCTCCCAGCCCTTCGGTACTGTTGTAGTTGCCTTCCTGGGTGGCAGTCAGGAGGGGGTGCAGCACCTTGATGGGCGCCTTGAACATCTCGACGAATTCCATCAGGCCCTGGTTGGCCCGGCACAGCGCGCCCGAATAGCTATAGGCGTCGGCGTCGTTCTGAGGGAATTCCTCCAGTTTGCGAATATCGACCTTACCCACCAGGGCAGAGATATCCTGGTTGTTTTCATCCCCGGGCTCGGTCTTGGCCACGGCGATCTGGTTAAGGATCGAGGGGTAGAGCTTGACCACCCGGAACTGGCTGATATCGCCGCCGAACTCGGCCAGGCGCTTGGTAGCCCATGGCGACATGATGGTATTGAGATAGCGCCGGGGAATGCCAAAGTCTTCCTCGAGAATCGCGCCGTCTTCGGTAGCGTTGAACAGCCCCAGTGGGGACTCGAACACCGGCGAACCCTTGATGGCATAGAAGGGCACTTTTTCGATCAGTTGCTTGAGCTTCTCGGCCAGGGACGATTTACCGCCACCGACGGGGCCGAGCAGATAGAGGATTTGTTTTTTCTCCTCCAGGCCTTGGGCGGCATGGCGGAAATAGGAAACGATCTGTTCGATGCATTCTTCCATCCCGTGGAAGTCCGCAAAGGCCGGATAGCGGCGAATCACCTTGTTGGAAAAGATTCGCGAGAGCCTCGAGTTGGTCGAGGTATCCAGCAGTTCCGGTTCTCCGATTGCCAGCAACAGACGCTCCGCGGCCGATGCGTAGGCACTGCGGTCCTGCTTGCAGAGTTCGAGGTATTCCTGCAGCGAGTACTCCTCCTGCCGCGTGGACTCGAAACGTTGCTGGAAGTGGCTAAAAATACTCATGACGTCACCTCGCTCGATACGTGGAGCCGGTGTCGGATCAATCAGTCGATGCTGGACAGCCGCTGGGAACCCAGTTGCCGTTTACCCCCCAGAATGCTTTCAAGAACGCTGGCTCCTGAAAGCTGACTCCCGATGACCCGCGCGCCGGTGTACCGGCTCTCCCCTGTTTTGGATGGCCTGAGGCTAAGGATAGTTCGGAATCCGAGAGGTAAAGGTGGAATACGTAATTAGTTATGGCAGACCGTTCGTCTGCCATCGCCCAAGCCCGCGGTTCTCGTGGGCTTGGCTGTCATAAAAAATTATTCGTGAGTGCCTTGCACTGTTTCGTCAGGATAAGTTGCGCGCCACAGCTCAAAACCGCCGTCCAGGCTGTAGACATCGCTGAAGCCCTGGCTGACCAGGTAACCCGCTGCGCTCTGGCTGGAGTTGCCGTGGTAGCAGACCACAACGGTAGGCGCATCGAGATCGGCGGCACGGATGAAGTCGGCGATGGAATGGTTGTCCAGGTGTTTGGATCCCGGAATATGGTTCATGGCGTAAGTCTGCGGGTCGCGCACATCGACGACGACAGCGCCCTGCTCACGCAGGGCCTGGGCTTGTTCGGGAGGGATGCGTTTGAATTCGGTCATACGGGACTCCTGTGGCCTTGAGAGCAATGCCGATCAAATGGCAGTGCCGGCCGGCAATGATGCGGTGGTCGGTTGGTGGGGTCTGGCATGCCCCTTCTCGTCGCAATCGCAGCGCAGCAACTCGCCGCTGTCGACATTCATCAGTGTCAGCGCGCTGCCCCAGACACAGCCCGTATCGAGGGCAAAGACCCCTGGCTCGTCGCTTTGGCCTTCAAGCGCGGCCCAATGGCCGAAGATGATCTTCAGGTTACGGGTCTTGCGCTCCTTGTGCTTGAACCAGGGCGCATAGCCGGGCGGAGCGGTTTCGATGCCTTCCTTGCCCTTGAGATCAAGCTTGCCATCACGGGTGCAGAAGCGCATCCGGGTGAAATAATTGGTAATGACCCTGAGGCGGGCGGCGCCGGTGAGGTCGTTGTCCCACTTCACCGGTTCGTTGCCGTACATGCCATCCAGGTAGGGGCCGAACAGGTTGTCATCGCGCAACGCCTGCTCCACTTCGCCTGCGCACTTGAGCGCCTTGCGCAAAGACCATTGGGGCGGAATGCCGGCATGGACCAGCGCCAGGTTGCGCGCCTCGTCGTAGTGCATGAGCTTCTGCTGGCGCAGCCATTCAAGCAGCTCGACGCAATCAGGCGCGTCGAGGATTTCCTTCAGGGTATCGGACTTCTTCAGGCGCTCGATGTTCTGCCAGGCCGCCAGCAGGTGCAGGTCATGGTTACCCAGCACGCAAACCAGCGAATCGCGGATGCCGTAGAGGAAGCGCAAGGTTTCAAGCGACTGCGGCCCCCGGTTGACCAGGTCGCCCACGAGCCACAGGGTGTCTTCACGTGGGTCGAAGGCGACCCGCTCCAGCAGGCACTTGAGCGGGTCTAGGCAGCCTTGCAGGTCGCCGACCGCGTACGTGGCCATCAGTGCAACGCTCCTGGCACCGCCAGGCGAAAGGGCTTGATGACCGCGTCGAAGCGTTTGCCGTCCTCGGCCAGCATCTGGTAGGTGCCCTGCATGGTGCCGACCTTGGTCGTCATCACGGTGCCGCTGCTGTAGCTGTGGCTTTGGCCTGCGTCGATCAACGGTTGCTGACCGACCACACCCTCGCCACGGACTTCTTCGACGTGCCCGTCGCCGTCGGTAATGATCCAGTGCCGTGACAGCAGTCGGGCTGGCAACGAGCCGTTGTTGCGCACAGTGATGGTGTAGGCAAAGGCGAAGCGGTTGTGCTCGGGTTGCGACTGTTCAGCGAGAAAGCGGGTGGCGACGCTGACGTCGACCTGATAACGGGGATCGGACATGCAAAAGGGCCTTGGAAGCGGGACGCGGGCGTAACTGAGGGAATCAGTCTAGGCCAAGTATCGGGTAGTAGACCAGACTGGCGTACTGCCCGATAGCGACCATTGAACGTCAGATGGCGTCGGTATCTGGCGCGACCTGTTCGCTGAGCTTGTCGGCCAGGCGGACGAAGGCTGCGAGGTCCAGTTGCTCCGGACGCAGGCTGCCATCGACGCCGGCGGCTTCGATTTCGGCACTGCTGAGCAACAGTTTCAGGGTGTTGCGCAGGGTTTTACGGCGCTGGTTGAACGCTTCGCGTACCAGACGCTCCAGCAGGCGATGGTCCTTGGCGGGATGCGGCAGGACCGCATGAGGCACAAGCCGGACGATGGCGGAGTCGACTTTCGGCGGCGGGTTGAACGCACCGGGGCCTACGTTGAACAGGTGATCAACCCGGCAATGATACTGGACCATGATCGACAAACGACCCCAGTCACCTCCGCCAGGCCCGGCGGCGAGACGCTCGACCACTTCTTTCTGCAGCATGAAGTGCATGTCGCGGATCAGGCCGGCATTGTTCAGCAGGTGAAAAATCAGCGGCGTCGAGATGTTGTACGGCAGGTTGCCCACGACTCGAAGGCTGCCCGGTGCGGCATTCAGGCTGTTGAAGTCGAATTTCAGCGCATCGCCCTGATGCAGGTTGAAATTGCTCTTACCGGCGAACTGCTGGTTGAGAATCGGTACCAGGTCCTTGTCCAGCTCCACCACGTCCAGTTGCGCGCCGCTGCCAAGCAACCCTTCGGTCAGTGCGCCCTGGCCCGGCCCGATCTCGAGCATACGGTCATCGGGCTTGGCATTGATGGAGCGCAGGATGCGGTCGATAACGCCGGCGTCATGCAGGAAGTTCTGGCCGAAGCGCTTGCGCGCGCGGTGTTGGTATTGCTCGGTCATAAATGGGTCTCGGCCATCTGGTAGGCGGTTTCCAGCGCGACTTGCAGGCTCCCGGTGTCGATCCTGCCGCTGCCGGCCAAATCCAGGGCGGTGCCGTGATCCACGGATGTGCGGATGATCGGCAGGCCCAGGGTCACGTTGACCGCCGCACCGAAACCTTTGTATTTCAGCACGGGCAGGCCCTGGTCGTGGTACATCGCCAGCACCGCATCGCAGTGCTCCAGATATTTGGGGGTAAACAGAGTGTCGGCAGGCAGCGGGCCACGCAGGTCCATGCCCTCGCTGCGCAAGCGCTCCAGTGTGGGTTCGATGATGTCGATTTCTTCATGGCCCAGATGCCCGCCTTCGCCGGCATGCGGATTCAGCCCGCACACCAGGATGCGGGGCCGGGCGATGCCGAATTTTTCCTGGAGGTCGGCGTGCAATATCCGCGTAACGCGTTCGAGGCGTTCCGGGGTAATGGCGTCGGCGATGTCTCGCAGGGGCAGGTGAGTGGTGACCAGAGCCACGCGAAGGCCACGGGTGGCGAGCATCATCACCACTTGCGCGGTATGGGTCAGGTCGGCCAGGAATTCGGTGTGTCCGGAAAAATGAATGCCGGATTCATTGATCACACCCTTGTGTACCGGCGCCGTGATCATGCCGGCGAAAGCCCCATCCAGGCAGCCTTGGCCGGCGCGGGTCAGGGTCTGCAGCACGAATGCTGCGTTGGCCTTGTCCAGCTGGCCTGCGGTGACAGGTGCGCCCAGCGGCGTATCCCATACATACAGGCTACCGGCGGGAGCGGGGAAATCCGGCCAAGCGTCCGGCGTCACTGGCAACAGGTCGACGGCCACCCCCAACTGCGCGGCCCGCTCAAGGAGCAGGTCGTGGTTGGTGATGGCGATCAGAGGGTGTGGTTGGACTTGCGAGGCGAGCAGCAGGCACAGGTCGGGACCGATGCCGGCAGGCTCGCCGGGAGTCAGCGCGAAACGCTTGGGTTTCACTGCGCTGCCTGGTCTGCACCAGGGAGTTTGATCTCGACGTAGGCTTCGTCGCGAATCTGGCGCAGCCAGGTTTGCAGCTCTTCGTCGTACTTGCGGTTACGCAATACCGTCAACGCCTGTTGTTCGCGCGCCTGGGTGGTGCTGTCGGTGGCGCGACGGCCAAGGACTTCCAGGACATGCCAGCCATAAGGGCTCTTGAACGGCTTGGACAGTTGGCCTTGCGGTGTTTCGGCCATGACCTGGCGGAACTCGGGAACCAGCGCGTTCGGGTCGACCCAGTTCAGGTCGCCGCCGTTCAGGGCCGAGCCCGGGTCTTCCGAGAAGCTCTTCGCCAGCTCGGCGAAGTCTTCGCCGGAGGTGATGCGTTCGTACAGTTTCTCGGCCAGACGCTTGGTCTCGGCTTCGCTGCGGATCTCGCTTGGCTTGATCAGGATATGACGAACATGTACTTCGTCACGCACCTGGGTACCGCCACCACGTTTTTCCAGCAGCTTCAGGATAATGAAGCCGCCAGGCGTGCGGGCTGGCTGGGTGATGTCGCCCACGGCCATGGTGCTCAGCTCGCGATCGAACGGAGGCGGCAGCTGGGCGGCCTTGCGCCAGCCCATGTCACCGCCTTCCAGAGCGTTTTCACTGGCCGAACGGGCTACCGCCATCTGGCTGAAGTCAGCGCCTTGCTTGAGCTGCTGGTAAATGTCCATTGCCTGGCGATAAGCGCTCTGGATCGCTTCCGAATTGGCGCTTTCCGGCGTAGGAATCAGGATGTTTGCCAGGTGCAGTTCTTCCGAAAGCTGCATCTTGCCCAAGTCGGAGGCGAGGAAGTTCTTCACTTCCTGCTCGGAAACCTGGATGCGTTCGGCGACGCGGCGCTGACGCACACGGCTGATGACCATCTCGCGACGGATCTGGTCGCGGGCGTCGTCAAACGACAGGCCATCGCGCGCCAGGGCAGCGCGGAACTGGTCGACAGTCATGTTATTGCGCTGGGCAATGGTGCCGACGGCCTGGTTCAGTTCTTCATCGGTGATGCGGATGCCGGAACGCTCGCCAATCTGCAACTGCAGGTTCTCGACGATCAGGCGCTCCAGCACCTGTTGGTCCAGCACACCCGGTGGCGGCAAGCCACCGCCACGCTTGGCGATGGTTTGCTGAACTTCATGGACCCGCTGGTCCAACTGGCTCTGCATGACCACGTCGTTGTCGACGATGGCCACGACCTTGTCGATGGACTGTACCGCGGCGTTCGCCGCGGTACCCAGGAACAGCGCGCCCAGCATCAGCGGGCGCAGACAATCAGAAAGCTTGGTCTTCACGTTCACGATAACCTTGAATGCCTTTGTCGAGGAAGCTCTCTACCTTGGCGCCGGTGAGGCCGCCGAGTCCCTTCAGAACAATTTGGAGGAAGACGCCGTGGTCGCCTTTTTCGTTTTCCGGGGCGGCTTGACTGAATTCTTCATAGTCGACCCAGTAACGGTTGATCAGGCGCAGTTTCCAGCAGCAGTTGTCGTATTCGAAACCACCGAAGGCTTCCAGGGTACGGTTGCGGTTGTAGTCATACTGCCAGCGGCTGATCACGTTCCACTGCGGCACGATCGGCCAGATGACCGAGAAGTCGTGCTGTTTGATCTTGTAATAGTCCTTCACGTAGCCAGGAGTGCCCGGCGTACCGTAGTCGCCTCCACCCACTTGCCAGCGACCGGTGGTTTCGTCGTAACGGACCAGGTCGTTGCGATAGCGATAACCGGCGTTGATGACCTTGTTCGGATTGTCTTCAGGCTGGTAGTGGAACATCGCACTGCCCGAACGCGGGCTGTG
Organism: Pseudomonas sp. D1-1; assembly: GCF_051132225.1. Lineage (NCBI taxonomy): Bacteria > Pseudomonadati > Pseudomonadota > Gammaproteobacteria > Pseudomonadales > Pseudomonadaceae > Pseudomonas > Pseudomonas sp. D1-1. Next base: position 5,333,799 of record NZ_CP071676.1, on the reverse strand, counting down.
GCTGTCCGGATCCCAGTTGTAGTCGGCGGTGGTGCGCCAGTCGCGGTTCCAGCGGTATTCGTATTCCAGCGCGTAAGGCGAAACGCTTGAATGGGCGTCTTCGCGAGTCCTGAAGTCAATACCCGGCAGTTGGACTTCGCGGTCCTTGAAATAGAAGGCCTGGCCGACGCTGATGCGCTGACGTTCGAAGCCATCTTCCTGGATCCAGCGATTGGTCACGCCCAGCGACAGCTTGTTCTCGTCGCCGACACGGTCGGAACCGGAGAAGCGATTGTCCCGGAACAGCGAGGCGTAGTTGAAGGTGCTTTCGCTGGTGTCGAAGACCGGGATATCGCTCTGATCTTTCTCCGGTACGTAGAGATAGAACAGGCGCGGCTCCAGCGTCTGGCGATAATTCTTGCCGAACCATTGGGTATCACGGTCGAAGTACAGGCCGCTGTCGATGCTGGCGATAGGGACGCCACGGTTCTGGCTGCTGCCGTAGGTGCCGTTCAGGCGATCACCTTCAGCGTTCTGGTCGGCGATATCCTGCTTGCCCTGGCTATCCAGGTCAAGATCGTATTGGGTGTACTGGTACTTGAGCGACGGCTTGATGAAGCCGTAGCTTGCATTCATCGGCAGGCTGACAACGGGGGCCAGGTTCATCCGGTCGCCAGTAGCACGGGCCAGGCCTCTGACGTTGGTATCGAGGAACGGCGTGCCGACGATCCCGGTAACAGGATCAACGGGACCGCCATTTTCGTCTAGATAGTTCCCAGTCCTCAAGTCCCTATCAAACCGCACGAACTCAGTGTTATAGGCGAAATCCAGACCATACGGATGCTGTGGCAGAAAACCGTTGAAGGTGATTTGCGGCAAGCGGTCATAAGGCGTGATGTTGGAAATCGTGGCCATCTGGAACGCCTGGACGTTCAGCCGAGCGGTGTAGGTATCGCCCCGGTAGCTGACCGCACCCTGCTGGTTCACGAAGTTCCTGGATTCCACGCCGATCTGATCGGTCTGCAGATCCTGGAAGTAATACGGATCGCTGATCTTCGTGTAGTCGACTTCTGTCAGTACACGTGAATCCAGCCCGCCCTTGTGCTGCCAGTTGTACATGTAGCGGGTCTTGCTGTAGTCGGTCTGCCTGGCGCGCTCGTCTTCTTCGTCGTTGAGGTACGCCGCGCCGAACTGGCCTTCGCTGGACTTGGTCAGGTAGCGGAATTCGCCTTCCATCAACAGGCCGCGCTTGCTCATGTAGCGTGGGTACAACGTGGCGTCGTAGTTAGGCGCCAGGTTGAAGTAGTACGGAGTGACCAGCAGGAAGCCGGTGTCGCTGCCGCTGCCGATGGTCGGTGGCAGGAAGCCGGACTGGCGACGGTCGTCGATCGGGAAGTAGATGTACGGCGTATACAGGACCGGAAAGTCCTTGACCCGCAGCGTCACGTTGGTAGCGGTGCCGAATCCGGTGGCCGGGTTCAGGGTGATGTTGTTGCCCTTGAGCGTCCAGGCGTTGCTGCCCGGCTCGCACGTGGTGTACGTACCGTCCTTGAGGCGGATGATCGCGTTCTCGGCGCGCTTGGCGTACAGCGCGTTACCGCGGATGCGCGATTTGTGCATCACGTATTCGGCGTTGTCGACCTTGGCTTCACCGGTGTCCAGCTGCACATCGGCGTGGTCGCCGACAATCAGCGCACCGTTGTCGCGAACTCGCACGTTGCCGCTCAGCTCGCCGCGGTTCTCGGCCTGGTACAGGCTGGCCTCGTCGGCCTCGACCTGCATGCTGCCCTGACGCATGACCACGTCACCGGCCAGGGTCGCCACTTGCTGTTCCTGCTCGTAGCGTGAAGCCTTGGCGCCGAGGAACGTCGGAGCGTCACTCTTGGCGGTCTTGTCGTTCATGCCTGGGCGAGACGGCTCGATGTACGCGCCCGCGCAGTACGGGCCGGTTTCAGCCAGTTGCGCAGGCGTGAGGTTCTCGCGCGGAACCCAGTCCAGGTGACTGTAGTCTGCACTGCGCGACTTCAGGCCGCGGCCCTTGGATTCGGTAACGAGCATCGGCTTATCGCCGGCTACCTCGCCCGAATCGCTGTCGGCCGGAGCGCTGCCGCTGTCGGCAACCGCACTGCCTTCATGCACCGGGCGCGGCGGCAATGCAGCGGCCGGCGCTTTGGGTGAACAGTCCCAGGCACCCGAAGCGGAGACGGAACAGTCATACTGCTGCGCCGCGACGACGAATGAAGAGGCCAGGGGTTGCAGAGCCAGCAGACTGCCGGTGACCAGCAACGGAAATTTTTTACGAAACGCGGGGGATTTCAATGCCATCTTATTAGTCCGGGCTTCCTGCGTGCCATCTGCCCGCGGTGTGGGCCGCACGCCTCTCGATGGTCTGAAAAAGATGCTGGATAATAAAGCATGACCCGCTTGACGGCTAGCGCCGTCGGAGACCCTTGCAATGCCTGACCAAGATGTACGCTTGCAACACCTGAAAGTTTGGCTCGATGAGCAGCTACCAATCCTCTTCACCCAACAAGGCTGGGGCGCCGTACCCCCGGCCACGTTGACTGCGGCCAGCAGTGACGCGAGTTTCCGGCGGTACTTCCGCTGGCAGGGTGAGGGCCGCAGCCTGATCGTGATGGACGCGCCACCGCCCCAGGAAAACTGCAAACCGTTCGTGGATATTGCTTTTTTGCTGGCGAAATCCGGGATCAACGTGCCGAAAATTTATGCCGAAGACCTCGAACGCGGGTTTCTTTTGCTCAATGACCTGGGCAACCAGACCTATCTGGACGTGATCAACGGCGAAAATGCCGACGATCTGTTCGGCGATGCCCTGCAAGCCTTGTTGGCTTTTCAGCAGTTGCCGATGGTCGCGCCGCTGCCCAGCTACGACGTCGCGTTATTGCGCCGCGAGTTGGAGTTGTTCCCCGAGTGGTACGTCAAGCGTGAGCTGGGAATCGAGTTCGATACGGCCCAGCAGCAACTGTGGCAGCAGGCATCCGACCTGCTGATCAACAGTGCCCTGGCCCAGCCGAAAGTACTGGTGCACCGCGACTACATGCCGCGCAACCTGATGCTCAGCGAACCCAACCCAGGCGTACTGGATTTCCAGGACGCGGTCTATGGCCCGGTGACCTACGATGTGACGTGCCTGTTCAAGGACGCCTTCCTCAGTTGGCCGGAAGAACGCGTGCGCGGCTGGCTGGAAGATTATTGGCGGCAGGCCGGCACGCTCGGCATTCCGGTCCAGCCGGATTTCGAGGATTTCCTGCGTGCCAGCGACCTGATGGGCGTGCAACGCCATCTCAAGGTGATCGGCATCTTCGCGCGCATTTGCCACCGCGATGGCAAGCCGCGTTACCTGGCTGACGTGCCGCGTTTCTTCGCCTATATAGAAGCGGTCATTGCCCGTCGTCCGGAACTGGCACCGTTGGACGAGTTGCTCCGCAGCCTGCGCCAAGCGGATGGAGCGAGCGCATGAAGGCGATGATCCTGGCGGCGGGCAAAGGCGAGCGCATGCGGCCCCTGACCCTCACTACCCCCAAGCCGTTGATTCGCGTCGGCGGCATCCCGTTGATCGAGTACCACCTGCGGGCATTGGCCACGGCCGGGTTCACCGAAATCGTGATCAACCATGCCTGGCTCGGCCAGCAGATCGAAGATCACCTAGGCGACGGTTCGCGGTTTGGCGTGCAGATCCGCTATTCGCCGGAGGGTGAGCCGCTGGAAACCGGCGGCGGAATTTTCCGCGCGCTGCCGCTGCTGGGTAACGATGCGTTTCTGGTGGTCAACGGCGATATCTGGACCGATTACGATTTCAGCGCCCTGCGCCAGCCGATCCAGGGGTTGGCGCACCTGGTGCTGGTGGACAATCCGGAGCATCACCCCGAGGGTGATTTCATGCTGGCTGGCGGCCAGGTTAATGACGGCGGGCCTGGTGCCGATAAGCTGACATACAGCGGCATCGCCGTGCTGGATCCACAGCTGTTTGCCGGCTGCGCCGATGGCGCATTCAAGCTGGCCCCGCTGTTTCGCCGCGCCATGGCCGCAGGGCAGGTCAGCGGTTCGCGCCTGGAAGGACGCTGGGTCGATGTGGGTACTCACGAACGTTTGTCGCAAGTCGAAAAACTGATAGAAGCGAGCTGTTGATATGTGGTGGCCAGGGACTCTGATTGGAGCGGGGGCGGGCTTTGCCATTGCCAGCATCCCGGGGGCCATGCTCGGCGCATTGTTGGGGCAGGCGCTGGACCGGCGTCTGAATCTGCACGGCTGGGCCCAGGTGCGCGAGCGCCTGGGCGGGCGCCCGGCGTTGCGCAACGATGAACTGTTGTTCGTCTTGCTCGGTCGCCTGGCGAAGATCGACGGGCGCGTGGTCGATGGTCACATCCAGCAGGCGCGTCTGGAAATGCGCGCTCTGGACCTGAGCGAACCGGCGCAACGTCGGGCTATCGCGGCCTTTAATCGGGGCAAATCGGGAAACGATCGGCTGCGTGGTTATCTGCGTCGCCTGAGTGCCCAGCCGCATGCGGCTGAAGGCGTGCTTCGGGCCTGCTGGCGGATGGTCTGGGCCGACGGCCGTGCCGGTGTAGCCGAACGTGAGTTGCTCGCCCAGTGGGGCAAGTGGCTGGGTTGGACGCCGCAGCAGGTCCAGGCGTTGGCGATGGACTACGAGCCGCAGAAACCGGGGTTGCCCAGCAGTGGCTTGACGTATCAGGAGGCGTTGCGGCTGTTAGGGGTTTCGGCCAGCAGCGAACCGTCGCAAATCAAGCGCGCTTACCGCCGCCTGATCAGTCGTCATCACCCGGACAAGATCGCCGGCAGCGGGGCGACAGCCTTGCAGGTACGCGAAGCAACCGACAAGACCCGCGAGCTGCACAACGCCTATCGCTTGATTCGCGAGCGCAGGGATTTTCGCTAGCTCCGTTGATGCAGCTGCCGTGGCGAGGGGATTTATCCCCGCTGGAGTGCGAAGCGCTCCCAAAAACAATCTCGGGGCATGGCTGGCCCTGGCGTCGACAAGTTGTGGGGCTGCTGCGCAGCCCAGCGGGGATAAATCCCCTCGCCACAGTACTGGTTCACTTGAGGTATCAGTCTGTCTGCGGACTCAACCACCCCCGAACCCGTCGAAACAGCTGTTCCTGCTGCGCCGTTGCGTTGGGCAGTGCCTTGAGGGAAACCTGGCTGAAGCTCGACCCTTTCAGTCGTTTGCTGGCTTGCAGGCGCTCCAGGGCCGCGTTGCGGTCCGTCGGTTTGTCCATATAAAAGATGTCTGCCGTTGCCAGCTTCAGGTTCGGTGTCAGCTCGGCGAGGCCGGGCTTGGCGGTGACGGGTGTCTGGGCCGCGACCATCACGAAGCGCTGGATTTGCGTGGGTTGTCTTTCGCCAAGATAGCGCGCCGCCCAATAGGCGCCGGTGCCGTGGCCCAGCAAGACGATACTGCGGGCGCTCTGTTGCTCGGCGTAGGCCAATGCCGCGTCGATACGGGCGAAAATCCGTTCGGCGTCGGCCTTGTCGGATTCTTCGCCGGTTTCGGCGGAGGCCGGCTCAGCCGCGTCGGCCTCGCCGCCGGCGACCTGCTCGATCGGGGCCGCGGTGGTTGCGTCGGGGGCTGCCGCAGCGATGTCGGCCGGCTTGGTCTCCGGCGGTGTTTCCGCCGCGCGGGGTGCGATAACGTCGCTCTGCATGTCCGGCAGCGTAATACTCAGGCTGCTCCATTCGGCATCCGGCAGTTTTTTGCGCAGCGGGCTGATGACCTGCGGCCAGTCAGCCGTTTCGCCGGCGCCAGGGACGATGATGACCACGCCCTTGGGCTCGCTGGTGTTGGCCGGCTTCCAGAGGGCAAGGAAAGCATCGCTGCCGGTTTGCAGCTGTTGTTGTTCCTGGGCTGGGACTTTTCGTGCGAGCGCCGCCGCTTCTTCCTGGCTACGCTCGAGCAAAGGCTGGCGCTCGGCCGGTTTCGCCTCGGCGGGTTGATCGCCCGCGGCGGGCGTCGTTTCACCGGCCTGTACAGAAAATGCACTCGGCAGGATCAGCGACAGGCACAATGCAGGCAGTGTCAGGCGGTTAACAAAGGACATCGGATATTCCATGACCAGAAGTATTTCCGGCAGCCTAATGGGTTGGTCAGTATTTGTCAGTGCGTGAGATTTCGATGATGCGTGTTTGCCTGTGGGTTATCGGCTGTCTATGGCTTCCCTTGATGGCGTGGGCTGCACCCGCGCCACAGGCGCAGGCGGTGCAGTTGAGCGCGGGCCAGCGCCAATGGTTGGCGGAGCATCCGCAGTTGCGCGTCGGCCTGGTGTTGCAGGCGCCCTACGCACAATACGACCGGCGCTTGCAGCGTCTGTCCGGCACCCACGTCGAACTGATGCAATGGCTGGGCAAGGCATTGAACGTCGAGCTGACCTGGCGCAACTTCCAGGATGTGGCGCAACTGGAAGCCGCGGTGCGCAACGGCGAAGTGGATGTCGCGCCGGGCTTGACCCAGACCCCGGCCGGCCTGCGGCTCTGGCAGTTTTCCGACCCTTACATGCGTGTGCCGCAGTTGATCGTGGGCGAGCAGAAGGGCGCCGAAGGCGTGGAGTTGGAGAAGCTCGACCCCCAGGCCCGGGTTGTCGTGCGCATGCCCAGCGCCACGGCCGATTACTTGCGCAGCAACTACCCCATGCTGAACCTGCAAGGCGTGCCGATGGAACGCCAGGCCCTGCAACTGCTTTTGAGCCAACAGGCACGGTACGCGGTGATCGACGAGGCACAGTTGGGTCGCCTGATGGTCGAGCCGGAATTTTCCGGATTGGTGGTGGTGGGTGATATCGGCCTGCCGCAACTGCTCAGGGTCGCCACGCGCCGGGACTGGCCGCAGTTGGCCGAAATCGTCGACAAGGGCTTGCAGGCGATTCCCGCCAAGGAGCTGGAGCAACTGCACAACCGTTGGATCAAGCCCAAATACCCACGCCTGACCGAGACGCCTGGCTTCTGGCAGAACCTGACCCTGCTGATGCTCGCCTTGTTGCTGTGCAGTGTCTCCATCGTGTTCTGGCAGCGCCGCCAGCAACGCGGGCTGGAACGTCGCCTGCGCTCGGCGCGCGAGGACATCGCCCAGCGCGCCGCCAGTGAAGAAGCCTTGCGCCTGACGCAATTTTCCATCGATCAAAGCACGGTCGGGATCCTCTGGGTGAATTGGGACAGCCATGTGCGCTACGCCAACCGCGCCGCCGAAACCATGCTGGGTTATGCGCCAGGCGCGATCATCGATCGGCCGCTGATCGACTTCGAACCGGGCCTGCACATGGACCGTTGGCTCAACCTGTGGAAGCGCGCCCGTGCCAGCGAAGATGGGCCGCAGAGTTTCGAAACCGAATGCGTGCGGGCCGATGGCAGTATCCTGCCGGCGGACGTTTCCCTGAGTTTCCTGCGTTTTCGTGACGCGGAATACCTGGTGGTCTACCTCAATGATGTGACCGAGCGTCGCCGCGCGCTGGCAGCCCTGCGTGAAAGCGAAGCGCGGCTGCAGGGCATCGCCGCCAATGTGCCGGGCCTGGTCTTTCGCCTGGAGCGGGCACCGGTGACCGGCCAGATCGACTTTGCCTATATCAGCGAAGGCAGCGAAAGCCTGGTGGGCTACGCCCCGGCGGTACTGGCCCGCAGTGATACCGGGCTGCGCAGCCTGGTGCACCCGCAGGACAAGGCCGATTACCACCGCACCCAGGACCAGGCGCTGGACAGTGACAGCGATTGGTCTTGGCAAGGCCGTATCCTGACTCGCGAAGGCCAGGAGCGCTGGGCCGAGATCAAGGCGATCACGCGTCGGCTCGAAGATGGCGCCTATGTCTGGGACGGCATTGTCTGGGATATCACCGAAAGCAAACGTGTCGAGCTGGAATTGGCCAGTTCCCGGGAGCAGTTGCGTGAGCTGTCGGCGCACCTGGAAAGCGTACGGGAAGAAGAGAAGGCGCGCATTGCCCGGGAAGTCCACGATGAGCTGGGTCAGATGCTGACGGTGCTGAAGCTGGAGACGTCCATGTGCGAACTGGCCTACGCGCAACTTGACCCGGGCCTGCAAGAACGGCTCAACAGCATGAAGCGCCTGATTGCCCAGTTGTTCCAATTGGTGCGGGACGTGGCGACGGCGTTGCGCCCGCCAATCCTCGATGCCGGTATTGCCTCGGCCATCGAATGGCAGGCCCGCCGTTTCGAGGCGCGCACACAGATTCCGTGCCTGGTGCAGGTGCCGGACAACCTGCCGGCGTTGAGCGACGCCAAGGCCATCGGCCTGTTCCGGATTCTCCAGGAAGCACTGACCAATGTGATGCGCCATGCCCAGGCGCATACTGTGGAGTTGACGTTGGCTCAACAAGGCGCTGATTTATGTCTGACGGTCAGCGACGACGGTGTAGGATTTATTGCCGATACGGGCCGGCCAACGTCCTTTGGCCTGGTCGGCATGCGTGAGCGCGTGTTGATCATGGGCGGGCAATTGACCCTGGACAGTGAGCCGGGGGAGGGGACAACCTTGTCGGTGCGGGTGCCTTTGGGTGAGGCCTGATGGTTTTCTGTTGCCTGGGCTGACGCCATCGCGAGCAGGCTCGCTCCCACAAGGTTTGTGTACGCCTCAATCAATGTGGGAGCGAGCCTGCTCGCGATGAGATTCTGAATCTGGAGAAGAGCCGTGATCCGTGTACTGGTAGCTGAAGACCACACCATCGTGCGCGAAGGGATCAAGCAATTGATCGGCCTGGCCAAGGATCTGGTGGTGGCAGGGGAGGCGAGCAATGGCGAACAGCTGCTCGAGACCCTGCGACACGTGCCTTGCGAAGTGGTGCTGCTGGATATTTCCATGCCGGGTGTCAACGGCCTTGAGGCAATCCCACGGATCCGTGCGCTGAACAACCCGCCGGCCATCCTGGTGTTGTCGATGCATGACGAGGCGCAAATGGCCGCCCGGGCCTTGAAAGTCGGCGCCGCTGGCTACGCCACCAAAGACAGCGATCCCGCTTTGCTGCTCATGGCGATCCGCAAGGTCGCGGCGGGTGGACGCTACATTGACCCGGACCTTGCCGACCGCATGGTCTTCGAAGTGGGCCTGACCGACACACGGCCGCTGCACTCCTTGCTGTCGGAGCGTGAATTCTCGGTTTTCGAACGCCTGGCCCAAGGTGCCAACGTCAACGACATCGCCCAGCAACTCGCCCTGAGCAGCAAGACCATCAGCACCCACAAGGCGCGGCTGATGCAGAAGCTCAACATCACCTCGTTGGCCGAGCTGGTGAAATACGCGATGGAGCACAAGTTGCTCTAAGCCTCCCGCCATTCCCCGGTGGGAGCGAGCCTGCTCGCGAAAGCGTCGGACCATTCAGCATGGATATTGGCTGACGCACCGTATTCGCGAGCAGGCTCGCTCCCACAGGTTCTGGTGTCGGCATATCCATTTGCGACACACCCCAACAGCGCTTTTGCCCCTGCTTGCAGCTTGCCGCTTGAAACTCGCCGCCGCACTTGTCCAATCCCGCCATCCTTGTAGGGCGATCCCTACCCCGACCCTTCCATCCGGCTGAGGTGATTCTCTCCTGCGGCCCGATTTGCGTGGGTGTCGGGCTCCACTAGGCTTGACTCACAAGCAGTCATCAATACAAAAGGTGCGGGTATGAGCCAGGTGGATTCAAGCGCGGGGGCCAGTGATGTGCTGGTCAGCTTTCGTGGTGTGCAAAAGAGCTACGACGGCGAGAACCTGATCGTCAAGGACCTCAACCTGGACATTCGCAAAGGCGAATTCCTGACCCTGCTCGGGCCTTCCGGCTCCGGCAAGACCACCAGCCTGATGATGCTCGCAGGCTTCGAGACCCCGACCGCCGGCGAGATCCAGCTGGCCGGGCGCTCCATCAACAACGTGCCGCCGCACAAGCGCGATATCGGCATGGTGTTCCAGAACTACGCCTTGTTCCCGCACATGACCGTCGCCGAAAACCTGGCATTCCCGCTGACCGTCCGCGGCCTGAACAAAAGCGACGTCGGCGATCGGGTCAAGCGTGTCTTGAGCATGGTCCAACTGGACACCTTCGCCCAACGTTATCCGGCGCAGTTGTCCGGCGGCCAGCAACAACGTGTGGCCCTGGCCCGGGCGCTGGTATTCGAGCCGCAACTGGTGCTGATGGACGAACCTCTCGGCGCACTGGACAAGCAATTGCGCGAACACATGCAGATGGAAATCAAACACCTGCACCAGCGCCTGGGCGTGACGGTGGTCTACGTGACGCACGACCAAGGGGAAGCCCTGACCATGTCCGACCGCGTGGCGGTGTTCCACCAGGGCGAGATCCAGCAGATCGCCCCGCCGCGCACGCTCTATGAGGAGCCGAAGAACACCTTCGTCGCCAACTTCATCGGCGAGAACAACCGCCTCAACGGCCGCCTGCACAGTCACACCGGTGACCGTTGCGTGGTGGAGCTGGGGCGTGGCGAAAAGGTCGAGGCCCTGGCGGTCAATGTCGGCAAGCCCGGCGAACCCGTCACCTTGTCGATCCGCCCGGAGCGGGTGAGCCTCAACGGCGCCAGCGAACAATGTATCAACCGCTTCTCAGGGAGGGTGGCGGAATTCATCTATCTGGGCGACCACGTCCGGGTTCGCCTCGAAGTCTGCGGCAAGAACGACTTCTTCGTGAAACAACCGATTGCCGAGCTCGACCCCGGGCTTGCTGTCGGGGACGTGGTTCCGCTTGGCTGGCAGGTCGAGCACGTACGCGCGCTCGATCCGCTTCTAGAGGCGAATTGATCGCCCCCCTGCTGTACCAACACCAACCCTGCACGTGGAGAGAACAATAAATGTTGAGATCCCTGAAGTTCACAGCCCTGACATTGGGCATGATGGGTGCGGCAAGCGCGATGGCGGCGGGCCCGGACCTGACCGTCGTGTCTTTCGGCGGGGCGAACAAGGCGGCTCAGGTCAAAGCCTTCTACGCACCGTGGGAAGCGGCTGGCAACGGCAAGATCGTGGCTGGCGAATACAACGGCGAAATGGCCAAGGTCAAGGCCATGGTCGACACCAAGAGCGTCTCGTGGGACCTGGTGGAAGTCGAGTCGCCGGAATTGTCCCGTGGCTGCGACGAAGACATGTTCGAGCAACTCGATCCGGCCCTGTTCGGCAAGGCCGAAGACTACGTCAAAGGCGCCATTCAGCCTTGCGGCGTGGGCTTCTTCGTGTGGTCGACCGTGCTGGCCTACAACGCCGACAAACTGAAGACCGCGCCGACCAGTTGGGCGGACTTCTGGGACACCAAGCAATTCCCGGGCAAACGCGGCCTGCGCAAAGGCGCCAAGTACACCCTGGAATTCGCCTTGATGGCCGACGGCGTAGCGCCGAAGGACGTCTACAAGGTGCTGGCCGGCAAAGACGGCCAGGACCGTGCGTTCAAGAAGCTCGATGAGCTCAAGCCGAACATCCAGTGGTGGGAAGCCGGTGCCCAGCCACCGCAATACCTTGCTTCCGGTGACGTGGTCATGAGCTCTGCGTACAACGGCCGGATCGCCGCGGTACAGAAAGAGAGCAACCTGAAAGTGGTGTGGAACGGCGGCATCTACGACTTCGACGCCTGGGCCATCCCGCGTGGGCTGGACAAGACTCGCGCCGAAGCTGCGAAAAAATTCATCGCCTTCTCGGTGGCGCCGCAGCAGCAGAAGACCTACTCGGAAAACATCGCCTACGGCCCGGCGAATACCCAGGCCGTGCCGTTGCTGGCCAAGGATGTGCTGAAAGACATGCCGACCACCCCGGAAAACATCGCCAACCAGGTGCAGATCGACGTCAGCTTCTGGGCTGACAACGGCGAGCAACTGGAGCAGCGCTTCAACTCCTGGGCGGCGAAGTAACCCGGCGGTCTGACGCTGGATGAGATCCATGTGGGAGCGAGCTTGCTCGCGATAGCGGTCTGTCAGTCACATCAATACTGAATGTGCCGAAGCTATCGCGAGCAAGCTCGCTCCCACAGGTTCCTCCACGGTCCTAGGGTTCCAACACAACAGAGGCGGCTCGCCGCCCCTGTAACGATCAAAGAGATTTGCGGAGTTCGCCATGGCCATCGCCGTTCCACTGAACGCGGGCACCAGCCCCACCCTCAAGCAGCGACTCAAGCGCGCCGAGCGGCTCAACCGCTGGAAGGCCCAGGCCCTGATCGCGCCGCTGGTGCTGTTTCTGTTGCTGGTGTTTCTGGTGCCGATCGTGGCGCTGCTGTTCAAAAGCGTCAGCAACCCGGAAGTGGTGGGCGCGATGCCGCGGACCGTCGCTGCCGTCGCGGCTTGGGACGGACGCGGTCTGCCGGGCGAGCCGGTGTACAAGGCTGCCAGTGAAGATCTGGCCGAAGCCCGCAAGAATCAGACCCTGGGCGACTTGTCCAAGCGCCTGAACATGGAACTGGCCGGCTACCGCAGCCTGCTGACCAAGACTGCTCGCGCGCTGCCGTTCGCCACCGAGCCGGTCTCTTATAAAGAAGCACTGGAGAGCCTCGACGAACGCTGGGGTGACCCCGCGTACTGGCAGGTGATCCGGCGCAACACCAGTAATGTCACTCCGTACTACCTGCTGGCGGCTGTCGATCACCGCATCGACGATCTCGGTGAACTGGCCCCGGCCACCCCCGACCAGGCGATCTACCTGGATATTTTCACCCGTACTTTCTGGATGGGCCTGGTGATTACCGCCATCTGTCTGGTGCTCGCCTATCCACTGGCTTACCTGCTGGCGAACCTGCCGTCACGCCAGAGCAACCTGTTGATGATCCTCGTGCTGCTGCCGTTCTGGACCTCGATCCTGGTGCGGGTGGCGGCGTGGATCGTGCTACTGCAGTCGGGCGGATTGATCAACAGCGCGCTGATGGCCATGGGCGTCATCGATAAACCGCTGGAGCTGGTGTTCAACCGCACCGGCGTGTACATCTCCATGGTCCACATCCTTCTGCCGTTCATGATCCTGCCGATCTACAGCGTGATGAAGGGCATCTCGCCCACCTACATGCGGGCGGCGATCTCCCTGGGCTGCCACCCGTTCGCCAGTTTCTGGCGGGTGTATTTCCCGCAGACCTACGCCGGCGTAGGTGCCGGGTGCCTGTTGGTGTTCATCCTCGCCATCGGCTACTACATCACCCCGGCACTGCTGGGCAGCCCGAACGACCAGATGGTCAGCTACTTCGTCGCGTTCTACACCAACACCAGTATCAACTGGGGCATGGCCACGGCGCTCGGCGGATTGCTGTTGCTGGCGACCATCGTGCTTTATCTGATTTACAGCTGGCTGGTGGGCGCCAGTCGCCTGCGCCTGAGCTAAGGGGAGATCGAAATGCTGAGTCCTTACATGTCCCCCGTCGAGCGGGTGTGGTTCTACAGCTTGCGCATACTCTGCGGGCTGATCCTGTTGTTCCTGATCCTGCCAGTGCTGGTGATCATTCCGTTGTCGTTCAACTCGGGCAGCTTCCTGGTTTATCCGCTGCAGGGCTTTTCGTTGCAGTGGTACCACGATTTCTTCGCTTCGGCCGAGTGGATGCGGGCGTTGAAGAACAGCATCATCGTGGCCCCGGCGGCAACGCTGTTGGCGATGATCTTCGGTACGCTGGCGGCGATCGGCCTGACTCGTGGTGATTTCCCGGGCAAGGCGCTGGTGATGGCCCTGGTGATTTCGCCCATGGTGGTGCCGGTGGTGATCATTGGCGTCGCGAGCTACCTGTTTTTCGCGCCATTGGGGATGGGCAACAGCTTCTTCTCGCTGATCATCGTCCACGCGGTGCTCGGTGTGCCGTTCGTCATCATCACCGTCTCGGCGACTTTGCAAGGGTTCAACCACAACCTGGTCCGCGCTGCTGCCAGCCTCGGGGCTTCGCCATTGACCGCGTTCCGTCGCGTGACCTTGCCGTTGATCGCGCCGGGCGTCATCTCTGGTGCGTTGTTCGCCTTCGCGACTTCGTTTGATGAAGTGGTGGTGACCCTGTTCCTGGCCGGCCCGGAGCAAGCGACCCTGCCACGGCAGATGTTCAGCGGTATTCGCGAGAACCTGAGCCCGACCATCGCCGCCGCGGCTACGTTGTTGATCGCCTTCTCGGTGATCCTGCTGCTGACGCTGGAATGGCTGCGTGGGCGTAGCGAGAAGCTGCGTACGACCCAAGTCTGAGGCCTGCAAAACCAGTGTGGGAGCGAGCCTGCTCGCGAATGCGGTGTACCAGTCGACATAATTGTTGACTGACGGTCCGCTTTCGCGAGCAGGCTCGCTCCCACATCCGCTCCTCGGTGCATTCATAAGCTGAATGACAGACCACCCCCCAATACCGAGCTATCCTTGTGCCAGCCCCCACTCGAACAAGAGGCCGCGCACATGAGTCTTTCCTCATTCAAGATCGCCCACAAACTGATCACCGGCGCCGCTGCCATCGAGCAACTGGCGGCGGAGCTGACACGGCTGGATGTCGATAACCCGTTGATCGTCACGGACGCGGCGCTGGTCAAGTCGGGCACCGTGGAGTTGGCGCTGCAGCATTTGGGCGGGCGCGACTACGAGATTTTCGACCGGGTCATGCCCGACCCGGAAATCGCCATCGTCGAAGATTGCATGCAAGCCTACCGCGACGGCGGGCATGACGGCCTCATCGGCCTGGGTGGCGGCAGCGCCATCGACATTGCCAAGTGCGTGGGCGTCTATGCCGGTTATCACGGCGAGCTGCAGGATATGTTCGGTGTCGATCAGGTGCCGCGCAAAGGTCCGCCCATGATTGCCATTCCCACCACCGCCGGTACCGGTTCGGAAGTCACCAACGTGGCGATCCTCTCTGACAAGGCCGCACAGCTGAAAAAGGGCATCGTCAGTGATTTCCTGCTGCCGGACGTGGCGCTGGTCAGCCCGCAGATGACCCTGACGTGTCCGCGCAGCGTGACCGCCGCCAGCGGCGTTGATGCGTTGGTGCATGCCATCGAGTCGTACCTGTCACTCAACGCCTCGCCGATCACCGATGCCCTGGCCATCGGCGCGATCAAGCTGATCACCCGCGCCTTGCCCAAGGCCTACGCCAACCCGTCCCACTTGCAGGCCCGTGAAGACATGGCCACCGCCAGCCTGATGGCCGGTATGGCGTTCGGCAATGCCGGGGTCGGCGCCGTGCATGCGCTGGCCTATCCGCTGGGCGGACGTTTCCTTGTCTCTCATGGCGTCGCCAATGCCTTGTTGCTGCCGTATGTCATGCACTGGAACAAGATGGCCTGCGTCGAGCGCATGCGCGATATTGCCGAAGCCATGGGCATCAAGACGGCTCATTTGAGTGATATCGAAGCCGCGGACGAGGCCGTGGAGGCCATGGCCGCGTTGTGTGCCGCGGTGGAAATTCCCAAGGGCCTGAGTGGCCTGGGCGTCACCGAGGAGGTGATTCCGTCCATGGCGGCGGAGGCGGCGGGTATAGAGCGGCTGATGCGCAACAACCCGCGCAAGCTGAGCGCCGGCGATATCGAGAAGATCTACCGAGCGGCGTATTGATCGTGCGTCACGGTGGGCGCGCCAAATCTTGAGGTATACAATGCGCGCCATCGTGATTTCGCTCAAAACAGGTGCGTCATGCAGCCCTTCGCTATTGCTCCGTCGATTCTCTCCGCCGACTTCGCCCGCCTGGGCGAGGAAGTGGACAACGTTCTGGCCGCCGGGGCCGACATCGTCCACTTCGATGTCATGGACAACCACTACGTACCCAACCTGACCATCGGCCCGATGGTCTGCGCGGCGTTGCGCAAATATGGCATCACCGCGCCAATCGATGCGCACCTGATGGTCAGTCCTGTGGATCGTATCGTCGGTGATTTCATCGAGGCCGGTGCCACCTACATCACTTTCCACCCGGAAGCCACGCTGCACGTCGACCGCTCCCTGCAATTGATCCGCGAAGGCGGCTGCAAGGCCGGCCTGGTGTTCAACCCGGCCACGCCCCTGGACGTACTCAAGTACGTGATGGACAAGGTCGACATGATTCTGCTGATGAGCGTCAACCCGGGTTTCGGCGGGCAGAAGTTCATTCCGGGCACGCTCGACAAGCTGCGCGAAGCCCGCGCCCTGATCGATGCCTCGGGCCGGGATATCCGCCTGGAAATCGACGGCGGGGTGAACGTGAACAACATCCGCGAAATCGCCGCGGCCGGTGCCGACACCTTTGTCGCCGGTTCGGCGATCTTCAACGCACCGGACTACCAGGCAGTGATCGAAAAGATGCGCGCCGAACTGGCCCTGGCACGTCCATGAGCGGCTTCGAGCAGCTGTTTCCCGGCAGCCTGCCGCGTCTGGTGATGTTCGATCTCGACGGCACGCTCGTCGACTCGGTCCCGGACCTGGCGGCCGCCGTGGACAATATGCTGCTCCAGCTCGGGCGTCCGCCTGCGGGCATCGACGCCGTGCGCCAGTGGGTCGGCAACGGCGCGCCGATGCTGGTGCGCCGGGCCCTGGCCAATCACATTGATGCCCAAGGCGTTGATGAGGCCGAGGCCGAGCGGGCACTGGAGCTGTTCAACGAAGCCTATGAAGGCAACCACGAACTGACCGTGGTTTATCCGGGCGTGCGCTCCACCCTCAAATGGTTGCACAAGCAGGGCGTGGAAATGGCGCTGATCACCAACAAGCCGGAGCGTTTTGTCGCGCCGCTGCTGGATCAGATGAAGATCGGCCGTTATTTCCGCTGGATCATCGGCGGCGACACCTTGCCACAGAAAAAGCCCGACCCGGCCGCGCTGTTCTTCGTCATGAAAATGGCCAACATCCCGGCGTCCCAATCGTTGTTTGTCGGCGACTCGCGCAGCGACGTGCTGGCGGCGAAGGCGGCGGGGGTCAAATGTGTTGCCCTGAGCTACGGCTACAATCATGGCCGACCGATTGCCGAGGAATTTCCGACATTGGTGATTGATGATCTGCGCCTGCTAATTCCCGGTTGCCTGGACCCGGCCGCTGAGATAACGTTGCCCGACGCTGTTCAATCCTCTTCTGGAAACGCCATCGTGGTGGTCACTCGCAAACTCTGGATGAAAGTCATGAAGGCCCTGGCCCGCTGGCGTTGGCGCGCCTGACGTGATCCTGGCCGGTTATCCGGCGCGTTTGCATACCTGACTGTCAGCTCCTCTTGCCACGAGGCACCCCATGATCCGCGAAGAATTTCTGCGTCTAGCCGCTGCCGGCTACAACCGCATCCCGCTTGCCTGCGAAACCCTGGCCGACTTCGACACGCCGCTGTCGATCTACCTCAAGTTGGCCGACCAACCCAATTCCTACTTGCTCGAATCGGTGCAAGGTGGGGAAAAATGGGGTCGCTATTCCATGATCGGCCTGCCGTGCCGCACCGTGCTGCGAGTCCATGACCATCGCATCAGCGTGACCTGCGATGGCGTCGAAATCGAAAGCCACGAAGTCGAGGATCCGCTCGCGTTCGTTGAATCCTTCAAGGCCCGCTACAACGTCCCGACCATCCCCGGCCTGCCACGTTTCAACGGCGGCCTGGTGGGTTATTTCGGCTACGACTGCGTGCGCTATGTGGAAAAACGCCTGGGCACCTGTCCGAACCCCGATCCGCTGGGTGTGCCGGACATTCTGCTGATGGTCTCCGATGCGGTGGTTGTCTTCGACAATCTCGCCGGCAAGATGCACGCCATCGTCCTGGCCGATCCGTCCCGTGAAGATGCCTACGAGCAAGGTCAACAAAGCCTTCAGACGTTGCTGGAAAAACTCCGCCAGCCGATCACCCCGCGTCCCGGCCTGGACTTCAGCAAGCAGTCGGCTGCCGACCCGGTGTTCCGTTCCAGTTTCACCCAGGGTGACTACGAAAAAGCCGTCGACACCATCAAGGAATACATCCTGGCGGGCGACTGCATGCAGGTCGTGCCGTCGCAACGGATGTCGATCGACTTCAAGGCCGCGCCGATCGATCTGTACCGGGCGCTGCGCTGTTTCAACCCGACGCCTTACATGTACTTCT
The DNA here is from genome assembly GCF_051132225.1 of Pseudomonas sp. D1-1. Classification (NCBI taxonomy): domain Bacteria; kingdom Pseudomonadati; phylum Pseudomonadota; class Gammaproteobacteria; order Pseudomonadales; family Pseudomonadaceae; genus Pseudomonas; species Pseudomonas sp. D1-1. The sequence goes on along the minus strand of NZ_CP071676.1, from coordinate 5,315,851 downwards.
TCAACTTCGGTGACTTCCATGTCGTGGGCAGTTCGCCCGAGGTGCTGGTGCGGGTCGAGGAAAACCTGATCACCGTGCGGCCGATCGCCGGCACACGGCCACGCGGCGCCACGGAGGAAGCGGACCGGGCGCTGGAAGAGGACCTGTTGTCAGATGCCAAGGAGATCGCCGAGCACCTGATGCTGATCGATCTGGGGCGCAACGACACTGGCCGGGTTTCCGAAGTGGGCTCGGTGAAACTCACCGAGAAAATGGTCATCGAGCGCTACTCCAACGTGATGCACATCGTGTCCAACGTCACCGGGCAGTTGAAGGCGGGGTTGACGGCGATGGACGCCTTGCGAGCGATCCTGCCGGCGGGCACTTTGTCTGGCGCGCCGAAGATCCGCGCCATGGAAATCATCGACGAGCTGGAGCCGGTCAAGCGCGGTGTGTACGGCGGAGCCGTCGGCTACTTCGCCTGGAACGGCAACATGGACACGGCCATCGCCATCCGCACCGCCGTGATCAAGAACGGTGAACTGCACGTGCAGGCCGGCGGCGGCATCGTCGCCGACTCGGTGCCCGCGCTGGAATGGGAGGAAACCCTGAACAAGCGTCGGGCAATGTTCCGTGCCGTGGCCCTGGCCGAGCAGACCCCAAGCGACTGAAGGCTCTTGCCGAACAACTGTGGCGAGGGCAACTGGGTCCATGTGGGAGCGAGCTTGCTCGCGATGAGGCCCTAAGGCTCAACCAATAGGTTGACTGACAGTCCGCCATCGCGAGCAAGCTCGCTCCCACAGAGGCCGCGTCAAAAATCCAGGCTGACCCCCAGGCTCACCCCTTGCTGGGTAAAATCATCATCCTTGCGCAACGTATAACCGCCCCGCAGCGCCAGATCGCTGGTCAACTTGTGGCTGATCCCCAGGCTCAGGCGATTGAGGTGGCTTTGTGGGGTGTAGCCCTCCAGCGTGAAGTCATTGGCCGGCAAGCTGTTGAGGGCGATGTTCACCTTTTGCGTATCGTCCTCATACTCGCGCTCGTGGGCATACTCCCCGTACACCTGGGTCTGGCGGGTAAAGTTGTATTTGCCCTGCAAGCCGATGCCCAGGCGTTTTGAATCGCGGGTCTGGTCGTCGAAAGTCAGCGCCGTGGAGCGGCTGCCCTGTTCCGAGTAACCATCGACCTCGACCTTCGCATAATCGGCGCTGACAAACGGTGACAGGTGCCATTGGCTGCCCGGCTGGGCAATGTCGTAGCCTACGCGTGTGCTGAATGCCCAGAGATGACCATCGGTATCGCCTTTTTCCTGCGCCTGGCTGACGCCCAGGTCGAATTTGCGCTCCAGGTTGTCGTAGTCGAGCTTGCCGCCGGTCAGCGCGGCGTCGGCCCACCAGCGGTTCTGCTGGAACTGGGCGAACGCGGTGGCGAGGTAGCTGTTGAGCTTGTAGTTCGAATCGTTGCGGCCTGCGTCCATGTCCTGGCGGTACAGACCGGCGGCCACGCCGATGCGCCAGGCTTCGTTGAGACGGTAACTGCCGCCGATGTTCAGGTTGTAGCCACTGCCGTCGGCGCTTGCACCGCTGCCTTGGCTATCAATGTCCAGATGCTGGCCGCCGCCGGCAACAATCGCCCGCCATTGACCTACCGCCTGCCAATCCTCCCAGTCCGATTGCCATTGGCTGCGCAATTCATCCTGGTGGGCGCGCAAGGTCGAGTGGGCCATTTCCGGCAGCAAGGTCAGTTCCCACGGCGCTGCGAGCAGGGAATAGGCGTAGTCGGCAATCAGCTTCTGCCCGGTTTCGGTGGGGTGAACCGCATCGTTGTAGATCAGCTTGCTCGGATCAGGCGTGGCGCTGTTGATGCCGTAGGTGGGGTTTTCCGTACAGCTGTTGCCGCTGAAGCAACTGGCGGTGAGGTTCTCGCCGGTGGCAAGGCCGAATCGTCCAGGATCGGCAAAGGTTTCCTGCAACAATAGCGGAACGTTCAGCGGAATGATCTCGGCATCGATGCCCTGCAACCGCGTGACCAGTTGCTGGTTGAACCGATTGCTGAGCAGCGAGACCGTTCCCTGCAGGGGGGTGCCGTTGAGGGCCGGCGTCAGGCCCAGGTCCGGCAGCAACCAGACCATCACATAGCGGGCTCCGGCGGTTTGCAGCACTTGCACGCTGTCGGCCAGGCGGTCCGCGGCGGCATCCGCCTGGGCGATGCTCAACACTCTGCCTTGAAGAAAATCATTGCCGCCGCCGGAGAGGTAATACAGCGCATTCGGGTCGGCACGCAGGCCATTGGCTGGCAGATAACCGGCCCGGCTGCGCTCGCCAGTGGCGGAAATATTGGTGATCGAGTCCAGTATCTGGTCGGTACGATAACCACCTACAGCCCAGTTGTTGCCGTCCGCGAGTCCTTCGCGGGCACGCACTGCCGAAGTGGACGCGGCGGTTTCATCGGCGGAGAAGCCCAGTCGTCCACCGAGCAGTTGGGTCGCGTTTGCAGAATAGGCTTCGCCGCTGCCATCCAGGTAGACCGGGCCGGTGCGGTTGGTAAAACGCAAGGTTGAGCCGGGCGGGCCGTCGGGATCGCTGAACTGACCGGCGTCGCTGAGACTGTCGCCGAACACGATGAAATTGGAGTAGGGATTGGGGGCAGCAATCGCCTGAGCGCAGGCCATGGTCAGCAGGCAGCTGGCGATGGGGATGAACAAGGTCGGCTTGATCATGAGAAGGTCCTTTTCAATCTTGTTTTTTATCGGAAGAAACGAAACGACAGTACCAAAAGCTTCCGGCGGTCTGCCACCCAATCCCGGAGCGTAGCGATTGTTTGCGGGCCCTTCGGGTCCGTCTTATTGCGTGCTCCGCCCAGCTAAGTTACTGTGCCGGAACGTATGAACGAGACTTCCCCCGTGTCGATTGTCAGCAAACTTCTGAATCAATTGATCAAGGCTCACGCCCGTTGGCGTTGGCGCGCCTGAACGTTCCATGCCGGCCTCGCCGGACCTGTACCGATTTGCCTTCTTTACCCGTTTGGAAACCGCTTCGCAGGCGCATCATTCGCCTGTCCAGCGCAGCACCGTGCGGGTCACTCTTCGAAGGCTGTATTCCAAGTCAGTGTATTCAATAGGTTGTTTACGCCATGTTGCTGATGATCGATAACTACGACTCCTTTACTTACAACGTTGTGCAGTACCTTGGCGAGCTGGGCTCCGAGGTCAAGGTCGTGCGCAACGATGAGCTGACCATTGCCGAAATCGAGGCCCTCAAGCCCGAACGCATCGTCGTCTCGCCCGGCCCTTGCACGCCGACCGAAGCGGGCATCTCCATCGAAGCCATCAAATATTTTGCCGGCAAGCTGCCGATCCTAGGTGTCTGCCTGGGGCACCAGTCGATCGGCCAGGCGTTCGGTGGCGATGTCGTGCGGGCCCGCCAGGTGATGCACGGCAAGACCAGCCCGGTATTCCATGAAGACAAGGGCGTGTTCGAAGGCTTGAATCGCCCGCTTACCGTCACCCGCTACCACTCGTTGATCGTCAAGCGCGAAAACCTGCCCGACTGCCTTGAGCTGACCGCCTGGACCCAGCTCGAAGACGGCTCGGTGGACGAAATCATGGGGTTGCGTCACAAGACGTTAAACATCGAGGGTGTGCAATTTCACCCCGAGTCTATCCTCACCGAGCAGGGCCACGAACTGTTCGCCAACTTCCTCAAACAAACCGGCGGCACGCGCTAAGGACTCTCCATGGACATCAAGACAGCCCTGAACCGTATCGTCGGCCAGCTCGACCTGAGCACCGACGAGATGCGCGACGTGATGCGGGAAATCATGACTGGCCAGTGCACGGACGCGCAGATTGGCGCGTTCATGATGGCCATGCGCATGAAGAGCGAGAGCATCGACGAAATTGTCGGTGCGGTCACGACCATGCGCGAGTTGGCGGACAAGGTCGAACTCAAGACCCTTGATGGTGTGGTGGATGTCGTCGGGACCGGTGGTGACGGAGCCAATATATTCAACGTTTCCACCGCCTCGGCATTTGTCGTTGCGGCGGCCGGCTGCACGGTCGCCAAGCATGGCAATCGTGCAGTGTCGGGCAAGAGCGGCAGCGCCGATCTGCTGGAAGCCGCCGGTATCTACCTCAACCTGACGTCGGTCCAGGTGGCTCGTTGCATCGATAGCGTCGGCATCGGCTTCATGTTTGCCCAGACCCACCACCGCGCCATGAAATATGCCGCGGCGCCGCGTCGCGAGCTGGGCTTGCGCACGCTGTTCAACATGCTCGGCCCGCTTACGAATCCGGCCGGTGTGAAGCATCAAGTGGTCGGCGTGTTCAGCCAGGCGCTGTGCCGGCCATTGGCAGAGGTCCTGCAACGTTTAGGTAGCAAGCACGTGCTGGTCGTCCATTCAAAAGACGGCCTGGATGAATTCAGCCTGGCGGCGCCCACTTTCGTGGCCGAGCTAAAAAATGATCAGATCACCGAATATTGGGTCGAACCTGAAGACCTCGGCATGAAGAGCCAGAGCCTGCATGGACTGGCGGTGGATGGGCCAGCTCAGTCACTTGAGTTGATCCGCGATGCCTTGGGGCGGCGTAAAACCGAGAATGGCCAGAAGGCTGCGGAAATGATCATGCTCAACGCGGGCGCCGCGTTGTATGCCGCCGATCACGCCAGCAGCCTCAAGCAAGGTGTCGAGCTCGCTCATGATGCGTTGCACACCGGCCTGGCCCGGGAAAAACTGGAAGAATTGGGCGCGTTTACCGCCGTATTCAAAGTGGAGAATGAAGGATGAGCGTGCCAACGGTTCTGGAAAACATTCTGGCTCGCAAGGCTGAAGAAGTGGCCGAGCGCCGGGCCCGGGTCAGCCTCGCCGAGCTGGAAGGTCTCGCACGTTCAGCAGACGCGCCTCGCGGCTTTGCCCAGGCGCTGATCGATCAGGCGAAGAAAAAGCAGCCTGCAGTCATCGCCGAAATCAAGAAGGCGTCCCCCAGCAAAGGTGTGATCCGTGAGGACTTCGTCCCCGCCGACATCGCCAGGAGCTACGAGAAGGGCGGTGCGACCTGCCTTTCGGTGCTCACCGACGTCGATTTTTTCCAAGGCGCCGATGACTATCTAAAACAGGCGCGGGCGGCGTGCAAGCTGCCGGTGATCCGCAAGGATTTCATGATCGATCCGTACCAGATCGTCGAGGCGCGGGCCTTGGGTGCCGATTGCGTGCTGTTGATCGTTTCCGCCCTGGATGACGTGAAAATGGCCGAGCTGGCAGCAGTCGCTAAAGAGGTGGGCCTGGATGTGTTGGTGGAAGTCCACGACGGCGACGAGCTGGAGCGCGCCCTGAAAACTCTGGATACCAAGCTGGTCGGCGTGAATAACCGCAACCTGCATACGTTTGAAGTCAGCCTGGAAACCACTCTTGACCTGTTGCCGCGAATTCCACGTGATCGCCTGGTCATCACCGAGAGCGGCATTCTCAACCGAGCCGATGTCGAGTTGATGGAAGTCAGCGATGTGTATTCATTCCTGGTTGGCGAGGCTTTCATGCGGGCCGAAAGCCCGGGTACAGAACTGCAGCGCTTGTTTTTCCCCGAGCGCGGCGTTCCGGTAACCGGCTCGACGCTGGACTGAATCGATGCCTTCAGCCATTGCCTTCACGGTTGAAAGCGGCCTGCAGGCCGAACAGGATCTGCTGGCCAGCGTTTGCGCCGGTGACGCTGAATCCGGCTTGCTGTTCTGGCAACCCAGCGATCGTGCCCTGGTCATGCCGCGTCGCTTGAGTCGCCTGCCAGGTTTTGAACTTGCCTGTGAGGTATCGGCCGCAAGCGGCTGGCCGGTGCTGCTGCGTGAAACCGGTGGCGAGCCAGTGCCTCAATCGGGCGCTACGGTCAATATCGCGCTGGTCTATGCGCCACCGCGAAGTGAAGGTGACCATGGCCGGATCGAGACTGCTTATCGGCGTCTGTGCGATCCGATCTGCCAGTTGCTCGATGAGCTGGGCGGGGTGGCTTCCCTTGGCGAAGTGGAGGGCGCGTTTTGTGATGGGCGCTTCAACGTCAATCTGGACGGCCGAAAAATGGTCGGTACCGCCCAGCGCTGGCGGCAAAGCAAGGGTGGCCAGAGGCCGGTGGGTCTGGTGCATGGCGCCCTATTGCTGGATGACGAGCGTGATCCCATGGTTGCGGCGGTCAATCGGTTCAACGAGGCGTGTGGCCTGGAGCAGCGTGTGCGTGCCGAGAGCCACATTGCCCTGCATGAGAAATTCCCGGCGCCTCATGCGCTGGAACGGCTCGAGGCGCTCTACCGGGAACTGTTGAGCAGCTTTTAGCGCGTCCCGAACACGACCATGGTCTTGCCTTTGACGCTGACCAGATCGCGCTCTTCCAGGTCCTTGAGCACGCGTCCGACCATCTCTCGGGAGCAGCCAACGATGCGGCCGATTTCCTGACGGGTCACTTTGATCTGCATACCATCCGGATGGGTCATGGCGTCGGGCTGCTTGCACAGTTCCAGCAGGCAGCGGGCGACGCGACCGGTCACGTCGAAGAACGCCAGGTCACCGACTTTGCGGGTGGTATTGCGCAGACGCTGCGCGATTTGTCCGCTGAGGGCGTAAAGAATGTCCGGATCCTGCTGCGACAGCTCTCGGAATTTGCCATAGCTGATTTCCGCCACTTCACATTCGACCTTGGCTCGTACCCAGGCACTGCGCTCCTGCTCCTTGCCCGCCTGCTCGAACAATCCCAGTTCGCCGAAAAAATCCCCGGAGTTGAGGTAGGCGATGATCATTTCCCGGCCGTCATCGTCCTCGATCAGGATAGTGACGGAGCCCTTGATGATGAAAAACAGCGTATCGGAGCGGTCGCCTGCGCAAATGATGTTGTGCTTGGCGGGGTAGCGGCGACGCTGGCAATGCATCAAGAGTTTGTCGAGGTTCTTGATCTTGGACGTGGGAGTAATGGCAACCATGGTTGTATCCCGAAAGACTGCGCGGTGTGGTGGTTTGGTTTTTTGGGTGAGGGCGAATGGCTATCGCCAAAAGCTGGCCATACGCCAGCGAGATGGCGCAGCTTAACAGAGGCATTCGTAATAGATTCGAGAATTTACCTACAGGCGCTGGCGTAAGAGGCATCAGGCATCCCGCTGCCATCAACGGGCGCTGTGCTAAGCTGGCGCCCCCTTTTTTTGAACAGTGGAGTCTTGGCGATGAAGGCACGCATCCAATGGGCTGGCGAAGCCATGTTCCTCGGTGAATCAGGCAGTGGTCATGTGGTCGTCATGGACGGCCCACCGGATGCCGGCGGTCGGAACCTGGGTGTCCGGCCAATGGAAATGCTCTTGCTCGGTGTCGGCGGCTGCAGCAACTTCGATGTGGTCAGCATTCTCAAGAAGTCACGCCAGGCCGTCGAAAGTTGCGAAGCGTTCCTTGAAGCCGAGCGCGCGACAGAGGATCCGAAAGTGTTTACCAAGATCCACATGCACTTCGTGGTCAAAGGCCGTGGACTGAAGGAAGCCCAGGTCAAGCGCGCCATTGAGCTGTCCGCCGAGAAATACTGCTCGGCCTCGATCATGCTCGGTGCTGCCGGTGTTGAAATCACTCACGATTATGAAATCATCGAGTTGGGTTGAATCGACATCCAACCATCACAAATGCAGTGCAAGCTCTGGCGGTCAGAAGCCGACATCTGCATAATGCGCCACTTTTTTCAGGGCAATGATCGGCTCGCGGGCTGATCCATTGCCTGGACAGACAACCAAAATCGCCATCGCGAAGAGGTGTTAACCGTCCTACGCAGGTGCGTCGTTCGCATCTGACGGGCATGCTTGATCACGCGGCCGGGCCGCAATACACAGAGAGTTTTCAAACGGTGAAAAGCAAACTCAAGCTCCATGGGTTCAATAACCTGACAAAGACCTTGAGCTTCAACATCTATGACATCTGCTATGCGGAAACCCCGCAAGACCAGCAGGCCTACGTCGAGTACATCAATAAAGAGTACAACGCCAAGCGCCTCACGCAGATCCTCACGGAAGTTGTCGATATCATTGGTGCCAACATCCTGAACATCGCCAGTCAGGACTATGAACCCCAAGGCGCCAGCGTGACCATTCTGATCTCGGAAGAGCCGGTGACACCGACCGAAAGCCAGATCGAAGAGTCCCCGGGCCCGTTGCCTGAAATTATCCTGGCCCACCTCGACAAGAGCCACATCACGGTACATACCTATCCGGAGATCCACCCGGTGGACGGTATCGCAACGTTCCGAGTGGACATCGATGTGTCGACCTGTGGCGTCATTTCACCGCTCAAGGCACTCAACTTCCTGATTCACCAATTCGATTCCGACATCGTGACCGTGGATTACCGTGTGCGTGGCTTCACACGGGACGTGGAAGGCCACAAGCACTTCATTGATCACGAGATCAATTCGATCCAGAACTATCTCTCCGAAGACACTCGCGACGCGTATCAGATGACCGACGTGAACGTGTACCAGGAAAACCTGTTCCACACCAAGATGCTGCTCAAGGACTTCGAGCTGGACAACTACCTGTTCGGTGATGCCACCAGCAACCTGTCCGTTGAGCAGCGTGGCCAGGTGGAAGAGCGTGTGAAGCACGAGATGCTGGAGATTTTCTACGCGCGCAACATGCCGCGCTGAAGATCAAGGCTACAAAAAAAGGCGACTACCTGTGCGGTAGTCGCCTTTTTCAGTTCTGGGAAACCCGATATGTCTGTGGGACAGGCTCCGTATCGCGGTCAGATCCGATAGGTGCTCTTGGTCATGACCTTCGCCAACAGGCTCATGCCGAATTTCACCGGAGCCGGGAAACGAAAACCCCCCGCATCGAGAGCGCTTTCGGCATGCTGTTCTTCATCCTTGCGCATCTGTTCAAGAATCGCCCGGGACTTTTCATCTTCGGCCGGCAACTGCTCCAGGTGCTCATTCAGATGCTTGCACACTTGATGTTCGGTTGCCGCGACGAAACCCAGGCTGACCTTGTCGCTGATCAGTCCGGCCGCCGCGCCGATGCCGAATGACATCCCGTAGAACAACGGATTCAGGACGCTGGTATGGCTACCCAATTGGCGAATGCGCTGCTCGCACCAGACCAGGTGGTCGACTTCTTCTTCGGCGGCATGCTCCATCGCCTCGCGTACCTGCGGCAATCTTGCCGTCAGCGCCTGGCCCTGGTACAGAGCCTGGGCGCAAACCTCACCGGTATGGTTGATACGCATCAGGCCCGCGACATGGCGAGTCTCTTCGTCACTCATCTGTACGTCCGGCTGCACGATTGCCGGCGACGGACGGTACGGCTGGCCACTGAAGGGCAGTAGCGTGCGCATCGCGGTATCGGCTTGCAGCAGCAGGCGGTCAATGGGCGAGTAGTGACGTTGGGTAGTCATGCTTACCTCCGGAAAAAATCACGGCAGCCAGTTTAACCCAATCGGCTGCTGAAGATTTGCGCTGGGTCAGCGGTATCAACCCGGTGGCCAGTTCATCTGGCGCTGCCCCAGCACGTGCATATGAATGTGATAGACGGTCTGCCCGCCAAGTTCATTGCAGTTCATCACCACGCGGAAGCCTTCCTCACAGCCCAGCTCAAGCGCAAGGCGCTGGGCGGTAAACAGGATATGTCCGGCCAACCCTTTGTCTTCCTCGGTCAGGTCATTGAGGGTGCGGATCGGTTTTTTCGGAATCACCAGGAAATGCACTGGAGCCTGGGGGGCGATGTCGTGAAAAGCCAGAACCTGATCGTCTTCATAAATGATCCTGGCCGGAATTTCCCGGTTGATGATCTTGGTAAACAGAGTGTCCACGGCTGCTGCTCCGTTGGGTTGTTTGAGGTCGAGTGTATGAAGGCTCGGTTGGCAAGCCCGGGTTAACCATCCGCAAATCTAGCGTGGACAGTAGGCTTTATTGGACATGCCGCTAAGAATTCGCACCAGCCAGCGCGGCCCGAGTCGGGGCAGGGCGGCGATCCAGCGATTGCGGCGTCCGGGAATGATAATGGCCCGGTCCCTGTCCAGCGCGCGGACAGCGTACAGCGCAACCTCTTCAGGGCTCATCAGCTTCTTATCGTCGCTGGGCTTCTCGTCCCGTTGCCACTCGGCAAAAAAACCGGTGCGGGTCGGGCCCGGGCAAAGTACCGAGACTTTGATCGCACATTTCTTCAGCTCGATTCGCAGGGCTTCGGAAAAGTGCAATACGTACGCTTTGCTGGCGTGGTAGGTGCTCATCCAGGGGCCCGGCTGGAATGCGGCAGTCGACGCGACGTTCAGGATCTGGCCGCCTCCATGCAGCGCCATGCTGTTGCCTACGGCGTGACAGAGGCGGGTCAGGGCCAGGATATTCACTTCGATGAGGTCCTGCTCGGTCATCCAGTCCTGGCCCAGGAACGGGCCGAAGGTGCCGATGCCGGCGCAGTTGACCAGCAGGTCGATCTGGCGTTCGCCTTCTTCCAGTTCCAGCAGGAAACCTGAAAGCCGCAAGGGCTCGCTCAGGTCGCAAGCCCGGAACAATACTTCCACGCCAAATCGCTGGGTCAGTTCGATCGCAATACTTTCCAGTCGATCGCGCTGTCGCGCCACGAGTATCAGGTTGCGCCCGCGCCGGGCCAGTGCTTCAGCCAGGGCCAGGCCGATTCCGCTGGAAGCGCCAGTGATCAGGGCGTAACGGGTCATGCAGTTCTCCATCGCAACAGCCCGCCGCCAGTGGACTGGGCTGTCACTGGCATGAAGCGGGCCTATTGTTCCTCTTCTTCTTCTTCGTAGTCTACAGAAGGCGAGGCGGGCTCGGCTGCATCAACGGCCGGTTCTTCGCTGGTCTGGTCACTGTATTCGCTGCTTTCGTAGCTGCTCGAGGCACCGCTATCGAAGTCCTCCTGGAGAGCACCGAAGATGCCGGCGAAGGTAGCCACGAAAATCAGGACGATCATTACCAGCCACAGCGACGCCAGCAGCTTGACCGCCGTGGTATTGCGCGGCGGTGGTGGGCCGTACTGGTTGGCGCCGGTATTGCCTGGGGCGATGATGAGAATGAACGGGAAGATGCTGCCCACGAATGGCACGAGGTTGATCAGCCACAACCACCCCGACCAGCCGAGATCATGCAGACGCTGGACGTTGAACTGGATGCTCACGAACGCGAAGGCAAGCACGACGACTACAGCGATCAGACCACCGACGACCAACCCTGCTATCGAGTCGGAAGCGAGCAGCCAGTTCGTGGCGACCCAGAAGCCCAGGCCTACCAACGGCAGCATGGCCAGGGTCAGGACCATGGTCCAGGCCAGGTAGCGCAGGCGTCCGATACGTCCCTCGAAGCTGAAGGGTTTGAGCGTGCCGTACTCGGCGAACGTTTCACCCACTGCTGCCCGTGGAGGCGCATAAGGAGAAACAGGATCGATCACGGAGTCCGGCTGGCGGCCGCCCGGCTGCTCCTGGATTTCGCCGAGATTGAGCTGGATGGACGGTTCGGCTTCGATTCGTGCATCGATGCCGCTTTTATGAAGCGCGTCCAGGTACTGTTGCGCTTCATTCTGGGACAGGTTGTTCTTGAGGGACACCTTGCGACCGCTGAACAGTCGTTCAATGGCGCTCACATCACTTTTGAACAGTTCGGCGAGGTTGAGCTTGGCGGTAGTGGTATCTACGCCTGGCAGCAGGGCCCCGTCGAATACAATGTTGAAACGGTTTTCGCTCATGCCTGGCATCCTTGTCTTTCTGGTTGGTTTATTGTGGGTTCAGCGCGGCCAATGGCCGCCAAGTTGTGTCGCTAGGGCTTGCGCCTGCCGGTATTCTTCATCCAGGCGTGCGATCAATTGATCGACACCGGGCAAATCATTGATGTCACCTACACCCTGGCCGGCGGACCATACGGTCTTCCAGGCCTTGGCTTCATCATTGAGCGGTTTGAGTTTCGCCCCCGCATCCGCCACGCCCTTGCCTTGCAGAGCAGCCAGGTCGAAGCCGGCACTTTCCAGGCTCTGACGCATGAAACTGGCCGGCACCCCGGACACTGCGGGAGTATGCACGATGTCCGCGGCTCTGGATGTGAGCAACATCTCTTTATAAGCGTCGGACGCGTGACTTTCCGTCGTGCCGATAAAACGCGTTCCGAAGTAGGCCAGATCCGCGCCAAGCAATTGCGCAGCCAGAATCTGATGGCCGTGGTTAAGGCATCCTGCAAGCAACAGGGTTTTATCGAAGAACTGCCGGATTTCAGCAATCAGTGCGAATGGGCTCCAGGTTCCTGCGTGCCCACCCGCACCGGCCGCAACGGCAATCAAACCGTCGACGCCCGCTTCGGCGGCTTTTTCGGCATGGCGGCGAGTGGTCACGTCGTGAAATACCAGGCCGCCATAGCCATGAACCGCGTCCACCAATTCCTTCACCGCCCCCAGGCTGGTGATGACGATCGGCACCTTGTGCTCGATACAGATTGCCAGGTCGGCCTGGAGTCGCGGGTTGCTGTGATGGACGATCAGATTGACTGCGTAGGGCGCCGGCTTTTCCAGAGTCGCCAAGCCCGCTTCGATTTCCTCCAGCCACGCCTTGAAGCCGCTGCTTTCACGTTGGTTCAACGCCGGGAAACTCCCGACGACACCGTTGCGGCAGCAGGCCAGTACCAGCTGCGGATTGGAAATGAGGAACATCGGTGCGACCACGACAGGCAGGCGCAGACGTTGTTCAAGCAGAGCGGGCAGCGACATTGGAGGTCCCTCTGATCAGTGGATGCGGTTGGAATTAGAACGGCCGGACCACGACCAGAATTACAATAGCCAGCAATATCACGACCGGCACTTCATTGAACCAGCGATAAAAGACATGACTGCGGGTGTTTTCGCCACGGGCGAAGCGCTTCACCTGGGCACCGCACATATGGTGATAGCCGATCAGCAGGACGACCAGAGTCAGCTTTGCGTGCATCCAGCCGCCTTGGGTGAAGTAGGCGCTGGCATTGAGGCTGAGCAAGCCGATGCCGAACACCAGCGTGGCGATCATCGCCGGGCCCATGATGCCGCGATACAACTTGCGTTCCATGATGGAGAAGCGTTCCTTGCTGACGCTGTCTTCGCTTTGAGCGTGGTAGACGAACAATCTAGGCAGGTAGAACAGGCCGGCAAACCAGCAGACCATGCTGACAATGTGAAGCGCTTTGAGCCATAGATAGAGCATTTTTGATTATTCCCAGGTTCACGGTAGGTTCGATAGTAGAGGTTAGCGCGGCCACACGTCACCTTGGCGGTTGTCGCAGCGCTGCGGGCGCCCTATCATCGACGGCTTTCCAGTGGTTCGTTGAGGGCAGGTTCATGGTCAAGGTCGGTATCGTCGGCGGCACGGGTTACACCGGTGTCGAACTGCTGCGTCTGTTGGCGCAGCATCCGCAAGCTGAGGTGGTGGTCATTACCTCCCGATCCGAGGCCGGCTTGGCCGTCGCCGACATGTATCCGAACTTGCGTGGCCATTACGACGGCCTGGCGTTCAGCGTCCCTGACGTCAAGACCCTCGGGGCCTGCGATGTGGTGTTTTTCGCCACCCCCCATGGTGTCGCCCACGCTCTGGCGGGTGAGCTGCTGGCCGCGGGAACCAAGGTCATTGACCTGTCGGCAGACTTCCGTCTGCAGGACGCAGACGAATGGGCCAAGTGGTACGGTCAGCCTCACGGCGCACCGGAACTGCTGGACGAGGCGGTCTACGGCTTGCCGGAAGTCAATCGTGAAAAAATCAGGCAGGCACGGCTGATCGCGGTGCCGGGTTGCTATCCGACCGCGACGCAGTTGGGATTCCTGCCTTTGCTCGAGGCCGGTCTCGCCGATGCGTCGCGCTTGATCGCCGACTGCAAGTCGGGCGTCAGCGGCGCCGGTCGAGGTGCCAGCGTTGGCTCGTTGTACTCCGAAACATCGGAGAGCATGAAGGCCTACGCGGTCAAGGGGCATCGTCATTTGCCGGAGATTCGCCAAGGGTTGCGTCGCGCGGCAGGCAAGGACGTCGGCCTGACTTTCGTGCCGCACCTGACGCCCATGATCCGTGGTATCCATTCCACCCTCTACGCCACCGTGACCGATCGCTCCGTGGATCTGCAGGCGCTGTTCGAGAAGCGTTATGCCGATGAGCCGTTTGTCGACGTGATGCCGGCTGGCAGCCATCCGGAAACCCGCAGTGTCCGCGGCGCGAACGTATGCCGGATCGCTGTGCATCGCCCGCAGGATGGCGACCTGGTCGTGGTCTTGTCGGTAATCGACAACCTGGTCAAGGGCGCTTCCGGCCAAGCGGTACAGAACCTCAACATCCTCTTCGGGCTGGATGAGCGACTGGGCCTGTCCCACGCTGGGATGCTGCCTTGATTAAGAGATGCAGGCTGTAAGCTACGAGCCCGTGGCTTATAGCTTGCGGCTTACAGCTGCTGCGCAAATAGTTGACCAATTTTGTCGGAGAAGCGGATAATGCCCGCCATCACGCATTATGGCGGCGTAAGCGCCGGGAGATATTCAGCATGAGCGTCGAAACCTTCACCCCCACGGCTTTGCAATTCACCCACGGTGCCGCGCACAAGGTGAAGAGCCTGGTCGATGAAGAGGGCAATGATCGTTTGAAGCTGCGCGTGTTCGTGACGGGCGGCGGTTGTTCAGGTTTTCAGTACGGCTTCACTTTCGATGAGGAAGTGGCCGAGGATGACACCATCGTCGAGCGCGAAGGCGTCAGCCTGGTGGTCGATCCGATGAGCTTCCAGTACCTGGCGGGTGCCGAAGTGGATTATCAGGAAGGCCTGGAAGGATCGCGCTTCGTGATCAAGAATCCTAACGCCACCACAACTTGTGGGTGCGGTTCTTCGTTTTCGATCTGATCGCTTCAATAAAAACGCCGCAGAGCCTTACGGCCCTGCGGCGTTTTTTTGTCCGCGATTATTGATCTCAGGCCGGATAAATGGCACCGAGTACGCGCGGGCCACGGGCCCCAGTGACACTTGGACGGTTGCCTGGAATACCCTCAAGACAGCAATGGGCGAGCCAGGCAAAGGCCATGGCTTCAACCCAATCCGGGTCCACGCCGTACACTGCCGTACTGCTGACTTTGGTAGCTGGTAGCAAGTCAGCCAGGCGCTTCATCAGTGTCTGGTTGTGTGCCCCACCGCCGCAGACCAGCAACTCCTGCGTGTTCGGCTGGGCATGCTGGAGTGATTCGACGATGGTCAGGGCAGTCAGTTCAAGTAGTGTCGCCTGCACATCTTCAGGGGTGAAGGCTGGCAATTGCGATAGATGACGGGTCAGCCAGGACAGGTTGAATACTTCTCGTCCGGTACTTTTCGGGCCCTTGGTTACAAAGAAGGGGTCTCCAAGCAACGTCTTGAGCAAAGTCGGCTCTACTTTTCCGCTGGCTGCCCATTGGCCGTCACGATCAAAAGGCTCGCCTCGCTCCTGGTGTATCCATGCATCGAGCAATACGTTGCCTGGGCCACAATCGAAACCTGATACGGGTTTTGCCAGCTCTATCAGGCTGAGATTGCTGAAGCCGCCGACATTCAGCACTGCACGAGGACCGACTCGTTCTTCGAACAGTGCTTCGTGAAATGCCGGAACCAGAGGCGCCCCCTGTCCTCCGGCGGCGACATCACGGCTGCGGAAATCGCTGACAACGGTGATGCCAGTCAATTCGCTCAAGAGTGCCGGGTTACCGATCTGCACGGTAAATCCGCGGGCCGGTTCATGGCGAATGGTTTGGCCGTGGCTGCCAACCGCGGTGAGGTCTTCAGGCTTGAGCTTCTGTTCGTCGAGTAAGGTATGGATGCCCTGCGCGGCCAGCTTTACCCAGTTCTGCTGGGCGATGGCGGAGCGGGCGATCTCATCGGGCCCACTGCTGCACAGTGCAAGCAACTCGGTGCGCAGGGGCGTGGGCATGGGTATGTAATGCGTGGCGATCAATTTGATCGCCGGGGCCAGTTCGATCAGCGCGATATCCAGGCCATCCAGGCTGGTCCCGGACATCACACCGATATAGAGCGCCATGGCTTAGCGCTTGCTCGAAGCCAGCAGGGTGGCTTTCTCTTGATCCATGCGAGCCATCAGAGGCTGGCTCTGAGCCAGGAAACGGGTGCGCTCGGATTTCGCAATCGGATCGGCCATCGGCAGCTTCTGGCCGAGCGGATCGACGTGAACGCCGTTGACCTGGAATTCATAGTGCAAGTGCGGGCCGGTGGACAGGCCAGTCGTACCGATGTAGCCAATAACCTGGCCTTGCTTGACGGAGCCGCCGGTCTTCACGCCCTTGGCGAAACCTTGCATGTGGCCGTACAGCGTGCGGTAGGTGTTGCCGTGCTGGATGATCACGGTATTGCCATAACCGCCTCGACGGCCGGCCAGCAGTACCTTGCCATCGCCGGCAGCCTTGATGGGCGTGCCGCGCGGAGCTGCGTAGTCGACGCCTTTGTGGGCGCGGATCTTGTTCAGAATAGGATGCTTGCGGCCTGCGGAAAACCTGGAGCTGATGCGGGCGAAGTCGACTGGAGTACGGATAAACGCCTTGCGCATGCTGTTGCCGTCAGCGGTGTAGTAGCTGCTGTTGCCCTGCTTGTTGGTGTAGCGCACCGCCGTATAGGTCTTGCCGCGGTTGGTGAAGCGCGCGGAAAGGATCGGTCCGTTGCCGACGCTTTTCCCATTGACCACTTTCTGTTCGTAGATGACGTCGAACTCGTCGCCCTGGCGAATATCCTGCGCGAAGTCGATGTCATAACCAAACACGCTGGCCATGTCCATGGTCAGGCTGTGGGAAAGGCCGGCGCGGGCAGCCGACTGGGACAGCGAACTATTGATGACGCCGTGAACATAGGCGGAGCGCACGGTAGGTTTGGTGGTGACGCGGTTGAATACATAACCCTTTTCGTTTTTGGTCAGGGTGATGCTTTCCAGATCGCTCAGCTTGGTGTGCAGGTTGGTCAACTGCCCGTCTGGATTGAGTTCGAATTCGAGTTTCTGGCCACGTTGCAGTTGAGTGAACTGTTTGGCTTGCTTGTCGCTGGCCAGGATTTCATGGACTGAGGTTGAGGGCAGGCCCACCTTTTCGAAGAGGGTGGAGAGTGTGTCGCCCTTGGCAACAATCACTTCACGGTGGTCCGGTCCTTTCTTCTCTTCTGCAACAGGAGCTTCTACCTGTGCAGTGGCGTTTGCAGTGTCTTCCGGGCTTTCTTCAATCTGCGCAAAAGGCGAGGCGGCCGGTTCGTTTGTGGCTTGAACGGCTTCGGCGGCGTCTTGTTCTTGTGTCAGTTGTTCAGCGGGACTTTCCAGTTCAAGACTCAGAGTCGTCTTTTTGGCTTCGACATCGCTGGAAGGAAATACCAGGAGCGCCAGGCTAAGGAGGGCGGCGATACCACTTGCGGCGAGCAGGTGGGTCTTTGGGTAAAGCGGCGGCGCTTTAGACGGTTCGGTGGTCATAGGTAATTTGACTTTTGAAAAGATGAATTGGAAAAGATGAATGACATGATGAAGATGAAATAACTGTATAAAATATAACCAAAACCCCTGCGAAGCAAGCCCGCGGACGCTCTGTCTATGGGATTGGCGTTCGTGCACCTGGCAAACCTTGTATTTGGTGCGCGATCTTGTATGGTTGGGGCCCTTTGAATCTGAGCCTTGCGGGTCTGTTATGAAGTCGGTTGAAGAGCAGCTAGCGCTGATCAAACGTGGTGCGGAAGAACTGTTGGTCGAGTCCGAGCTGATCGAAAAGCTCAAGCGCGGGCAGCCGCTGCGTATCAAGGCCGGTTTCGATCCGACGGCGCCCGATCTGCACCTGGGGCATACCGTGCTTATTAATAAGCTGCGTCAATTCCAGGACCTGGGGCATCAGGTTATCTTCCTTATAGGCGACTTCACCGGCATGATCGGTGATCCGAGCGGCAAGAGTGCCACGCGTCCTCCGCTGACTCGTGAGCAGGTTCTCGACAACGCCGAGACCTACAAGACTCAGGTCTTCAAGATTCTTGACCCGGCCAAGACCGAAGTGGCTTTCAACTCCACTTGGATGGATCAGATGGGGCCGGCGGATTTCATACGCCTGACTTCCCAATACACCGTAGCTCGCATGCTCGAGCGCGATGATTTCGACAAGCGTTATACAACCAATCAGCCAATCGCCATCCATGAGTTCCTCTATCCGCTTGTGCAGGGTTATGACTCGGTCGCATTGCGGGCGGACGTTGAGCTTGGCGGTACCGATCAGAAGTTCAACCTGCTGATGGGGCGTGAGCTGCAGCGCGGCTATGGGCAAGAAGCTCAGTGCATCCTGACCATGCCATTGCTGGAAGGTCTGGATGGCGTGAAGAAGATGTCCAAGTCGCTGGGCAACTACGTCGGGATCCAGGAAGCGCCGGGCGTCATGTACGGCAAG
>NZ_CP071676.1:0-150000 GCF_051132225.1 Pseudomonas sp. D1-1 | reverse complement strand
GTTCGCCACACGCATCTTGTTTGTCGCGAACCTCGGGTCATCGGCCCACTGCGGTTGACCGGCGACCTCGGCAAACCTCCTGAACTGACCGTCATTGCCCACCGTAAGGATGAAGTCACCGTCAGCCGTAGGAAAATCCTGATAAGGGACGATATTCGGATGCGCATTGCCCAGCCGCTTCGGCGCGCTGCCAGTAGTCAAGTAATTCATCGCCTGGTTGGCCAGACAAGCCACCTGGACATCCAGCAATGCCATATCGATATGTTGCCCGCCGCCCGAATGATCGCGATGAGCCAACGCGGCCAGAATGGCAACGGTCGAATACAGGCCGGTAAGAATATCGGTCAGAGCAACACCGACCTTCACCGGCCCAGCCCCCTCATCCCCTTCCGGCCGGCCAGTCAGACTCATCAAGCCGCCCAACCCTTGGATCATGAAGTCGTAACCGGCACGCTTGGCGTAAGGGCCCGTTTGGCCAAACCCGGTGATGGAGCAATAGATCAGTTCCGGGTTGATTGCTTTTAGCGAGTCGTAATCCAGACCATAGGCCGCAAGGCCACCCACCTTGAAGTTCTCGATCAGGATGTCGGACTTGGCCGCCAGTTCCCGGATCAGCTTTTGCCCTTCGGGGCGCGTGAAATCAATCGTGACCGATTGCTTGTTGCGATTGGCCGACAGGTAATAAGCCGCCTCGGTCGTATTCTCGCCATAAGCGTCTTTCAGAAAGGGCGGCCCCCAGGCACGCGTATCGTCACCGTTACCCGGACGCTCGACCTTTATGACCTCCGCCCCCAGGTCCGCGAGGATCTGCCCGGCCCAAGGCCCAGCCAGAACCCTCGATAAATCCAACACCCGCAGATGCGAAAGCGCGCCCATGGCCGTTCCCCTATTAATAGAACGCTTGAATGCCGGTTTGCGCGCGGCCAAGGATCAACGCATGAACATCGTGCGTACCCTCGTAGGTGTTCACCACCTCAAGGTTCACTAAATGACGAGCAATGCCGAACTCGTCGGAGATGCCATTGCCGCCCAGCATGTCCCGCGCCATGCGTGCGATATCCAAGGACTTACCGCAAGAGTTGCGCTTCATGATCGAGGTGATCTCTACCGCAGCCGTGCCTTCATCTTTCATACGCCCAAGACGCAGACATCCTTGAAGCGCGAGGGTGATTTCAGTCTGCATATCGGCCAGTTTCTTCTGGATCAATTGATTGGCAGCCAACGGGCGACCGAACTGCTGCCGGTCGAGCGTGTATTGTCGGGCGGTGTGCCAGCAAAACTCGGCAGCCCCCAGGGCGCCCCAGGAAATGCCGTAGCGAGCCGAGTTCAGACAGGTGAACGGCCCTTTCAAGCCACGCACGTCCGGAAAGATGTTTTCTTCCGGCACGAATACGCTGTCCATGACGATCTCGCCGGTAATCGAAGCACGCAGCCCGACCTTGCCGTGAATCGCCGGAGCAGTCAGGCCCTTCCAGCCCTTCTCCAGCACGAAGCCTCGGATATCGCCGGCGTCGTCCTTCGCCCAAACGACAAACACATCCGCGATCGGACTGTTGGTGATCCACATCTTGCTGCCGGTCAAGCTGTAGCCGCCTTCAACCTTGCGCGCCCGAGTGATCATCGCGCCCGGGTCGGAACCATGGTTCGGCTCGGTCAGGCCAAAGCAGCCTATCCATTCGCCTGAAGCCAGCTTCGGCAGATACTTCTGTTTCTGCGCCTCGGTGCCGAATTCGTTGATCGGCACCATGACCAGTGAGGACTGCACGCTCATCATCGACCGGTAGCCGGAGTCCACACGCTCCACTTCCCTGGCGACGAGGCCGTAGCTGACGTAATTCAGGCCGCTGCCGCCGTATTGCTCGGGAATGGTGGCGCCCAGGAGGCCCACTTCGCCCATTTCACGAAAGATCGCCGGGTCAGTCTTTTCATGACGGAACGCCTCCAGTACGCGCGGCGCCAGCTTCTGCTGAGCGAACTGCTCGGCAGTGTCGCGAATCATGCGTTCTTCTTCGGTGAGTTGCTGGTCCAGCAACAAGGGATCGATCCAGCTGAAGCTCGCCTTACTGGCCATGAAAAAGTCCTCGCCAATCAAATGGAAAATCGTGGACTGATCCTAGGCCCGGTTTCCCACAAGAGCAAACGAGGATTCGGCATGTTGTTGTGCTAATTTCTCACTCGGTAAACGCCAAAGACCGCTGTTGTGCGGATAACGAGTGAGGCTTGCGTATATGCGTCGTAAAATCCCAAGCACCGCCGCCCTGATCAGCTTCGAGGCTGCCGCACGCCACGAAAGCTTCACCAAGGCGGCACTGGAGCTCTCTCTCACCCAAGGCGCTATCTGCCGACAGATTGCCAGCCTGGAGGACTTCCTTGGCGTGGAGCTTTTCCGACGCTCAAGACGCGGCGTCAAGCTGACTGAAGCGGGGCTTTCATATAGCCGTCGAATCGCCACGCAACTGGATGCCGTCGAGCGCGATACCCTTTCAGTGATGGGGCACACCGGCGCGAACGTTATCGAACTCGCCGTCGTGCCCACCTTCGGCACTCAATGGCTGTTGCCACGCCTCAAGGAGTTCCAGCGGCAGCACCCTGAGGTGACGGTCAATCTCACCAACCGCACGCGCCCTTTCCTGTTCGCCGATACGGATTTCGATGCAGCCATCTACTTCGGCGACGCGGACTGGTCCGGTACCGAATCTCACAAATTAATGGGCGAACAGCCGTTGCCGGTATGCAGCCCCTCCTTGCTGGGCAACCGCAAAACTCTGACGCCAGAGGCAATCGCCGAGCTCCCCCTGCTCCAGCAGACAACCCGCCCATACGCGTGGCGCCAGTGGTTCAACTCACAAGACCTTAATATCGCGCGCGACCTGACAGGTCCGCGCTATGAACTATTCTCCATGCTTGCCCAAGCCGCCATGCACGATATGGGTGTTGCCTTGATCCCGCCCTTCCTGATCCAGCGCGAACTGGCGGAGAAGCGCCTGGTCATTGCCAACCCCAATGCCCTGTCGAGCCTCAAGGCGTATTACCTGATGATCCCGGAACGGAAGGTGGAATCGGCCTCGCTGCGGGCATTTCGCGATTGGCTGGTCACCGAAGCTAGAAACTATGACGTTGAAAATTAAGGAAAAAATGGCCGAGCAAATAAGTAGTAATACTATCTTAAGCACTACAGATGTAACTATTTGTCGCATTTAACCAAACTGTGATCATATCGGTACAAACGTCCTAGAACCTTTGAAATACGTGGCTTTAAGCCATATCGAGCGAGTCATATCGCTCCATTATCTGACCGATGCAAAAAGAATCATAATTGCCGTTATCCCTTGATTTGCCTGGGTTTAGCGACCTTTACCTCGCCAGTTGCGACATTCGGTCACAGGGTGACTTGTAGTTATATTTACGTCACACGTCATAATCCCTTGAAGGGCTGAATATTCGCCTGCAAAATGCCGCGCCCCGCCTGGTCAGGCGGGATCGTGCTGATCGGCCGCCCCAGTCGCACCATCCGAAGTGCCTGGGTTTACTCAATAAGATCACGCAGGAGATTTGACGTGCACATTGGTGTTCCTCTCGAAACCCAGACGGGTGAAACACGGGTTGCTGCTACCCCGGAAACCATCAAGAAGCTGGTCGGCCAAGGCCATAAAGTCACTGTTGAAAGCGGCGCCGGCATCAAGGCCAGCGTTATTGACAGTGCCTATGAGGCAGCGGGCGCAACCATTGGCAGCGCCAGTGATGCATTCGGGGCCGAACTGATCCTCAAGGTGGTCGCCCCCAGCGACAGCGAGCTGACGCTGATCAAGAGCGGCACCGTTCTGGTGGGCATGCTCAACCCGTTCAACAACGAAACCATCGCCAAGCTGGCCGAACGCGGCATCACCGCATTCGCCCTTGAGGCCGCGCCGCGTACCTCCCGCGCTCAAAGCCTGGACGTGCTGTCGTCTCAAGCGAATATCGCCGGCTATAAAGCCGTGTTGCTGGCCGCCCATCACTATCCGCGCTTCATGCCGATGCTGATGACCGCCGCAGGCACCGTGAAAGCGGCGCGCGTGCTGATTCTCGGCGCGGGCGTGGCCGGACTCCAGGCGATTGCCACGGCCAAGCGCCTGGGCGCTGTGATCGAGGCATCGGACGTGCGTCCCGCAGTGAAAGAGCAAATCGAATCCCTCGGCGCCAAGTTCGTCGACGTGCCTTACGAGACCGACGAAGAGCGTGAATGCGCCGTCGGCGTGGGTGGTTACGCCCGGCCCATGCCTGCCAGCTGGATGCAGCGCCAGGCCCAAGCCGTGCACGAGCGCGCCAAGCAGGCGGACATCGTCATCACCACCGCATTGATTCCGGGCCGCAAGGCACCGACTTTGCTGAGCGCCGAAACCGTCGCGCAGATGAAACCGGGCTCGGTGGTCATCGACCTCGCAGCAGCACAGGGCGGTAACTGTCCGCTGACCGTGGCCGATCAGGTGGTGGTCGAAAACGGCGTGACCATTTGCGGCCCGACCAATCTGGCCGGTGAAGTCGCGGCCGATGCTTCGGCGCTGTACGCCCGTAACCTGCTGGACTTCCTGAAGCTGGTCTTCACCAAGGAAGGTCAGTTCGACGTGAACCTGGAAGACGACATCGTCGCCGCGTGCCTGATGTGCCGCGACGGCCAAGTCATCCGCAAAAACGCCTAAGCAGGGATTCAGACAATGGAAGAGCTTATCTCCCCCGGTATCTACAACCTGATCATCTTCGTGCTGGCGATTTATGTCGGTTACCACGTGGTCTGGAACGTTACACCCGCGCTGCACACGCCGTTGATGGCGGTGACCAACGCCATCTCGGCAATCGTGATTGTCGGCGCCATGCTCGCCGCCGCCCTGACTGTAACGCCGCTGGGCAAGACCATGGGCACCCTCGCCGTAGCCCTGGCCGCGGTCAACGTGTTCGGCGGCTTCCTGGTGACGCGCCGCATGCTTGAGATGTTCAAGAAAAAAGCCCCGAAAGCCGTAAAAGAAGAGGCGCCCAAGTAATGAGCATGAACCTGGTAACGACGCTCTACCTGATTGCGTCGATCTGTTTCATCCAGGCCCTCAAAGGCCTTTCGCATCCCACCACCTCCCGCCGAGGCAACCTGTTCGGCATGCTCGGCATGGCGCTGGCAGTGCTCACTACCGTGGGTCTCATCTATAAGCTGGGGGCAGAGCTGGCCACTGCCGGCATTGGCTACGTCATCGTCGGCCTGCTGGTTGGTGGTACCGCCGGCTCGATCATGGCCAAGCGCGTCGAGATGACCAAGATGCCGGAGCTGGTAGCGTTCATGCACAGCATGATCGGCCTGGCGGCGGTGTTCATTGCCATCGCGGCGGTAGTCGAGCCGCAATCGCTGGGTATCGTCAAGCAACTGGGCGATTCGATCCCGGCCGGTAACCGTCTGGAGCTGTTCCTCGGCGCGGCCATCGGTGCAATCACCTTCTCCGGTTCGGTGATCGCTTTCGGCAAGTTGTCGGGCAAGTACAAGTTCCGCCTGTTCCAAGGCGCACCGGTACAGTTTGGTGGCCAGCACAAGCTCAACCTGATCCTGGGCCTGGCAACGCTGGGCCTGGGCCTGACCTTCATGTTCACCGGCAACCTCGGCGCGTTCGCCTTGATGTTGGCCTTGGCCTTCGTGCTGGGTGTGCTGATCATCATCCCGATCGGCGGCGCGGACATGCCGGTGGTGGTCTCGATGCTCAACAGTTATTCGGGCTGGGCGGCCGCCGGTATCGGCTTCTCGCTGAACAACTCGATGCTGATCATTGCCGGCTCCCTGGTAGGTTCGAGCGGTGCGATCCTGTCTTACATCATGTGCAAGGCGATGAACCGTTCGTTCTTCAACGTGCTGCTCGGTGGCTTCGGCAACGCCGCAGATGCGGCTGGCCCGGCAGGCTCGAAAGAAGCCCGCCCGGTGAAATCCGGTTCGGCAGATGACGCGACCTTCCTGCTGACCAACGCCGACACAGTGATCATCGTGCCGGGCTACGGCCTGGCGGTGGCACGGGCGCAGCATGCGTTGAAAGAGCTGACCGAGAAGCTGACCCACCATGGCGTGACCGTCAAATATGCGATCCACCCGGTGGCCGGTCGCATGCCCGGGCACATGAACGTCCTGCTGGCCGAGGCCGAAGTACCTTACGACCAGGTGTTCGAGATGGAGGACATCAACTCCGAGTTCGGCCAGGCCGACGTGGTGCTGGTGCTGGGCGCCAACGATGTGGTCAACCCGGCGGCGAAGAACGATCCCAAGTCGCCGATCGCCGGCATGCCGATCCTCGAAGCGTTCAAGGCCAAGACCATCATCGTCAACAAGCGCTCGATGGCCAGCGGCTATGCCGGCCTGGACAACGAGCTGTTCTACCTCGACAAGACCATGATGGTGTTCGGCGACGCCAAGAAGGTCATTGAGGACATGGTCAAGGCCGTGGAATAAGCTCCGCAGTGTTATCAAAACGCCCCGACTTGTCGGGGCGTTTTGATTTGTATCAAGGCTGAAAGTTACCGATACGGTAATGATGTTTTGCCTGAGACGCCCGTAATAGAAGCCTCAAATGCGACTTTTGTAGCGGGTCGGGCACGGCGCGAATTCTCTACACTGCGCATCCTGCTTCCTGCCCGAGACAACCATCCATGTACCGTGACCGCATCCGCCTGCCTTCGTTGTTGGACAAAGTGATGAGCGCTGCCGAGGCAGCCTTGCTGATCGAGGACGGGATGACCGTTGGCATGAGTGGCTTCACCCGCGCCGGAGAAGCCAAGGCGGTACCTCATGCACTGGCCGAACGGGCCAAGCTCATGCCGTTGAAAATCAGCCTGATGACCGGAGCGAGCCTGGGCAACGATCTCGATAAGGAGCTCACGGAGGCAGGCGTGCTCGCGCGACGCATGCCCTTCCAGGTGGACAGCACCCTGCGCAAGGCCATCAACGCTGGCGAGGTCATGTTCATCGACCAGCATCTATCGGAGACCGTTGAACAGATGCGCAACGCGCAGCTCAAGCTGCCCGATATCGCCGTGATCGAAGCCGTGGCTATTACCGAACAAGGTCATATCGTGCCCACCACATCAGTGGGCAATTCGGCCAGTTTTGCGATTTTCGCCAGACAAGTGATCGTCGAGATCAATATGGCCCACAACCCGAATCTGGAAGGGCTCCACGACATCTATATCCCGAGCTACCGCCCAACCCGCACACCCATTCCCCTGGTGAAGGTCGAGGACCGCATCGGTAGCCCTGCCATTCCAATCCCCGCGGAAAAAATTGCCGCCATTGTCATCACCCATCAAGCGGACTCACCCTCCACCGTCCTGCCACCTGACAGCGATACACAGGCTATTGCCGATCACTTGGTCGATTTTTTCAAGCAAGAGGTGGCAGCCGGACGGATGACCAACAAGCTCGGCCCGTTGCAGGCCGGAATCGGTAATATCGCCAACGCCGTGATGTGCGGCTTGATCGACTCCCCGTTCGAAGAACTGACCATGTATTCCGAGGTGCTGCAAGACTCGACCTTCGACCTGATCGATGCAGGCAAGCTGAGTTTCGCTTCTGGCAGTTCCATTACCTTGTCGGCTCGACGCAATGCCGATGTCTTCGGCAACCTGGAAAGGTACAAGGACAAGTTGGTCCTGCGCCCGCAGGAAATCTCCAACCATCCAGAAGTTGTGCGCCGCCTGGGCATCATCGGCATCAACACAGCGTTGGAATTCGATCTGTACGGCAACGTCAACTCAACCCATGTGTGCGGCACGCGGATGATGAACGGCATTGGCGGATCAGGCGACTTCGCCCGGAATGCGCACCTGGCGGTGTTCGTTACCAAATCCATCGCCAAGGGCGGTGCCATTTCCAGCGTCGTGCCGATGGTCAGCCATGTGGACCATACCGAGCACGATGTCGACATCCTGGTAACAGAGATCGGCCTGGCCGACCTGCGGGGCCTCGCACCACGGGAGCGAGCGAGGGTCATCATCGACAACTGCGTACACCCTATCTATCGCCAGGCGCTCAGCGACTATTTTGAAGCCGCTTGTAAGCTGGGCGGACATACGCCGCATATCCTGAAGGATGCACTCAGTTGGCACCTCAACCTCGAGGAAACCGGACGCATGTTGGCGATTTGATACAGCTGGCCTAACGATACGGCAATAACAGTTCCGATGAATGCTAACGGCAGGGGCGGTCACCGTATAAAACTGTACTACTGTACCGGTGATTTCTTACGCCCCATTCCTACAAAACCGGGAAGAACGGCCTAAAATGCACCTAAATTGTGCAGACAGGTACAGTTGCCTCAATATCGACCAGCACACCGCTCTTTAACAGTTAACTGGTCTCTCACAATACAGGTGAACTGTATCTAGAGAGACTGGCCAAACGAGAGGATCATGGGCACCAGTCAAACCACTACCTGATCCCGCCACAAGCGGAAGGATGTCAACCATGGAACGTACACTCAGTTCCGAGCTGTTTTTCGAACACAAAGCTGAAAAAAACCAGGCTTCCCTGCCTCTTCGCGTTATCGCCAACCTGATGTTGTGGCAGCGCCGCATTGCCAGCCGCCATCAACTGGCTCGTCTGGATTCGCGTCTGCTGGCTGACGCCGGTATCAGCGAAGCACAACGCTACGAAGAGCTGAGCAAGCCGTTCTGGCGCTAACTCAGCGTCGCTGGCCCTGACCCACCGGGTCCATCGCCAGCATCGAATTGAATAAACGAGACCCGTCGTGGGAAACCACGACGGGTCTCGTCGTTTATGAGGCCAGGGTTGAATTTTTACTGAAACTGAACAGTTTTAAAATTTTCAACTATGACAGGTACAGTTCAAACTGCTCGCCTTATTATTGTTCTGTAGCTGTCAGCCGCCGCGTTCTGTCCTAATATCGATCCTGACGTGGCGAAGCGAGTCGAATCTGCGTCTCTTCCTTAACAGCTACACGCACCGGCATCCTTCATCATCAAGGAGTTACATCATGATCCGTCTTCGCCTGCTCAGCACAGCTGTCCTGCTGGCCGTAGCCGCCCATTCCAACGCCAGCAGCTTTATCGTCACGACTGACTCCATCGTCGGCGCACTAAAAGCCACTTCCGACGTAACCTCCGACGCCACCTCTTCACTGCGGGACAACAAGATTGTTCAAGCTGCCCGTGATGATGCCGCCAGCTTCGTGGCTAGCGAAGGGGCCATCCGTGGCGTGAAGCTGGAAAGCGCGCTGGATTTCATTCGCCAGCAGGCTCCCCAGCTCAACGCCACCGATGCGCAGTTGGCACAGGCCATCCTGGTTATTTGATGCAACATGAAACATCGGACACCCAGCGGTGTTCCGATGTTTCAGCGCTGGCTCTGGCCCGCTGGTTTGCGCTAGCCTTCAGGCTCGCCAACAACTGTCGAGTCTCATGCGTTTTTCAAATCTGTACCGAGTCTTTTTCTTCGCAGCTTTCTGCTGGTCTGTTCCGGCCCAAGCCTTTGACGTGTCCACCCAACAGCTGGTGGCCAGCGCTTATGCCACAAGCCTCGTGACCTCGGCGCCCTTCGACAATAAACTGGTCGTCGCCGCTCGCGATGACGCCGCAACATTCATTGCCAGCGATGGACAGTTGCGAGGCGCACAGTTGGAATCGGCCTTGGCTTACCTGCGCCGGAGCCAGCCAAAACTTCACGCCAGCGACCTTGAACTGGCACAGGCAATTCTCGTCCAATAGCTATCTGTTTTTTCTTTTCGGAGTCGTTCCATGCGTAGCCCGCTGATTGCTGCCGCCCTTGGCCTGCTGGTGTTGGCCGATGTGGCCCAGGCACATACCTTGGTAGCCACCAGTAACATCATCGTTCGCGCTTCCCAGCGCTCGATCGATTTCACCTCTGACACCACTACCTCCATCCGTGATTCGAAAATCGTCCGTGAAGCCCACGATGACGCGGCCAGCTTCGTCGCCAGCAACGGCGAAATTCGTGGCGCTCATCTCGAGGCCGCTTTCGAAACCTTGCGTACCCGCGTACCGGAAGCTCGCGACGCCAGTGATCAGGTTCTCGCCGAAGCCATCCTCGCATTGTGAGGCGACTCGCCGCCTGGCTGACGGCCGGGGTCGTGCTGCTTATCGGCAGCACTGCCCAGGCCGGCCTGCAGCTACACCTCAATAGCGACGGCTTGAGCCCGGCGCAACAGCAGGCCAGTCAGGCATTGCTCGATGAAGCCATGCAAGCATTACCTCCGCGCTTCATCGAGCGATTGGACCGGCGCATCGATGTCGGCTGGACCGACCAGATGCCGGAAAACGCCTACGGCCAGGCTTCGCTGGTGTCACAGCTGGACCTCAACCGTAACCTGCTCGACAGCCTCACCGACGGCAGCGCCGCCAGGCAAAAGACCCAGCGGCCGCACGGCACGGTGCGACGAGAGATGCTCGCCACGGTCCTCCACGAACTGACTCATATCTATGATCGCTCGCGTCTATGGCCGGATGCCGAACGTGCGCTGATCCAGCGCTGTACTCGACGCAACAGCAGTGCAGGGTTGATCGGGCTCCCGGATGAATGCCGGGGCGAGAACGACCGCCGCTTCACCCTCAGCGATGATCCACGCTTGCTCGACTTGGCCGGTTGGCCGCAATACGTCGGCCGCCGCGGCGAACGGGAACAGCATAACCGCCAGGTCGCCCGCAGCCCGGACCTCTACGAGACGAGCAGTCCCAAGGAGTTCGTCGCGGTGAACATGGAGTATTTCCTCCTGGACCCGAGCTATGCATGCCGGCGCCCCGCCCTGTATCGCTATTATCAGGAACACTTCGGCTGGGCGCCTGCCGCCAAGGACACCTGCGCCCAGTCCTTCGCTTTTCTCAACGCCGGCAACGATTTTGCCAAGACGCCGCTGGGCAAGGTCGATCCGGAGCGCGTCTACGCCATCGATTACCTGCTGGCCGAAGCCAACCAGAACTGGGTCAGTCGCTGGGGCCACAGCATGCTCCGGCTGGTGATCTGCGCACCAGGCCGACCACGTGGGCCGGATTGCCGGTTGGACCTGGATCAGCATCTGGTGTTGTCTTACCGTGCGTTTGTAGGTGATGTACAGCTGTCGAGCTGGGACGGACTGGTGGGCAAATACCCATCGCGCCTGTTTGTGCTGCCGCTGGCCCAGGTAATCGATGAATACACCAAGACTGAACTGCGCAGCCTGGCATCAGTTCCGCTGAACTTGTCTCGTGCCGAGATCGAGGAGACCGTCGAACGTGCCGCCGAAATGCATTGGAGCTACGACGGAAACTACTACTTCCTCTCCAATAACTGCGCAGTTGAAAGCCTGAAGCTGCTGCGCAGCGGCAGTAACAACGAGCAGCTCAAAGGCCTGGACAGCATCATGCCCAACGGCTTGCTGGAAATCCTCAAGGGTCGAGGCCTGGCGGATACCAGCGTACTGGATGATCCCAAGGAGGCACTGCGCCTCGGTTACCGTTTTGACTCGTTCCGCGACCGCTACCAGGCGATGTTCGAAGTCCTGAAAAAGCATCTGCCCATCAAACAGCAAACCGTTGAAGACTGGCTGGCCCTGGACGCCACTGAACGCCGCGCCTGGTTCGAGCAGGCAGACCTGCGCACCAGCGCGGCGCTGCTTCTATTGGAGCAGGCGAGTTTCCGCCGGCAATTGCTGCTCGCTCAGGATGAGGTCAAGCAGCGCTACCTCAATGCCCGCGAATTGCAGAACGGCGGTATGGAACGGGCAAACGCGACGCTGCAGCAGATTCTCGCCAACAGCGGTTTCCTGAGCCGCCCGGCCGAATTGCTGGGCAGCGGCGGCTATGGTCTGCCGCAACCCAGCGAGTGGCAACGACTGGAATCGGAAAGCAGCCTGCGCCAGAAGCAACTGCAAACGCTCACAGGCGACCTGGATAAGGAGGTTCGAGCGTTGCTGGAGCCGAGCCGCGCAGCTGAAATTGCTGCAAGCGAGGCCAACGTGAAGGTAATCGGCGAACATCTGCGCAAGCTGCACAAGGCCGGGGGCGGGTTGGAGTTGCCCTGACCCGTTTGGATGAAACTTTAAAAAGGGGGGTTCAGAACTCAGTTCTGAACCCCCCTTTTTGTAGCTGCAAACCGAACCTGGAATCAGCCCAGGCGCGCCTTGCGCACGCCGTCAGCCAAGGCAGCACACAAGCTCAACACGCCATCGATCGCCTGCTCCGACGTGTCGGCACGGGCGATATGGTCGATCAGCGCCGAGCCAACCACTACCCCATCGGCCAGCCGCGCGATAGCTGCCGCCTGTTCAGGCGTGCGGATACCGAAACCGATACTGATCGGCAGATCGGTATGGCGACGCAAACGCGCCACGGCCTCTTCCACATGTTCCAGCGTTGCGGCGCCGGCACCGGTCACACCGGCAACTGACACGTAGTAGACAAAGCCGGAACTGCCGTTGAGCACGGTAGGCAAGCGCACGTCGTCAGTGGTTGGCGTAGTCAGGCGGATAAAGTCCAGGCCGACAGCCTGGGCCGGTTCGCACAGTTCGCTGTTGTGCTCGGGCGGCATGTCCACCACGATCAGGCCATCGACGCCGGAGTCCAGCGCCTCGCCGATGAAACGCTGCACACCATAACGATGGATCGGGTTGAAATACCCCATCAATACCAGCGGTGTCTCGGTGTTGTCCTTGCGGAACTCACGCACCATCTGCAGGGTTTTCGCCAGGTTCTGCTGGGCCCCCAGGGCGCGGATATTCGCCAGCTGGATTGCCGGGCCGTCAGCCATCGGATCGGTGAACGGCATGCCCAGCTCGATCACGTCCGCGCCGGCGCCAGGCAGGCCCTTGAGGATCGCCAGCGAAGTGTCGTAGTCCGGATCACCGGCGGTGACAAAGGTCACCAGCGCGGCGCGGTTCTGTTCCTTGAGTTCGGCAAAACGGGTTTGCAGGCGGCTCATCAATGTTTCTCCTGCTGGGACTGTTCCATATGGTGCATCACGGTTTGCATGTCTTTGTCGCCGCGGCCGGACAGGTTGACCACCATCAGGTGATCCTTGGGCAGGTTCGGTGCGCGCTTGAACACTTCAGCCAAGGCGTGGGCGCTTTCCAGCGCAGGAATGATCCCTTCAAGACGGCAGCATTTATGGAAAGCTTCCAAAGCTTCGGCGTCGGTGACCGAGGTGTACTGGACCCGACCGATGTCATGCAACCAGGCGTGTTCCGGACCGATCCCCGGATAATCGAGACCTGCGGATATGGAATGGGCGTCGATGATCTGACCGTCGTCGTCCTGCAGCAGGAACGTACGGTTACCGTGCAGCACACCCGGAACGCCACCGTTCAGGCTCGCGGCGTGCTTGCCGGTCTCGATGCCATAACCAGCCGCTTCAACGCCGATGATGTCGACGCTCTTGTCATCCAGGAACGGATGGAACAGGCCCATGGCGTTGGAGCCGCCACCGATGCATGCCACCAGGCTATCCGGCAGCCGGCCTTCCTGGGCTTGCAACTGATCGCGGGTTTCCTTGCCGATCACCGCCTGGAAATCGCGGACCATCGCTGGGTAAGGGTGCGGCCCGGCCACGGTGCCGATCAGATAGAAGGTGCTGTCGACGTTGGTCACCCAATCGCGCAGCGCCTCATTCATCGCATCCTTGAGGGTGCCGGTGCCAGCAACCACCGGGATCACTTCGGCGCCGAGCAGTTTCATCCGGAACACGTTGGCCTGCTGGCGCTCGATGTCGGTGGTGCCCATATAGATCACACACTCAAGGCCAAAACGCGCAGCCACGGTGGCAGTCGCCACGCCGTGCATGCCAGCGCCGGTCTCGGCGATGATGCGTTTTTTGCCCATGCGCCGCGCCAGCAGGATCTGGCCGATGCAGTTGTTGATCTTGTGGGCGCCGGTGTGGTTCAGCTCTTCACGCTTGAGGTAGATCTTCGCGCCGCCGCAGTACTCGGTCAGGCGCTCGGCGAAATACAGCGGGCTCGGACGACCGACATAATCCCGTTGGAAATAGGCCAGTTCCTCAATGAACGCAGGATCTTCCTTCGCCACTTCGTATTCACGGGCCAGATCAAGGATCAACGGCATCAGCGTTTCGGCCACGTAGCGGCCGCCGAACGCGCCAAACAGGCCGTTGGCATCGGGGCCGCTGCGCAGGTTGAAAGAGGTCGTAGGCTGGGTCATCGGGCGCTCCAGGCGAATGCGTAGAAAAACAGTGAGGGCCACTCTACCCCTGCCATCGCGTCCTGAAAACCGATAAGATCGCTGCAACCTGTCAGGAAAACTCACAGATACCATGAGCCACGACCTCCCGCCGCTAAACGCCTTGCGTGCCTTCGAGGCCACCGCCCGCCTGAACAGCGTAAGCCAGGCGGCGGAGCAGCTGCACGTCACCCACGGTGCCGTCAGCCGGCAATTGAAATTGCTCGAAGAGCACTTGGGTGTCAGCCTGTTCATCAAGGATGGCCGTGGCCTGAAACTCACAGATGCAGGTTTGCGTCTGCGTGACGCCAGTGCCGACGCATTCGAACGCCTGCGCACGGTTTGCGCGGAGCTGACGCAAAGCACTGCGGACGCGCCGTTCGTGCTGGGCTGCTCGGGCAGCCTGCTGGCGCGCTGGTTCATACCCCGCCTGGGCAGGCTCAACGCTGATCTTCCCGACTTGCGCCTGCACCTGTCCGCCGGCGAAGGCGACCTGGACCCGAGGCGACCTGGACTGGACGCCCTGCTGGTATTCGCCGAACCGCCCTGGCCAGCCGACATGCAAGTGTATGAACTGGCCAGCGAGCGAATCGGCCCGGTGATCAGCCCGCGCTACGCCGGATTCGCCCAACTGCGGGACGCACCGGCCAGCACACTGTTGGGCGAGCCGCTATTGCATACCACCTCTCGCCCACAGGCCTGGCCAACCTGGGCACGGCAAAATGCCTTGGAACCCCAGTCACTAAGATTCGGGCAAGGTTTTGAGCATCTGTATTATTTACTCGAGGCCGCGGTAGCCGGGCTTGGCGTGGCAATCGCACCGGAACCGCTAGTAGCCGAGGACGTTCGTGCCGGACGCCTGGTCGCGCCGTGGGGCTTCAGTGAAACTCCGGCGCGGCTGGCGTTGTGGTTGCCCAAGCGCGCCGCGGATGGACGCGCCCGGCAATTGGCACAGTGGCTCAGGCATGAGCTGAGCCCACCCATTCAGTCACCGCGCTTGCACAACAAATAAGCGGCCAGCAAACCAAGCGCCCCAACCGCGACACCGGCCGTGGTCCAGGGGTGTTCTTGAGCATAATCACGGGTGGCGATCCCGGTTTCACGGGTTTTCACCTTGACCTCTTCATACGCATCGCTGAGCAGATGCCGAGAGTGTTTCAGTGCGCTTTCGGCATTGGCCTTGAGCGACTTGAGGGTTTTGCGCGACTCGTCCGAAGCGTCGTCCTTCAGGCTTTCCAAGGACTTGAGCAGACTCTCGATCTCCGCTTCCATGCTTTGCAACGAGGCTTTACGTAACGAAGTGCTGGCCATTGTGGCTCTCTCCTGCAGTGGTTGAGTAGCGTGTGTGGATTGGGACTGCGACCGCTTGCGAAAGTGCAGTAAATCTGAACTTTCGCAGCGAAAACGGCGACACACGTAAGGCGAAAAATCGCTGCTAGGCTGTTAAAGACAACCAAGGAGAACGTCATGAGTGATCATCACACGTACAAAAAGGTCGAACTGGTCGGCTCGTCTCCCACCAGCATTGAAGACGCCATCAACAATGCCCTGGCGGAGGCCAGCAAAAGCCTCAAGCACCTGGAATGGTTCGAGGTCACCGAAACCCGCGGTCACATCGAAAACGGCCGTGCCGCGCACTTCCAGGTGACCATCAAGGTCGGGTTCCGGATCGCCAATAGCTGAGCTGATTTGAACTTGCACGCTGGCGGAGTGCCATAGGGGATGGCCATGCGCTATGGTTGGCGCATCAGGCCTTTCTGATACCTCCCTATTTGATCCGTCCAAGGAGTGCGAGCGATGAAGAAGTTGATGGTGGCCCTGGGTCTGCTGAGCCTTGCGGGTAGCGCGTTTGCGGCCGGCAAGCCCTGCGAAGAGCTGAAAAGCGAAATCGCGGCGAAGCTTGATGCCAAAGGTGTATCGGGTTATTCGCTGGAAGTTGTCGATAAAGGCGCAGCGGCTGACGCAAAAGTCGTCGGCACCTGCGAAGGCGGTTCAAAGGAAATCGTCTACAAACGCGGCTGATTGCGCGTTCAAATCAAAGCCGACGCGGTGCGTCGGCTTTTTTGTGGCTGTGATTCAGCCTTTCATGACTTGCGCCAGCAGCTCATAGGAGTGCAGCCGGTCGGTGTGCTCGTACAAATCGCTGGTAAAAATCAGCTCGTCGGCCTGGGTTTGCTCGATCAGCACCTCCAGCCTGGCGCGGATTTTCTGCGGCCCACCGATCATCGCCAAGCCAAGGAAGTCACCGACCGCTTCTTTCTCATGGGGCAGCCACAGGCCATTCATGGTTTCCACTGGCGGGCGCTGTACCAGACTTTGGCCGCGCATCAACGCCAGGATGCGCTGGTATACCGAAGTCGCCAGGTAATCGGCCTGCTCATCGGTATCCGCCGCCACCAGCGGTACGCCGAGCATGACGTAAGGTTTGTCCAGCACCGCAGACGGTTTGAAATGATTGCGATAGACGCGAATCGCTTCATGCATGAAACGCGGTGCGAAATGCGAGGCGAAGGCGTAGGGCAACCCGCGCTCTCCGGCCAGTTGTGCACTGAACAGGCTCGAACCCAGCAGCCACACCGGCACGTTGGTCCCCGTGCCCGGCATGGCAATGATCCGCTGGTCCGGGGTTCGCGGGCCGAGGTAACGCATCAGTTCAGCCACATCGTCAGGGAAATCATCGGCACTGCCGGAGCGTTCACGGCGCAGCGCCCGGGCGGTCATCTGGTCGGAGCCGGGTGCGCGGCCCAGCCCGAGATCGATCCGGCCCGGAAACAGGCTCTCCAACGTGCCGAACTGCTCGGCAATGACCAGAGGCGCATGATTCGGCAGCATCACCCCGCCGGAGCCGACACGAATGGTCGATGTGCCGCCCGCCAGATAGCCCAGCAACACCGCCGTCGCGGAGCTGGCGATGCCATCCATATTGTGGTGTTCCGCTACCCAGAAGCGGGTGTAGCCGTATTTTTCCACGTGTTGCGCCAGGTCGAGGGAGTTGCGCAAGGACTGGGCAGCGTTGCCGTCGGCACGAACGGGGACAAGGTCGAGGGTTGAAAATTTGACTTCGGACAGCTGTTTCATGGGCTGGCATCTCCAACGGCGTACCAGCTTTCCTGTGGGCGAAAGCCTGCCGTTTCTGTAGGTGTGTCCTATGAATGTGGGCATATACCCGAGATTCAATAGTAGTGGAGAAATTTCCTACTAAATTAGTCGACTAATCGACCAGGTGAACTTTATCAGCCGGTCTATCCTCACAACCCTGGCACTGAGAAATAACCAGGCGCGAACCCTCGCGCCGGATCATGAGGAGGCACACATGGCTATCGTCAAGAAAGCATCGGCTCACTGGGAAGGTGACCTGAAGACCGGAATCGGCTCCATCTCCACGGAAACCGGCGTGTTGCGCGAAGCGCCCTATGGTTTCAAGGCCCGTTTTGAAGGCGGCAAAGGCACCAACCCCGAAGAATTGATCGGCGCGGCCCATGCGGGCTGTTTTTCCATGGCGTTTTCGATGATTCTCGGCGATGCCGGGCTCAAGGCCGACAGCATCGACACCAACGCCGAAGTGACGCTGGACCAGGTTGATGGCGGCTTTGCGATTACCGCGGTGAAACTGATCCTCAAGGCCAAGATTCCGGGCGCCACCCAAGCGCAATTCGAGGAATTGAGCAACAAAGCCAAGGAGGGTTGCCCGGTTTCCAAGGTGCTCAACGCCAAAATCACCCTGGAGGCCTCGCTGGTAAATTGATGAACTGGAAAGATCGCAGCCTCTCCACAGGCTGCGGTCTTTTTGATGGGCGATCTATTTGCCCGAAGGCAATTGTGATCGAATGCAGGTCTGCAGTTTCAGCGCACAGGCAGTGCGCGCTGTATTGAGGGATTCCAGCATGAAACGATTCGCCCTGGCAGTCATCGGTTGCGCATTGGCCACATCGGCCCTCGCGGCACCCAAGCCCTGTGAAGACCTCAAGAGCGAGATCGAAGCCAAGATCCAGGCCCAAGGCGTGGCCTCCTACACGCTTGAAATCGTCACCAATGAAGAAGTCCATGACCAGAACATGGTGGTGGGCTCCTGCGAGAACGGCACCAAAAAAATCATCTACCAGAAGAACGACCGCTAGGCAGCGCTACATCAGGCAATTGGCCTGCCGATCCTCGGCGACGATTTCACGCTTGGCGTTATAGAGCCGGGCGCTTGGGGAGTAAGCCAGGTTGCGAGCCTCCAGGCGATAACGCTGGCCGGCCTCGAAATGGTCGTAGCGTACGATGAGGTAGCACAGCCGTTCTTTCGGCTCGCTCATCATGCCCAGCCCACCGCCAGCGCCGAACACCTCGAAGTCGAAGCGCACCTTCAATTCATGACTACCCGGCGAGACCTGGAAAAATCGCCCGTCCCGCAGTCGCTGGCCGTCCAGGCTTTCAGCCATCAGCAATTTGCCGCCCGGCATTGGCGTGGCGAAATCGACCCAGGCCATGTTCGGGTCCATTTCAGGCAATGGGCTCGTTGCACATCCGCTCAACGTGGCGAGAGCCAACAACAGCGTGGGTAGGCGCATGATCGGTTTCCTCAAGTCAGGCGCCGAGCATAGCGCCGATCAGCTTTGCTGGCAGCCCGCCGGCGTGCCTTGGCCCACCACCTTTCGTTGCTCGTCATAAAGCTTGGCCCACGGACGGAAGCCGATACTGCCGGCCTGCAGCTGGTAGCGCCGGCCCGCATTGAAATCCTTGAATTTCACGTTCAACCGGCAATCACGCCACAACGGTTCGGCATCCGGGCCGATGTTGCCCGGTTCCACGGCAAATTGATAACGCACCGTCAGCTCATGGCTGCCGGGCTGCACTTCGAAATAACGACGGTCGATGGAGGCTTTGTCATCGACTTCCAGCGCTTGCAAAGCCGTGTCCCGATGATTTCCCAGGTCGATCCACGCTTGAGAGGGATCGGGATCAGGCAAACCGGCACAACCGGTCAGCAGCGACAGGCCACAAGTCAGCATCAACACGCGCATAGCGAAGCTCCGGGCAGGCGAGATAGTCTTGAGGCAGACTTCCCAGGGTGATTCCAAATTGATCAGGCAGCGTTCACGCCATCGGTTACTCGACCGTGTTTTCAGGATTTTGTTTCCAGCCCTCGTGCTTTTGTTACTCAACGGTTGTTCCAGCCTCGGTTACTACAGCCAGCTCGCCAGTGGGCAGATACGACTGCTGCAAGCTCGAGAGCCGATCGACCGGGTCATCGCCGACCCCGCCCGTGATCCAAAATTGCGCGCGCATCTGGCCCAGGCGCGCGAAGCCCGGACGTTCGCCAGCGCCCACCTGCACCTGCCCGACAACCAAAGCTATCGCCTGTACGCGGACATTGGCCGTCCCTTTGTCGTCTGGAATGTCTTCGCCACCGCGGAATTTTCCCTGGCCCCGCAAACCCACTGCTTCCCCATTGCCGGTTGTGTGGCGTATCGCGGCTACTACAGCCACAGTGCCGCCCGAGGCGAGGCAGCGATGCAGCGCTTGCGCGGCATGGATGTCTCGATTGGTGGCGTAGAGGCTTATTCGACACTGGGCTGGTTCAATGACCCGATCCTCAGTTCGATGCTGCATTGGGGCGACGAGCGCTTGGCGACGCTGATCTTTCATGAACTGGCGCACCAGCGCTTCTACGTGAAAGACGACACCGAATTCAATGAATCCTTTGCCACCTTCGTCGAGCAGGAAGGCACCCGCCAATGGCGCGCCCAACGCGGACTGATACCGGACAATGGCAACAAGGTGCGCCAACGCGAGCAATTCATCCAACTGATCCTCGACACCCGCCAGCGGCTCGAAGCCCTTTACGCCCTCCCCCTGCCGGCCGAACAGATGCGCCAGCGCAAGGCCGCGGAATTCGAACGCCTGCGTGCCGACTATGAACACTTGCGCGACACCCAATGGGCCGGCGACAAGCGCTACGACGCCTGGGTCTACGCACCACTGAACAACGCCCGATTGTTGCCCTTCGGCCTGTATGACCAATGGGTGCCGGCGTTCGCGACGTTGTTCAGGCGTGAGGGCGAAGATTGGGTCAGGTTTTATGCCGCCGTGGAGAAGCTGGGTCGGTTGGCGGTGGATGAGCGAAAGGCAGCGTTGAAAGCATTGGCAGCATCGCCAACGGCGAGCCTTCTCACCACCAGAATGAGCCACCTGCCATCAGCGCCCGCAACTGCGTCACACTGATACTGCGCCGCTCAGGATCTAGGGCCAGCGCCGTGCGCAATGCTGTCCAGTAACGCCTGGGCAAGTTGCGCGGAGCCTTGAGCTCACGCTCCAGCCCGGTATCGCGAGCTTGGGTTGAAGGTAGACGCCGATATGGGTGTCTGCCGCTCGCCAGTTCGTACAGCACGCAAGCCAGGCTATAGAGATCGGTGCATGCAGACAGGGGGCTTCCCTCCAGCAATTCTGGGGCGGCGTAGGCCGGCGTCCAGGCGCCGAGACGTTGGCGGTTCAGCGAAGGCAAGCCTTTCAAGGGGCCCTCCTCAGTCAGGCCCAGGCCGAAGTCAAACAAACGCACACCTTCTGCACTCAGCATGACATTGCTCGGTTTGATGTCACCATGCACTACGCCTCGGCCATGGGTATGTGCGATGGCGTCAAGCAGTGGAATTGCGATCGGTTGCAACTCGGGCCAGGGCAAACCGAGGGGGGATTCGCAGAGTAACTTGTCCAGGGTCAAGCCGCGCATCAGCTCCATTGTGATGAAAACCCGTCGCTGGGCAGCGTCGACTTCAAACGTGTATGGGCGCAGCACGTTCGGATGGCTCAAGCGCCGGCTCAGGGCAAACTCGCTATAAAGCAGCGCACCCGCGTCCGGGGCATCACCGAGTTCCTCGCTGAGCATTTTTACCGCAACGTAAGGATCCGGATCGCCGTACTGTTCATGGAGGAGGTCGCGGGCCCGATAGACCACCCCCATGCCACCGGCACCGGCACCGAGCAATCGTTCGAGACAATAGCGACCGGCAAGTATCTTTGGCATTTCGCCAATGCAGCGCTGACTCGATGGCAAAGCAGACGACACACGGGAGGCGGAACAGATGAGATTTTCCTCATCGCCGTCTGGGGCACCTGAAGTTGTGGCGGGACCGTTCACTTACGTATCACCACCGCCGTCAGGTTGTCCCTCGCCCGACCGCTCAAAACCCCTGCGAAAAGATGTTCCAATGCTCTGCTCGGGGAAGCCAGGCTCATCGCATCACCGAGCGCTTTTCCGCCAAGGTCCTGATACAAACCGTCGCTGCACAACAAAAACGTATCACCGTAATGAACGTCCAACTCCAGGATTTCCAACGTCAGTTCGTGCGAGGCGCCTACTGCACGGGTCAGCGCCTTCGCCGCGGGGTGAGCATCTGCCTCCTCGAGACTGGCCTGATGCTCGTCGATCAGTTGCTGGCGCAGGGAATGATCCTTGGACAATTGATACAGCTGCCGATCACGCCATAGGTAGCAGCGGCTGTCGCCAGCCCAGATACAAGCGGCACGTTTGCCTTCTAGTAACAGCACCACGACGGTGCTTCCCATGATGCCGAGCGGATTTTCAGCAGTAACTGTCAATTCCTGACTCAGTCTTCGATTGGTCCAGCGCAGGCACTGGCGCACCGCTCTCGAACGCTCATCGATATCTCGATGAATGGGCAGCTCCGCGAGGTTGGCAACTACCAGTTGGCTGGCCATATCGCCGCCCGAGTGGCCGCCCATTCCGTCGGCAACGGCCCAGATTCCCTGCTCCGGACATTCCAGGGAGGCATCCTCGTTACGCGAGCGAACCTTGCCGGGATCGGTACGCGCAGCGCTGCGCCACCTGCCGGAGTGAAGCATCAGAGCTGTACCGGCATCCGGAAGGTACGCAAGGTGCTCATGTCGAAAGGGTTCGGCGTGCGCTGGCTCATCAATAGATAGTTGGCCCGCAGGCCACCGAGATCAGCCTTGAGCACACGCACATCGCGACCGACCAGGTATTCCATCTGCATCAAGTCGAATAAACGAAACAGCGACCAGGGCCCGGTGCTCTTCTCGATGCCAACCCCCTGCCCGCCGACAATCCTGTCCAGTACCAAGGCCGCTCGACCGTCCTGCGCCTCGATTGGCCAGGTGAAAGCGACAGGCTGTATCGGCCCATGCCGGTACTCCAGCGTCTGGTCGCCCAGGCGTAATTCGGATCGGCTGACCGCCGGGTCGAGCGTGTAGGGTTCGAGCTTGAATTGGACTTTTGGCTCGACAGGATCTTCCGCAAAGAAGCTCTGGCGAATGGTATGTGTCGTTGCCATTTGCTCCAGATAGACCCTGGACATGGGCAGGCTCTGGCCATCGACACTGCGCAGACGGTAGTGCCCCGAATGACCACTGACGAACGGCCGCATGTAACGCTCGAAGAACCGATCGACTATGCCTTGGTCCTTGAAAAACTCCCGGAAGTCATTGATCGCGACATCGCTGGCGCTGTGGGCATTGAACGGATACCGCTTGTTGATTGCCTTTGCGTAGAACGTGTAGAGCTCGCTCTGGTAGCGCTGGTTCAGGTATCGATATGAATCATCGAGCACCAGGCGCCAGCTATCCTCTGCAAGCCCGTTGAGCCATCCACTGAGCGGGCGCGGCAAGCGTGCCGACGCGCTACGCAAATTGCTCAGCGCATCTTGCTGAACACCCATGCGATGTCTCGCCAATTCGAAGGCGGCTTGCTCCGGTGCACTCGCGCGGGTCAGAGTGGCCAACTGCGAGTCGACGTCATCAAGAGCGCGCAACGCCAGGATCAGGTCGCCTGCGGGGCCACCTTCAGCGTCCAGCAGACGGTGCAATGGCTCAAAACGCCGTTGTAAGGATTTCTGCCCGACTTCCGGCAGCCTCGCTGCCACGGAGCTGGCGGCTTTGCCAGCGAGGGCGACCGTATGCAAAACGGTACTGCTGCTGTTTCCGATCGTTTGCGTCGCTTCATCCATACGTTCGGCAATGCCTTGGATGCGCGTGTGCTCACGCACCTGCACCAGCAATTGCACCAGAGGCGAATACGCCGACGTCAGCTCTGCCAATTGCCCGGCGGCTTCACTGGTGCTATCAGCCCTTCGCAAGCCGACCCGCCCGATCGCCTCGCTCCAGCGTTCGGCATAGTCACGAAAGTACAATTGCTCCAGTTCGCTCATGAGACGACGCATGTCCATGCCGCTGGGATTCGCACCTTCGCCCAGCACCCAGTTGTCCTGTAGTAGTCCGGTAATCAGCGTCGTGCCTTGGACTGAAAAGTACTGCTCATAACCTTGACGGGTATAGAAGCCCGGAATGATCTGGTCAGTGCCGACCAGCAACGCACCCTGCGGGCCCAGATGTTGGCTGAGACTGTATGGCGGCAGCGGGTTGGCCTGCTCGCGAAGCATTCGGTAAACAACGTCCGCCAGGGACTCACCGCGCAGGATTTTCCGCGCCTGGGCCACCAATGACTCGTCCACCTCATAGGCGAGAGGCACGTCCAATAGACGCTCGAAGTGAGTGTTCAAGCCGTTCTGGATCGCTGGATTGCCGGGATAACGCAGCGACCAATCGCGGGCAAGCCGATCCTTGAGCCATGCCGCGTCGCGTCGCTCGGGCCTGGCCAGCATCAAATACGCGCGCAGACTGTTGAGCAAACGTTCACGGTCACCCAGATTGCCCTGAATATGCTCCTCAAGCATTTTCGCGACCCGAGGCAGGAGTCGCGATTGCAATTCGTGTTCATAGGCGCCAACCACCATGGGGCTGGTTGCATCCCCCTGATATAAACGAATGCGTTCATGCAGTGGCACCGCTTTTTCCGGAGCAAAGACCTGAGTGGCCTCGAAGCGGACATCAAGCGAATCGAGCAGCGCAATCGAGTCGTCGCTGGCCATCGGCGCCAAGCGCAGTTGTTCCCAACGTTGGCCCAACATCCACAAATGTTCCAGACGTTCGTGGTTGGCCGAAAAACCCTGTGCCCACAGCAGCCCGAACAATCCAACGGTCGCCAGCGCTGCGAAATAAACCATACGCTGGTTCCAACGGATACGCCTATGTTCGCTCCGCCCCAAGCGGGCCAGATCGGCTTCGGGAAAAATGACCCGCGTCAGCAAGTGGTGGATAAATCGGGAGTTGATACCTTCGCGAGAGGACCGCGAAAGCTCGCGGCGAGTGCCAGGGCTCGCATCGCCGGGGCTGGCAGCCGCAGCGCCAGGCCGCGAGGCGCAGGTCAAGTAAAAGCCCCGAATTGCGGACGCCTTGCCATTGGAGACTTGCTCGAGCAGCAGACAGAGATGCGTGCCCATCTGCGCCAGTTGCTGGGGAAAATCCAGGATGAGACCACGACGTCCGGCATCTCGCTCCTGATGCAGACGCGTGAGCAACTGACTGTTGAGCCTGTGCAGTAGAGACTCGAATTCGGTTCGCGATACGGTCACATCGTTACCGTGCGGGCCCCGACCAAAACTCGCGCCCAGTACCTGGTCGCTCTCCTCCCGGGTCATCGAGTCGAAGAATTCGTTAAAGCCAGGCACGCAGTCCGCCTTGCTCAGCACGAGGTAGACCGGCATGTCGGCGCGCAGTTGGCGCTGGATATCCTGCAGACGGGCCCGGATATGACTGGCAAGCCGGGCAACCTCATCCTCGCTTCCCAGCAGCACCTCGACAGGCACCGTCAACAGCACGCCATTCAATGGACAATGATGGCGACGCTTGCGCAGCCATTCGAGCAACCCGCTCCAGGCATCAGCATCGACATCTGGATCCGCCTGGGTCAGGTAGCGTCCCGGCGTATCGACCAGCACAGCCTGTTGGGCAAAATACCAATCGCAATGTTGTGTACCGCAAGCGTCTTCCGAGGGATCACGCTCAAACCTGTCGAACGCAAATTCGAGACCCGAACAGGCCAGCAGGCTGGTCTTTCCGCTGGCAGCAGGGCCCATTATCAAATACCAGGGTAAATCATCACGCCAGTACTCGCCGTGGCCGGAATACAGGCTTGAGGTCTTTAACGTTTCCAAAGCCTTCTTGAAGCGCGAGCGCAGCTCGCGGCGCTGATCGTCTATCCTGGTCCGACTGAACGTACGTGGCGAATTGGCTTCGGCTTTCTTCTCGCTTTCCGAGACGCGCTCAGAGTAGAAAACCATGCCCAGTCCCCATGCCAGAAACATCGCGCTGATCGTCAGCAGACGTGCCGTCGGGCTCGCCCAGAACTTGTAATCGGCAACAGCCAGCAACGGTCCGACAAACCACACCAGCAATCCGATAAAAAGCACCAAAGACAGCGTCCAGACCCAAGTCCGACGCAACCAGGCGCCCATTTTCCTGAAAAGCGATTTCATGATACGTCCCTGTTCTACGGCAGCGGCTGAGCGATAACCGGCTCTGGCAATTGATAGGGTTGCAATGCGCTTTGGCGTTGCTCCTGCAGGACCCAGGCGAAGCCCGAATACATCGCTCCCAGACTGACCAGGGCGAAGACCATCACCATCCAGGCGGGGACAATGCGCACCGGGGCGCGGCGAGGAGTAACAAAACCGTCCCCAACATGGGAAAACTGCCGAGGGGGGTCGCCGCGAACGTGCCGGATCGACCGGTAGAGAGCATCGCGCACGCCTTCGAGCTCAAATCCGCCACGGGCATGCATTCCATATTTGCCTTCAAAGCCCAGGGACAGGCACAGGTATGAGAGCTCAAGCATATGCAAATGCTTGACGGGGTCTTTCGATAAGCGATCAAGCAACTGGAAAACTTTTTCGCCGCCGAAAGTCTCGTTGTGAAAACTGCTCAGCAGGCTGATTTGTGACCAGTTGCTTCCCTGCCCCCCAGGCGCAGCCACCACCGCTTCATCGAGCACCGTGCATAACACATAGCGGGCGGCGATCAGCTGGCTTTCCACTACGTTCAACCTCAATGCATGGGCTTCGAAGTCTTTCAAGTCGAGGGCCAGCTCCTGTTTGAGCATATTCAGATCTCCGCGGTCGCGGCCCTGCCTGAGCAGCACCACCCGGGATAACAGCCCGGACGCTGCCGTCACCAACGGATTGAGGCTGGCAACGAACATTTGCGAATGCGGTTGACGAGCGGCATAGATCATCCGCTCGTGCAGATGTTCTACGCGCGGCGGCGTCACGGCATCGGTCAAAGGACCCGAGGCCGGACGCTTTCCCTCAGCATCGAGCAGAACGGTTGTTTCGTCCTGAGGACTTTCCATATCCATTTCGGTCAGTTCCTGATCGCCCAAAAATTCAGTTCAAGCTCGGAAAACTCTCCAGAGACATGGAAGG
Source organism: Pseudomonas sp. D1-1 (assembly GCF_051132225.1). Taxonomy (NCBI): domain Bacteria; kingdom Pseudomonadati; phylum Pseudomonadota; class Gammaproteobacteria; order Pseudomonadales; family Pseudomonadaceae; genus Pseudomonas; species Pseudomonas sp. D1-1. The sequence goes on along the minus strand of NZ_CP071676.1, from coordinate 123,544 downwards.
CAAAGCCAGCTGAGCGCTTCACTTGAGCTAAATCTTCAGCACTGGGTTCGAGGATGAAATAGGCTTTGTTGGCATGGAACGCAATCTGCCGCGGCACTACGGGTAACGGCCTGATCCTGATGCCCGGCAGATGCAGATTGACCAGTTGGCGAATCTGCTCGACCGAACCGATCTTCAGATGCGACGGCAAGCGACGACGCAGCTCTTCACCGTCACAGTCGGCGCTCGCGGCCAATACGAATGAAGCCGAGTCCAACAGCGAAAGATCGTTCACTTGAGAAACAAGGATGCCGTACTGGCGAGCCTGCAATTGCAGTTCGATGGCGTGCTGCTCAAGTACCATCGACAGTACCTGACGGATTGACTGCATCAGGCTTCGGAAGCACTCGCCCTGGTTGCTGTGCTGATACCGATTGTCGAGGGGCGGTCGCTTGCTGTCAGTGGAAAATGTCGCCAACTCTCCCAGCAGGGCCAACAGCATCCGGTATAGCGTTTCGGGTTGAGCCAGCTCCAGTTCCAGTTGATGCCGCAGCAACAACTCGGTGCGGTTGATCAATTGCAACATCATGAAATCGCCGACTTGTGCCCCGCCCGACTTTCCGTAGGAGCGAATTCGCTCGGCGAGGCTTTCGCCCCGGTGGCCCAGCATGCCGATCACTTCCTTGAGACACGACAACAGGTAAGCGGACGACTTGACCTGGATAAACGTAGGCACGAAATCCGAATCGAGCGTGATCGCACCGTCGGGCGTGGTATCAAGCACTTCACAGAGTTTCAGTTTCACAAAAACCTGATCGCCCTGCTGCTCACCCAGCAGAAGACGAAAATCCAGGCGGCCACAGCTGATCTGGCTGCTGGAGGAATCCGCAGCGTTTGAATCAGACACTTGTGCGTCATAGGTGATGTAGCGCGCCAGCACATCCGACTGCTCTGGACGACGAGACTCGATGTGATTGCCCGTTACTAGTGGCAGCGCGAGGTAGATCGGCGTATTGCAGATATTGGACGGGACTTCCAGGACGAGCGGTTCAGCGCTGCCGTCCAACTCGAACAAGCTACCGTCCGGCAGGACACCGGAGGCTCTGTTGACGACCAGTCGTCCCATGTTGAGGAACTGCGCATCGATTTCCAGCGCCAGGAAGCCCCAGGTGTAGCCGCTCAATAGCCGCGTGCGGACCTTCAACTGGTGATCGAAATAGCGGTCGTTGTGCTGCAGATGTTGCGGCCGCAGCAGCATGCCTTCCTGCCAGATGACTTTATCGTGATTCATCGATCACCCACCCTGCCGGCTTTCCAAGACGAGTGGCGATCCCATCCTGATCAAGCGTCAGGCTCGCGTCAGTCACTCGCCCCGCAATGATCGGCAGCGTGTAGCGCCACTTTGCTTGCGGCAGATCACGGTATGCCGCGAGTATCCCGACATAACGACCGCCCCCTGCAATGTCGAGCCGGAGCCTGACGGTTTCGCCGGGACGCAACTCCAGCTCTTCGCTGGCGATCAGGTCAGGTGAAAGAGTTTCCCTGGCACGCTCGTAAAGGCTGAAGAAGTCCGCGTTCTCAAAAGCCACTGGATGCTTGAGCTCAAGCAAGCGCACCACCACGGGAGATGGCCGTCCGTTGAGATCCGGGTTGAGCTGATTGCCGGCGATCAGGGTGAGGTTGAGCTTGGTCATCGTCGAAAACGGTGACAGCGAGGCGCAGCCGGTCATGAGCGTCGAGGTTACGAACGCCAACATCAAAGGCTTGAATAAAGGCACGGTGCTGCGAGACATGTACGTCATCCATGAGAGTCGTTTTGCAGGGTGGAGATCAGGCGAACCTGCTCCTCATAAGCCTTGGCGAAATCCCGGGCCAGCAGTCGCTCGGTCCAGTCGTCGTCCAGGCAAAGCGCCTGGTGATAACGACCATATGCTCGCCAGTAGCGACCATGTGTGCTGATCAGCAGTCGTTGCTCTCGTTCCAGTCGAAGGATCAATTGCCGAGGTGAAAAATGCTCCAGCGTTGCGCGCAAGGTGGCGCGACTGGCGGCGAGCAACGCCACTTGATGAGCCTGAAGATCGCTGAATGCGCTAGCGATGGCATCGGTCGCCGACAACATTCCTGGCGATCTCGGTTGCAATAACATCTGCAGGGCGTCATCGGTGTACTTCAATGGATTTTTCTGGTCGCGTTGAATCTGCGTTGGCGCCAGGCGCAATTCGCTTTTCAACTCCCTACGGGTTCGCACGCTCTGTTGCAGCCCTCGAATGCTTTGCTGGAACAACCGAGCAACATCAATCGCCAGGGCCTCCCGGCCTTCGTTGTCCAAATTGTCGAGATCCATGCCCAGCGCAACGCCGAAGCGTCTCCAGAAATCCTGGCTTACCAGCGCAGCGGGTTCTGACGACAGGTGTAGCTCGGGTTCGCGCGGTGCTTCGACCAGTTCAGGAAGCAGAAGGCTCTCCGTATCCACACGCCCATGGTCCGGGCAACTGGACCCGAACGTGGCCGCCGCACCGGGGTTGATCAGCTCATCAATCCCACAATATGCCCGTTCCTGTTGAACGAGGGTTTTCAGCGGATCAAGATTGAAGAACGCGTCGTCCGGTATGAAGCCGTCGACCGGTACTGAACGGCAGCGGTCTGCAACGCGGCTCGCCGCCCCCTCTACCAGCCGCGCCTGGACAGTGCAGTCGCCCATCACATACACATCCCCATCCTCGATGTGCACTGGCTGCCCCTTGGGTAATCGCATGCCGCTTTTACGATGGGATATGCCGTTGCCACTGGTATCGGTCAGAAAAAACCTGCCCTCCTCGAAACTCACTCGTGCGTGACGCTTGGACAGGAGGCGCTCGCAGTCCGGAATGATCCAGTCGCAATCATCCCCCCGCCCAATCACACCGCCGGACGGCCCGAAAATCTTCCGGCAGAGATCCGGGGTGATGAACTGCCTGGCAGTGAGCATTTCTAAAACGAGTTCCATCGACAACGCTCCTTCGTTCACTGGCCACGACTGACCGCTTGTGGATCACCTAATGGGCGATAATCTTTATCGTCGAATTTATAATTGCCGCTGCAGGCGCCAAGGCCGAACAACACGATGAAAACAAGCAGAACGGTCTGACAGGCACGAACAGGCATCCAGAGCCTCCGGAGACTTGAATAGATGGGAGCCAATGAGGGAGTGGGATTCATACTTCAACATCCCGACGGCTGATTTTCAGCCGGTGCATACGATAGATCAGTGTCCGACGGGGCAAGCCGAGCTCACAGGCAGTGAGCGTCTGGTTACCGAGGTTCTTGCGCAGGCAATCAATTACCAAACTGCGCTCGATTTGCTCCATCCGTTCACGCAGGCTAACGTGGCCCTCTTCGGACAGATCTTTGATGTGCAGGGAAAAATGCTCTTCCAGCAGTTCGGCGCCATCGCACAGCAGCACGGCTCTTTCCACGATGCCTTTGAGCTCGCGTACGTTGCCTGGAAAATCATAGGCCGCCAGGTGAACCAGCGCTGCGTCGGACCAGCGCGGAACGTCTCGTTGCAGGAGTGCGCAGGCCTTGTCAGTGAAGTGTCGCGCCAGTTCAATGATGTCGGGGCCGCGCTGACGTAGCGCGGGCAACTGGATCGGAAACTGTGCGAGGCGGTAATACAAGTCTTCGCGAAACTTGCCCTCGTTCATCAATTGCTTCAGGTCCCGATGGGTAGCGGCAATGATGCGAACATCGATCTTGTGGGTATGGTTGGACCCCAGCGGACGAATCTCGCCTTCCTGCAATACCCGTAGCAGCTTGGACTGGAGAGACAATGGCATGTCACCGATTTCATCGAGCAACAACGTGCCTCTGTCAGCCGCATCGAACAGCCCGGGGCGATCCCGATCGGCACCCGTGAAAGCCCCCTTGCGATAACCGAACAACTCACTTTCCAGCAAATGCTCGGGAACCGCGGCACAGTTCTGAACAATGAATGCCTCCGTGCGGCGCGGACCATGATCATGAAGGGCCTGGGCAACCACTTCCTTGCCAGTCCCGGTCTCGCCACACAACAGCACGGTGTATGGGCTGTTGATTACCTTGCTGACCAACAGGCAGGTCTGACGCATCGCGTCGCTCTTGCCGATCAAACCATAGCGGTTGGCACTTGGCAGGGTAATGGCAACTTGCCGGAGGCCGTCGGCAGGAAGTTGCCTGCACTGCAGCAGGTGCATCTGCCTGAGCGCAAACATCCCCAGATGCCCGAAGGACTCAGCGAACCCCTTCAAGTCGAGATGCTTGACGCTGGCGCAGAGCAACAGTCCGGCGGTGGCGCCTCGCATGTCGACAAGCGGCACGCAGAGCAGTGATTGCCAAGGCGCGGCACGAACCGGCAGGAACGCCGTATCGTGCAAGCTGTCACTCAACGCGCCCAGGCATACCACACGATTCTGGCGCAGGACGTAATGCAACAGTTGTTCATCGTTATAGTCGCAGGACACGCTTGCCCGATCAGGAAATTGCAGCTGCTCTTCGAGACATTCAGCGTACATTTCCAACCGGGCGTGCGTGGTATCCAGAAGGTATAGTTGCGCCACCTCACACGTACTGAGCCGTGCGATGCCCCTGATGAAATCCCCAAGCAGTGATACGTCGTCGCCAGATCGCGACAGGGTTGAAAACTCGGCCAAAAGGGCTTCTGCATAAGCCAGCGGCTGCGGTACCTGCGTGAACATTGCGCTCATCAAGTGAACTCGCACACTACGCTGGCTTGATCATCAAGCGTGGCGTGGACATGCCGCAGCTGTTCATTGTTCGCCATCGCCATGAGCAAGCGGTCGGCCAATCGCGGCATCAGATGAAGATCGAGCAAGTGATCGATAAGCCGCGCGCCGCTGTCGCTGCGGTCACAACGCTCGACCAGCTGGTCCACAAGCTGCGCGCAATAAGTGAATCCCAACTGACGACGTTTCAGCCGCTCGCCCAAGCGAGCCATTTTTATCTCCACGAGCTCACGCAACACCGCACCACTTACCGGGAAGTACGGCACCACACACATCCGCGCCAGCAATGCAGGTTTGAAATGCTGACTGAGCAACGGACGGATAGCTTCTTCGAGATGTTCAGCGCTTGGCCGCGTGTTGTTTTGGCACAATTGACTGATGCATTCACTGCCCAGATTCGACGTCATCAGAATCAGCGTGTTGCGAAAATCGATCTCCCGTCCTTCGCCGTCATTGGCCAGGCCCTTGTCGAAAATCTGATAGAACAGATTCAGCACATCCGGATCAGCTTTCTCAACCTCGTCGAGCAACACAACAGAATAGGGCTTATGCCTGACGGCTTCGGTGAGCATGCCCCCCTCGCCGAACCCGACATAACCCGGTGGCGCGCCGATCAGTCGGGAAACGGTATGTTTCTCCTGGAATTCGCCCATGTGGAGCGTCGTGATAAAACGGTCTCCGCCGTATAGCAAATCCGCCAGGGCCAACGCCGTTTCGGTCTTGCCGACACCGCTCGGGCCCACCAGCAAAAACACACCCGCAGGAGCATCGACCTTGTTCAAGCCAGCAGCGGCCGCCCGCATCGCGCGATCAAGGGCCTGCACGGCTGGTTCCTGCCCCCTGATGCGCGCGCCCAAGTCATCCGCGAAACGGGTGATCCGGCTGTTGTGCTCGCATGCCAGCTGCGACAACGGCACGCCAGTCCATGCGTTGATTACTTCAGCTACCAGGCGTGGACACACTTCAAAGCTGACCAGGCGCTCATCGGCCTGGGCGATTAGCAGCGCATGGTGGGTTTCGTCCAACGCCGCTTCCAGCGTCTCGACTTCCATGACCTGCGACCCATCCTCCCGCGCTCCGACCAATTGCTGGCGTAGTGTTAACAGGCGTTCGGCAAGCACTCGTTGCTCGACCCAACGAGACTCCAGAACCTGGCGCTTTTCTTCAATAGCTTCCAGGTTCACCTCAAGTGTCGCCAATGCCTGGTGATCGATCGGCAACCCGGCCTGTGCATCACGACACAACGCCTGACGTTGTCGCTCGCCTTCGGCCAGTTCTCCACGCAGGCGCTCAAGGCTTCGCGGCGCTGCAGCCAGGCTGATACGCACCCGAGCACAGGCGGTATCCAGCACATCGACGGCCTTGTCCGGCAATTGACGACCGGCCAGATAGCGAGCTGACAACCGCGCCGCGGCGACCACCGCATCATCACGCAGATAGATGCCATGACTCCGCTCATAAACCCGGGCCAACCCACGCAGGATTGTCACCGCATCACTGACGGTCGGCTCGTGTAGTTGCACTGGCTGGAAACGACGTGCGAGGGCCGCGTCGTTTTCGAAGTATTTCTTGTACTCGGCCCATGTCGTGGCCGCAATTGTGCGCAATTCACCTCGGGCCAGCGCCGGCTTGAGCAGGTTGGCCGCGTCTGAACCGCCGGCGCTTCCACCTGCGCCGACCAATGCATGGGCCTCGTCAATGAACAGAATAATGGGAGTGGATGAAGACTTTACGCCGTCGATCACCCCTTTGAGGCGACGTTCGAATTCCCCTTTGATGCTGGCTCCGGCCTGCAGCAGCCCCATGTCCAGCGAAAGGATTTGTACCCCTTCAAGCCCTGACGGCACTTCCCCTGCGGCGATGCGCAACGCCAGCCCCTCGACGATGGCAGTCTTGCCGACCCCGGCTTCACCGACAACGATCGGATTGTTCTTGCGGCGACGCGAAAGGATATCGATCATTTGCCGGATTTCGCCGTCCCGGCATAGCACCGGATCAAGCTTGCCGTCACGAGCCTGCCGGGTCAGGTTATGAGTGAAGCGCTCCAGTAACGAATCGCCCGGCATGGCGGGTTGACTGTCGTTCGTCTGGGACTGTAGGGACAGGGCGAAATCCATCAGCCGCTCGATGCTCAACCGGGCGAGCAACGGCTGGTACCGAGTGCCTGCATGACGAATGGGGTTGCGTAACAACGCCAGGATCAACGCGGCCTCCGTGACACTGCCTTGACCTAGCTCGAGATTCGCCACCAACAACGCATCCTGCAGCCATTGCACCAGCTCAAGGGCAAATACCGGATTACGTGAAGCGCCGTGTTCAGCCCGAGGTTGAAGAACCGAGCTCAACTGGCCTGGACTTATCCCGGCATCCAGCAAGGCACGCACAAGCAAGCTCTGGCTACGTTCCAGCAGGCTCAGCAACAGATCATCCACCAGGATCTTGTCTGCGCCACGATCCGCACATCGCTGCGCCGAGCGCTCCAGATCGCCCCGGGTATCTGCGTCCAGCGCTTGGATAAGTTGCTGAAGATCCACATTGATCATTTCACTCGTTCCTGATGAATGCTGCTGCCGAGGGACACCACGCCGTCGGCGTGTTCAAGCCCCAGCCAACTGGTCCATCCCAGGCGGCAAGTGTTCTGTTCTCCAATACGCAGCTCATGTATTTCCTGCTGGCGCAAGACCAGGCGAATGTCATATTCGAGGGGATCACGCAGGGTGAAGCGCACCAGTGTGCAAAGAGGTTGGTAGCCAACACCGATTGGCAGAAATTCGTGCAGACGTTGCCAGTCCAGTTCGCGAATATGGATCCGGAACTTGCCGCTGCGATCACGAACCCTTTCGCCCAGCACAAGGTCTTCGCTCAACAGGCTATTGGCGCCTCCAAGTCGATTGCGCTGCTCGGCGAGAATCTCGACCCGGCGCTCTACGCACTGTTCCAGGCTTAGCTCGGCGTGCTTGAAGTAATAACGCAGCACCGCTTCGATCAAGGCTGCCGAATGGGCTCGGAGACTCAACAGGCCCAGGTAGGGCAGCAGGCGTTTCCAGTTCAGTTGAGTAGCCTTGCGAATTTCTTCGCCTCCCAGACCGATCAGCGCGAACAGTTGCTCCGAAAACGGGTCCCTAGCGCCAGTCTGGAAACTCTGGTAGTAACGATATTTTCGCCATATCGGCAGCATCAACCGCTGAAGGCGATGGTGGAACACGTCGAGGAACTGGCGAGTCGGATTGCCATCGCCGTCTCCCAACGCCTGCTCGCCATAAAACGCCGGTACCGGTGATCCTGTTCCCACCAGGCCGATCAGGTTGATACTCAGGCGAGCCCGCACCTGCCCATGCTCCTGGAAAAATTCCACGCGCTCGATATCACTGGCCGGAAACCCCAGGCTCGGGTTGGCCTGGAACTCCAACTGGTCATACAGTGCTTCGTCATCCAGCCCGGGATGGGCGCCGCGCAGCCGCTCGATCACCAGTAAGATCGCCTGGAACAACGAATACTCGCGTATACCTCTCGTCAGCGCGCTCATAGAAGCGGCTGCTGGCCCATACGGGGTGTCCATTGGTACACCTCTCCCTGCGTACTGTTTACCCGCAACTGGTGATACGAGTTGAGGCTGGCGTAGAGCGCGAAAAACTCGTTGAGGACGGACGCGAAGACGTACAAATCACCTTCGCCGATATAGCCCTGAGGATTGATCGTCAGCTCTGTACATATGCCGCGAACGGGCAAGCCGTGATGCAGTCGATCAACATGGTGGTGTTCAATCGCCTTCAGGCCGCTCAGCAGAAGCTTGCTGACCTTTTCGGTCTGTTCGTCGTGGTAACGCGGAAAGTCGTAGGTCTCGAGTATTACTTTCAGCGCATTGACGTCCACCAGCGACAGGTAGTTGAGCGACATGTTGCTGATGAGCTTCCAGAGGAAGTCACGATCCAACGGAGGCGCGTAACTCGGCGTAACCGGACCGATATTGCGGAAACCAAGCGACGCCGGGCTCTTGTCGCCCGGTTGATTGATATCACCCGGATTGAGCTGGCGCGGCAGGTTCCGATTGGTGCACATCAACTCGATCGACAGCGTCTCGTGGGTCGGGTTGGGCCGGATGCCGAATCCCAGGCAAGTGTCAAAGCCACCGTGAAGCAACGAGGGCCGTTGGCGAACGCTGTAATAACCGCGATTGCCAGGTACGTCGAAACTGGAATCGTGTTCGAAGGATTCGAAAGGAACGTAGGCTTGGTAACCCAGCCCACCGGGGTTCCAGCCAGTAACGCTTTCGACGGAAAACACGCCGCAGTGTTCAGGGTCGTATCGGGCCGGCAAGAGCAGGTATTCATCCTGCTTCCCATCCAGGCGAATCGGCTGCGCGTCATGTTTGAACAGATTGACGATGGGCGTGCAATAAAGCTTCACGTTATCCAGCGTCGGACGTAACCGCTGATTACCGCTCTTGCCGATGTCGAAACGCAGGTCCAGCCCTCGCATCTGTTTCAGGATGTCTTGCGGCAACGTGTTGAGTACATCGAGGCCATTGACGTCGATGAACAGGAATTTTTCCTGGAACGCGAAATATTCTTGCAGGTAGCGATAGCCGCGAAAGGTGTTCAACGGATAAGGGACCAGCGCGTGCTCGTCGGCGAACCCCACCGGCCGGACTTGGCTGGCGGCGATCCTGAACGTCAGGGGATCACCATTCGCAGCGGTTACGGGACCGCCATCACCGCCCAACGGGATCAGCTCGACATGTTCCAGGTTGCGCATCAGATTGAGGTAGAGCATCTGGCTGATATAACGCTCGCCGGTCAGATGCAGGCGCAAACGGCTTAGCTGCAATTCTCCCAGGTGGCCATCGCAAGTCATCTGCAGACGCAGGCTCAATAACGAGCCGTTTCCCTTTACCGAGTAACCGAGCCCAGTCAGATCCAGCGACAATACCTCGGTCGGGTAACAGGTTCGAAAACGACAGATCACCTCTTTGATCGGCTTGCTCTCCACCGGCGTATCGCGCTCGACCTGCAATGCGGGACCAGCCCGCTGTAGCGGATCAAACTGCAAGATACCGAAGGACGGTAGCGGCCTCATGTAGTTGGGCCAAAGCAGTTGCATCAACGAATGGCTCAACTCCGGCAGTTCGTCATCGAGCTTCTGCCGCAAACGCCCTGTCAGGAACGCGACGCCCTCCAGCAACCGTTCAACATCAGGGTCGCGCCCAGCCTGGCCGAGGAACGGTGCCAGCGCAGGATTGCGCTCGGCAAAACGCTGGCCCAACTGGCGAAGCGCGCTCAACTCGCTCTGGTAATACTGATTGAATGACATATCTATCCTTGAATGACCTTGATCTGGCCATTGCCGTCCAGGCATGCGGAGAAATTCACCGCTCCCCTGAAGCCTTCCACTTCCAGAAAGGCGTCAATGCGAAAAGACAGGCGGAGCTGGTCGGCGTCATTGGGCGCTGAAACGACACAGACATTCCTCAGGCGCGGCTCGTAAGCCTCGATAGAGGCCTGGATCGCACGACAGGCCTGACCACGGGCGTCGTGCAAACTCAGCCGCATATCGTTGAGGTCGGGCAATCCGTAATCGGCTGCGGTTTGTGCGCTGCCCGCTCGGGTGCAAAGCATTTTTGCCAGATGGGCAGCCACGGACGCTCCGGCGCAGGCATCGCGACTCAATCCCGAGCGTGCTTCGGTATCGCCATTCAAGCGTTCGAAAAGGCTGCCGTATCCAGTCATGGCGCGAGCTCCGTTTACTCTTTGTCCAGCTTGCCGACCAGCGACAGGGTGAAATCGGCGCCCATGTACTTGAAGTGTGGGCGGACATTCAGGCTGACGCGATACCAGCCCGGCTCACCCTCCACGTCTGTAACGATGACCTGGGCCGCACGCAACGGCCGCCGGCCACGGACTTCGGAGCTCGGGTTCTCCTGGTCGGCGACGTATTGGCGGATCCACTTGTTCAGCTCCAGCTCAAGGTCGGTGCGTTCTTTCCACGAGCCGAGCTGCTCACGCTGCAGCACCTTCAAGTAATGAGCCAGGCGGTTGACGATCATCATGTAAGGCAGTTGCGTACCGAGCTTGTAGTTCAACTCGCTCGCCTTGCCTTCGGCACTGATGCCAAAGAATTTCGGTTTCTGCACGGAACTGGCGGAGAAGAACGCAGCGTTATCACTACCTTTACGCATGGTCAGTGAGATGAAGCCTTCTTCGGCCAGCTCGTATTCGCGACGGTCGGAAACCAGCACTTCGGTAGGGATCTTGGTTTCGATCTCGCCCATGCTTTCAAAGTGGTGCAATGGCAGATCTTCAACCGCGCCGCCGCTCTGGGGGCCGACGATGTTCGGGCACCAGCGGAACCTGGCAAAGCTATCGGTGAGCCGAGTGCCGAATGCGTACGCCGTGTTGCCCCACAAATAATGCTCATGGTCATTGGCAACGGTTTCCTTGTAGACGAACGATTTGACCGGGTTTTCCTGCGGATCATAGGGTGTACGCAAAAGGAACCGCGGCACGGTAAGGCCTATATAACGTGCGTCTTCCGATTGACGAAAACTTTGCCATTTGGCGAATTGCGGACCTTCAAAATGCCCTTTGAGATCCTTGAGGTCTGGCAGGCCAGTGAAGCTTTCCAGACCAAAAAATCCTGGACCGGCCGCAGCGATGAAGGGCGCATGGGACATGCACGCCACGCTGGCTACGTACTGCATCAGCTTCACATCGGGGGATCCGGGAGACAGGAAATAGTTCGCGATGATCGCCCCGACCGGCTGGCCGCCGAACTGACCGTATTCGGCGGTGTAGATGTGTTTGTACAAACCCGACTGCATGACTTCCGGCGAGTCTTCGAAATCATCCAGCAAATCGTCTTTGGAAATACTGAGCATCTCAATCTTGATGTTCTCGCGAAAATCCGTGCGATCAACCAATAGCTGCAGGCCACGCCACGCCGACTCCAATGCCTGGAAATCGGCGTGATGGAGGATCTCGTCCACCTGGCGGCTGAGCTTGGAGTCGATCTCGGCGATCATGCGGTCAACCATGGCCTTCTTGACTGGCTCGCCGCTGTTCTGCGGCTTGAGAAGCTCTTCGATGAATGCCGACACGCCTCGCTTGGCAATGTCATAGGCGTCGTCTTCAGGCGTCAGGCGCGTTTGAGCGATGATGCTTTCGAGAATGCTGTACTCGCCGCTATCTCGGTGCTGCGCTGCGTGATTATTCATATGGCGACTTCCTTGGCTGAGAGAGAATCAAACGTCCGGGGCTGAGGCAGCCAGGCCCAGTTCATCCAGCACGCGATTGCGGGATGTATCGTCGGCAAGCACGCCTTCGATGGCCTTGCGAAACGCCGGTGCGTTGCCCAACGGCCCTTTGAGTGCCACCAGCGCATCTCGCAGCTCCATCAACTTCTTGAGTTCGGGCACTTGGTCGACCAGGTTCGCCGGGTTGAAATCCTTCATCGAACGCAAGCGCAGTTGTACGGCGAGCTCGTCGGTATCGCTCTCTTGCTGGAGGCGGTTCGGTACGCTCAGGAGCAGGCTCAGCTCTTGCTTGGCCAATACTTCGTCGAAGGTCATCCTGTCGATGCTGATCGGTTTGCGGTCTTCGATCTTGCGTTCGTCCTTGCGATGGATGTAGTCACCGATTGCCAACAGTTTGAGGGGCAGTTCGATCTCTTCCTGGCCCCCTCCGATAGCAGGCTTGAAGGTGACGTTGATGCGTTCCTTGGGGGCGACAGAGCCTTCTTTGGCCATGACTATTCTCCTTGCGATTAGAGGCCTGCAGGCCTATTCGATGACCCGTTCCAGGTCGAGATGACACAACCTGCGGTAGGTTTCATCCTTGCGCTCGCGAACGAGGTGGTTCTGGGGCAATAACTCACAGCAGTGATGCAGCAGATGCAGGACCTGTAGCTCGAGATCGGGCTCCCAGGCATTCAAGCCCGCGTCTTGCAACGCCTGGTTCAGCGCTTCGAGCTGGACCTTGGCAAGCTCGTATTTCTTGGCCGAGAAGCACAAGCGAGCCAATGAGAATCGCCAAAGGAAAAGCGCCCGCGCACCCTCAGCGGTTTGCATCCCTTGCCTGAGAAACTGAACGGCAGGCTTGAGGCCGTCCACGGTCAGTATTGATCCGGCTTCTTCCAGGGCCAGCTCCCAAGGCGCCTGGTTATCGATGGTCTCGACTCGTGGCGCAGTGTTGGGGCGTTCCAGGCGAGGCATGACCTGCGCAGCGATCCAGGCCCGGGTGGCCGGGTCGGCGAACGGCTCGCCGTCGTGCCAGCGCAGCTCGACGACGCCCGGAAGGCGATGGATGAATAATGCGAAATGGACCTCTACCTCGCGCATGGCCGATTCGGCATTCAACCCTTGAAGACACTCCCATGCGAGCCGCTGACCGTCGAACCAGAACGGCGCCTTTGTCAGGCTGGTCTCGATCTCTACCAGCAGGTCCGCGTACTCGCCCCGCTCGCGTCTGTCCTGATAAGCCTTGAGCTTATCCACCGGAAGCCTGCGTAGCTGGGTAACCTGTTCGGCATTGCGCTCCGGCACCGCGTCGATGCCCAACCAGAGCAAGGTGCGGTTGAGGCGCAGCGCGCGCGCATCCGTCACTTTTTGCTTGAGCCACCAGGCGCATAACGTACGAGCGCTCTCCTGCTGAGCCCGCAACACCTTGTGGGCATCCCTTTCGTTTTCGATCGGAGCACCGGAAGCGAGCAGTTGGGTAGCGGCTTGCTTTACTTGAGCCACCATCGTCCCGACAGATCCAGGCTGCGGCTGGCCACTGGTCACACGCTGGATCATGCCCTTGAGACGTCGGCACAGCGGCAATACCAAAGGCGCGTCATTGCCGAGATGAGTGGTGAAGACGGCATCAAGGTCTTCAAGTTGTTCTGCCAGATGACGGAACAACGGCAGTTGCTTGCCTATCGCGACATCTTCACTTAACGCCTGCTCCAGGCGAGGCACCAACCAATGAAAACTGGCGGCACGGGTTCGGGTCTTGACCGGGTGGAGCTCAAGCCAATGGTTCTTGCACAGGTGTCGCAAAAGCCCGAGGCCGGCTAGCAACCCTTGGAACGACTCACGCTGGTACAACGCCCAGGTCAGCCAGGCGGCCACTCGCAAATCTTTTGACTGGGTACGCAGCAGGGCTTCACTTTTTTCAAGGACCTTCAGCCAGTCGATCTGGCCGTTCTCATGCATCGACTGGGCTTTGCCGAGCTCGCGTTCCAAAACTTCATATTCATCTGAAAAACGCACATCTACCCCCGCGAAGTTTTCGCTGGAAACGGGACAACTGGCAAGGACCAGATAATGGGCAGAGAGTTTTTCAGAGTAAGACATGTATGCCTTCAAAATTTGCTCAGCTTTATTAATCCGCGGCAAGCCATCAACACTAGTTTTGACGTAACCGTCAGAATTTTTTCATCAGCGATAACTTATGCAAGCGGATTTGGCTCATGCACCGCTATCCGTTCGACGCGAAGCATGCCAAGGTTCTAAAAATAAAAATGTAGGAAACTTCTCTAAATACGGTATTAATCAAAGAAATCTTTAGCACTCAAACTACAACCCCTAGAGCCCTACTATTTTTTTCTAACTTTTAACATACCCATTCGAAGCAGAATTGAGACGAATGATTTCTACCTACGCTTAATTTAGAAAATTCTTACATACCCGTCTTTTTTCATCGTAATGGAGTGCGGTAGTCCTCTGGCTTGCTTCAATGAAGGGAAGCCAGCCCATTGCGAAGGAACGGAGCATGCCCACTCATCACGCGTTTCCAACGTTTCACCTTGATATCGAGGACTTCGGGCGTGATCTTCAGGTACTGAAATTCGAAGGTCGCGAAGCAATCAGTACCCCTTATCTGTTCGATATAGAACTGGTCAGCGAACGAAAGAATCTGGACCTCGAGAAACTCTTGCACAAGCAGGCGTTTCTTGGGTTTAACGCAAAGGACTGTGGCGTCCATGGACAGATCCACCGTGTAACTCAACGCGACTCCGCAAAACGCCTGGCTCATTACAACGTGCAACTGACGCCCAGGCTGGCTTATTTGCAGTACCGCACCAATCAACGCATCTTTCAGCAAATCACTGTTCCCGAGATCATTTCTTCAATTCTCAAGGAATATGGAATACTGGCTGACGCCTATAGCTTCCGACTGGGTACGAGCTATTCACCGCGTGACTACTGTGTCCAGTACCACGAATCGGACTTGGCTTTCATCGCGCGCCTGTGTCAGGAAGAAGGCCTGCACTACCATTTCCAGCATAGTAAGTCGGGCCATCACCTGGTGTTTGGCGATGACCAGACCGTATTCCAGAGGCTTGATCGTCCCACGGCTTATAAACAAGGCAACGGCCTGCTGGGCGAGGAGCCGGTTGTACAACGTTTCGATGTGCGGCTGGAAACCCGGGCCAGCAGGGTTACTCGTCGTGATTATGATTTTGAGAAATCAACGTTCACCCTCGAACAGGACTACCAGCCAGCGATCAACAAAATCCGACCGGACCTGGAGGCTTATGACTACCCCGGGGGTTTCATCCAACAGGAGCATGGGAAGCGATTGACCCGGCGGGCCTTTGAAAGCCATCGCGCCGACTATCGCAGGGCCGAGGGTACAAGTGATCAGCCAGAATTGGTGTCCGGCCATTTCCTGATGTTAAGTGAGCACCCGCGCCCGGAGTTGAACGACTTGTGGCTGTTGACCGAGTTGCATCATGAAGGCAGCCAGTCGCAAGTGCTGGAGGAAGGCCTGGACGACGACATCGGACGCCCTGAGAGCGAAGGCTACCGGAACAGCTTTGTCGCCACGCCGTGGGATTCGATTTTTCGCTCACCACGGGCTCATGAAAAACCGCGAATGTCCGGAAGCCAGACGGCTATCGTTACCGGTCCGCAAGGCGAAGAAATCCATTGCGACGCGTACGGCCGGGTCAAGGTCAGGTTCTTCTGGGATCGCGCCGGCGATACCAGTGAAAACAGCAGCTGCTGGCTGCGGGTGGCGTCCAATTGGGCCGGGAACGGCTTCGGCGCAGTCACCATCCCCAGGGTAGGCATGGAAGTACTGGTGACCTTCCTGGAAGGCGATCCAGACAAACCTCTGATCAGCGGTTGCCTGGTCAACAGCAGCAACGCCGCGCCCTATCAGTTGCCCGCACAAAAGACCCGAACGGTGTTTCGTTCCCGCAGCTCACCGGGTGGCCGAGGTTTCAATGAGCTACAGCTGGAAGACCGCGCGGGGCAGGAGCTGATTTACCTCCGAGCCCAGCGCGACATGGAGCAGAAGATCGAGCATGACAGCCGACTGGAGATCGGCAATGAACGTCGAGAAAACATCAAGGGCAACAGCACCACGGTGCTGCAAGCCAGTGAACACCGGACCATCGCTGCCGATCGCACGGTCCAGGTAAAAGCCAACGACTACCTGCACGTTGCCAATCGCCATACCCACGCGGACCAGGCGCTGGTCGTCGAGGCCGGCCAGCAGGTGCATATAAAAGCCGGTGCTCATCTGGTCCTGGAAGCGGGAGCGACGCTCAGCCTGAGTGCCGGAGGCGAGCATATCGTGATCGGCCATGGCGGCATTTTCAGCAGTAGCGCAATCCAATTGGGTGGCGCCCCGCTTCCCGGTGCACGTGCCGCAGCATTCGATCCAGGGTCGATCGACCCGTTGGCTACGCTGCTCAACCTGCCGCCCACGCTTGCGCCCACCCAACGCGCCCTGATGACAACCAGCAAGGTCGCCGGAGCGGATTTCTGCCCCCTTTGCGAAGCCTGCCGCGAGGGCGCATGCCCGATGGAGCCCATAGCCGCATGAACGATACCCAACCTCGGCAGTGGCTGCTTGAACACCTCCGCCTCGGCCATGCCCTGTGTGTGATCCTGGATGCGGACGGCGAACAACCGATGCTCCAGGCCCTGATCAAGAACAGTCGACCCGATCAATATCTGAGCGTCTACAGCAAAACCCTGATTGCCGATCTCAGCGAGGTCGGGCCGTTTGTCTTCACCTTCGATAACCCCAACGATAAAAATCTCCAGGAGTTGCTCAATCGACCGGACAGTCATTGGGGTTGGCTCGCCAGCCTCCCCAAGGGCCACCTCCCCCAGTTAGTCGGGCACTGGCGCGAACGATTGATTGTTGGGGAGCGTCCTCATCAAGCGGTGTATCGCTTCCACGACAACCGGGTATTGGCCCGGGCGCTTGCGTATCTGCCAGTCGAAGCGCATGCCGCCTATCTCGGTCCGGCCAATAGCGTGTGCTATTGGCAAGGTGACCGCTGGGAACACATCGACAATCCCTCCCCCGGGACACATCCGGTGCCAGAGGTGCTGCTTTGGTTGCAAGTCCCCATACCCGAACAGCAAGCACGAGCAACGCGCCGGATCAATGCCCGACGCTTTTTATTGGCCGAGCACCTGGACGCCTACGCGAAGCTCGCCGAACACGAGGACCCGGACGCCTGGTTGCATGCCACCCTCGACCAGGCCGAAGCATGGAACTGGTTGGCGCCCGAACAACTGGCTTTTTTCCTGGCCCAGCGCCTGAAAACGCCAACACGGACGCCGACGCAGTGGCAAGCACGCCAAGGCGAGAGCCCTGAGGAGCATTTTGAACGGGTGCGGTTGATGGTGGACTTCTGGCAAGGAGAAGCATCGCCATGACACGGGTCTTACGGGGCACATGCCTGGGCTGCTGCATGGCAATCACTGCGGGATGTGCCGACAGACAACCAGACACATTTACTTTTACGGGTGATTTGCCGCCTGGCTTTGCCTATGAGGCGGCGGTGTATTACGTCCCCGCTCCTGGGGAAACCTGCACCGTCGAGAAAAAATACAACAAGGCACCGGTGTTCAAGAGCAAGGACAAACCCATTGCCGAAATTCTTATCCGTAGAACTCGCAGCGGCTGTCCGCTGGTGATCAGTCGTATCGAGCTTGGAATTAGCTCTATCTACGGCCCGCATTGGCTCGATTCCAGTCGAGATACTGCCAACGTGGTTATACGTGATGAGCTGGAGGAGCAATACAAGGGCACCTTCAGCAAGACGGGGGAGAGCATCTTCCACGGCCAATGCCAGTGGCTGTTCCGCACCTCGGGGGCCAAACGACGCATCGTAAAAATCCTCGATTGCAAAAAAACCAACCCAAAGGGCGACGTTGGAAACGGTCGGCCTTTTTCGGCGTTCACGCTTGATCAACTGCCGGGGAAAACGGTGAGGATGAAGATCAAGATGGCAGACGAGGAAAGACCTTACATGAAGGACACATGGGTCAAGTTCGCCAATGGCTGGAAACGCTGCATGGGAGACAATTTCGAAGATCGATACGCTTTTTGTCTCGGCAATTACAAGGATTTCAGTGGATTTCATATGCCGGACGGCGAGCCATGCACCATTTACCCAAGTTGTACCGAATAAGGAAGTTTACGCATGATGTTGTCGAAAACGGCTTCGGAGTCACGCCTTAGGAGTCGCATGCTCGACTGCCCTGCGGGCGGTAAATGGACCAGCTTTCAATTGGTGGATGAATTGGGTTCTGGCGAGCCTTACGCATGGCTGGCCTATGTTGTCACCGACTCGGAAGGGCAAACGTACCGCGGCGATCTCGATGCCACGGGAAGGGGCAAGGTCAGCAATCATTTCGCCGGGCCGATCGCCTTGACCTTGGATCAGGAATATCAGGGCCAGGAACGGTTATACATAGAGCTCCAGAGCAGAGATAGCTACCCGCTCAAAATCACCGAACTCCAAGTTCGCGCCGAACAAACCCCCTACCTGAACGACAACGCCACCAGCACCCGAGAGAACCCCGCCCAAGCCTGCGCCGGTCAGTTCTTCCAGGTGGAGGTGCGCGACCTAGTCAAGCATGTCGCCCATCTGCCGCCGCGGGTGTACCGACATTACCCAACCAACCAGGGGCCGGCACGGCTCATGGGAAAGTTTGGCGAGACTGGCGTAGCGTTGATGCCTCAACTGCATACCGTGTTGGAAGTGCGCCCGCTGCGGGCCTTGCGGCCCATGCTGTCCATCACTCCGCAATTCTGCGCGCTCAACCTGTACCAGTTGGCGCTCATGGCGACCTTGAGTTACTGCCCCTTCGGCCAGAAGCCCGGCGAGGCTCCAATACACTTATCGGTGAGTTTCCCCAAGCAACCGAGCGTGGGCAACTGGTTCGGCGTTGCCTTGGCCAAGTCCGAGGAGCTTTGGAAGGTTGACCCGGGACAGGTAAAACACCATTACCCCTTGTATGAGGATGTGCCCTACTCCAAGCGACTGGAAATCGTCCCGTTCGACCCTGCTCTGTACCCTATGAACAATCCGGAACTGGGTGTGAAGCAGGAGCATCCCGCCAAGGTCCATTTTCTCGATGACACTGCAAAAGAAGAAAGCACCGATACCCAAGCTTTCATCACTCACAACGACGAAATAATTCTGATCGCAGTGCGCGGCACAGCGCAGATGCTTGCCGATGGCCTGCGTGACGCCGACGCGCTCCAGGTTCCCTTTGAGGAAGGTGGCGGTAAGGTGCACCAGGGGTTTTACGGAGCAGCCAAAAAAGCTGCTGCCTTCGTAATTGATTACCTGGAAAGGTTTCATGCCGGTCAGAAACTGCTGATCTGTGGCCATAGCCTGGGCGGCGCCGTGGCATTGCTGCTCGCAGAAATGCTACGTCTGAGGGAAGGATTCAGCTACGACATCCAACTCTACACCTACGGTGCCCCTCGCGCCGCCGACGCCGTCTTCGTCGAAAATGCCGCCCCCCTGGTGCATTACCGCATGGTCAATCACAACGACCCGATACCCAGCGTACCGGGCAGTTGGATGGACACCAAGGCGAGTGTCTATGGCACGGGTTTCGCGCTGATGTTCGCCAACGTGCCGGCCGGCTTCTCAGTGTTCGTGGCTGGCATCTACAACTGGACGGGGGAGTCCTATGAACACCACGGCACCTTGCGCCATTTCCTGCCCGTGGAGTTCGGTCGTCAGGAGCGGTCGACGATCCTCTGGACGCCAGGCTGCGACACCCTCACGCAACATGCCGCTTGCGAGCTGGCCTTGGAGCAGAGACGTGGCCTGCCGGACCGGGCGAAGTTCACCGCCCAGCTCTTTCAGGCCGGTAACCACCTCATGACCTCCAGCTATCTTCCTGCGTGCTGGGCAACCCTGCGCCGCTGGCAGGAGGCTTTGGAGTCGAAGAGCCCTCTGGTGACACAGCGTGAGTACGAATGCATCGAAAATGCGCTGGAACAGATCACTCGGCAGTTGCGTAACGAAAGCAGACAGTTGATCGGGCGTCCAGATGGCTACGAGCGCACCCACCAACCGATCATTGATGCCCTCGCCCGTGAGGTTGACAAGGTGCACGCCACACGTGCTCGCCTGAGAGGGCTGCACACGACGTTGGTCAGCGACCAAGACGTTTACGGCAGCCTGTCCAAATACCCTGAGCAACTGGCGCAACACCTGACCCGCTGGCAGGCCCATCCGGAAAATCGCGTGGCTGAACAACTGGCCATGGCGCCTGCGGCCGGCACCGATATCGAGCTGGTCCATGGTGCTCATGGGTACGTCATCGGTAAGCCTTATACGCTGGATATCGATGCGATCATTTGACAAAAAAAGTCCTTGGCGAAAGCGACAGGAAGCGCCTGCCGTGGTTAACATACGACCCGCCGATTGCCTCATGAAATCGAAGCTGATCAGACGCCTTGGCGTAGCCTTGGTCAGCGAGCCATCACCCACAGGGAAGGGGCGCAATGGAAGGCTTCATATCGCTTGAAACCATAGCTGTCGAACGCTCCGCGCGCATGAGCCCGCGGCATGTCTGATGCGCTCTGGGCCGCCCGCCTGGGCGACGCGCTGGACCACACCTCAATGATGGCCGACATACTTGGCGGCGTACTGGAGGTGGCGGCGAACATTGCGATCACCGCCCTGGCGACCGCCGCGGTGGTCGCGGCCACGGGCATTACCGTGGTTACCGGCGGGCTGGGTTGCTTCGTGCTCGGTCTGGTGGTGGGCACCGTGGTTGGCCTGGCGATGAGCAAGACCGGAGCCGACAAGGGCCTGAGCAATATATGCGAGGGCATCGGCAACGCCCTTTTCCCGCCCACGGTGCAGGCCAACATCCTCACCGGCTCCGACGATACCTTCACTAACAACATTCGCGCGGCCCGTGCGGCCGGGGCAATCGAGTCTCACGTTGCCGCCGCCGGTACGGAGCTCGAAGCCCCTGAGCCTGAAGAAGAGCCCAGCTACCTGGACATGGCCGGGGCTTTCTTTTCGCAGATGTGGCGCCCCACGGTCGCCACGCCCGCGCCGGGCGCGGTGCCCAAGCCGGAAGACCTGGTGCTGTGTACCAAGCACCCGCCAATGCCACCGCAGTTCATGGCCGAGGGCTCGGACAAGGTCACCATCAACGGCCAGCCCGCCGTGCGCAGCGGCGACCGTAGTACTTGCGATGCCAAGGTCGTGTCGTCCGGGCTGATTTCGCCCAACGTCACCATTGGTGGTGGCTCGGTGGTGGTGCGCGAGATCCGCAGCGGCAAGACGCCGGGCGTGGGGCTGGCGGTCACGGCACTGCTGATGCTCAAGGGCGGCAAGGGCAAGTTCTTCAGCAAGTTGCCCTGCATGCTGGTGGGCGGCGCGGTGTCCATGGCCGCGAGCAGCGCGGCCAATGCCGCGGCCAACGCCGCCATGGGCTCGTCGAACCCGGTGCATGCTGCCACGGGGGCCAAGGTGCTGGGCGGCGATGCAGAACTGGACTTCGTGTTGCCTGGCATCCTGCCGATTGACTGGCAGCGTTTCTACAACAGCCGTGACGAACGCCGCGACGGATTGTTCGGCGCCGGCTGGAGCGTTTCCTACGAGGTTCAGGTCGACATCCTGCCCCACCCCGACGGCGGCGAGACCCTGCTGTATACCGACGAACAGGCCCGCCCCATCGACATGGGTTCGATCCCGTTGGGCGGCGCGGTGTTCAGCCCCGGCGACGGCCTCGCAGTGCGGCGCCATGTGAGCGGACAACTGCTGATCGAAAGCGACGACGGCTTGTACCGTTTGTTCGAACCGACGCCTGGAAACTCATCGCGGCTGCGCTTGAGCCAGTTGGGTGACCGCAACGACAATCGCATCCATCTCGACTATGACGAAGCTGGCCGCCTGGTGCGGCTGCGCGATACGTTTGATTTGCTCCAGGTCGAGCTGACTCGTGAAAACGAACGCGTCAGTCGGATCGAACGCCTCTACCCCGACCAGCAGCGCGAAGTGCTGGTCAGCTACGCCTACGATGCGGCGGGCAATCTCACCGCAGTGCGCGACGCTGGCGGCCAGGTGCAGCGGCGGTTCAGCTACGACGCCGGGCAGCGGATGGTCGAACATCAACTGCCTGCCGGCCTGCGCTGCTTCTACGAATGGGCCTTGATCGAAAACCAGGAGTGGCGCGTGGTCCGCCACTGGACTGACGAAGGCGACGCCTACCAGTTCGACTACGACCTCACGGCCGGCATAACGCGTATCACCGACAGCCTGCAACGCATCAGCATCCGGCATTGGAACAGCCAGCACCAGATCACCCGGTTCGCCGACAATCTCGGCCAGACCTGGTCGTTCGAGTGGAACGACGAACGCCAGTTGCTCAGCGCCACCGACCCGCAAGGCGGCCAGTACCATTTCAGTTACGACGAGGCCGGCAACCTGATCGGCGAAACCGACCCACTGGGCCGCAGCGAGTCTACCCTCTGGCTCGAGCATTGGGCGCTGCCACTGGTGGAAACCGATGCCGCCGGCAACAGCTGGAAATACCGCTACGATCAGCGCGGCAACTGTGTCGCCGAAACCGACCCGCTGGGCCAGGTCACCCGCTACCGTTACGACACCCACGGCCAGGTGGTGGAAATCATCGACGCCACCGGCAAGAGCAAGAAGCTGCGCTGGAACCCGTTCGGGCAACTGGTGGAACACATCGACTGCTCGGGCTACCCGACGCGTTTCAGTTATGACCCGCGCGGCTATCTGCAGACCCTCACCGACGCCCTCGGCGAGCGCACCCGATTCAGTTACGACGCCCAAGGGCGCCTGCTCGGCAGCCAGTTGCCGGATGGTCGCACCGAGCACTACCAGCGCGACAGCGCCGGCCAGCTCACCGGCCACACCGACCCGGCCGGGCACACCACGCATTACCAGCACAACCGCCGCGGCCAGGTGCGCCAACGCATCGACGCCCAGGGCCGGCAGGTGCAGTTTGCCTACGACAGCTTCGGCCGGCTGCAAGCGCTGATCAACGAGAACGGCGAAAGCTATCGGTTCGCCTGGGATGCCGCGGATCGGCTGGTCGAACAGCAGGACCTGGATGGCAGCGCCAAGCGCTACGCTTATGACCGGCTGGACAACGTTGCGCGGGTGACGGCTGTTCCGGCGGCTCACGGCAGCGGCCTGGCGCAGGTTCCCGAAACATCACCGGCGCCTGTCGTCCACCGTCTGGAACGCGACGCCGCGGGCCGGTTGATCGCCAAAGTCACCGATGATGGCCGCACCGAATATACCTATGATCCGCTGGACCAGCTCACCGCCGTTACCTTCACTGACCTGCAAGGCGCCGCGCAGTCCCTGAGTTTCGCCTACGATGCCCTCGGCCAGCTGCTCGCCGAAAACAGCGCCGCCGGCAGCCTCCGGCACCACTACGATGAACTCGGCAACCTGATCCAGAGCCAACTGCCCGATGGCCGCTGGGTCAATCGGCTGTACTACGGCAGCGGTCACCTGCACCAGATCAACCTCGACGGCCAGGTCATCAGCGATTTCGAACGCGATCGCCTGCATCGCGAGGTGCTGCGCACCCAAGGGCAAATCAGCACCCGCAGCGAATACGACCGCAGCGGCCGCCTGCGCGCCCGTCAACGTCGTCACAGCAGTCAGCCCGCGCTGCTGCCGGCGGCGGTGCAGAAACACTTTGAATACGACCCCGCCGACAACCTGATTGGCAAGCTCGACCAGCAACCCGCCACTCAGCAGCGCCAGTTGCTGCACTACGACGCCACCGGTCGCATCATCGCCAGCCAGGACAGCCTGCACGGCCAGCGCGAGACCTTTGCCTACGACGCCGCCGCCAACCTGCTGGACGGCCCGGCGCCCGGCGCCGGACTGGTGGTGCACAACAAGCTGCTGACCTATCAGGACAAGCGCTACCGCTACGACGCTTTCGGCCGGCTGATCGAGAAACGCAGCGCCACCCGCGGCCTGCAACGCTTCGCCTACGATGCCGAAAGCCGTTTGATCGAAGTGCGCAACGACAACGGCAGCGTAGTCAGGATGACTTACGACCCGCTGGGCCGGCGCATCGAAAAAGCCGAGCACGACAGCCACGGCTACCCGCTGGGCGAAACCCGCTTCACCTGGGACGGGCTGCGCCTGCTGCAGGAACATCGCCACCAGCAAACCAGCCTCTATCTTTACGAAGACGACGGCTACGAACCGCTGGCCCGCGTCGACGGCAGCGCCCCGCTGCAAAAGATCCGCTACTACCACAACGACCTCAACGGCTTGCCGGAGCAACTTACCGAAGCCGATGGGCACTCCGTCTGGCAGGCCACGTATCGGGTGTGGGGCAACACGCTTGAGGAGGTTCGCGAACCGTATTACATCGAAGAGCAGAACCTGCGGTTCCAGGGGCAGTACCTGGACCGGGAAACCGGGCTGCATTTCAATACGTTCAGGTTTTATGATCCGGATATAGGGCGGTTTACCACGCCGGATCCGATCGGGTGGCTGGGAGGATTGAACCTCTACCAATATGCACCAAACCCCCTGACCTGGATCGATCCATGGGGATGGGCTTGCCGAAGCGCAGTCAGTGGCAATAAAGGCCGAACCAAGGCGATCAACGATCTCAAACGCAACAAGTTCAAGATCGTCGCGGAGGAAGTCACCATGAAGGTCAACGGTAAACGTATTCGCGCCGACTTTGTCGCCAGAGACCAACGTGGAAAACTGCACGTATTTGAAGTCAAGCACGGCACCGGGAAACTGACCCCCAACCAGACCGATTCAAAAGCCTTTGACATGACCAAGCCGGCCAACACTACGCAACATCTGGGTGGGGGCACGATCAAACCGTCCGCCGGCACGAAGGGATCGTTCAAGGTTGATACCAAAGGCAAGCCTGGCGTACCGCTAGGCGGCAAAGGCGCACAGCACAATGCCACCTTCAATCTTTTAATTTACAAGTGATTACGATGAGCCAAGAAATTCGCAAAAATGTGGAAGTGGAGTTACTGGCGACGCTGAAAAACAAAACGTCACCACACCTGGATCTGAAGGCCAGCAAAAATAAAATTGGTCTGTTCAAAGCCAAAGAAAAGCTTGGGGAAATCTACATTCAGCACCTGACCAAAGCCGATGGTTATTACGCTGGGTTGGAGATCCATGCATGCGAGGCTTTCAGCTTCTGCAAAGAGCAATCGCCGCCCTACCAGAGTCGGTTGTTGAACGCGTCATTTTTGTCGAAGAGTTCCTTGTCGGAAGAGACGAAACAATTCGGTGACGAACTGGGAGGCATCATCAGAACCCCGTCTCCCCAGGCCCTCAGCGCAACCGTCAACAAAATAAGCGAACGGCTCGAAAAGTTTTACCTGTCCAAGGCAGAGCACTGCATTCTCGGCATGCCTGCATTGATTGATGATGTATTGGCCGAGCCTGACAACTACGCATTCCCGTTCCTGACGATTCTCTTTGCAGCGCAAAAAAACGGTCTGGGTCTGGATTCAGATGTGCTCAAGAAAGCTCTGGCGACCAAATCAATATTCGGAAACAAGCAGTTCGACCTGGCGCTTGCGAACAAACTGCTGGGCTAGGGCTAAAGCTTCCTGACCATGGGGTTTGTTACGGACGTAAAAAAGGCATATCGACTTCATCGGTATGCCTTTTTGTTGCCGCTTGCTTTCCTCGACCGAGGTAGTCGGCGCAATTATGGGTTAACGCTGTCCTTCAGGAATTTGCCTGGCTTGAACGCAACCGTGTTGCTGGCCTTGATTTTTACCGGCTCGCCGGTTTGTGGGTTCTTGCCGGTGCGGGCGCCGCGGTGGCGTTGCAGGAAGGTGCCGAAGCCGACCAGAGTAACGCTGTCCTTGCGATGCAGGGCGCTGGTGATTTCTTCGAGAACAGCGTTGAGGACGCGGTTGGCTTGTTCTTTGGTGAGGTCCGCTTTTTCCGCAATGGCGGCGGCGAGTTCTGGTTTACGCATGAATGAAGCCCCTTTGACGATTTTTTTGTTGTTATGTCCGTGCTGTTCTCTTCGGAACAACCCCTAAGGCGCCGCAGGCTCTACTCTGCGGCAGACCGGAGTGAGGATGGCACGGGGCCGCAACCGGCGCCAGTGTCCGGCGGGCGTTTGTGGCCGGAAAAGCAGGGCATATGCGACAGAGCGACCAGTATTTACGCCAGTAGTGCCGGAAGCTGCTTGTTCAGCGCCAGTTTCTCCATCACCGCCGTACCGGTCAGGGCGTAGCCCAACAGATTGCCATGGGCGTCGCGGCACAGGGCCTTGATGTCGGCGCCCTCCCCTTCGACGCTCCACGCGCCTTCGCTGCCCCGTGGTGGCGGCGATACCACCAGCGGGCAGACCGGGGTCTTCACAGTGATCGGCATGGCACCGTAGCTGACAGCGGTCGGGTTGCCAGCCAGGGTCTGGGCCAGGGCGCGGGCGCAGCTCATCAGCGGCATGACGTAGAGCAGGTTCAAGCCATCGACTTCGGCACAATCGCCTAAAGCGTAGATATTGGCGTGGGAAGTTTTCAGCTGACGATCAACCACCACGCCGCGATTGACCACCAGCCCGGCGGCAGCCGCCAGGTCGATGCGTGGGCGCAGGCCGATGGCCGAGACCACCAGATCGCAGGGAATCACCTGGCCATCCGACAGATGCGCCTCCAATCCGTCGGCCACACGTTGCAGACGGTTGAGCACCGGCCCCAAGTGGAAATGTGCGCCGAGGCTTTCCAGCCCGGCCTGGACGGCTGCGGCAGCGGCCGGATGCAGCAGCGTCGGCATGACTTGCTCGCAGGGGGCCACCAGTTCCACTTCGTAGCCGCCGAGGACCAGGTCGTTGGCGAATTCGCAGCCGATCAGGCCGGCACCGAGCAGCAGCACCCGGCGCTTGCCAGCGGCGGCGGCCCGAAAACGTGCGTAGTCTTCGAGATCGTTGATCGGGAAGATCAGGTCCGCCGCATCGCCCTGCACCGGCACGCGCACGGTTTCAGCGCCCCAGGCCAGGACCAGATCGCGATAACTTACCGCTTCCTCGCCAATCCACAGGCGTTTGTGGCCCGGGTCGATGCCGCTGATGCGCGTGTGGGTGCGCACTTCGGCCTTCAACTGCTCGGCCATGGCGCCCGGCTCGGACATGCTCAAGCCATCGGCGTCCTTGTTCTTGCCGAACCCCGTGGAGAGCATCGGCTTGGAGTAGGAGCGGCCGTCGTCCGCGGTAATCAGCAGCAACGGGGTTTCGCTGTCGAGCTTGCGAAATTCCCGGGCCAGGTTATAGCCAGCCAGGCCGGTACCGACGATGACGACAGGTGCGCTCATGTTGCTCTCCGTTTGATGAAACGATCAGTTGATTTCGATCATTTCGAAATCCATTTTGCCGACGCCGCAGTCCGGGCACAGCCAGTCCGCCGGCACATCTTCCCAGCGGGTGCCGGGCGCGATGCCATCGTCGGGCCAGCCGTCAGCTTCGTTGTAGATCAGGCCACAGACGATACATTGCCACTTTTTCATTCCGATACTTCCTCAAGATGTCAGGCCTTGGCCGGTATTTTCCGGCTCAGGGCCGTTTTGTACTGATCGGTCGCGACAGATGCAAGCGGGATCGGCGCAGCGGCGCCCTGGCTCGGCCAAAATCGCCGACCGGCATGGTAAGCTCGCGGCCTCATTCGCTGCCATTCAAGACCCTTGTGCCGCCTACAAATTCGATATTTCCTACACTTCGATGGCTTCCCCAGCACCTGCTGTCGCCCCGTCCCGATGCCTGCGTGCTCGACTGGTTGTTCGACCAGGGCTCCCTGACCCGGCGCCTTACAGGCCTGTCGGATGACCACTTCAGCGTGACACCGCTGCTGGAGGGCTGGCAGCCGTTGCGCGCCGACGAGTGTGCCGCGCTGGACCTGGCCGAGGGCAGCGAAGGCTGGGTGCGCGAAGTCTACCTGCGCGGCCATGATCAACCATGGGTGTTCGCCCGCAGCGTGGCGGCACGCAGCGCGTTGCAGGGCGACGGTTTGCAGATGGACGCACTGGGCAGCCGCTCCTTGGGCGAGCTGCTTTTTTGTGACCAGGCATTCCAGCGCCGGGCGATCGAGGTGTGCCATTACCCGAGCGAATGGTTGCCACCCGAGGTTCGCGCCCACGCGTTGTGGGGCCGTCGCTCGCGTTTCGATCGCGGTGCGTTGAGCGTGCTGGTGGCGGAGATTTTCCTGCCGCCGCTGTGGACCGTCGCTCGCGCCTATTCGGAGAATTGCTGATGTACGTGCAACTGCTCAAATCCTTGAACCGCCTCAATCCGCGGGCCTGGGACTTCGTGCAACTGACCCGCATGGACAAGCCCATCGGCATCTACCTGTTGCTGTGGCCGACATTGTGGGCGCTGTGGATTGCCGGCGAAGGCTCGCCGTCCTTGGCCAACATCGTGATTTTTGTGTTGGGCGTAGTGCTGACCCGTGCCGGCGGTTGCGTGATCAACGACTGGGCCGACCGCAAGGTCGACGGCCACGTCAAACGCACCGAGCAGCGCCCGCTGGTGAGCGGCAAGATCAGCTCGAAGGAAGCCCTGGTGTTCTTCGCGGTCTTGATGAGCGTGAGTTTCCTGCTGGTGCTGTGCACCAATGCGCCGACGATTCTGTTGTCCTTGGGCGGACTGGCGCTGGCGTTCAGTTACCCGTTCATGAAGCGCTACACCTATTACCCGCAAGTGGTGCTGGGCGCGGCGTTTTCCTGGGGCATGCCGATGGCTTTCACCGCCGAAACCGGCCATCTGCCGGCCGCCGCATGGCTGCTGTACATTGCCAACCTGCTGTGGACGGTGGGCTACGACACTTACTACGCGATGACCGACCGGGACGACGACCTGAAGATTGGCGTGAAATCCACGGCGATCCTGTTTGGCGATGCCGATCGGGTGATCATCCTGACGCTGCAAGGCCTGGCCTTGGGCTGCCTGCTGCTGGCCGGGGCTCAGTTCAAGCTGGGAGGCTGGTTCCATCTCGGTCTCGTGGCCGCCGCCGCGTGCTTTGCCTGGGAGTTCTGGTACACCCGCGGAAGGGACCGGATGCGTTGTTTCAAGGCGTTCCTGCACAACCACTGGGCCGGGTTGGCGATTTTTGTCGGGATTGTGCTGGATTACGGGTTGCGGTGAGCTCTGTGGCCGAGCACTGGGTGTGGGATTAAGAACAACCCTGTGGCGAGGGAGCTTGCTCCCGCTGGGCTGCGAAGCGGCCCCAAAAATCTTGCGGTCGCTACGCAACCGAGCGGGAGCAAGCTCCCTCGCCACGAAAAGCGGTTCGGTGCTGGTCAGTCGGGCTTGGCGATCTTCCAGACGCCGCCCTTGCCGTCGCCGGTCTTGTCACCCGCCTTCTTGTCGCCGACGAAGGTGTACAACGGATCGCCGTCATAGGCCCACTGTGACGCGCCATCATCACGCGTGATCACGGTCCATTCGCCTGAAGGAGTCGCGGTGCTTTCAGCCTTGAGTGGTGGCCAGTTTTCGGCGCATTTATCGTTGCACATCGACTTGCCGCCGTCGTCCTTGTCATAGGTGTACAACGTCATGCCCTTATGATCGACCAGCACGCCATCCTTGACCATTGCCGGTTCGCCAGCCGCAAGCGCCATTCCCGGCAGCGCCAGCGCAGCTACCAGCCCCAACGCCTTGAGGGATCGAGTGTAATAAGCCATGGAAACCTTCCTTTGCAGTTGTCAGGATTCGGACCCAAAAGCCTAGCCCAAGATCGCCTCTGCTGCCGTCCGGGGAAATAACTGTCACACGACTGCAATAATTCCGTTATCTAATGCGGCGCAAGACAGTTAAATGACAAGAGGATTACCCCATGGTTGGCAGGAGCATTCTGATCGTCGACGACGAGGCGCCCATCCGCGAGATGATCGCCGTTGCGTTGGAGATGGCCGGCTATGACTGCATGGAAGCAGAAAACTCTCAACAGGCCCACGCCATCATCGTCGATCGCAAGCCCGACCTGATCCTGCTGGACTGGATGCTGCCAGGCACCTCCGGCATCGAGCTGGCCCGACGTCTCAAGCGCGATGAGCTGACGGGTGACATCCCGATCATCATGCTCACCGCCAAGGGCGAAGAAGACAACAAGATCCAGGGCCTGGAAGTCGGTGCCGACGATTACATCACCAAGCCGTTTTCCCCTCGGGAGCTGGTGGCGCGCCTCAAGGCCGTGCTGCGTCGTGCCGGGCCGACCGATGGCGAAGCGCCGATCGAAGTTGGCGGCCTGCTGCTGGACCCGATCAGCCACCGCGTGACCATCGACGGCAAGCCCGCCGAGATGGGCCCGACCGAATATCGCCTGTTGCAGTTCTTCATGACGCACCAGGAGCGCGCCTACACCCGTGGGCAACTGCTGGATCAGGTCTGGGGCGGCAACGTGTACGTCGAGGAGCGCACCGTGGATGTGCACATCCGGCGCTTGCGCAAAGCCCTCGGCGACGCCTATGAGAATCTGGTACAAACCGTGCGCGGCACCGGTTATCGTTTTTCGACAAAGGCCTGACCCGAGCCCTTACCGCCCGACAAGCTGACAAGGACGCGCGCTCAAGTGAATCAAAACTGGCATGGCACCCTGATCCGCCACATGTTGTTGCTGGTGACCGGTTGCCTGTTGATCGGCCTGATCACCGGCTACTACGGCTGGAGCCTGGCCGTGGGCCTGGCGCTTTACCTGGCCTGGACCCTCAAGCAATTGCTGCGCCTGCACGAGTGGCTGCGCCTGCACCAACCCGACGAGGCCCCGCCCGACGGCTACGGCTTGTGGGGCGAGGTGTTCGACAGCATCTACCACCTGCAACGGCGCGACCAGCGCGTTCGCGGCCGCCTGCAGGCGGTGATCGACCGCGTCCAGGAATCCACCGCCGCGCTGAAAGACGCGGTGATCATGCTCGACAGCGACGGCAACCTCGAATGGTGGAACCGCGCCGCAGAAACCCTGCTGGGCCTCAAGACGCCACAGGACAGCGGCCAGCCAGTGACCAACCTGGTGCGCCATCCGCGCTTCAAGGAATATTTCGAGCAAGACAATTACGCCGAACCGCTGGAAATCCCGTCGCCCACCAATGATCGGCTGCGCATCCAGCTGTACATCACCCGCTATGGCAACAACGAGCACCTGATGCTGGTGCGCGACGTGACGCGTATTCATCAACTGGAACAGATGCGCAAGGATTTCATCGCCAACGTATCCCATGAACTGCGTACGCCATTGACGGTGATCTGCGGTTACCTGGAGACCCTGCTCGACAATGTCGAAGAGGTGAACCCGCGCTGGACCCGTGCCTTGCAGCAGATGCAGCAGCAGGGCGGACGCATGCAGACACTGCTCAACGATCTGCTGTTGCTGGCGAAGCTGGAAGCCACCGACTATCCCTCGGACAACCAGCCGGTGCCCATCGAGGACCTGTTGCAAGTCATTGCCGAAGATGCGCAGGAGTTGTCCGGCCCCAAGCAGCAGTCCATCACGCTTGAAGCAGACCCGACCGTACAACTCAAGGGCAGCGAGGCGGAACTGCGCAGCGCGTTTTCCAACCTGGTGTTCAACGCGGTCAAATACACGCCTGAACAAGGGCGGATCCATGTGCGCTGGTGGGGCGATGAACAAGGCGCACACCTGAGCGTGCGCGATTCCGGCATCGGCATCGACAGCAAGCACCTGCCGCGCCTGACCGAGCGTTTCTACCGGGTCGACTCCAGCCGCAACTCCAACACTGGCGGAACCGGGCTCGGTCTGGCAATCGTCAAGCATGTGCTGCTGCGCCATCGTGGACGCATGGAAATCAGCAGCGTGCCCGGCCATGGCAGTACGTTTACCTGCCATTTCACCCCGGCGCAGGTGGTCCGCGGACGGCACTCCAGCCACGACGAATGACGCCGGCGGGCGTTCCCCACTAGGCAATCGCCCGGTCAGCCGCTACATTGGCTGACTTGTGCCTGCCTTTTCAGGCGCCGATTTCCCATCATACGAACATACGGAACCTGCAAAACTCCATCATGGACCCTTCCCCTGGCTTGTCCCTCGCTACACTCTTCGCCGAATTCGGCATGATTCTTTTTGCTCTGATCCTGGTCTTGCTCAACGGTTTTTTCGTTGCGGCCGAATTTGCCATGGTCAAGCTGCGCTCGACCCGGGTCGAGGCCATTGCCGAACAGAACGGCTGGCGCGGGCACATCCTGCGCACCGTCCACAGCCAGCTCGACGCCTATCTCTCGGCCTGCCAGTTGGGTATCACCCTCGCCTCCCTGGGGCTGGGATGGGTCGGCGAGCCGGCGTTCGCGCATATTCTCGAGCCGCTGCTGGGCGCGGTCGGCGTCCAGTCGCCGGAAGTGATCAAGGGTGTGTCGTTCTTCACCGCGTTCTTCATCATTTCCTACCTGCACATCGTGGTCGGCGAGCTGGCGCCCAAATCCTGGGCGATCCGCAAACCGGAACTGCTGTCGCTTTGGACGGCCGTGCCGCTGTACCTGTTCTACTGGGCCATGTACCCGGCGATCTACCTGCTCAATGCCAGCGCCAACGCGATCCTGCGTATCGCCGGCCAGGGTGAGCCCGGCCCGCATCATGAACACCATTACAGCCGCGAGGAGTTGAAGCTGATCCTGCACTCCAGCCGTGGCCAGGACCCGAGCGACCAAGGCATGCGCGTGCTGGCCTCCGCCGTGGAAATGGGCGAGCTGGAGGTGGTGGACTGGGCCAACTCCCGGGAAGACCTGGTAACGCTGGAATTCAATGCCCCGCTCAAGGAAATCCTGGCGATGTTCCGTCGCCACAAGTTCAGCCGGTATCCGGTGTACGACAGCGAGCGCCAGGAATTCGTCGGCCTGCTGCACATCAAGGACCTGCTGCTGGAACTGGCGGCCCTGGACCACATCCCCGAATCGTTCAACCTGGCGGAACTGACCCGCCCGCTGGAGCGAGTATCGAGGCACATGCCGTTGTCGCAGCTGCTGGAGCAGTTCCGCAAGGGCGGGTCGCACTTCGCCGTGGTCGAAGAAGCCGACGGCAATATCATCGGCTACCTGACCATGGAAGACGTTCTGGAAGTGCTGGTGGGCGATATCCAGGACGAACACCGCAAGGCCGAGCGCGGCATCCTCGCCTATCAGCCGGGCAAGCTACTGGTGCGCGGCGACACCCCGCTGTTCAAGGTGGAGCGCCTGCTGGGCATCGACCTGGACCACATCGAAGCGGAAACCCTGGCAGGGTTGGTCTACGAAACCCTGAAACGGGTGCCGGAAGAGGAAGAAGTGCTGGAAGTCGAAGGCCTGCGGATCATCATCAAGAAGATGAAAGGGCCGAAGATCATTCTGGCGAAGGTGTTGATGCTCGGTTGACCGGCCCGGTGGGCCTCTGTGGCGAGGGGATTTATCCCCGCTGGGTCGCGAAGCGGCCCCAACACTGCCAACTCAATTCAACGGACACACCGATGTAAGGTTTTTAGGGCCGCTTCGCAGCCCAGCGGGGATAAATCCCCTCACCACAAAAGCCCCCTCCACCGCCGCTGCGGCGCTACTGCTTGCCCAACGCAAAGTTGGGCAAGTCACCCACCGGCTGGTTGAACTGATAGGGAATCGACACCAACCCCAGCCCGGTGTTGCGCTGTACCACGAAGTGCAGGTGCGGGCCGGAGCTGTTACCGGTGTTGCCTGATAGCGCCAGCGGCGTGCCCACCACGACCCGTTGCCCCTCCTGGACGCTCACCGAGCCCTTCTGCAGGTGCAGGTAGACTCCCATGGTCCCGTCATCGTGCAACACGCGCACAAAGTTGCCGGCAGGATCGGTGCCGCGCCCGGTCTGCTCGTTCTCGGTCTTGACCACCACGCCGCCCCGCGCCGCGATGATCGGCGTGCCTTCGGGCATCGCGATGTCCATGGCGTAGCGGTTCTTCGGGCCGTAATGGCTGTATTGGCCGTTGGCGCCCTGGCTCAACCGGAAAGGCCCGCCACGCCAGGGCAACGGATAGCGATAAGCTTGCGCCGTGCCTGCGGGGTCGCCCAGGGAGTATTCGAACCTTGGGGTATAAGCCAGAGGCCTGCCGGGCCGAGTGGCCGTCAGCAGCGCCAGGCGCAGATTGCTGCGCGCCGGCAGCACGCGGCGGATCGGCCGGCTCGGCGCCCCGCTGACGTTGCGCAACCCGGCGAAGCTCAGCTCGATTTCCACCGGGGCATAGAGGTCGTTGCGCACGTACACCGCGTCCGCGCCCTTCTGCTTCCTGATGTCGAGAAACACCTGGCGCTCCAGGCGCTCGACCATGCGATCACGAAATACGAACACCTGGGAGCCTTTGCTGGGGCGGTCACTGTAGGAGACCACGCCATTGGCGTCGGTGGATTTGTAGATGGTCATGGCCAAGGCCGGGGTGGCGGCCAGGACAAGACCACAGGCGAACAGCAACGGCACGAGCATGGGCAAGAATTCTGTCGAAATGAAGGCCTGCAAAGCAGCCTAGCAGCTGGGATGGACCAGCGTAGTCGACGGATGTTTCAAAATTGGATCGGCGGTCGGGTTGAAGCTGATGGCCTCATCGTCGGATCGCCGCCCGGAGCAAGCTCGCTCCCACAGTGATTTGTGCAGGCCACACAAATCTGTGCCCTACAAAAAACCTGTGGGAGCGAGCCTGCTCGCGAAAGCGGACTGAGGGGCGCCGCCAGATCAGGCGCCCGGTACGAAGTGCTTCTGCGCCGTGCCGCGGGCGATCAGGCGGGAGATGTAGTCGAGTTTCTGCGGGTCTTTGTCGACGAAGCGGAAGGTCAGTTGCAGCCATTCGCTGTCAGGGGTTTGCTCATGGGCGACGATGGCATGCAGGTAGCCGTTCAGACGAGCGGTTTCGGCGTTGTCGCCCTGTTCCATGTCCAGCACCGAGCTCTCCAGCACTTGCGGCAGGATGTCGGTGCGCTTGACCACCAGCAACGCTTCCTTGAGGCTCAAGGCCTTGATCACGCATTGCTGGGTGCCGCTGGACAGGCGCAACTGGCCTTGGCCGCGATTGGCAGTGGGTGCGGACGCGGCAGGTGCCTTGACGGGCGGGCTGTTGAGCAAGCCACGTGCCGCCGGAGCGGCAGCCGCAGCGGGTGCAGGCGCGGCAGCGGGCTTGGCAAACGGGTTCGCCGCTGGCGCAGCCGCGGCAACCGGAGCGGCCTTGCCGCCGGTCAGGGCACTGAGCGAATCATTGCCGAACGCCGAATTCATCTTGGTCGGGGCGCTGTTCATCAACGTGTCGAGCTTGCCGACCTTGTTCAAGGCCTGCTTGACCTTGGTCAGCAACTGTTCGTTGGTGAAGGGTTTGCTGACGTAGCCGGAAACGCCGGCCTGGATCGCCTGGACCACGTTCTCCTTGTCGCCACGGCTGGTCACCATCACAAAAGGCATGCCCTTGAGATTGTCCTGCTGGCGGCACCAGGTCAGCAATTCCAGGCCGGACATTTCTGGCATTTCCCAGTCGCACAGCACCAGGTCGAACGCTTCACGGGCCAGCAGGGCCTGGGCTTTCTTGCCGTTCACCGCGTCTTCGATGCGGATGCCTGGGAAGTAGTTGCGCAGGCACTTCTTCACCAAGTCACGAATGAACGAAGCATCGTCCACGACCAACACACTGACCTTACTCATCCAGATACACCTCTAAAAAATCCCGGCAAGCATACCGCCTTACTGATGGCACATCGCCAAAAACCTTCAGTCACGCCGGGACTTTTCGTTCGCGGGTGCTGCTTTCGATTAAAAAAACCGCAAAAAAAAGCCCGACCAGAAGGCCGGGCGCTTTTCTTGGCAATCTTACTTATCGTCAGTTTGACCGGGAACATTAGCGGTTTCGGACGGGGTGCCCTCAACTTCTTCCTTCATCCGCTTGAGCCCCATGTGCCGGACATCGGTGCCACGCACGAGGTAGATCACCAGTTCCGAGATGTTGCGTGCATGATCGCCGATACGCTCCAACGAACGCAGCACCCAGATGATGCTCAACACCCGGGAAATCGAACGCGGGTCCTCCATCATGTAGGTCGCCAGCTCGCGCAGGGCGGTCTTGTACTCGCGGTCGATGATCTTGTCGTACTGGGCCACCGACAGCGCCAGGTCGGCGTCGAAACGGGCGAAGGCGTCCAGCGCATCGCGTACCATGTTGCGCACTTGGTCACCAATGTGGCGAACCTCGACGTAGCCGCGCGGCGCTTCACCTTCTTCGCACAACTGGATGGCGCGACGAGCGATCTTGGTGGCTTCGTCGCCGATCCGCTCAAGGTCGATCACCGACTTGGAGATGCTGATGATCAGGCGCAGGTCGGAAGCCGCAGGCTGACGACGGGCCAGGATGCGCAGGCATTCTTCGTCGATGTTGCGTTCCATCTGGTTGATCTGGTCATCAATCTCGCGCACTTGCTGGGCCAGGCCGGAGTCGGCCTCGATCAGCGCGGTCACCGCGTCGTTGACCTGCTTTTCCACCAGCCCGCCCATGGCCAGCAGGTGGCTGCGCACCTCTTCCAGCTCGGCGTTGAACTGCGCGGAAATGTGGTGGGTGAGGCCTTCTTTACTAATCATCTTTGGCGTCCTTGGAGCGTCCGGTAAGGTGCGGCGGACCGCAGCGTAGATTCAATGAGCAACAACGGCTTCCTAGCCGTAACGACCGGTGATGTAGTCCTCGGTCTGCTTCATGGCCGGATTGGTAAACAGGGTATCGGTGTCGCCGAATTCCACCAGCTTGCCCATGTACATGAACGCGGTGTAGTCGGACACCCGCGCCGCCTGCTGCATGTTGTGGGTCACGATGACGATGGTGAACTTGGACTTGAGCTCGTAGATCAGTTCCTCGACTTTCAGCGTCGAGATCGGGTCGAGTGCCGAGCAAGGTTCGTCGAGCAGCAGCACTTCCGGCTCCACGGCGATGGTGCGGGCGATCACCAGACGCTGCTGCTGCCCACCGGACAGGCCCAGCGCCGATTCGTGCAGGCGG
The DNA here is from genome assembly GCF_051132225.1 of Pseudomonas sp. D1-1. Taxonomy (NCBI): domain Bacteria; kingdom Pseudomonadati; phylum Pseudomonadota; class Gammaproteobacteria; order Pseudomonadales; family Pseudomonadaceae; genus Pseudomonas; species Pseudomonas sp. D1-1. The sequence goes on along the minus strand of NZ_CP071676.1, from coordinate 86,579 downwards.
TCCTTGACCTCATCCCACAGCGCCGCGCCCTTGAGTGCCCACTCCACGGCTTCATCGAGTACGCGCTTCTTGTTGATGCCCTGGATCCGCAGGCCATAGACGACGTTCTCGTAGATGGTCTTGGGGAACGGGTTGGGCTTCTGGAACACCATGCCCACGCGACGACGCAGTTCGGCAACGTCTTCGCCCTTGCGGTAGATGTTGTTGCCGTAGAGGTTGATTTCGCCTTCGACGCGGCAGCCGTCCACCAGATCGTTCATGCGGTTGAAGGTGCGCAGCAAGGTCGACTTGCCGCAGCCCGACGGACCGATGAACGCGGTGACGCGCTGTTTCGGGATGTTCAGGCTGACATCGTACAGCGCCTGTTTCTGACCGTAGAACAGGTTCAGGCCGGGCACTTCGATGGCGACGGTTTCCTGAGCCAGGTTCAGGCTCTGCTTGTCGCGGCCCAGGGCCGACATGTTGATGCCGTGTGTAGGTGCTTCGTGTTGCATGGGAGGCTCCCTGTGCTAACAAATTCGGTTCGGAACGCCTGTGTGGCGACCCCATGAAATTCCAATGTGGGAGCGAGCCTGCTCGCGAAGGGGGCCTTGAGGCCGCCAAAAGCTTCGCGAGCAGGCTCGCTCCCACAGACCCTCAACTATCCAGTGCCTTGTACTTCTCACGCAGGTGGTTACGGATCCACACCGCCGACAGGTTCAGGGTCGCGATCACCAGCACCAGCAGCAACGCCGTGGCGTAGACCAATGGCCGGGCTGCTTCGACGTTCGGGCTCTGGAAGCCGACGTCATAGATATGGAAGCCCAGGTGCATGATTTTCTGGTCCAAGTGCAGGTACGGGTAGTTGCCATCCAGCGGCAGCGACGGCGCCAGTTTCACCACGCCCACCAGCATCAGCGGCGCTACCTCGCCGGCGGCACGGGCCACGGCGAGGATCATGCCGGTCATCATCGCCGGGCTCGCCATCGGCAGGACGATTTTCCACAGTGTTTCGGCCTTGGTTGCACCGAGTGCCAGGGAGCCTTCGCGCACGGTCCGCGGAATCCGCGCCAGGCCTTCCTCGGTGGCCACGATCACCACCGGTACGGCCAGCAGCGCCAGCGTCAAGGAAGCCCAGAGCAGGCCCGGCGTGCCGAAGGTCGGTGCCGGCAAAGCCTCGGGGAAGAATAGCCGGTCAACCGAGCCGCCCAGCACATAGACGAAAAAACCCAGCCCGAACACGCCGTAGACGATGGCCGGAACGCCTGCGAGGTTGTTCACCGCGATGCGGATCAGGCGGGTCATCGGCCCCTGGCGCGCGTATTCACGCAGGTAGACCGCTGCCAGCACGCCGAACGGCGTGACGATCATCGCCATGATCAGGGTCATCATCACGGTGCCGAAAATAGCCGGGAAGATCCCACCTTCAGTGTTGGCTTCACGCGGATCGTCGCTGAGGAACTCCCAGACCTTGCTGAAGTAGAAACCCATCTTGGTGAACGTGCCCATGCCGTTTGGCTGGTAGGCGTGCACCACTTTGCCGATCTCGATTTCCACTTCCTTGCCGTTGGCATCGCGGGCCGTCAGGCTGTCGCGGTTGAACTGCGCATGCAGGTCGGTCAGGCGCGCTTCGATGTCCTTGTAGCGGGCGTTCAGTTCGGCGCGTTCGCTTTCCAGGTCAGCCTGGGCGGCGGCGTCGAGCTTGCCGTCCAGCTCCAGCTTGCGACCGTGCAGGCGGATGCGCTCGAGGCCGGCGTTGATCGCGCCGATGTCGACTTTTTCCAGAGTCTTGAGTTCGTCGGCCAGTTGATTGACCCGCTCGATACGCGCCTGCAACTGCGGCCAGGCGGCTTCGCCCTCGGCGATGACCTTGCCTTGTTCCTTGACGTTGACCAGGTAGCCGTAGAAGTTGCCCCACTCACGTCGCTCCAGAGCCATCAGCTCCGGCGGGGTCGTCTGGTTGCTCAGCCAGTCGCCGACGATCCAGGTGAAATCGGTGCCGTTGAGATCCCGGTTACCGACCTTGACCAGTTCGCGGGTCATGAACTCCGGGCCTTCGTCCGGCACCGGCAGGCCAGCGCTTTTCAGGCGCTCGCGAGGCACTTCTTCTTTCTGTACGACTTCGCCGACCACCAGGTGCGCCGGCATGCCCGGTACGTTGTAGCTGGCGTGGATCAGGTCGGCCGGCCAGAAGTGGCCCAGGCCGCGCACGGCAATCACCGCCAACAGGCCAATGGTCATGATGACCGCGATGGACACCGCGCCACCGCTGATCCAGACGCCCGGGGCGCCGCTCTTGAACCATCCTTTCAGGGAGTTCTGTTTCACAGACTTCTACCTTTCTTAAAGCGACGAATATTTCTTGCGCAGACGCTGACGGATCAGCTCGGCGAGGGTGTTCATGACGAAGGTGAACAACAGCAGCACCAAGGCCGACAGGAACAGCACGCGGTAATGGCTGCCGCCGACTTCCGACTCAGGCATCTCCACCGCGACGTTGGCCGCCAGGGTGCGCAGGCCTTCGAACAGGTTCATTTCCATCACCGGGGTGTTGCCGGTTGCCATCAGCACGATCATCGTCTCGCCCACCGCCCGGCCCATACCGATCATCAGCGCCGAGAAGATGCCCGGGCTGGCGGTGAGGATGACCACGCGGGTCATGGTCTGCCATGGGGTAGCGCCCAGGGCCAGCGAGCCGAGGGTCAGGCCGCGAGGCACACTGAACACGGCGTCTTCGGCAATGGAGTAAATGTTCGGGATGACCGCGAAGCCCATCGCCAGGCCGACCACCAGGGCGTTGCGCTGGTCGTAGGTGATGCCCAGGTCATGGGAGATCCACATGCGCATGTCGCCGCCGAAGAACCAGGCTTCCATGTACGGGCTCATGTATAGCGAGAGCCAGCCGACGAACAGGATCACCGGGATCAGCAAGGCGCTTTCCCAGCCGTCCGGCACTCGCAGGCGAATGGATTCCGGCAGGCGGCTGAAAGCGAAACCGGCGACCAGGATACCGATCGGCAGCAACATCAGCAGGCTGAAGATGCCCGGCAGATGCCCTTCGACGTACGGCGCCAGGAACAGACCGGCGAAGAAACCGAGGATCACCGTCGGCATCGCTTCCATCAGCTCGATCACCGGCTTGACCTTGCGGCGCATGCCCGGCGCCATGAAGTAGGCGGTGTAGATCGCTGCGGCAACCGCCAGCGGCGCGGCCAGAAGCATCGCGTAGAACGCCGCTTTCAGGGTGCCGAAGGTCAGCGGCGACAGGCTCAGCTTGGGTTCGAAGTCGGTGTTGGCGGCAGTCGATTGCCAGACGTACTTGGGCTCATCGTAGTTTTCGTACCAGACCTTGCTCCACAAGGCGCTCCACGAGACTTCCGGGTGTGGGTTTTCCAGGACCAGCGGTTGCAGCTTGCCGCCCTGCTCCACGATCAGGCGGTTGGCCCGTGGCGACATGCCGAACAGGCCTTGGCCATCGACTACCTGATCAACCAGCAAGGTGCGGTGGGCAGTACTGTGGAACACGCCGAGCTTGCCGGCGGCGTCGAGCGCAACGAAGCCCTTGCGACGCTCTTCGGCGCTGATCTCGACGATGGGTGCGCTGCCCATCTGGAAGGTACGAATCTGTTTGAAACGCAGCTCGCCGTCCGGATCGCGAGCCATGAACCACTGGGCCAGGCCGCCCTTGGAATCACCGATGATCAGCGATATGCCACCGACCAACTGGGCAACGGCGGTGACCTGGGCGTCAGCGTTCTCGAGCAGCTTGTAGCGACCGTTGAGGCTCTTGTCCCGCAGGCTGAACACATCGGCCTGGGCGCGCCCGTTGACCACATACAGCCACTGCTGGCGCGGGTCGACGAAAATGTTTTTTACCGGCTCGGTCATCTGCGGCAGATCGATACGCGTCTGCTCGCTGGTGATTTCACCGGTCATCATGTTTTCTTCGCTGGTGAGCGACAGCACATAGAGCTGCGCGCCGCTGGAGCCAGCCAGCAGCAACGTCGAATCGGTCGCGTTGAGGCTGACATGCTCCAGGGCCGCGCCCTGTTCGTTCAACGCGACCGGCGCTTCACCGTAAGGGTATTCGATGGCCGGAGAGATGGTTTTCTTGCCGTCGGGGTAGCTGACTTTATAAGTGTGGCGGAACACCAGGGCCTGGCCATTGGACAAGCCGATCGCCACCAGCGGGCTGCCGGGCTGATCTTCACCGATGGACGTCACAGTGGCGCCGGCCGGGATCGGCAGGTCGACACGCCGCAGTTCGGCACCGCTGTCGAGGTTGTAGAACAGCGCCACGCCCTTGTCGGAAACCCGCATCGCCACCTGGTTCTGTTCTTCGATGGCGATCATCAGCGGCTTGCCGGCGTCTTGCATCCAGGCAGGGGTAATCGAGTCCTTGGCGGTCAGGTCCGCGCCTTGGAACAGCGGCAGTACCACGTAGGCCAGGAAGAAAAAAATCAAAGTAATGGCGGCGAGGACGGCGAGGCCGCCAACCAGCACGTACCAACGGGTGAGGCGATCCTTGAGCGCGCGGATGCGGCGCTTGCGTTGCAGCTCAGGCGTATTGAAGTCAATGCGCTTGGGAGGGGAAGTCGTAGTCATTGTGGAGTTGGCCAGATCATTCATGCGCACACCCTAGCGATCCTGTATGACAGAAAGATGACAGTGAAGTGACGCAACAAATCCGCCGCCGGTGGGAACCGGCAGCGGATGGAAATTTGGTCTGTGGCAGCGAGCAAGCTCGCTCCCACAGGGGCCTGGGCTCAGGCGTTACTGCTTGGCGACGTTGCCGCCTTCCTGCAGACCCAGGTCAGCCAGTGCCTTGGCGGCGACTTTGGCTGGAACCGGGATGTAGCCGTCCTTGACCACGACTTCCTGGCCTTGCTTGGACAGGATCAGCTTGACGAACTCGGCTTCCAGCGGGGCCAGAGGCTTGTTCGGTGCCTTGTTGACGTAGACGTAGAGGAAACGCGACAGCGGATACTTGCCGTTCAGGGCGTTTTCTTCGGTGTCCTCGACGAACTCACCGCCTTCCTTCTTGGCCAGGGCAACGGTTTTCACGCTGGCGGTCTTGTAGCCGATACCCGAGTAGCCGATGCCGTTAAGCGAGCTGCTGATCGACTGCACAACCGAAGCCGAACCTGGTTGTTCGTTGACATTTGGCTTGTAGTCGCCTTTGCACAGGGCTTCTTCCTTGAAGTAGCCGTAGGTGCCGGACACCGAGTTGCGGCCAAACAGCTGGACTGGCTTGTTGGCCAGGTCGCCGGTCACGCCCAGGTCGCCCCAGGTCTTGACGTCAGCCTTGGCGCCGCACAGGCGAGTCGAGGAGAAAATCGCATCGACCTGAGCCATGGTCAGGTGCTTGATCGGGTTGTCCTTGTGCACGAATACCGCCAGGGCATCCACGGCAACCGGAATAGCGGTCGGCTTGTAGCCGTACTTCTGTTCGAAGGCTTGCAGCTCGTTGTCCTTCATCTTGCGGCTCATCGGGCCCAGGTTGGCGGTGCCTTCGGTGAGTGCGGGCGGCGCGGTGGAGGAACCGGCGGCCTGGATCTGGATGTTGACGTTCGGGTATTCCTTCTTGTAGTTCTCGGCCCACAAGGTCATCAGGTTAGCCAGGGTATCGGAGCCGACGCTGGACAGGTTGCCCGACACACCAGTGGTCTTGGTGTAGCTCGGGATCGCAGGGTCAACAGCGGCAACCGCGTTGGCAGTCGCGACGCCAGCAGCGACAAACGTCATTGCCGCCATCAAACGCTTCAGTTTCATGCCTTACTCCTAGCAGATAGGGTGTGTTAAGTCGGCCAAGTATCGATAAGCCGTATGAACACTCTATGGCTGAAATATGACAATTGGATGAAAGGCCAGCATTGGGTTTCGCAGGATGATTCATGGTGCGCCCATCGCGAGCAAGCTCGCTCCCACAGAGGATATGCGATAAACACCGAACCCTGTGGGAGCGAGCTTGCTCGCGATGAGGCCAGTACAGGCAGTGAAAGACCAGGGCCTAGCGGCCCTTCTTCCAGAGATACCCACCAATCAACATCCCGATCCCGCAGATAATCGCTACGTAGTACGCCGGCCCCATCGGACTCTCTTTCAACAGCAGGGTCACGATCATCGGGGTCAGCCCGCCGAAGATCGCGTAGGCCAGGTTGTAGGAGAACGACAGTCCGCTGAAGCGCACCACGGCCGGGAAAGCATTGACCATGACGTAGGGCACCGCGCCGATGGTACCCACCAACAAGCCGCTCAAGGCGTAGAGCGGGAACAACCACTCGGGGTGCTCGAACAGGCTGTGGTAGAAGGTCCAGAAGGTGATCATCAGCAAGCCACTACCAAAAACGAACACCCGGCCGGCGCCGAAGCGGTCAGCCAGCACACCCGCGCCGATACAGCCGAAACTGAGGAATACGATCGCCAGGCTATTGGCCTGCAACGCGGTGGTCGGGCTGAAGTGGTACACGGTCTGCAGCACGGTTGGGGTCATCAGGATCACCACGATGACGCCCGCCGACAACAGCCAGGTCAGCAGCATCGAAATGGCGATGGCGCCGCGATGATCACGCAGCACCGCGCGCAACGGCACTTCTTGGGCCAGGGCCTTGCGCAATTGCAGCTCGGCAAATACCGGGGTTTCATGGAGCCAGCGGCGCAGGTACACCGAAAACAGGCCGAACACGCCGCCCAGCAGGAACGGGATCCGCCAGGCGTAATCCGCTACTTCCACCGGCGTATAAATGCTGTTGATGGCCGTGGCGACCAGCGAACCCAGCAAAATCCCCGCCGTCAGGCCGCAGGTCAGCGTGCCGCAGGCATAGCCGATGTGGCGCGCCGGCACGTGTTCGGAAACGAATACCCAGGCGCCTGGCACTTCGCCGCCAATCGCGGCGCCCTGGATTACCCGCATCAACAGCAACAGAATCGGCGCCCACATGCCGATCTGCGCGTAAGTGGGCAGCAGACCCATGATCAGGGTCGGCACGGCCATCATGAAGATGCTCAGGGTGAACATCTTCTTGCGTCCCAGCAGGTCGCCGAAGTGGGCCATGATGATCCCGCCCAGCGGCCGGGCCAGGTAACCGGCGGCAAAGATGCCGAACGTCTGCATCAGGCGCAGCCACTCGGGCATCTCGGCGGGGAAGAACAATTTGCCGACCACGGTGGCAAAGAACACGAAAATGATGAAATCGTAGAATTCCAGCGCACCGCCCAAGGCAGAAAGCGACAGGGTCTTGTAGTCGTTACGGGTCAGCGGACGGGCGGGTTGTGCGGGTGTCGCCGTGCTCGAAGGCGCAGTGGTCATGGCAAGGGCTTCTCTTATAGTCGATTCTGCGGCCCCGACAACACTGAATGGGCGCCCGGGCAGGTTCGGCACGATAGCAAATTGTTCGAAAAAGCACATAGAGGCGCGTAATTGACAGTCGAAATCAGAACCGAGTGGTCGTCTCGACGACTATCGCCCGATATACTCGCAACCTTGCAACACTCTGTAAGGGGTTGCTGTGCGAAAACGTCGTTGGTGGCGCAATACGAGATCAGCCGGTTTCGCAGAGTTTCCCTTTGGCACGCCTTGACGAAAAACGTGACGAACGCGGCATGTTCGGGCTGAATCGTTTTTTTAAGGACGGCTACTCACCTGAAGTACAAGACAGCGTTACGGGTCAGAGGCACCCCCGGCATGATAGAGCTCGAACAAGAAGATCCAATCCCGCAGGGCGATCTGGCCCTGCAAATCACCGCGCTTCCCCGAGAGACCAACGGCTTCGGGGATATTTTCGGCGGTTGGCTGGTGTCCCAGATGGACCTGGCCGGCACCGCGATGGCCAGCAAGGTTGCCGGCGGCCGCGTGGCTACCGTGGCGATCGATCGCATGGCGTTCCTGGTGCCGGTGGCAGTGGGTGCGCAATTGTCGTTCTACACCCAGGCCCTGGAAATCGGCCGGAGCTCGATCCAGATGATGGTCGAGGTCTGGAGTGACGACCCATTGTCCAGCGAATGGCGCAAGGTCACCGAAGCGGTGTTCGTGTTCGTCGCCATCGATGGCAGTGGTCGTACCCGCTCGGTTCCACCTCGGGCGCGTTAAACACGGCGGCCGTTTTGCGGTCCATTGCAGTCCATGTTCCTGAACGAGATTTGCAGCATGCCAACGCCTAACGTCGAAGCCGTCAAACTGGATGAACTGAACGGTTGGCGCATCCGCCACGGTCAGGCCGAGTTGCTCGTGGCCCAGCAAGGCGCGCACGTTCTCAGCTATCAGGTGGACGGCCAGCCGCCGCTGATCTGGCTCAACGACCAGGCGACGTTCAAGACCGGCAAGAGCATCCGTGCCGGCGTACCGGTGTGCTGGCCGTGGTTCGGCAACCTGACGCGCAACCCCGACAGCGTCCAGGCCATGCGCGTCAGCAACGAACCGGCCACCGCTCACGGCCTGGTACGGGCAATGGATTGGGAACTCAAGGGCATCGAAGCCGAGGGTGAAAGCCTGAAGATCGAATTCGTGCTGCCCTATCCCGAAAACGGTTTGTCCGGCTGGCCCCATCAGGTCGACCTGACCTTGACCATGGTCATGGACGAGCAACTGCATATCCATCTGACCAGCCATAACCGTGGCAGCGAAACCGTCAGCCTGAGCCAGGCGCTGCACAGCTATTTCGCGGTCAGCGACGTGCGCAACGTGCATGTCGACGGAGTGGATGGCTTGCGCTACGTCGAGACCCTGGATGACTGGAACGTCCATACCCAGGCCGGCGAGCTGCATTTTGCCGGCGAAACCGACCGGATCTATCTCGATACGCCGCCGACGCTGAGCATCGTCGACGCGCATTGGCAGCGACGCATCGAATTGACCGCTACCGGTTCACGTTCGGCGGTGATCTGGAACCCCTGGACCGAACGCGCCAAGGCCTTCAGCGACATGGCCGATGATGGCTGGCAACGCATGCTCTGCATCGAGACGGCCAATGTGATGGATGATGTGGTGACGTTGTTGCCAGATGCCAGCCATACGCTGGGCGTGAGCATTCGCAGCAAACCGCTCTAAACACACTGAACAAATCCCCTGTGGGAGCGAGCCTGCTCGCGAAGGCGGCGTGTCAGTGAATACATATCTTGACTGACACACTGCCTTCGCGAGCAGGCTCGCTCCCACAATGGGTTGATGCCAAACCTACAAATCCGCCTCCTGCACCACCCGCACCTTCTGCGCCTCCATCGCATACGCCGCGCTCGCCAGGTCGTTGTCGACCTTTTCGATCTTCAGCGTGCCGGTGACCCACAGCGGCGTGTAGATATCATCCAGCTTCAGGCCTTTGGGATAACGCACCAGCACCAATTGATTGGGCGGCGGTGGCGGGACATGGATGCAGGCCCCCGGGTAAGGCACCAGGAAAAACAGCGTGCTGCGGCCCTTGGCGTCGGTTTCCAGCGGCACCGGGTATCCGCCGATGCGGATGTGCTTGTCGTTCATTGACGCCACGGTCTTGGTCGAATACATCACCGCCGGCAAGCCTTTGCTCTGCTTCAGGCCACCCTTTTCGGTGAAGGTGCCGTTGGCTTCGGGGGAGTTGTGATCGATCTCGGGCATGGCCTCGAGGGCCTTCTGGTCCGACTTGGGCATCAGTTCGAGCCAGTCGGTTTCGGGCAGCTCGGCGGCGTGGGCCAGGCCAGTGCCCAGCAGAAGGAAGGTCAGCAGTAGACGGCGCATGAAAGGGCTCGGCATAAGGGAAAATACGACGCCGGGCATTCTAGCCCTCCGCGCGCGCCACGCGCAGAGGACTTTCGCGCTTTGATCAGTTCCTTTTGATCAGGCCGTAGATCACCAGCAGCACCACCGCGCCCACCAGGGCACCGAGGAAACCAGCGCCTTCGCCTGCCTGATAGATGCCCAGGGCCTGGCCGCCGTAAGTGGCTGCCAGCGAACCGCCGATACCCAGCAGGATGGTCATGATCCAGCCCATGCTGTCATCGCCAGGCTTCAGGAAACGCGCGAGCAGGCCAACGATCAGGCCGATAAAAATGGTTCCGATGATTCCCATGGTATTCCCCTCTGATTAAGTAGCTATGCCAAAGCCTAGTCAGACTTTGGCACCTTGCCATGAGAGAAGACGGCCGACGAATGGTTCCACCGATGTTTCAGATTATTGCTCGGCGATCAGCGTCTCGACCTTGATGATCTGCTGGGCCAGCGTGGCCCGGTCGGCGCAACGCAGGTTGGCGTGACCAACCTTGCGCCCGACCTTGAACGCCTTGCCGTAGTGATGCAGGTGGCAGTCGGCGATCGCCAGGACCTTCTCGGTGTCCGGCACCTTGCCGATGAAGTTCAGCATCGCGCTTTCGCCGACCTTGGCCGTCGACCCCAGCGGCAGCCCGGCGACCGCCCGCAGGTGGTTTTCGAACTGGCTGCACTCGGCGCCTTCGGTGGTCCAGTGCCCGGAGTTGTGCACGCGCGGGGCGATTTCATTGGCCTTGAGGCCGCCATCCACTTCAAAGAACTCGAACGCCATGACGCCGACATAATCGAGCTGCTTGAGTACCCGGCTGGAGTAGTCTTCAGCCAGGGCTTGCAGCGGGTGGTCGGTGCTGGCGACGGACAGCTTGAGGATGCCGTCCTTATGGGTGTTGTGCACCAGCGGGTAGAAACGGATTTCACCGTCACGGGCACGCACGGCGATCAGCGAGACTTCGCCGGTGAAAGGCACGAAGCCTTCCAGCAGGCAGCCGACGCTGCCCAGCTCGGCGAATGTGCCGGCGACGTCTTCCGGGTTGCGCAGGACCTTCTGGCCCTTGCCGTCGTAACCCAGGGTGCGGGTCTTGAGCACGGCCGGCAGGCCGATGGACGCAACGGCGGCTTCCAGGTCGGCCTGGGACTGAATGTCGGCGAAGGCCGGGGTCGGAATGCCCAGGTCCTTGAACATGTTCTTTTCGAACCATCGATCGCGGGCGATGCGCAAGGCTTCGGCGCTCGGGAAGACCGGGACGAACTGGGACAGGAAGGCAACGGTCTCGGCCGGGACGCTTTCGAACTCGAAGGTCACCAGGTCGACTTCATCGGCCAGCTGGCGCAGATGGTCCTGATCGCCGTAATCGGCACGCAGGTGTTCACCCAGCGCCGCGGCACAGGCGTCCGGCGCCGGATCCAGGAAAGCGAAGTTCATCCCCAACGGCGTACCCGCCAGGGCCAACATGCGACCCAACTGGCCGCCACCGATTACACCGATCTTCATTCGTCAACAACCTCAGGCAATGCGTGGGTCTGGATTGTCCAGGACGCTGTCTGTCTGCTCAGCGCGGAATTTTTTCAGCACGGTATGAAACTGCGGATGCTTGGCGCCCAGGATACTCGCCGACAACAGGGCTGCGTTGATCGCGCCGGCCTTGCCGATGGCCAGGGTGGCAACCGGGATGCCGGCGGGCATCTGCACGATCGACAGCAACGAATCGACGCCCGAGAGCATCGATGACTGTACCGGCACGCCCAGTACCGGCAAGTGCGTCTTGGCCGCGCACATGCCTGGCAGGTGAGCCGCGCCGCCGGCGCCGGCGATGATCACTTCGATGCCACGCGCCTCGGCTTCTTCGGCGTACTGGAACAGCAGGTCCGGGGTGCGGTGGGCGGACACCACTTTCACCTCGTAGGGGATGCCGAGCTTTTCCAGCATATCGGCGGTGTGGCTAAGGGTGGACCAATCGGACTTGGAGCCCATGATCACGCCAACCAGTGCACTCATCGTCGTGCCTCTTCTCTCTGGGCGCCCTGGGGCGCGTCAAAAAACAACAAGCCACGCAGGAAACCGGCGTGGCTTGTTGTACGAATTATGGCCGGGTGGACCGACCGAAGGCCGGGCAGTATACCGTAATGAAGCAGATAAACAGCCCCTGTCGCGACCATCTGTCATGCGTTGCGCAAACCGCGGCTTTCCTGACTATCGAGTCAGTGCGCCGGGCTCATTTACGGGGAAATATCTTGAGGTGCAGCAGCGGTTTATCCAGTTCAAAAAGCAGCCTATAAGAATCCGGCACGGTGCGCTCTTGTAACCAAGGGGCACTTTCTGGAGCACTCATTGAACAGGACGTTCAAACATGCCAAAACCTATCGTGATCCTAGTTATCCAACACGACGATCTAAAAGACTACAGTGTGAGCCAATTCTATCCCGATTATTTTTCCTGGTTTAACACCGAGCTGGAAAGAGTTGCACATCGTAAAGTCCAGATTACAGTCCATCCCGTGGGTACTTACCCCGCGCTCTCGGGATTCAATTACAAGCATGTAGACGAAGTAAAAACCATCCGGGAATGGCGGCGACTGGTGGCGGAACTGCACATCGAGACGGTGCAGAACCGCGGCCTTGAGCCGTCCCTCACCAAGATCCTGTTGCTGACTCGGGACAATCTCAACAGCAAAGTTGCCGGTATCGCGGACGTCAAGGGCTACGCGGCCATTGCTTCAATTACTAAATTCCGGACACCGGCCCATGAAATAGGCCATATGCTGGGCGCGACCCATGATGACGGTGCGATCGAATATGATGGCTGGTGGCATAATTCGATCATGTTCGGCGACGACTTCCAGGATTTTCGTGGCAATACTTACCGCTTTACCGAAAAGAACCGGGCAAACATCCGTAGCTACGTAGACTCCTTCGACTGACCCGCCCATCCGGCGTGAAAGCCCAGACGACGGTTTTCACGCTTTTCAAGCCGCAGGGCTGGCCGCCCCACCCTCAAGCTTGCGCCACAACAACCGCACATTGGCCTTGCGCACCAGGGCGCAGCGGTACAGGCGGATTTCCAGCGGCACGTGCCATTGCGCCCCGCCGCATATCACCAGCTCGCCCCGGGCCAGTTCGTTGCGCACACTCAGGTGCGGCACCCAGGCGATGCCCAGGCCTTCCAGGGCCATGCTTTTCAGGCTGTCAGCCATGGCCGTCTCGTAGACCGTGGTGAAACGCAGGGCCCGCTGGCGCAACAACTGGTTCACCGAACGGCCCAGAAAAGCGCCGGCGCTGTAGGCCAGCAGGGGCACGCTGGTCTCGCCCTCCAGGTCGAACAACGGCTTGCGGTCGGCATCGGCCGCGCAGACGGGGAGCATTTCGGTCTGGCCCAGGTGCAACGATGGGAAGATCTCCGGGTCCATCTGCATCGCCGAATCCGGGTCGTAGAAGGCCAGCATCAAGTCGCAGCCCCCTTCACGCAGGGCATGCACCGCATCACCGACATTGGTCGCCACCAGCCGCGTGGCGATGTTCATGCCTTCGTTGCGCAACTGGGCGATCCAGCGCGGAAAGAAACCCAGCGCCAGGGAATGTGCCGCCGCTACCTGGATAACTTCGCCCTGCCCGCCCTCCAGGTGGTGCAAGTGCCGCAGCACTTCGCCCAACTGCTCGACCACCGTGCGCGCCGTTACCAGGAACAACTGTCCCGCCGCAGTCAGTTCGATCGGCGTGCGGGAGCGGTTGACCAGGGTCAGCCCCAGCGCCGCCTCCAGGCTGCGGATCCGCCGGCTGAACGCTGGTTGCGTCACAAAGCGGCGCTCGGCCGCCTGGGAAAAACTGCGCGTCGCGGCCAAGGCACTGAAGTCCTCTAGCCATTTGCTTTCAAGATTCATCTCCGTCCTCCCGTAGGACGCACCAAAACAGGTCACACGTTCGCCGCATCATCGGCGTCACACGCGCATTATGCCGAATGTGCATAGGCCAGTGCTTAACAGCATTGGCCCTAAATTTTCTGAAAGCCTAGGATTCACAGCGTTCCGGCTCAGACCGGGTCCTTATTGAGATGATTGACATCATGTCCTCCGCTGCATCATTCCGCACAGAAAAAGACCTGCTTGGCGTACTCGAAGTACCGGCGCAAGCGTATTACGGCATCCAGACCCTGCGAGCGATCAACAACTTTCGTCTCTCCGGCGTCCCGATCTCGCATTACCCGAAACTGGTGGTCGGTCTGGCAATGGTCAAGCAAGCCGCCGCTGACGCCAACCGTGAGTTGGGCCAGCTCAGCGAAGCCAAGCACGCCGCCATCAGCGAAGCCTGTGCACGATTGATCCGCGGCGATTTCCACGACGAATTCGTGGTGGACATGATCCAGGGCGGCGCCGGCACGTCGACCAACATGAATGCCAACGAAGTCATCGCCAACATCGCGCTGGAGGCCATGGGTCACCAGAAGGGCGAATACCAGTATCTGCATCCGAACAACGACGTGAACATGGCGCAGTCGACCAACGACGCCTACCCGACCGCGATCCGCCTGGGTCTGCTGCTGGGCCACGACGCGTTGCTGGCCAGCCTCGACAGCCTGATCCAGGCGTTCGCCGCCAAGGGCGAGGAATTCAGCCACGTACTTAAAATGGGCCGTACCCAACTGCAAGACGCCGTGCCGATGACGTTGGGCCAGGAATTCCGCGCGTTCGCCACCACCTTGAGCGAAGACCTGGCGCGTCTGAAAACCCTGGCGCCTGAATTGCTCACCGAAGTGAACCTGGGCGGCACCGCCATCGGTACCGGCATCAACGCCGATCCGCGTTACCAGGCCCTGGCCGTACAACGCCTGGCGACCATCAGCGGCCAACCGCTGGTTCCGGCCGCCGACCTGATCGAAGCGACCTCCGACATGGGCGCCTTCGTGCTGTTCTCCGGCATGCTCAAGCGCACCGCGGTCAAGCTGTCGAAGATCTGCAACGACTTGCGCCTGCTGTCCAGCGGCCCACGCACCGGCATCAACGAAATCAACCTGCCGGCCCGCCAGCCAGGCAGTTCGATCATGCCTGGCAAGGTCAACCCGGTGATCCCTGAAGCGGTGAACCAGGTCGCGTTCCAGATCATCGGCAACGACCTGGCGCTGACCATGGCGGCCGAAGGCGGCCAACTGCAACTGAACGTGATGGAGCCGCTGATCGCCTTCAAGATCTTCGACTCGATCCGCCTGCTGCAACGGGCCATGGACATGCTGCGCGAGCACTGCATCGTCGGCATCACCGCCAACGAAGCGCGCTGCCGCGAACTGGTCGAGCACTCGATCGGCCTGGTTACCGCCCTGAACCCGTACATCGGCTATGAAAACGCCACCCGCATCGCCCGCGTTGCCCTGGAAAGCGGCCGCGGCGTGCTGGAACTGGTGCGCGAGGAAGGCTTGCTCGACGACGCCATGCTCGACGACATCCTGCGCCCGGAAAACATGATTGCTCCGCGTCTGGTCCCACTGAAGGCTTGATCGACGCGACCACTGCTCACCAGGTCGAGGGACTAGACACCTCTCACCTTTTGAGGGCTTGGGGACTCGTTCCCCAGGCCCTTTTTTTTAACCGACAACTGAAAGCGGGAGCAAATTTGTAGGAGCAAGCCTACTCGCGATAAACAGCGACGCGCTGCCGTTGTACCCCGCGTCGCCAGCTATCCAGAGCCGGCTCACTTCCACAAGAACCTGACCGATAGGCCAGGAGATACAAGGGTCCGTTTCGTCGCACGCACCACAACTGTGCAGACGGGCGCCGCACTGATAGGTATAGTGCCGCCCCTCTTCGCATGAGTGGTCGTCGGTAGCGAGACCTCACAACATGCGAAAACCGAACTAATAACAAACCCGCGAAGTGGACCGGGACGAACATCGCCTCAACTGTCGTGCCGCGCGCCGGCCGATGTAACACGATGTTTCCAAATGGCCAGCATTTGCTTAAACAAAAAACAGCGAGGAATACTCATGCTCGAAGTCATCAACGACTTCCTCTCAGGGAAAGTGCTGATCGTGCTCATTGTCGGGCTCGGTGGCTACTTCACGATCCGCTCGCGTTTCGTCCAGTTCCGTCATTTCTTTCATATGTTCTCGGTGTTCCGGGACAGCCTGAAAAGCAGCACTGACCAGCTCAGCTCCTTCCAGGCCCTGATGCTCAGCCTTGCCGGCCGTGTCGGCGCGGGCAACATCGCCGGTGTCGGCATCGCCGTGACCCTCGGCGGGCCTGGTGCAGTGTTCTGGATGTGGGTGACCGCGCTGGTCGGCATGTCCAGCAGCTTCTTCGAGTGCTCCCTCGGCCAGCTCTACAAGCGCTGCGATTCCGAAGGCCAGTTCCGTGGTGGTCCGTCCTACTACATCCAGCACGGCCTGCAGAAACGCTGGCTGGGCATGATCATGGCGTTCCTGCTGCTGATCACCTTCGGCTTCGCCTTCAACGGCCTGCAAGCCCACGCCGTCACTCACTCCCTGAATAACGCCTTCGGCCTCGATACCACCTACACCGGCCTCGGCCTGGCGGTGCTGCTGGGCCTGGTATTCATCGGCGGGATCAAGCGAATCGCCAAGGTTGCGGACCTGCTGGTACCGGTCAAGACCCTGGCATACATCGCCGTGACGCTTTACGTGATCGTGCTGCAATTCGAACATGTACCAGGCATGCTGGCGACGATCGTCAGGAGCGCCTTCGGTCTGGACCAGGCCTTTGGCGGCCTGATCGGCAGCGCCATCGTCATGGGCGTCAAGCGTGGCGTGTTCGCCAACGAAGCCGGCCTGGGCAGTGCGCCTAACGTGGCCGCCGTGGCGTCGGTGGAGCACCCGGTCGCCCAAGGCGTGGTCCAGGCGTTCAGCGTTTTCCTCGACACGTTCGTGATCTGCACCTGCACCGCGCTGCTGATCCTGCTGTCGGGTTTCTACACCCCAGGCTTCGAAGGCGACGGCATTGCCCTGACCCAGAACTCCCTGGCGGCCGTGGTCGGCGACTGGGGCCGGATATTCATCTCAGTGGCCCTGTCGTTGTTCGTGTTCACCTCGATCCTCTACAACTATTATCTGGGCGAAAACAACCTGCGCTTCATGCTAGGTGAAAACCGCAAGGCGCTGATGGCCTATCGCGCCTTGGTCCTGGGACTGATTTTCTGGGGCGCCATCGAGAACCTCGGCACCGTGTTCGCGTTCGCCGATATCACCATGACGCTGCTGGCGTTCGTGAACCTGATCGCGCTGTTCCTGCTGTTCAAGGTCGGCATGCGCATCCTGCGCGACTATGACGACCAGCGTTCGGCTGGTATCAAGGTTCCGGTCTTCGATTCCAGCAAATTCCCCGACCTGGACCTGGACCGCAAGGCCTGGCCAGCGAACCCGTCGACCCCCGCCGCTGAATCCGGCAACGCCCCCGCGAGCCTGGCCGCAGCGCAACGCTGATCGGCAGGTTGTTTGAAATAAACCGGGCGCATCCCCTGCGCCCGGCGTGACACAACACAAGGTCGGCGTCATGCTCGGCCTTATGTTGCAGCAGCGAGTGAAGCTGCTGTTTTCGTCCTCGGAGAACACCCCATGAATGCCTCGACCTATCCCGCCGCCCAGCACGTCATGGTGCTCTACACCGGCGGCACCATCGGTATGCAGGCCAGCGCCAACGGCCTGGCGCCGGCATCCGGTTTCGAAGCGCGGATGCGCGACTACCTGCACAGCCAGCCCGAACTGGTTATCCCGCAATGGCGTTTCCGGGAGATGTCGCCGCTGATCGACAGCGCCAACATGACCCCGGCCTACTGGCAGCAACTGCGCGAAGCGGTGGTCGACGCCGTCGACGTACAGGGCTGTGACAGTGTGCTGATCCTGCACGGTACCGACACACTGGCCTACAGCGCCGCCGCCATGAGTTTCCAGTTGCTCGGCTTGCACGCGCGGGTTTGCTTCACCGGTTCGATGCTGCCGGCCGGCGTGACCGACAGCGACGCCTGGGAAAACCTCAGCGGCGCCCTGGTCGCCCTCGGCCAGGGCCTGGCGCCGGGCGTCCACCTGTATTTCCACGGTGAACTGCTGGCGCCGACCCGCTGCGCCAAGGTGCGCAGCTTTGGTCGCCATCCGTTCAAGCGCCTGGAGCGCCAGGGCGGCGGCATCAAGGCCACTTCGCTGCCGGCGCAGTTGAATTACAACCAGCCGAAACAGTTGGCAAATGTCGTGGTGCTGCCATTGTTCCCTGGCATTGGCGCCGAGGTTATCGATGGCTTGCTGGGCAGCGGCATCCAGGGCCTGGTGCTGGAGTGCTACGGCAGCGGCACCGGTCCGAGCGACAACCCGGCCTTCCTCGCCAGCCTGGAACGGGCGCGGGACAACGGCGTGGTGGTCGTGGCGGTCACACAATGCCATGAAGGCGGCGTCGAGCTGGACATCTACGAAGCGGGCAGTCGCTTGCGCGGCGTCGGCGTGCTGTCCGGCGGCGGCATGACCCGCGAGGCCGCGTTCGGCAAGTTGCAGGCGTTGATCGGTGCGGGCTTGCCGGTGGATGAGGTTCGGCGGCTGGTTGAGCTGGATCTATGTGGCGAGCTGATCTGACACCCTGAAAAACCCTTTGGGAGCGAGCTCGCTCCCACAGGTTCGCGTCGAACTCCCGATTTCAACCGGCATATAACTTGCTCCCCTTCCAGCCTCCCTCGGCTGGAAACGGACCATGCTGCATTCCCACCTCACCACGCTCAACGCGGTCTCCCTGGTGCTCAACGCGTTCAGGAACGAAGGCTTGCCCAGTGAAGCGCTATTGGCCGGCAGCGGCATCAGCATGGCGCACCTGAGCCGGGCCGACACACGCATCACCACCAACCAGGAGATGCAGGTCTGCGCCAACGCCGTGGCGCTCAAACGTGACATAGGCCTGGAATTGGGCCGCAACATGCACGTTTCGTCCTACGGCATGCTCGGCTATGCCCTGCTCACCAGCGCCACCTTAGGTGACGCTTTACGCCTGGCGCTGCGTTACCCGGCGCTATTGGGAACACTCTTTGAGCTGACACTGGAAGACGACGGCGAGCACATCTGGCTCAGCGCCAGCGACTATCGGGAAAACCCGGCCCTGGCGGTGTTCAATGCCGAGTTCTGCATGGTCTCGCTGAGGGTCATCTGCAACGACCTGCTCGGTCATGCGCTCCCCTTGCGCGCGACGCGTTTCGAACACTCGGCACCGGATTATCAGGCACGTTATGAGGCCCTGTTCGAGTGCCCTGTGCGTTTTGACAGTATCGACAACGCGTTCGCCTTCGATCGTCACTGGCTCGCGCAGCCCTTGCCACTGGCTGACCCCATCACTCATCACGCCATGGCCGAACGCTGCCGCCGCCAGAACACCGAGTTCACTGGCAGGCAGGCCTGGCTGGGACGCATCCGCCACTCGCTCGCCGCACAACTGGATGCCCCGCCAGGCCTGGAAGGCTTGGCCGAACAGATGAACTGCTCGGCGCGCACCCTGCGCCGGCATCTCAAGGACCTGGGCTGCAGCTACCAGGAATTGCTCGATGAACTGCGCTTCGAACGGGCCAAGCAGATGCTCGGTGAAGATCAATTGCCGATCTACCGGATCGCCGAAATGCTCGGCTTCAGCGAAACAGCCAGCTTCCGCCACGCATTCGTACGCTGGAGCGGCGTGGCGCCGAGTCAGTTCAGGCCATGAACGCTGCCCTGTGGCGAGGGAGCTCCGCTCGGCGGCGCAGCCGTCGTAAATCGGATAACGCGGTTTATCTGTAGAAGATGCGTCAAGCGTTTTGGGCCGGCTTCGCCACCCAGCGGGAGCAAGCTCCCTCGCCACGGGACATAAGGGGAGGCCTGGATATTGGTGTTGCCCCGAACCGGCGCATGCCCGCGCCAACAAGGGGCGATTTACGGTCAACTATTTTGGCCATTTCGATCCCCTTTTGGCCTCTCCTGCCGTTCTCCCAAACGCGGCGCGCCGCAAGACTGTGGATACCGGATCAGCCCCTGCGGAGAACAACAATGCTGACGATTTATTCCGACGATCACCACCTGCACCATGGACGTTGCGAGTTGATGGACGGGCAGCTGATGCCCTGCTTCGAAATGCCCTCCCGCGCCGATCATGTGCTGGAGCGGGTCAAGGCTAGGGCGTTGGGGCCGGTGGAGGCGCCACGGGATTTCGGCCTGGGGCCGATCCAGCGCATCCACAGTCCGCAATACCTTGAATTCTTCGAGAGTGCCTGGGACCGCTGGAGCGAATTCAACCGCGACGGCGACCTGCTGCCCTATACCTGGCCGGCGCGCACCCTGCGTACCGTTATCCCGACGAGCCTGCACGGTCAACTCGGCTATTACAGTTTCGACGGCGGCGCCCCGATTACCGCCGGCACCTGGCAGGCCGCCTACAGCGCAGCCCAGGTCGCCCTCACCGCCCAGGCCGAAATCCAGCGCGGTGCCCGCAGTGCCTTCGCGTTGTGTCGGCCACCGGGGCACCACGCCGCCAGCGACTTGATGGGCGGTTATTGCTACCTCAACAACGCGGCGATCGCCGCCCAGGCTTTCCTTGACCAGGGCCACCGGAAGGTCGCGATCCTCGATGTCGACTACCACCATGGCAACGGCACCCAATCGATTTTCTACCAACGCAGCGATGTCCTGTTCGCCTCGATTCATGGCCATCCTGAAGCCGAATTTCCGTTCTTCCTGGGCTACGCCGACGAGCGCGGCGAAGGTGCCGGCACGGGATTCAATTTCAACTACCCGCTGCCCGCCGGTTCCGGTTGGGACAGCTGGAGCGCCGCCCTCGAACAGGCCTGCGGCGAGGTCCTGGACTATGACGCCGATGTCATCGTCGTCTCCCTGGGCGTGGACACCTTCAAGGACGACCCGATCTCTCAGTTCAAGCTCGACAGCCCGGATTACCTGGCGATGGGCAAACGCATCGCGGCGCTCGGCAAACCGACGCTGTTCGTGATGGAGGGTGGTTATGCGGTGACCGAAATCGGCATCAACGCGGTGAACGTTCTCGAAGGTTTTCAAAGCGCCCAATGAGGAATATCAGCATGAAAAGACTCAAGCGTCTGATGGCTCCAGCCCTCTGCGCCACGCTGCTGTGCGGCGCGGTCCAGGCCGAGGAGCGCACCCTGCGTGTCTACAACTGGTTCGACTACATCACGCCCAAGGCCCTGGAAGACTTCAAGGCGCAGCACAGCCAGGTCAAACTGGTCTACGACATCTTCGACACCAACGAAGCCCTGGAGGCCAAGCTGCTCACCGGTAACGCCGGCTACGACGTGGTGGTGCCGTCCAATGTGTTCCTGGCCAAGCAGATCGAGGCCGGCGTATTTCAGCCTCTGGACCGCAGCAAATTGCCGAACTGGAACCACCTCGATCCCAAACTGATGAAGCTGATCGAAGCCAACGATCCGGGCAACAAATTTGCGGTGCCCTATATGTACGGCACCATCCTGATCGGTTTCAACCCGGCCAAGATCAAGGCCGCGCTGGGCGACAATGCGCCGGTGGACAGTTGGGACCTGATCTTCAAGGAAGAAAACATCAGCAAGCTCAAGCAGTGCGGCGTGGCCCTGCTCGATTCGCCTTCGGAAATCCTGCCCTTGGCCCTGCAGCACCTGGGCCTGGATCCCAACAGCAAGAAACCGGCGGACTATGCCAAGGCCGAAGCGCTGCTGATGAAGATCCGCCCGCATATCACGTATTTTCACTCATCCAAATACATGGCCGACATCGCCAACGGCGACATCTGCGTAGCGGTCGGCTACTCCGGCAGCTTCTCCCAGGCCGCCAACCGCGCCAAGGAGGCCAAGAACGGCGTGACCGTGGACATGCGCCTGCCCAAGGAAGGCGCGCCGATCTGGTTCGACATGCTGGCCATTCCCAAGGGCGCGAAGAACCCGGACGACGCCTACGCCTTCATCGACTATCTGTTGCAGCCGAAGGTGATCGCGCCCGTCAGTGACTTTGTCGGCTACCCGAACCCGAACAAGGACGCCACCGACATGGTCGATCCGGCAATCCGCAACAATCCCAACCTGTATCCGACCGAGGCGGCAATGGCAACGCTGTACACGTTGCAACCCTTGCCGAGGGATGCCGAGCGGGCGCGGACGAGGGCCTGGACGAGGATAAAGTCAGGCCAGTAACGCGGCTGCAAAAACTCGAGACGTCGTCTCGGATCTGTTGAAAGACCTATACATAGTTACCACCTTTCCTGCCTTGCGCCCTCCTAGGATGAAAATCCCGAAGCATCCGGCTTCGGGGGCTTTATCGGGCACAAGACAGGAATATTCAGATGACACAACCTCCATCCAGCAATCCCGCTTCTGAGATCGATCTCCAAAGAGCCGTATTCAGTCAACTACTCATGGGCCCCTCCTATATAGAGGTAGCCGCCGTCCTTCTACGCGATGCTCTAAAAAAGCAATATCCGACGCTGGACCTTGATCCGAACACAACGGTAATCGGCGAACCGGCGTGGGACATCATTGATGGCGAAATCGTGGAGCTTCCCACACGCTATGAAACACTCAGCGATAGGTTGGCGGAGCAGGTCATCAATAGCGATCCGGTGTTGCTGATCGATGGCTTGCATTTCCTCAGTCGACTACCGCTGAGCAGGCCCGATGTGCATTTACCGGTCCGCATCGAGCAGATCGGGTGTCTTATCAATGAATTGACACCGGCCATCTTTGCGGCGGGCCAGGAACAGCAGTTGAAATTCTGGAACGCGTTATCCGACAGTTCCGGCCCGCGCTGGCACTATTTGTCCGAAACCCTGCAAAACATCTGGAACGTCACAGAAGTCAACGGCTGGACTGAGACTGAATGCGACATGGCCAGAGAACTGTTCCTTCACCCCACCTCGCAGGATCGCGAAAATAACAGCCGTTATGGGGCCCAGGCATACCTGATCGATATCAACGCGATTACCGATTATGGAACCGGACGCCACAGGGCAAACGCACTGGTGGTACTGACCGGCACGATTGACGGCGCAGAAGTCATTCTTGCGCATTCAATGCTCAATGGTTATGAAAAGTTTGACTCCCGCTCCGCACTCGAACAATCGCTTGCGGACCATGCCTACCCCAGGCCCGACTATAAGATGCAGTGGCGCTTCTTTGAGCCCTCCGAGAACATTTTTGCTTATGCAGCCTGCGCAATAATTTCGTCGCAGATCGAAATTATCGGCGACCCGGGTATAGCGAAAATGTCGCCCCCTGACGAAACTGAATCGCCGGACGGGAGTCGTTCCGTTGATCTGGAGTGGTTCAAAAACAAGTTACCCGACTGGCTGACGACCGCTTCCGCATCCGACCAGAATATGTTTGCCGAACACCTGAAAAAACTCTCGGAACTGAATGGCTCGCAGGCTGGCAAGACCTACCTGGATGATATCCCCCCCATCAAGAGCTTCGTATTGAGTGCTCTGAAAACACGGATGCAATCACAACACGCCGACGCCTCGACACTGGATCTGGAAACCATTGAAATCCAGATAAGCAACGTTGTCGTCTGGGGTAGTTTTGTCGTCCCCGGAAAGATCGAAACCACTCGATTCAGCCTCGTCGAATTGGCACTGCAAAATCTGATCGCCGTTCCCTTGGGCGATAAAATCGTCCGGTCGCTCGATGGCAAAGAATTGCCTGACTGGATGACGGTTGCTTTCATCGAGAATGTGATCACCACAATCGACATCGGTCGCACTTACCCCCAGTGGGTCAAAAGCAAGTTACTTGACGATCCGCTAGAATCCAAACGCCGCGAACATTTGTACACTTCCCAACTCCGGGTACAGCTCCCCATGCTTGCATTGGAAAGCCAACTCCGTGGACAAGGCGGCATTGATGAACGCGGTTATAGTTATGTCGCGGCACTGATGAACCCCGACGAGGCCGATCGCAAAGTGGACGGACAGCCCATCGTCCTGCGACAACTGGCTTTCGTACCCGAGCTGCAACTGGGCAATACCCAGGACATCGTGGCCAACATGTTTGTAATCGGTCCGCAAGATTCAAATGCCGGGCCTTGCCTGCTCTACCGTCCCCTGCTTGAGCCACAGCTGTGCCAGTACCCGTCATTCAGCAACTTGCTATATGACATCAGGCAAACCGCCTCCCTGCGTCAATCCGTACTCGCCTGGCTGCCCAAGGAAGTGCATAACAGCTACAGCCGGTACATTTTCCCAGGGCCGCTGCCTTCACCCTGGAGCATCGTGGAGTTCGTGACGAACCCTTTGGCGGCGATCTCCAACAGCGGCCCCATCAGCTTGAGCAACGAGACCTTGGGGTCGGATTTCCTGCCCTTGTTATACAAAGCCAACGCCACGGCCCTGGTGGAGCTTGCCGATCGCCAATCGGTCTCCAACAGCGAAAGCCGCTGGGAAAGCTTCAGGCAGGCAGGCTGGGTGATTTTCAACTTGGCACTGCCCTACTTGGGCACTACCGTAGGCAATGCGTTCTGGCTGTGGCAAATCCTTGATGATCTGGAGACATTGTCGCAGAGCGACGAAACGGTTGGCGCCCAAGCCAGATGGCAAGTCATTACCGACTTGCTGTGCAATATCGCACTGGCGACTACTACTTTCAGCCTCGACCGCGCCAGGACAGCCGGGCGCGAACATCCGACAGAAGCTTCTGAACTGGTTCGTGAACTCGAGAGCCTGGCCAAACCAAAACCCGAACTCATTATTGAAAAGCTCGCACCGGTGAAGCAAAAACTCGCGGCCATCGAGCACTATGACACTTTGCGAACCAGCGGCGCCCTGATCAGCCAATCGCGAGAAAGCGCCAGGCTTCTGGAACCCCTGAGTGTCGGAAAACCGCAAAACCCAGGGCAACCCAAGAGCGGGGGCCCGCTCAAAGGGCTTTACGAGCAAGGCGGGAAGCTTTATGTGGAATTGGCAGGTAAATGGTTCCAGGTACTCGCGGATGAAGAACAAGTCGCCATCGTCGATGGGAATGACCACACCCGAGCGGGACCTCTCCTGATGAGTGACACGCAAGGCCAGTGGAACGTTGATACCCGCTTGCGTCTACGCGGAGCAGGATCGGCAAGCATCGTACGAAAGATAAACGCCGAGGCGAGCCGTCGCAACGTTAAAGCGTACGAAGAGCTGAACCGGCTCGAAGTCCGCAGGCTGGAAAACCAGAAATTGCTGGCAATGCATTCGAAGCGGTTGAAGGAAGCCTCGGGCCCGTCCAGGGATGCCAGCCGCGAGGTGTATTTGAGCGCATTGAAGACGCAGCGTGAGAGTTATGACGAAGCGTTGCAGTTGCTGCTTGACTGGCCCATTTCTCAGTCCAGGCCGGACTCTACCCGAACCAGGCTCGGTTACCTCAACGCGCAAATCAATTTCACGTTCGCAGAGATAGACACGCTGGGAGAACGATTTACCCCAGTGATGCAAGCCGCCACGGAAATGATTACCTCCGGGGTCAAGATCCTGGAGCAACAACATGCGAATACAGCCTATAGCTTGCTCCAGCTCGGCAACGAGATGATCGAACGCTTGGACTACATGGAAACTCGCTTTTCCAGGCTCAAGGAGCTGGGCAGAGAGGGATTCGAGTTTGTCCGACAACACCGAAAAATGATGCCTGTTTATAAAAGCGACGATCTTCGGCTGTACCAGTTGGACATGTATCGCCACCTCTGCCTGTCGCTCGACAGTGTTAACACCGTACCTGAAGCCTGGGCGGATATTAACCAGATGGTTGATAACTCCACGGTTGCGTTCCAAAGCCTGCGCGACGCAATTGACGAGCGCAGCGTGATCCGCCTGGATGAGCAAATCAATGCACTCGGCAGCCTGACCGAACAATTCACGGCCATTGAAGACCACGTCAAGTATGTGGCTGATGAATACCGGGAACATGCCCGGTTGGCCCAACTCAACCGACTCAAAAACCAGGTCAGCGCCATGAAGAAAAGGGCCTTGCGCCATTTGGCGCTTGCCCTCGACGAAAGAAGCACCCGGCGCAGTACACCTGCTCCCTACCAGGAACGTCCGCGGCCCAGGAGGAAGTTCATCAGGGCACGCTTCTGGGGTCTTGTGAGCGTCGAACCCCGCCTATCGGAGCTGTATGAAGAAACCGATTGGGCCGACGTGAAAAAACCGTTCTCGGATGAAATCATTGTCACGTTCCACCATAAAAAAACCGGAGAATGGGTACAACACATCAATCCCGACGCGCCGCCACAACCCACCCCAACGCTGACCAGCTGCATTACCAAGGGCCAAGCCCTTATTGATGGATTGCCTGCGTTCAAGGCGCAAGTGGAAGAAAGCAAAAAACAGTCAGATCGTACTCCGGCGGGTGTCGGGATGGTGATCAATGCACACGCTCGCAGGATGGATACAATCAGCGTCGCAATCAAAACGGTGCTCGACCAAGTGCAAAGCGCCGGTACAAACGAAACGACTGAAATTTCTCCAGCGGAAAAAACCCAACGGCGAACAGCTGAGTCCCTGCGGGTAGAACTTGAAAAAGAAACCCTGGCCCTTTATGCGCTGGGATTTGATACCGAGCAGCAAGCCATCAAGCAAAGCCCACCGACCATGAGTAATGTCCTCTGGCTCAAAGAGCGAAACCAGATTGTCATTACAGGAAAGAAGAAACGTCAGAGAATCAAGAGTGCCCGCTATCTGGACAGGTACGAAATCAGGGACCGAACCGACAGGAAAACCCTATGGTTCGCAGATTTCCATTACTCCAGAAACTGGACACCTGAACATGCGTTTCTCAGCGGCCATTTGAAGACCCCTGAACAAGTTGCGTCGGGAAAACCCGTCGTCCCTCCTCAACGGCTTAGCCAAAGCCAATTGATCGATCTTTACCGCAGTGAGATCGACGTGGAACAGGCCAAGGCGGTGTTCTTTCCAGCGGTACGGTCTTAAAAGCCAGAACCGGGAAGCCCTCCATTCCGGCTCCGTATCAGCGGATTCCCCAGGCTTTTGCCAAGCTTGCCAGAGCAGTGTCTATCGCTGCAGACGGCACGGCGGCGAACCCCAGCACCATGCCTGCCCGGATTTGGGACGGCGCCGTGGCGGGCAACCAATAACTGCTCAATCCGTTGATTTCGACGCCGACGCAAGTGGCCTGGGCAATCAGTTCACGCTCGCGCTCGATGCTCTGCACTGGAACCGTGACATGCAGCCCGGCGACCACGGTGGGCATCGCGCCAACGCCTGCGACAGCCTCCGGCCAGCCCGCCAGAAGCGCATCGCGGCGGGCCAGAGCGGCCCGACGCATGCGCCTGATGTGCCGTTGGAAATGTCCAGCGGCCATGAACTCGGCCATCACCGCTTGAGTGCTGACTTCAGAATGGCGCACATCCACCGCCCGACGGCGGGCGAAGGCATCGACCAGGCCGGGCGGCAGCACCAGGTAACCCAGGCGCAACGCCGGGAACGCAACCTTGCCGAACGTCCCGACATACAAGACACGGCCTCCACGATCCAGCGCAGCCAAGGGCGCCAGCGGCGCGCCGCTGTAGCGGTACTCGCCGTCATAGTCGTCTTCGACGATCCAGCCATCGTTGCGCCCGGCCCAGGCCAGCAGTTCCAGCCGCCGCGCCAGGCTCATGACTACTCCGGTCGGATATTGATGGGATGGCGTCACGTAAGCCAGCCGACAGTGGTCCAGTGCAGCCAGCGCTGCACAATCGAGCCCGTCGCTGTCCACCGGCACGCCCCGCACATCGCCACCGGCCACGGCAAACGCATGCCCCGCGGCGCGATAGCCGGGATTTTCCACCGCGACGATGTCGCCAGGGTCCACCAGCAACTGTGCACAAAGGCTGATCGCCTGTTGCGCGCCACTGGTGATCACAATTTGCTCAGCCGAGCAGTGCAAACCCCGTGAACTACGCAGGTAGGCCGCGACCAGGCCGCGCAGGCGCGCATCGCCTTGGGCATCGCCGTAGCACAACTGCTGCAGGTCCGGTTTTCGCCAGAACGCCGCGTTCAGCTTGGCCCACACGTCGAAAGGAAACAGATCGAACGCCGGAACGCCGACCCGAAATGCTCTTGGCGGTCCGCTCGGGGGCTGGGCCAAATGGTGCTTTTCGACCCGTTCGAGCGCGTTGCTGTGGATAACTTTGCTGGATGAAAACACAGGGGAATCAAGCTGAACTGTGGATAAGGCTGTGGGTAAGCCTGTTGAAAACCCTGTGGATGGTTTTGTGGATAATTTTCCCGACGGCATTGCCAGCGGTGAAAGTTTCGCCACGTAGGTGCCGTCACCCACTCGCCCTTCTATGAAGCCTTCGGCATACAGCTGGTCGTAGGCGCGTACCACGCTGTTGCGGGAAATCGACAACGCCGCCGCCAGGTCGCGGCTGGCCGGCAATCGTGTGCCGCTGGCCAGGCGTCCGTCCAGTACTCGCCCACGCAAGGCCTGATAGAGCTGGCGACTGAGCCCATGGCGGCGGTCCAGCTCGATGCCGGCGGGGTTGAAAGACAATGGCGGTACGGCATCGGGCATGACTGCACCTGTAAATGGACCTGTCGAATTGGCCGAAAGTGGCTCTTACAACAGACCAATAGCCTGCCTACGATGAAGCCAATCGCCAAGGAAAAATTTCCATGTACAACCCAAAAGCCTTTGCTGTGGAAGACGTGCCTCACTTGCATCGCATGATGGATGACTGTCGCCTCGCCGTATTGGTTACCCACGGCGAACACGGCTTGCAGGCCAGCCACCTGCCGCTGTTGCTGGACACACGACAGGGACCGAACGGAACCCTCCATGGGCACATGGCTCGCGCCAATCCGCAGTGGCGTGACCTGGAAGCCGGTGCCGAAGCGCTGGTGGTATTTGCAGGCGTCGACGCTTACGTCAGCCCGGGTTTCTATCCGGGCAAGGCCGAGCACGGCAAGGTCGTGCCCACCTGGAATTACCTCGCCGTCCACGCCTATGGCAACGCCGAGGTGTTCGGCGATCCTCAACGGCTGCGCAACCTGGTCGGCGAGCTCACCCACCGCCATGAAAGCGGTCGGGCCCAGCCATGGAAAATCGACGACGCCCCGGCGGAATATATCGACAGCATGCTCAAGGCCATCGTCGGCTTCGCGCTGCCCATCCAGCGTCTGGAAGGCAAGCGCAAGCTCAGCCAGAACCGCAGCCCCGCGGATGCCGCCGGGGTTCGCAACGGGCTCGCCATGAGCCCCGACCCGCAGGGCCAGGCACTCGCACGCCTGATGCCTGAACAATCGCCTCAGGAGTGAACATGAGCCAGCTCGAAATCCGCCTTGTCACCGCCGCCGACCACGCTGCCTGGCTACCGCTATGGCAGGCCTACCTGCGGTTCTACAACACCGAACTGCCAGACGCGGTGAGCCAGAGCACCTGGCAACGCTTGCTCGACGACCGTGAGCCCACCCATGGCGCGCTCGCCTGGGATGGCGACACGGCGGTGGGCCTGGTGCATTTCATCTATCACCGTTCCAACTGGAGCATCGAGAACTCCTGCTATCTTCAGGATCTGCTGGTGGCAGAACACTGCCGAGGCAAGGGCGCAGGTCGCCAACTCATCGAATTTGTCTACGCCACCGCCAAGGCCGACGGATGTTGCAAAGTGCACTGGCTGACCCACGAGACCAACGCGACCGCGATCCAGCTCTACGAGCGCATCGCCGAACGCCCTGGCTACATTCAATTTCGCAAAGCCCTCTAAGGAACGCAGCATGTCGACTTCGCTCGCTGATTGGAAAGGTATCCCGGCGCCGTTTACGCGCTTGCTCGAAGGACGCTTCATCCGCCTGGAAAAACTCGACCCGGCGCGTCACGCCGACGGATTGTGGCAAGCCCTCGAAGGTCCCGGCGCCGACCCGAAGCTCTGGGACTACCTGCCCTACGGCCCGTTCAAGGAGCGCAGCGGGTTCGATGCCTGGCTGAACAACCATGCGGTCAACGTCGATCCATATTTTTTCAGCGTGATCGACCGCGCCAGTGGCGAAGTGCAAGGCATCCTCAGCCTGATGTCCATCGTGCCGGCCCAAGGCCGTATCGAGATTGGCCACGTCACCTTCGGCGCGCCGATGCAGCGCTCGCCGAAAAGCACCGAGGCGGTGTACCTGCTGGCGAAAGAGTGTTTCGCCCTGGGCTATCGACGCCTGGAATGGAAATGCAACAACGCCAACGCCCGTTCCCGGTATGCCGCCGAGCGGCTGGGGTTCACGTTTGAAGGCGTATTCCGCCAACATATGGTGGTCAAGGGGCAGAACCGCGACACCGCATGGTATTCGATGCTGGACTCGGAATGGCCGGTGATCGGCGCAGCCTTCGAGCGCTGGTTGAGTGAGGAAAACCAGAGCGCGGATGGCCAGGTGCGCAGTCTCGCACAGTGCCGAGCCTGACCCTCAGGGCGAACCGCCCGGCGTCTGCGTGGCGAGGGCGCTTGCTTCCTCGCCACGGGGCTTGCAACCAGGTCAGCGCAGTTGCTGTGCCAACACCGCAATGTGCTCCGGCCCGATGCCGCAACAGCCGCCCAAGTGACTGGCCCCCCGCTTGCGCCAGTCCGCCGCCCACCGCAGATAGCCCGGCGGATCGAGGTCTTCGCGCAGCGGGTCCAACCCGTCATTGGCTGTCGCTTCCTTGGGCTGCGGTGGGAAGGCGTTGGCGTAGGCACCGATGTGGATTTTCACGCCCAGGCGCTCGAAGGTTTCGCGCGCCGCGTCGATCGCAGCGCCGATCACCTCGGGCTGGCTGCAATTGAACAGCAGCGTCTCGACCCCCAGCTCCGCCGCCACTGCCGCGGCGTCCGCCACCGGCTCGCCGGAGCGCAGGCGCGGCACTTCATCGGTGTCTTCGTCTTTCAAGGTAAACGACAGCCAGAACGGCTTGCCGTCCTTCGGCAGTCCGGCGTGAATGGCTCGCGCCTCGACGATCGAACTCTGGGTCTCGGCCAGCCACAGGTCGACATGGGGTGTCAGGCCCGCAACCAATGGCGCCAGCAGCTCGCTGGCGCGGGAGGCGTCGAACAGATCGGGACGGTAGGAACCGAACAGCGGAGGGAGCGATCCGGCCACCCGCACCGCTTTGCCTGAAGCCTGCACCGCCCGCCTGGCCAATTCCCCCGCCAATGCCGCCAACGCCTGGCCTTCCTCGGCAAAGCGCGCTTCGCCGATATGAAAGGGCACCACGGCGTAGCTGTTGCTGGTAATCACATCGGCGCCGCTGGCGATATAAGCCGCATGCACCGCCTCCACAGCCTGGGGCGCTTCGCTCAGGGCCAGGGCCGACCACTCGGGCTGTCGAAACGGCGCACCACGGCGTTGTAGCTCACGGCCCATGCCGCCGTCGAGAATAGTTGTCCTTGCTGCGGCCATATGCGATTCACTCATAAGCTTATGAATAATACTCACTATCGGAGTCGTTCTTATAACTATTTAATGCGCACTCCTCCGCCAATCACAACCTATTTTTCAGCCTGGGATCTATCGTGAAATTACCTTTACCGCTTGCCCTGGGCTTGACGCTGCTGGCCGCTTCCTCATCGATCCTTGCCGGCACCACGCTGGATCGTATCGAGGAGAAAAAAGAACTGGTCGGCGTGTTGATGGAAAGCTACCCGCCCTTCTCTTTTCTCAATGACCAGAACCAGCTCGACGGTTTCGACGTGGACGTCGCCAAGGCCGTCGCGCAAAAGCTTGGGGTCAAGCTGCGCTTGGAAACGCCCTCGTGGGATGTGATCGCGGCCGGCCACTGGAGTGGCCGCTACGACATCTGCATTTGCTCGATGACACCGAGCAAGGCCCGCGCCGAAGTGTTCGATTTTCCGGTGCGGTACTACGCCTCGCCAGCGGTGATCGTGGTCAACGCCAAGGACGACAGCATCCATGGCGCCAAGGACCTGAGCGGCAAGAAAGTCGGCCTCACCAGCGCCTCCAGCTACGAAAGCTACCTGAACAAGAACCTGGTGATCGAAGGCGCCGAGGATACCCAGCTGAGCTACCCGTTCGAGGACGTGCAAATCGCGCCATACGATACCGACAACGTGGCGTTCCAGGACCTGGGCCTCGGCGCCGGGGTTCGGCTGGATGCGGTGCTGACCAACCTGGTGACCGCGCAGCCACGCCTGACCGAAGACAAGCGCTTCAAACTGGCGGGCGAGCCACTGTATTCAGAGCCTAATTCGGTTGCCATCGAGAAAGGCGACGCCGAGTGGAACAGCAAGGTGCGTGAAGTCTTTGCCCAACTGAAGCAGGACGGCACCCTGAGCAAGCTCTCGCAAAAATGGATCGGTGCCGACATCAGCCAATGAGTTCTTTTCCGCCCCCTATCCAGCCGCCTCCACCGGTGGCTGAGTCGCGCCTGCACAAAATCTTCGGTTTTCGCACACGGCTGTATCTGACCTGGGCCGCGATGCTGGTGCTGTTCGCCAGTTTTTTCCTGAGTTTCGACCTGAAGTTCTCGATCATCCTCGACAAACTGCCGAACCTGCTGGGCGTGCACCTGGCGCCCAACGGCTTTTTGCAGGGCGCGGTGCTGACACTGTTCCTGTGCCTGTGCTCCATCGTCGCCTCGTCACTGCTGGGTTTCATCGCCGCGCTGGCACGCCTGTCCAGCAGCGCGGTGGCGTTCGGCATCGCCAGCTTCTATGCGTCGTTCTTTCGTGGCACGCCGCTGTTGATCCAGATCCTGCTGATCTACCTGGGCCTGCCGCAACTGGGCGTGGTCCCGGGCGCCATCGCTGCGGGAATCATCGCCCTGTCACTCAACTACGGCGCCTACTTGAGCGAAATCTTCCGTGCCGGGATTCTCGGCGTGCCTCACGGCCAACGGGAAGCCTCCCTCGCCCTGGGCATGGGCGAAACCGTAATCTTCTGGCGCGTTACCCTGCCCCAGGCCATGCGTACCATCATCCCGCCGACCACCAACCAGTTCATCTCGATGCTCAAGGATTCTTCGCTGATCTCGGTGATGGGGGTCTGGGAGGTGATGTTTCTGGCGCAGTCCTATGGTCGTTCCAGCTATCGGTATATGGAGATGCTGACTACGGCGGCGGTTATTTACTGGCTGATGTCCATTGCGTTGGAGCTGATTCAGGCGCGGATGGAGCGGCATTATGGGAAGGCTTATCTGCATAATCGCTGAGGTGTTGCTGGGGGGATGTTCTTAGGGTCGTGTACATATCCGTTGCTGCGGTAACGGCGGCTTATGGTTCCGCTTTTACAGCGGCTCACTTTCGAAGAGCGCGAAAGTAAGCAAAGCGCTTCTGCCCCACCACTTGGCACCTCGCCTAGGCTCGGTGTGCCCTCACTCCGGCATTGCTCCGTGGGCCGCCGCGAAGGGCCATCCATGGCCCAGCGCGGCTAACCCGGCATCCATGCCGGGTTGCCCACTGCGCAATGCCTGCGTTCGGCCAGCGTGGTTAATGGGGCGCTGAGATCAAAATCAAAAGCAGAGCAAGAGCAAGAGCAAGAGCAAGAGCAAGAGCAAGGGCGGGGCACATGCTGGTACTTACGCAACTGACCCACCGCCTTCGCGAGCAGGCTCGCTCCCACACTGAACCTTCGACAGACCCAGACCTCACGGCATACAGGGATCCCTGTGGGAGCGAGCCTGCTCGCGAAGAGGCCGGATCATTCAAAGTCTTCAGTCCCAATCCTAAGGTCCCTCCAACTCTGCAGCTTAGTGGTTAGACGGGAAGATCTGCCTGATGTACAGCAGAATCGCTAGCAGGTGAGGATTGGATATCACTTCCACCGATACTCCACCCCAACACTTCCAATGCATCACATCCGTCCTGTAACAACAGATGTGCGGCGTTGGCGAAATGCTCCAGGTCATAACCCTCGGCGTTTTTCATGCAGAGACAGGAAACACTGTTAAGTAAGTCGCGAGCGGCTTTGATGCGGTGCGCAGCGGTTTCCAGAAGATCGGAGGCCCCAGCTTCTGTGTCGATAAACAGTGTGGGGCCGCCGCTGGTATTGGCTTGAAGGGGGTGATACTTGGTCATCGGTTTGCTCTCTTGAGTCAAGAGCTACCACCGTTCGCGGCTAAACGAATATTGGTGGCAGCTGTACGCGGGTTAGCCGACCGGACAAGAGAACCCGGCACACCCGAAGATGTCCCCCGCACAGCCGCCATAAATGTAAAAACACGGGCAGCAAAAAGCGCCGCCATTGGGGGCGCTCGTGCACTCTTGTTCGACCGGCTAAGATCGATCACCGATTTTGTCGATGACGAGAGGACTATAGACGAGGTCCCAACGATACAACGCTGGATTTCTGTATCCCGGAACTATCCTACGCGAAACGCAGAATGGGTTTACAAAGCCAACTTTGGTCGGCCGCAAGCCTACCATCGCGTGCTCAATCTGTATCGAGCACTTGATCAATTGCGCTTTCAGGGAGCGCGTCTCTTCTCATCCCAAGGACATAAACAAGCCTTCCGAACACGACGATTTCCCGCGAGAAGCCGCCATTCCTCAGGGGCCGAAAGCACTGGGTGCGGCCCGATGAAAAACTTCCGATGTCGATCAAACAGAAAGGCCCATAAGCGCTGTAGGGCAAAGCTGCGAACCCTGAAATCCAACCGGACGACGCGCTGATCGCAGCACGAACAGCCTACAGATTCCATCCGCCAAATCCTGTCTTCGGCGAGAACATGGCTGGCATCGCCATCCGGGGGGAATTTCTAAAGTGCGACCTCATTCATGAGAGATCGCATTCGATGCCTACCAAACATCTATTCCTGCCCCAACATCTCGCACTGGCGATCGCCTTGGCACTGGGTTGTGTCGAGTCTTCGATAGCTCAGTCAGTTGCCGGGGAAACCCGCCCCTTGGAAACAACAACCGAGATGCAGGCTCGTCTCAAGGCGTTCATGGCACCAACAGCGGATACGAAACGCGACAACGTGACGACCGTTCGCGAAGACGCCTTATTGAAGGACGACAGCAACGATCTGGTGATGGTCAGCAAGCAAGGCAGACTCTTCGGGCTCACCGACGGCGGCGGCGGAGCCAACGTCTTGCAGCTGGATACCCAGGGAAGCGAATTAGGCGAGATACGCAATTTCCAGGATCTGTATTTGAAGCAAGGCGAGTGGTCGAACGGCGGTCGTATCGACGCAAACAGCCTGGTCGACTCGAAGGCCAAATTGCTGAACAGCGGCCACATCAACGGCGCGGTGCACGTTCTTGGCGAACTCACCAACCAAGGCACTGTCACCGGGCCTGTCTTCGTAGGAAAAAAGGCCCGCTTCAGCGGCAGCGGGACGGTCGATGCGCTGGACGTGGCGGGCACCCTGGAAGTCGGCCCCGCAATGGGCGCCCCTTCGGTGACCAATGATCTGAAGTTTTCCAAGAGCGCGACGCTGGTTTACGCAATCGACGCCGAGAAAGGCAGCAGCACAATCAAGGTTGGCGGCACCGCTACGTTGGGCAATGCGACTCTGAAAATCGCTTCCGTACCGGGAGAGTTTATCGACACAAACAGACGCATCGTGATCGAGGCGGAGAAGATTGAAGGGACATTCGGCAAGGTCGTCGATGAACTCGCCTTTTTGACGGCTACACCTGACTACACGCTGGAAAACCAGGTAGGGCTTACCTTCAAGCGCAACGGTGTCCCACTGGGAGAGGCAGCTTCCTCCGCCAACGCGCTCGAATTCGTGGACGCCATTCAACAGCAGCCGGTCAGCCCTGCGCAGCCCGAACCCGGCATCGCGGCACCGGTTGCGCACTCGCCTGCCGTCGAGCCGCAACCCAGTCATCCAACGTCAGAGCCCGCCGCACCACCCGCGGTTGTAAGCGCCGAGGCCAAGCCCGCAGCCAAGCCAGAACTGGTCAAACCTGCCCCCAAACCCAACACTGCCATCAACGCCCTGCTTGGCACCAACATGGCCACGGCCGCCGACGCCATCGACCAACTGAGCGGTCATGACACGGCAAACCTTGGCAACGCCACCCTTAGCAGCGTCGCGCCAGTCAGCAGCGGCATGCTCTGGGCCATGGGCCGGCGAAACCCGGCGAGTGGGCACGGCAACGGCCAGGTCTGGGTCCAGGCCATCGGCAACAGTGGCAGCCTCGCCAAGCAAGCGGGCGGCGTTGCCATGAAGCATTCGACACAAGGTTTGATGCTGGGAACCGACTGGGCTGTCAGCTCCGATTGGCGGCTGGGCCTTATCGGCAGCACAACCCGGACGCGGCTCGACGGCGGTCAGTTCGACGGAGCTCTCGACAGTTGGCTAGTGGGCGCGTATGCCTTGCGCCAGGACGGGCCGCTGGCGCTGCGCCTGGGCGTTGTCCATGGCAATCATGACGGCAGTACCAAGCGCCACGTTGCCTTCAATGGGTTCAGGGATCGTCTGAAAGGTCGCTACGATGCGACGACACAGCAGGTCTTCGGGCAACTTGGCTACCAGCTGGATATCGGTCGTTTCGAACTCGAGCCCTATGCCCAACTGGGTTACCAACGTTATCAACGTGACGCCTTCACGGAGAAAGGCGGCGATGCGGCATTGCAGTACAACGGCCAGGCCCAGGAACACTTCAGCAGCGACCTGGGCCTGCGCCTCGCCCGTCCCCTCCTGCTTGATCGCGGCATGCGCGTGACGCCGCGTCTGGACATCGGCTGGAAGCACTTGTATGGGGACGTCCAGGGTAGCTCCCATCAGCGCCTGGTCAGGGGAAGCAGCACTTATCACATCAAAGGTGGCGAACTGGACCGCGACAGCCTGCTTCTGCAGGCAGGGCTGGACCTGGCGATTTCGCCACGTCATACGCTGGGGTTGAGCTACAGCGGCGAAACAGGGCAGGACAACCGCAACGGTGCGCTGGCGGGACAGTGGCGGATGACGTTCTGACGGGCAAAAAAAGGGGAGCACCTGCTCCCCCGAGGTAAAACGTTGCATCGAGGCTGTTTGGATCAGCCTTCGATTTCGACCAGGATCTCGCCCGGATTGACCCGGTCGCCCTTGGCGACATGAATGGCCGTGACCTTGCCCGGGATGGCCGCCTGGACTTCGGTCTCCATTTTCATGGCTTCGGTAATCAACACGGCTTGGCCGGCTTTCACCACATCGCCCTCCTTGACCAGCACATCGACGATGTTGCCCGGCATGGTGGTGCTGACGTGGCCTGGCGCAGTGGCTTGCTTGCGCTTGCTGCTGCCGCCGCCGACAAATTCGTTGAGCGGTTCGAACACGACCTCTTCCGGCATGCCGTCGATGGACAGATAGAAATGACGCTTGCCCTCGGCCTTGACGCCCACGCCGGTAATGTCGACGCGGTAGGTTTCGCCGTGGACATCAATGACGAACTCGGTCGGCACACCCTCGCCGCCTGCAGAGCTCACACTGCCCGCTTCGGGGATAGGCAACAGCACTTCCGGGGTCAAGGTGCCGGCTTCGCGCTCCTCGAGAAACTTGCGACCGATGTCCGGGAACATCGCATAGGTCAGCACGTCTTCCTCGGATTTGGCCAAGGCGCCGATTTCGCCACGCAGCCGGGTCATCTCCGGCTTGAGCAGGTCGGCGGGACGGACGTCAATCACGTCTTCACTGCCGATGGCCTGGCGGCGCAGCTTCTCGTTCACCGCACCTGGCGCCTTGCCGTAGCCGCCCTGCAGATAGAGCTTCACCTCGTTGGTGATGGTCTTGTAGCGCTCACCGGCCAACACGTTGAAGAATGCCTGGGTGCCGACGATCTGCGAGGTCGGGGTTACCAGCGGCGGGAAGCCGAGGTCTTCGCGCACCCGCGGGATTTCCGCCAGTACTTCGTTCATGCGGTTCAGTGCGCCCTGCTCTTTCAACTGGTTGGCCAGGTTGGAAATCATTCCGCCTGGTACCTGGTTGACCTGGACGCGGGTATCCACCGCGGTGAATTCGCTTTCGAACTGGTGGTACTTCTTGCGCACGGCGTAGAAATACAGACCGATTTCCTGCAGCAGTTCCAGGTCCAGGCCGGTGTCGAACTCGCTGCCCTTGAGGGCGGCTACCATCGATTCGGTACCCGGATGGCTGGTACCCCAGGCGAAGCTGGAGATCGCCGTGTCGATATGGTCGGCGCCGTTCTCGACAGCCTTGAGCTGGCACATCGCGGCGAGGCCGGCGGTGTCATGGGAGTGGATGAATACCGGCAAGGATTGCTCGGCCTTCAGCGCCTTGACCAGTTCGCCAGTGGCATAAGGAGTCAGCAGGCCGGCCATGTCCTTGATCGCCACCGAGTCGCACCCCATGGCCTCCATCTGCTTGGCCTGCGCCACGAAGGCTTCGATGGTGTGCACTGGGCTGGTGGTGTAGGCGATAGTGCCTTGGGCATGCTTGCCGGCAGCCTTCACTGCTTCGATGGCGACGCGCAGGTTACGCACGTCGTTCATCGCATCGAAAATACGGAACACATCAATACCGTTGACCGCGGCCTTGGCGACAAACGCCTTGACCACATCATCGCTGTAATGGCGATAGCCGAGCAGGTTCTGGCCGCGCAGCAGCATCTGCAAGCGCGTGTTGGGCAGCGCTGCGCGCAGTTGGCGCAGACGCTCCCACGGATCTTCTTTCAGGAAGCGCACGCAGGCGTCGAAGGTGGCGCCGCCCCAGACTTCCAGCGACCAGTAGCCGACTTTGTCGAGCTTGTCGCAGATCGGCAGCATGTCTTCGGTACGCATGCGGGTGGCGAGCAGCGATTGGTGGGCGTCGCGCAGGATTGTGTCGGTAACGTGGATCTTCTTGGACATTGTCATGATTCCTTACAGGCCTGCGTGGGCGGCGATGGCGGCGGCGATGGCCAGGGCCAGCTCTTCGGGTTTGCGCTTGATCGAGTAATTGGTCAGTTCGGGATGGCTTTCAACAAAGCTGGTGTTGAACTGGCCGCTGCGGAATTCCGGATTGCGCAGGATCTCCTGGTAATACGCGGCGGTGGTCTTGACCCCCTGCAGGCGCATGTCATCCAGGGCTCGCAGGCCACGGTCCATCGCTTCTTCCCAGGTCAGCGCCCAGACCACCAGTTTCAGGCACATCGAATCGTAGAACGGCGGAATGGTGTAGCCGGTATAGATTGCTGTGTC
The DNA here is from genome assembly GCF_051132225.1 of Pseudomonas sp. D1-1. Taxonomy (NCBI): domain Bacteria; kingdom Pseudomonadati; phylum Pseudomonadota; class Gammaproteobacteria; order Pseudomonadales; family Pseudomonadaceae; genus Pseudomonas; species Pseudomonas sp. D1-1. The sequence goes on along the minus strand of NZ_CP071676.1, from coordinate 47,858 downwards.
GGTGCGCACCCCCGGGCCACCCGGTGCGTAATAGCGGGTGATCTTGCCGAAGCTGGGCAGGAAGTTGTTTTTCGGGTCTTCGGCGTTGATGCGGAACTGCAACGCAAAGCCCCGGTGCTGGATGTCTTCCTGCTTGACCGACAATGGCAGCCCGGAGGCGATGCGGATCTGCTCGCGAACGATGTCGATACCGGTGATTTCTTCGGTGATGGTGTGTTCCACCTGCACCCGGGTGTTCATCTCCATGAAGTACACCTCGCCCTCGGCGAGCAGGAACTCCACGGTGCCGGCATTTTCGTAGCCCACGGCCTTGGCGGCGCGCACTGAGAGGTCGCCGATGTAGGCGCGCTGTTCAGGCGTCAGTTGCGGACTCGGGGCGATTTCGATCAGCTTCTGGTTACGGCGCTGGATCGAGCAATCCCGTTCGAACAGATGCACCACGTTGCCGAAACTGTCACCGAGAATCTGCGCTTCAATGTGCTTGGGATTGACGATGCATTTTTCCAGGAACACTTCCGCCGAACCGAACGCCTTGGTGGCTTCGGAGATGACTCGCGGGAAGGCCTGCTCGAGCTCTTCGCGACTATTGCAGCGACGGATACCACGGCCACCACCGCCGGACGTGGCCTTGAGCATCACCGGGTAACCGATCCGATCACCTTCGGTCAGGGCCTCTTCGATACCCGCCACGTTGCCTTCGGTACCTGGAGTCACCGGCACGCCGGCCTTGATCATGCTGCGGCGCGCTTCGGTCTTGTCACCCATGCGGCGAATGACTTCCGCCGACGGGCCAATGAATTTGATCCCGCGCTCGGCGCAGATGTCCGCCAGTTCGGCGTTTTCCGAGAGGAAGCCGTAGCCGGGGTGCAACGCGTCGCAGCCGGTTTCCACCGCCAGGTTCACCAGTTTGCGCGGATTGAGGTAGCCGGCCAGCGGATCGGCGCCGATGCTGTGGGCCTCGTCCGCACGCTTGACATGCAAGGCATGGCGGTCGGCGTCGGAATAGACCGCGACCGAGCGAATGCCCATTTCGGCGCAGGCGCGCACGATTCGGACGGCAATCTCACCGCGGTTGGCGATCAGGATCTTTGTTATCAATTGGAGGTTCCCTTGAGCCGGTGATACCCACGGCCTGAGGTCCAGGCCGATGCGTGACCAGATGTAACAATTGGTCGCCGCTCCACACTAGTCCCGGTCGTTGATTAACAAAAATAAATATTTGTTGGGTCGTGCATAAGCAAAGACTTATAGTCGTCTTGCCCGCCCCCGCCCCGAGAGCTAGATTTATGCGTAAGTCATTGATGCGTATGACGTTGCGTCAGTTGCAGATTTTCAATGAGGTGTGCGACCTAAGGTCATACAGCCGCGCGGCTGATGAAATGTCTCTCACACAACCGGCCGTTAGCCTACAGATTCGATCCCTTGAAGAGCTGATTGGCCAGCCGCTGTTTGAGTACGTCGGAAAAAAACTCTACATGACCGAAGCGGCCGAAGCCCTGCAACGCGCCAGTCGGGATATCTTCGGGCGGCTGGAGAACCTCGACATGCAGCTTTCGGACATGCAGGGTTCGCTGCAGGGGCAATTGAAGCTGGCGGTAGAGTCCAGTGCCAAATATTTCGTCCCGCATCTGTTCGCCGCGTTCAAGCGCCAACATCCCGAGGTCAATCTGAACCTCACCGTGGTCAATCGCGGCCAGGTGATCCGGCGCCTCTCGGACAACCGTGACGATCTGGTGATCATGTCGATGGTGCCCCAGGACATGGGCCTGGAATTCCTGCCATTTCTCAACAACCCGATCGTTGCCGTGGCGCCACCCGACCATCCGCTTTGCCACATCGGCCCGCTGCGCCTGCAGGACCTGGAACCTTATACGCTGCTGTTGCGCGAGCCCGGTTCGGGCACGCGGCTGGCGTGCGAGGAGTATTTCAAGGAGAAGCGGGTGCATTTCACCCAGACGCTGGAAGTGGCGTCGGCGGAGGCCCAGCGCGAGTGCGTGGTGGCCGGGCTGGGCGTGGCACTGTTGACGCGCCACGCCGTAAGCCGCGAGCTAAGCTCCGGCGCACTCATCGAGTTGCCGGTTGAGGAGTTGCCGCTGTACCGCAGCTGGTGCCTGGTGCAGGCCAGGGCAAAGCGTCTGTCACCGGTGGCTCATGCCTTCCTGGCATTCGTGCGCGGCGAGCGCGCCCAGATTATCGGCCTGGTTGAGCGTTTCGACGGGAAGCCGCCGGCGCTGCCTGCCAGTAATTGAACTCTACGGCGTCAGGAAATTCGCTGATTTCTGCCAGAAGCTGCCGTTGCTCATAGCGATCTTCGATTGCACGGCGGAACGCCATGCGGCGTTGGTCTTCCTGTTGGCGACGGGTTTTGGCGGCGCTGCGGTCTTCGTAGGACTGGGTCATGTCGAGACTCCCAAGACGTATACGGGAGTTTCAAGATGACGGCGCGGGATGACGATTTGGCGGCGCGAGCGTTACAGAACGATGAATTCGCAGGGGCGCTCCCCTGCCACAGAAACCCCTCAACCCCAGGAACAGCCTTCAGTCATCCAGCGCCTTCACCGACTTGGGCGACAACCGCAAGCTGCGAAGGCTGCGCTTCACACTCTTGAGGTGATTGACCAGGCTCGGGCCGCGCGCCATGGCAACGCCCATGGCCAACACATCAATGACCACCAGATGCGCGATGCGCGAGGTCAATGGCGTGTAGATTTCCGTGTCTTCATGCACGTCGATCGCCAGATTCACCGTCGACAATTCAGCCAATGGCGTCTGGCTCGGGCACAAGGTGATCAGCGAGGCACCGCTTTCACGTACCAGGTTCGCAGTGATCAACAAGTCCTTGGAGCGACCCGACTGGGAAATACAGATCGCCACGTCGGTAGGCTTCAACGTCACCGCCGACATTGCCTGCATATGTGGATCGGAATAGGCCGCCGCCGTGAGCAACAGACGGAAGAACTTGTGCTGGGCATCGGCGGCGACCGCGCCAGAAGCACCAAAACCATAGAACTCGACACGTTGGGCCTGGGACATGGCCGTAACCGCTTTCTGCAACGCCACCGGATCGAGCTTCTCGCGAACTTCCATCAGGGTGTGCAGGGTCGTGTCGAAGATTTTCAAGCTGTAATCGGCGACCGAATCGTCTTCATGAATCGCGAATTGGCCAAAACTCGCACCCGCCGCCAAGCTCTGCGCCAATTTGAGTTTCAGGTCCTGGAAACCCGAACAACCAATCGCGCGGCAAAAACGCACGATGGTCGGCTCGCTGATGCCGACGCTATGGGCCAGATCGGCCATGGAACTGTGCATCACTGCCGCAGGATCAAGCAGTACATGATCGGCGACCTTCAGTTCCGACTTGCGTAGCAGATGGCGCGACTGGGCGATGTGTTGCAACAGGTTCAAAGGACTGGACTCTTGTTATGGGGCGGGTGCCGGGATGTAGCAAGCTTGTAGTTATACTACAGGAATCGGCTTTCTGCCCGCCCAATACGTAACTGAGTTGGCCTTGTTCCCCCTTGTTTTGGCGGGGGACGCTTCGTGTAGCCGTTACGAAGGCTAGCCATCGCAGGACCTCGGGCCCTTTGCTACAAAGCAGGCTTATTCTGCTCGAGCATCAGACGGGCCAGGCCTTCGGCTCCCACCGGTCGGCTGATGAGATAGCCTTGAACCTCGTCGCATTGCTCGTTTTTCAGGAAATCCAGCTGCTCCTGCCGCTCGACACCTTCGGCCACTACCTTGAGCGACAGCCCATGAGCCATGGCGATGATTGCCCGGGTAATGGCTGCGTCCTCCCCGCCCTCCGCCAGGCCACGAACAAATGCCTGGTCGATCTTCACGTAATCCACCGGAATACGCTTGAGATAGCTCAGCGAAGAATAGCCGGTGCCAAAGTCATCGATCGCCAGCTTGACCCCAAGATCACGCAGCTGCTGGAACGTAGCGATGATGTGTTCGACGCTGTCGAGCAACTGGCTCTCGGTCAGCTCCAGCTCCAGGTATTGCGGGGCCAGGCCGGTCTCCTCCAACACTTGGCGTACAAGACTGACCAGTTTGCCCTGGCGCAACTGATGCACCGAGAGATTGACTGACACCCTGATAGGCGCAAGCCCCTGGCGCTGCCATTCGCACGCCTGCCAGCAGGCCTGGCGGAGCACGAATTCGCCAATGGGTCCGATCAGCCCGGTCTCCTCGGCCAAGCCGATGAAGTCAGCGGGTGGAATCTGGCCCATGGTCGGATGGTCCCAGCGCACCAGCGCCTCGGCTGCGTTCAGGCGGCCGGTCGCCAGGCACAGTTTGGGCTGGTAGAAAACGCTCAGTTGCTGTTCCTCAAGCGCCTTGCGCAATTGGTTCTCCAATTGCAGACGTTCCAGCGTGCTGGCCTGAAGGCTGTCGGTATAAAACTGGAAGCTATTGCCGCCCAGGTGCTTGGCGTGTTGCATCGCCATGTTCGCCTGGCTGACCAACGTGGAGATTTCCCGAGCGTTGTCGGGCAACAGGCTGATGCCGATCGAAGCGCTGACCACCAGCTCATGTCCCTCGATCGTCAGCGGCAGCCGCAGCTTGGCTGATAGCCGGGTCGCTACCCTCGCCAGGCTGGAAAGGTTGCCATAGGCGTCGAACAACACGGCGAACTCATCTCCGGACAGCCTGGCAATGGTGTCGGCTTCCGGCAACGCATTGATCAGGCGGCGAGCCATTTTCTGCAGCAACTGATCGGCGATGTCGTGGCCGAGGCTGTCGTTGAGCAACTTGAAGCGATCGAGGTTGATGTGCAGCAGTGCCAGGCTGCGGTGCCCGCCCTGGCGAACCCGTTGATGGGCCTCGTGCAGGCGCTCGCGGAACAGCGAACGGTTGGCCAATCCGGTCAGTTCGTCGTAATGAGTGAGGTAGCGCATCCGCTCCTCGGATTCGCGGCGGGCCGAGAGATCGGCGAAGAAGCCCACTACATGGCTGACTTTCCCTCGCAGATCACGCACCACATTCAACTGCAACCACTGCGGGTAGAGTTCACCGTTGGCCCGCGCTTCCACCAGCTCGCCTTGCCAGGTGCCATGCTGCTTGAGGGCTTGGCGAATGATCGGATAGTGCCGGCGTGCATCGCGACTGCAGGGCAGGTCGACCACGCTGCGCCCCAGCATGTCGGCGATATCGAAGCCGGTAACCCGCGCGAACGCCTGGTTGGCGGCCAGCAACGCGTAGTTGGGGTCGAAAATCACAATGCCTTCGCTGGCCGCTTCAAAGACCGTGGCCGCCAGTTGTCGCTGTTGTTCAAGCTCTTTGCTGGCACTGATGTCTCGCCGGGTGCCGACCATGCGCAACACCCGACCCGTGGCGCTGCGTTCCACTGCCCGGCCACGGTCTTCGATCCAGACCCAATGGCCATCGCCATGACGGACGCGGTATTCGATCTGGTAATCCTCGCTGCGGCCTTTCAGGTGCTCGACCAAGGCACGCTTCAGCGCGGGTAAATCCTGCGGATGCAGGCGCGGGGTGAGATGACTGAGCATGGCCGTTATGTACTCGGGTTCCAGGCCAAACAGCTCCTTGAGTTGGGTGTGATGGACTTCATCAGTCTGCAGGTTCCAGTCCCACAACCCCAGCTCACTGGCCTTGAGCGCCAGTGCCAGGCGTGCTTCGCTTTTACTCAGCGCCTGGCTGGCCGCCTCCAGTTCAAGGCTGCGCTGTGCGACCCGCGCCTCCAGGCCAACCTGCGCCGTACGCAGCTGGGCTTCTGCAGAACGGCGTTGTTCGACCTCCCGGGCCAATGCCTCGTTAAGCTGGGCGCCGCGGGCTTGTGCTTGCTGCAGGTGCTCGATCAGTGCCTGGTTCTGGAACCGGCGCAGCATGCCGTTCTGTATCAGCCGATTGACCTGCCAGGCCACCACACTCAGCGAAACCAGCACCACCAGCCCAAGCCAGCCCCAGCCACGCTGCTGCTCGTCGCCGCCCCAGAAAAGATAACCGATGGCCGGCAACAGGCAGGGCAAAGTAAAGGACAGGAACGCCGCAAGGCTCACGGCATAGGCGACACTCGCCGACAGCGTGGCCGCGCCGATCAGGCCGAATACCCAGGCCTGTTGCTGGAAGCTGTCCGCCGGGACCAGGGCGATACCGGCACCGGCCAACGTCAAGCCGGTCATGGCCGAGCCCAGCAGGAACATGCGCAACCAGATCGGGTGGGCCTGGCGGCTTGGTATCGCCGAATCGAACGCAGCCACCTGAATCACCCGCAACGCCACCAGCGACAGCAACCAGACCAACCAGACGCTGACCAGGAAGTAGCGCGACGGCGTCCATAAGAGCGCCGCGCACACCAGCCCGTTGAGCAGCATGAACAGCGTGGGCAGCAGCGAACCCTGATATAACAGCCTGGTGCGTTCGACGGCCATTTCCGTGGCGTACTGCTTGCAGATGAGGCGCGGCTCCACGCAGGGCCCCGCCAGATCGGAACTGGAGGTCATAGGCGATGTTCTTGTTCTTATTCAGGGGCGCGTGCTGCACCCGAAACGAGCACCGAGCATACACAAGCCAAAGGCCATCCCACACTGCTCCTGCTCATAAAAACAGCGAAAAAGTCGCGATTCCATTGGGTAATAACCTTGGAAAGCGAGCCCCGCCCATGCTTGTAGCCGCTGACCAACCGGTCATCACCCAGGAGGCTTTTTATCGGCTGATGCAAAGCTCGGTTTGCCCGGGGTGACGCCGCACCCTAGAATGCCTCGATGCGCGATGATCTCTCCCTTCTGCTGAATTCCCTGAACGACGCCCAACGCCAGGCAGTTGCTGCCTCCGTCGGTCGTCAATTGGTCCTGGCCGGTGCCGGCTCCGGCAAGACCCGAGTGCTGGTGCACCGTATCGCCTGGTTGATCCAGGTCGAGAACGCCTCGCCCCATTCGATCCTGTCGGTGACCTTCACCAACAAGGCCGCTGCCGAGATGCGCCATCGCATCGAGCAGTTGATGGGCCTCAACCCGGCCGGCATGTGGGTCGGCACGTTCCACGGCCTGGCGCACCGCCTGTTGCGGGCCCATTGGCAGGAGGCCGGCCTGAGCCAGACCTTCCAGATCCTCGACAGCGATGACCAGCAGCGCCTGGTCAAGCGGGTCATCCGTGAACTGGGCCTGGACGAACAGCGCTGGCCCGCCCGTCAGGCCCAATGGTTCATCAACGGCCAGAAAGACGAAGGCTTGCGCCCGCAGCACATCCAGGCCAGTGGCGACCTGTTCCTGGCGACCATGCGCAGCATCTACGAAGCCTATGAAGCGGCATGCCAACGCGCCGGAGTCATCGACTTTTCCGAGCTGCTGCTGCGAGCCCTGGACCTGTGGCGCGACCACCCGGGCCTGCTGGCGCATTATCAGAAACGCTTCCGGCATGTGCTGGTGGACGAATTCCAGGACACCAACGCTGTTCAGTACGCCTGGTTGCGCCTGCTGGCCAAGGGTGGCGACAGCCTGATGGTGGTAGGTGACGACGACCAGTCGATCTACGGCTGGCGCGGCGCCAAGATCGAAAACATTCATCAGTACTCGGCGGATTTCCCCGACGCTGAGGTCATCCGCCTGGAGCAGAACTACCGCTCCACCGCCGGTATCCTCAAGGCCGCCAACGCGTTGATCGCCAACAATACCGGGCGCCTGGGCAAGGAATTGTGGACCGACGGCGGCGAAGGCGAGGCGATCAATCTGTACGCCGCTTTCAATGAACACGATGAGGCCCGCTATGTAGTGGAGACCATCGAGAGCGCGTTGAAAACCGGCCTGGCTCGCAGCGATATCGCCATTCTCTATCGCTCCAACGCGCAATCGCGGGTGTTGGAAGAAGCGCTGCTGCGCGAACGGATCCCTTACCGAATCTATGGCGGCCAACGCTTCTTCGAGCGCGCGGAAATCAAGAACGCCATGGCCTACCTTCGCCTGATCGAAGGACGCGGCAACGACGCGGCCCTGGAGCGGGTGATCAACGTGCCGACCCGAGGCATCGGCGAGAAAACCGTCGAGGCGATTCGCGACCATGCGCGCCATAGCCACGTGTCAATGTGGGAAGCCATGCGCCAGCTGGTCGACAACAAAGGCGTTACCGGGCGCGCCGCCGGTGCGCTGAAAGCGTTCATCGACCTCATCGAAGACCTCGCCGCCAAATGCGCCGAGATGCCGCTGCACCTGATGACCCAGACCGTCATCGAGCAGTCCGGCCTGATCGCCTACCACGAGGCGGAAAAAGGCGAGAAAGGCCAGGCGCGAGTAGAAAACCTCGAGGAACTGGTCAGCGCCGCGCGCAACTTCGAAAACACCGAAGAAGACCAAGACCTGTCCCCGTTGTCGGCTTTCCTCGGTCATGCCTCCCTGGAAGCCGGCGATACCCAGGCCGACGAGCATGAAGACAGCATTCAACTGATGACGCTGCACAGCGCCAAGGGTCTGGAGTTTCCGTATGTGTTTCTGGTGGGTATGGAGGAAGGCCTGTTCCCCCACAAGATGAGCCTGGAGGAGCCGGGACGCCTCGAAGAGGAACGTCGCCTGGCCTACGTCGGCATCACCCGCGCGATGCAGAACCTGGTGCTGACCTACGCTGAAACCCGTCGCCTGTATGGCAGCGAGACCTACAACAAAGTGTCACGCTTCGTACGCGAAGTGCCGAAAGGTCTTATCCAGGAAGTACGCCTGTCCAACAGCGTCAGCCGACCGTTTGGCGGCAACCAGCAAGGCACCAGCAGCCTGTTTGGCGGTAGCGACATTCCAGAAACCGGCTTCAGCCTCGGCCAGGCTGTGCGGCATTCGGTGTTTGGCGACGGCGTGATCCTCAATTTCGAAGGCGCCGGTGCCCAGGCCCGGGTCCAGGTCAACTTCAGCGAAGGCAGCAAATGGCTGATGCTGGGGTATGCGAAGCTGGAAGCGATCTAAAGATTTGCATAGAAACCTGTGGGAGCGAGCTTGCTCGCGATGGCAATCGATCAGTCACTATTGATGCTGACTGACAAACCGCTATCGCGAGCAAGCTCGCTCCCACATTTATTTTGGTAACCCCAAACATTTCCGATAGAACTTGTCCCCCTTTCCTACAGCCCAAAGCGAACAGGCCTTCTTGCGCATCTGAAACTGAACCTCAGCTGTCACGCAAAAGCCCGAAACACTCTGCCGCTAGCCAGCAACAGTTCACCTGTGCAACATGGCGCGCGTGCTATCCACAAATGGGAATGCCTTAATATGAAACGTTTTCTTAGCATCGCCATGGCGTTGTGCATCGGCCTGACGATGGCCATCGACGCCAATGCCGCCAAGCGTTTTGGCGGTGGTAAAAGTTCGGGCGCCGCCCCGACTCACCAGACCAGCCAGATGGCGCCGTCCTCTGCCGCCGGTTCAACCGCTGCCACCGCAGGCGCTGCCGGTGCGGCTGGCGCTGCCACCAAGGCCAGCGGTGCTTCGCGCTGGCTCGGCCCACTGGCCGGCATCGCCGCCGGTGGCCTGCTCGCCTCCATGTTCATGGGCGACGGCTTCCAGGGCATGCAGATCTTCGACATCCTGATCATGGCGGTCATCGCCTTCCTGGTCTTCCGCTTCATTGCCGCCCGTCGTCGCAAGCAGCAGGAGCAACTCGCTCCGGCCGGTCACGCGCCAATGCAACGTGAAGTGTTCAACCAACAGCCTGCCAGCGGCTCGATCTTCGGTGGCTCAGCCGCTCCAGTGGCCGCCCGCCCGGTGATCAACGCACCCGCCTGGTTCAACGAACAGCGCTTCATCGAAGCCGCTCGCAGCCACTTCATGTCCTTGCAGCAGCATTGGGACTCGAACGAAATGGACAAGATCGCCGAGTTCGTAACCCCGCAACTGCTGGAGTTCCTCAAGCGTGAACGTGCCGAACTGGGCGACGGCTACCAGTCCACCTACATCGACAACCTGCAGGTGCAGCTGGACGGCGTCGACGATCGGGCAGACAAGACCATCGCCACCCTGACCTTTGTCGGCGTGTCGAAGGACTCTCGCTTCGACCAGGGCGAAGCGTTCAGCGAAAGCTGGAACATGGAACGTGCCCAAGGCGAGAACCAGCCTTGGCTGGTTGCAGGTATCCGCCAGAACGGTTGAACCTTTGCGCGTTTCGCATGTTGAAATAAAAACCCCGGCCTTGGCCGGGGTTTTCTATTTCACGGTTGCATCTATAGCGAGCTACTGTATAAACCGCCCCATATGAAACCGCGCCATTGAGAAAGAGGATCCCCGGACGTGGAAGAAATCATCGAACAACTGCGTGAAGCCAACGAACCTGTACCGGTTCCACTGGAGTTGCCTGACGAAGACTTGCTGGTAGAGATCGAGGAGCAACTGTTCATCGATATCCCGTTCGTCTTCAGGGAGTTTTTGCTGACTGTCAGCGACGTAGTCTATGGCAGCCTGGAGCCGGTGACCGTTACCGATCCGCAATCCCATACCTACTTGCCCGACGTGGCAGCCAATGCCTGGGATGCGGGTGTCGATCGCAGCCTGATCCCGATCTGCCAGGACGGCGACGATTATTATTGCGTCGAAGAAGACGGCACGGTGGTGCTGTGGCAGGCCGAGGAAGAGCTGATTGCCGAGGAAACCTGGGAATCGGTCTGGCACTGGGCACGGGATGTCTGGCTGGAAAGCTGACGCGCCCATGCCTGGCGCCGGTCAATGCCCGGACGACTCCTTGTGATTGTCCAGCGTATCGAGCAAGGCCACCTGCATCCGCGTATGCAGGCGGACGAACCAGCGCCAGAGCAGCGCCGCCACCGCAGTCGCCACCACGGCAATCAATACCAGCAACTTGTTGGTCGGCAGGATACTGGCCGACAAGGCTGCCAGCAGCAGGAAAATCACCAGCAGCGACAGGATCGGGATCACTTCGGCGATGACCCGACGCACGCGCTGCGTGTGGCGGCCAGCCATCTCCGGCGTGACACCCAACTCCGCCAGCAGCATCGAAAGCGCCTTGAGCTTGCGGTACGCAGCGATCAGGAACGGTAGCGACAACAGCAGCGCCCCACCCCAGATCAATGCTTTTTGCCAGCTCGGATCGCTGATCCAGGCTTGCAGGTAAACCGACATCCGCTCGGCGAAATAGCCGCCCGAAACAAAAATCGCGATGACCAATGCCAGGTTGATGCCGACCTGCAGCAGGATTCGCCTGATCATGGCGGCCACCAGGGCGCTCTCGCCCTGTGGCTGAATACTGCGCAACCATTCGCCATACATGCCCAGCACGCGCGTCAGCCGTTGCGGCATTGCCGAAGCCAGCCTGACTGACAGCGGATCCGCGGCCCGGATCAAGTAAGGCGTCAGCAGCGTGGTCAGTACCGACACAGCCACCGCCACCGGATAAAGAAAATCGCTGGTAACCTGCAAGGTCATGCCCAGCGAAGCGATGATGAACGAAAATTCGCCGATCTGTGAAAGTCCCATCCCGACTCGCAGGGAGGTGCGTCCGTCATTGCCAGCGATAAAGGCGCCAAGACCACAAGAGAGCATCTTGCCCAGCACGACTGCGCAGGTGATCACGGCAATCGGCCAGGCGTATTGAAGCAAGATCGCCGGATCGAGCATGAGCCCGATCGCCACGAAAAATATCGCGCTGAACAAGTCGCGCACCGGCTCTACCAAACGTTCGATTTTCAGCAACTGCCGGGACTCGGCCATGATCGCACCGATCAGGAATGCCCCCAGCACCATGCTGTATTCAAGCTTCACTACCAGCAGGCAGAAGCCGAAGCAAAGTCCCAACACCGTGATCAGCAGCATCTCGTTACTGTCGAATTTCGCTACGTACGCCAGCAATCTGGGCACCAGCAGGATACCGATGACCAACGCCACGATCATGAACAACGATAACTTGCCGACCGTGGAGAACACCTCGCCGGAACTCACCGTGCCGCTGACGGCGATGCTCGAGAGCAAGGCGATGATGCCGATGCCGAGGATATCTTCGACGATGAGTACCCCAAAAATCAGCTGCGCAAAGCGCTCGTTTTTCATTTTCAGGTCATTGAGCGCCTTGACGATGATCGTGGTCGAGGAGATGGCCAGGATCGCGCCGAGAAACAGCGAGTCCATGGTATTCCAGTCGAACCAGCGGCCGATTTCATAGCCGATCCAGATCATCAGGACAATTTCGAGGAATGCTGCGATGAACGCCGTGGCGCCAACCTTGAACAGTTTGCGCAGGCTGAATTCCAGCCCAAGGCAGAACATGAGGAAGATCACCCCGAGCTCGGCCAGGGTCTTGATGGTTTCTTCGTCGTGGATGAAACCGAACGGTGGCGTATGCGGGCCAATGATGAAGCCGGCGACGATATAGCCCAGCACTACCGGCTGCTTGAAACGATGAAAGAGTACCGTTACCAGCCCCGCCACCAGCATGATGATCGCCAGGTCCTGAATGAAGCTGATGGCATGCATAGTGAGGGCTCCTTGTGTGAATTACCTCGACGCGGAGTCGGGCGGTTCCGGTCCTTTTGTAGGAAATGCCTAAGTTGACGGGCTTTTGCAGGTTAACACCGCGACTTCCTGCAAAAAGACAGTGCAATATATGGAAACAGATCCACCCAAGCGTGACGGCAAGCAACGGCGCAGCGTCCCGATATGGGTGGCTGGAAAACGAGTGGCCACAACCCAACGCCCGCAGAGGCGCCTCCCCGAAATTGCTGCCTTGAACCGTGAGAACGTTATGGAACCCGGAAACGCCCAGCTGTCGATGACGGTGTTGATGACCCCCGATATGGCCAACTTCTCTGGCAATGTCCATGGCGGCACCTTGCTCAAATACCTCGATGAAGTTGCCTATGCCTGCGCCAGCCGTTACGCCGGGCGCTACGTGGTGACGCTTTCGGTCGACCAGGTCATCTTTCGTGAGCCGATCCACGTCGGCGAGCTGGTGACGTTCCTGGCGTCGGTGAACTACACCGGCAACACGTCGATGGAAGTTGGCATCAAGGTCGTGACCGAGAACATTCGTGAACGCTCGGTGCGCCATACCAACAGCTGCTTTTTCACCATGGTGGCCGTGGATGACCAACGCAAACCTGCGCCCGTCCCGCCATTGCACCCGCAGAACAGTGAGGAGAAGCGCCGCTACGAACAAGCCCAGCAGCGTCGGCAGATCCGCCAGGAGCTGGAACGGCGCTATCAGGAAATCAAGGCGGACGGGCCGTAAAGGCCACCGAAAACCAACTGTGGGAGCGAGCCTGCTCGCGATAGCATCAGCCCAGGCAACCGAAATCCCGTGGCGAGGGAGCTTGCTCCCGCTGGCCTGCGTAGCAGGCCCTGGCATTCCTGCAGGCAGACCGCATCAGCCGGTTTCGCGACTGCTGCGCCCGAGACGTCGGACCGGCCGAGCGGGAGCAAGCTCCCTCGCCACAGGGGCACCAGACATCAGTCTGGCTCGCTCCCGACAGTTTGCGTGCGTCAAAGGCTGATCGGCGTGGCCTCGAAGCGCACGCGCGGGTGGGCGATACGATCCTGGGCACGGATCAGTTGCAGCTCGTAGCTGGCACACGCCTGGGTTTCCAGCAGCACTTCGTGTACCGCCGAAGCGGTGAATTCGAATGCTGCCACCAGGCTGTCGCCCAACAGTATCCGCGCCAGGAACATCCCCGAGGTCAGGTCACCTACCCCTACCGGCTGACGGGGAAACGCCAGCAATGGACGACGCAAGTGCCAGCCCCCGTCAGCCGTGACCAGCAACATCTCGAAGCTGTCGTCGGGCTTGCCGGGGTAAGCCAGGTGTTTGACCAGCACCACCTTCGGTCCACGAGCCAACAGCCCACGTGCCATGGCCAGGCAATCGAACAATGATTGCGCCTTGCGCCCGGCAAAACTGTCCAGTTCCAACTGGTTCGGACACATGATGTCCGCTACGGCAGCGGCCTCTTCCAGCAGAAACTCGCTCACCTCGGGCGCCACGATGCAGCCCTTCTCCGGATGCCCCATGACCGGGTCACACAGATACAGCGCCTTGGGGTTGCAAGCCTTGATCCGCGCCACGCCCGCCAGGATCGCCTGCCCCTGGGCCGCGCTGCCCAGATAACCGGACAGCACCGCGTCGCAATTGCCCAGCTCGCCAATGGCCGCGATCCCCTCAACGAGAAGTGGAATCTGAGCAGGCGCCAACACTTCTCCGGCCCACTGCCCGTATTGGGTGTGATTGGAAAACTGCACGGTATTGAGCGGCCATACGTTGACGCCGACCCGCTGCATTGGAAACACGGCAGCACTGTTGCCGGCGTGACCAAATATCACATGGGACTGGATGGCAAGCAGATGAGGCGTACGTTTCATGCAGGAAGCTTCCGTAAAACGAATGAAATTCAAGCGGCGCAGTATGCGACTAAACGCAGCCTGTACGACAGACCGGCGACGCAGTTAAGCTGACGGCAACTTGTTGGAGCACTTCGTTCATGCTGACCCTTGGAAACATTTTCGTGCTGATGCTGCTGGCTACCGGTGGCGCCTGGCTGTGGCACAACCACGGCTTGCGCGAACGGGCTCTGGCGAGGGTCATACAACACTGCGCCAATCTCAAGATCGAGCTGCTGGATGGCAACGTGGCGCTGCGCAAGATCGGGTTTGTGAAAGACGGCAGCGGGCGACGGCGCCTGGCACGTGTCTATAACTTCGAATTCACAGTGACGGGCGAGACGCGTCATACCGGCACCATCACTCAATTCGGCGCCCACAGTGCAAACATCGAACTGGCACCCTATCCGATGCCGTTCGAAGAAACCGCGCAGGCGCCCATCGAACCGGTCCAGACCCGGCCCCGGGCCGAGGTTATCGAGCTGAGCCAGTGGCGTCAGGAACATAATAAATGGAAGCCCTGAAACGAGGCTGACTTAAGGGTGGCGGCAGCTCGCCAGGCCCGCTTGAAGGATTCCCACGTCTTGGGGTTCGGCGAAGATCAGTTCGATTCGCGAATCCTGTCGCCATTCGCTCGCTTGCCACTCCAGCGGCCCTGCGTCCAACGCATTGGCGGAAACCCAACCGCCCTCGCTGTGGATAACCATCTTCGCGCGTTTCCAGTCTTTGCCGTGCAGCCATCGAGACAGCTGCCCGACGTCGAATCGTTGGTCCGGATGCCAGCGCCAACCGATGCTCCAGCTTTCGCCCTGCTGCTGATGCAGACAGATCGGCAACGTCGGGTCACTCCAGATGGCCGGTATCTGCCCCAGGCTCTTGGGCACATTCAAGTTATCCACAGCCAAGTTATCCGCAGCTCCGTCGCCGCGATTCGCCAGGCCGGGCAGCCGATCAATCGGCAACGCAGCCTGATGGGTCCAATACAGCGCAATCTCGGGCAATTGGGAAGTAATGCCCACGCGATCGGCGTCGTTAAGGTCTTCGGACTTGTTCAGCACCAGCAAGCCGGCGTCAGCCAGGACCTGTCGTTGCGCATCGGGCAACGGCTTGCCGTTCGCCATTGCCTGGGCATCCAGGACCAACACACAAGGCTGGATCGCCAGCACGCCAAGCCAGGGCGCTTCGTTCAGCTGTCGCAAGAGCTGCGCCGGATGACCCAGCCCGGAGGGTTCGATGAACAGACGGTGCGGCCGCGCCTTGCGCAATAAACGGCCAAGGCCGATCTGAAACGGCGCTCCATTGACGCAACACAAACAGCCCCCGGCCACTTCGCCCAATGCGATACCATCGGCGGCCTGGGTCAGCAGCGCGGCATCCAGGCCGATCTGGCCGAACTCGTTGATTAGCACGGCCCACCGCTCATCAGCCGGACGCTGAGCCAGCAATTGCCTGATCAGGCTGGTCTTGCCTGCTCCCAAAGGGCCGGCAATCACATGGGTGGGTATGTTCTGCAACATGATCGATAGCTTTCGACGGAGGTTTAAATGCGAATGATCGGTTGGCTGTTACTGCTGCTGACCTCGAACCAGGCTTTGGCCCAGGCGTGTGTAGTGCACAGCCAGGCGGAACGGCTCGATGTCAGAGTCTGCCAGCAGAACCGCAATATTCCGCAAAAACTGTTCGCCGACGGCTTCTGCCAACCCAGCCTGGCCGGACAGAAAGTCGACGTGCAGTATGTCGATCAATGCCCTGGCGGCGCATTTGGCATTTGCAGCAACGCCCAGGTCGCCAATATGCCTTATCGCCAGGATATTCACTATTACGGCGTAGCCACCGATGCGGCTTACCTGAAACCCTTTTGCGAAAGCCAAAGCCAGGGACACTGGCTCAAGCCTTAGGCCAGCCAATCCAGCGAAAGGATCAAACGCCGTTCGCCGGGCGCCAATTGCGGTGAGCGGTGGATCAGCCCGTGACCTTCATTGCCTTGCCACTTTTCACCTTTGAGCAGCGCCACATCGCCACTGCGCATCTGCTGAATGAGACTCGCGTCGGCAGGCTCTGCTTCAGGCTGGGCCAATCGTCGACGGTCCATGACGCCTTCCATGAGCCATTGGCTGCCGACGCCGGCATAGGTGGTGATCAGCCGCACCGGCACATGGTCGACGTGAAAACGTGGGCACATTGCATTATCCAACGCTCGTAAGCGCAGACCGACGCGCCGGGCACCGAGGAGACAGGCAAACGCACTGACCAGCCAGGCGACATCCGCGACGAACCCTTCATATCCGTGCAGATCGCCGAAACCCGAGGCAAGGCCATGCAACACCGGCTGCGTATCCTCGCCCGGCAACTCAAGCACCATCGACTCGGCCAGGGGTTGGCCCATCGAAAGCAGCATCGCCGCAAAATCGCCGATATGTGCCGGGAGGTGACGCTGCCACACGGCCAGGTTGGTGTCGTCATCCAGAATCTGCGCGAAGGTAAGCGGCGTATCTCCGTGGACCTGACGCAGCTGCTTCAGACGAGGCGCCAGCATCACGCCGCAACCTCGTCATGCCACGGGCCGAACGGGTCTGGCAACTGCCGCCAGCGCTCGATGCCCAGGCTCATCTCCGCGTCTGTTAGCAGGCAAGCGTCCAGTTCGGTGGCGAGCAGCGCGAAGTCTATATTCTGACCAATGAATACCAGCTCCTGGCGGCAATCACCGGAGGTCGCCAGCCAGTTTTTCATGATCGCGGCGATGCTCTCCTCATCCTGCGGCCACTGGCTTTTCGGCACGAACCGCCACCAGCGCCCGGCGAAGCCGTGACGCATCAACCCGCCGGCCTGAGACCAACTGCCGGCTTCCTCATGTTTGCTGGCGAGCCAAAAAAAACCTTTGGAGCGCAGGAGTGTTCCATTGGTCCATGGGCGGTCGATAAAGTTGAAGAATCGTTGGGGATGAAAAGGGCGACGGGCGCGGTAAGCAGTCGATGCGATGCCGTACTCCAAGGTTTCGGGCACATGCTCGCCGCGCAACTCCCGCAGCCAACCGGGCGCCTGCGCCGCGCGTTCAAAATCGAAGCGGCCCGTATCAAGGATCTGCCCCAGCGGTACCTGCCCCATGACCATGGGAATAACCTGCGCCTGGGCATTCAGGCGCGACAGAATTGCGCTCAACTCTTCTCGTTCGGAGCGGCTTATGAGATCAATCTTGCTGATCAGGATCACGTCGGCGAACTCGATCTGCTCGATCAGCAAATCGGTTATCGAGCGCTCATCTTCTTCTCCGAGGGTTTCGCCCCTGGTGGAAAGGTTTTCCGCGGCCTGGTAATCCTTGAGGAAATTCACGCCATCGACCACTGTCACCATCGTGTCGAGCCTCGCAACGTCCGCCAGGCTGCGCCCTTCTTCATCAAGAAAGGTGAAGGTTTCGGCGACCGGCATCGGCTCCGAAATGCCCGTGGATTCGATCAGCAGATAATCGAAGCGGCCTTCCCTGGCAAGCTTGCCCACTTCCTCCAAGAGATCCTCGCGCAGCGTGCAGCAAATGCAGCCATTACTCATTTCGACCAACCGTTCTTCGGCGCGATTGAGGGTGACATCTCGCTGCACTTCGCTACCATCGATGTTGATCTCGCTCATATCGTTGACGATGACGGCAACGCGAAGGTTGTCGCGATTACGCAACACATGATTGAGCAAGGTGCTTTTACCAGCCCCGAGAAATCCGGACAGCACGGTAACGGGGAGACGGTTGGGCATCAGGTTTATCCTCATCGGGGCGGCCGCTTCTGTGGCTCGTATCAGGTTTGGGTTCGGCTAAAGGGGGCAGCTTTTAATGTTATAGTATTACACTCAAGTACAGCCAACCCTTTTCTGCTTCTGGGCTCCTACAAAATGCTCACCCTCTTCAGATACCTGGTCGCAGCGCCACTGCTGCTGATAGCGGCGGGCGTTTCGGCGCAAGGCGCTTTGTTGGGCAACTGCACTCGCAGCGCTAATGTGCTGGCCTGCGTAGATGGACAGGGCAATGCCTACAGCGTCGCTACGGCTGGCAATACAATTTATCTGCGTGGATATGAGGTGGCTGGCCACCGCTACTGGGCCCAGACAAACAGCCGTTACGGCCAACTGACCTTCTTCACTGGACTGGCCTCCGATGGCGAAGCTTGGGTTGGATACAGTCGCCGTGTGGGCTGGACGACAATCAACCGTTTTTCCAGTTCTGGCGGTACCAAGGGAAGTTTTATGTGCGGACGCATGAACGGCTGTCAGGAGTCTCCACGCTGACGTTTCACGTGGAACCATCGGAGATGAAACTCTATTCATGAAAAAGGTCTCGTCGATTTTATTGTTATACTATAACATTAAAAACGATTCTCTCTTGGACCTTGAAAATGAACGCGTTAACTCTGCCGGACATTGCGGCGCAGGCGTCTCGTCAAGCCATGCCGTTGGATTGGGTGGGCATGTGCGGCATCGCCGTGCCGGTGCTGTTGGATGGCCAGCGTTTGAGCGCCTCTGCCGATGCGGGCGTCAGTCTCGATGATGGCGAAGCGCGTGGCATCCATATGTCGCGCTTGTATGTGGCACTCGAAAAGCTTGAATACACCGCGCTTTCTCCGGACCTGTTACGCCGGATCCTGCAAGAGTTTCTGGATAGTCATGAGGGTTTGTCCCGGAGTGCTTCACTGACCCTGCGCACCGATCTGATGTACAAGCGCCCCGCTTTGATCAGCCCACTCGCCGGCTGGAAGCGTTATCCCATCGTTATCGAAGCCCGCCTTAAACACTCAGTGTTCCACGTGGAACTTCAAATCGAAATTCCTTACTCGTCTACTTGCCCTTGTTCGGCAGCGCTGGCGCGGCAATTGATCCAGCAGAAATTCCTCGACGATTTCGCGAATACAAATCTGGAGCACGCTGAAGTTCTCGCGTGGCTAGGTTCTCAGAAAGGTATCGTGGCCACCCCTCATAGCCAGCGCAGCGTAGCCATCCTGAACCTGCGCTTGGACGCGAAGCTCAATGAGTTTCCGGTGTTGCCGCTGATCAACGAGGCGGAGGCGGCGCTCGGCACCGCTGTCCAAACTGCCGTCAAACGCGTCGATGAACAAGCCTTCGCGCTCGCCAATGGGCAGAACCTGATGTTCTGCGAAGATGCCGCGCGGCGCTTGAATATAGCGCTGAGGCCGCTGCCCTGGATTTCCTCTCTTGACGTACGAGTCGTTCATGCGGAAAGCCTGCACGCCCACGATGCCGTCGCCCAAAGCCATTGGCAACGGGAGGAATCATGATTCGTTGCCAGGGATTGAGTTGGGGTATCCCCGGGCACCCTCTCACTCCACCTCTGCACATGGAGCGCCCGGAGGGCAGCCTGACCGCAATCATTGGCGCCAACGGATCAGGGAAAAGCAGCCTGCTGAAAGTTATCGCCGGGTTACAGAAGCCACTGACGGGGAAGGTCTCGCTCAACGTTCAACGGCGCGGCGGCGTGTCGTTCCTGCCTCAACAGCAGCACCTGGATCGGCAATTTCCCATCAGTCTGCAGGAATTGGTGGCAGCAGGTTCCTGGGGTAATCGACAGGAACCTGCCGCACGCAACCAACGACTCAAGGCGGTTCTCGACGACTGGGCCTTGAGCGGTCTGGAACACCGTCCGCTGATGGCGTTATCGGGTGGCGAGTTGCAACGGGCCCTGCTCGCGCGACTGAGCCTGACCGAAGCGCCACTCCTGTTGCTGGACGAACCCCACGCAGCCCTTGATGAAAAAGGCCAGGCACTGCTGTGGGACAACATTCAGCGATGGCATCGCGAAGGGCGCACCCTGGTGGTGGTTTGTCACGATTTGGCTGCGGTGCATCAACACATTCCCCATACCTTGCTGATCAATCCGTCCGGCTGCGTATTGGGTCGCAGCGCCGAATTGATCGCCCCGACGCCTTACACACAGGTCGCTTGATGCTTACCGCCACCCACTTCTGGCAGCCCTTCCAGGAATTTGTCTTCATGCGCCGGGCCTTGTTGGGCGGATTGGTGTTGGCATGCAGCACGGCTCCGCTAGGCGTGTTCCTGATTTTGCGGCGCATGAGTCTGATCGGAGATGCGGTAGCTCACGGCATCTTGCCGGGCGCGGCCCTGGGTTTCTGGTTCGCCGGTCTGAGCCTGCCAGCCTTGACGGTGGGTGGCCTGGGCGCCGGCTTGAGCATGGCCGGGCTGGCGGCGTGGGTCACCCGCCGCACCGGCCTGCGGGAAGATGCCAGCCTGGCGGCGGTCTACCCCATCTCCCTCGCCGCCGGGGTGTTGATCCTCGGTATGGCCGGTAAACGCCTGGACCTGCTGCACCTGTTATTCGGCTCGGCGTTGGCGGTGGACGGCCCGACACTCACCGGCATGCTCTGGGTTTCGGCGGCCAGTCTGGTGGCGATGGCGTTGATTTACCACCCGCTGTTACTCGACACCCTGGACCCACTGTTTCTGCAAACCGTCAGCCGTCTGGGTCCACTGGCCCACGGCGTATTCCTGACCCTGGTGGTGCTGAACCTGGTCATCGGCTTCCAGGCCATCGGCGCGTTGATGGTGGTCGGCCTGATGATGTTGCCGGCGGCCGCGTCGAGATTCTGGAGTCGTCGCCTGCCGATGTTGATGCTGGTCGCTGCATTGCTCGGTTGTCTCTCGGTGTGGCTGGGCCTGCTGTTGTCCTTCTATTTTTCGCTGCCCAGCGGGCCGGCCATCGTCCTGGTGGCGGGCGCGTCATATCTGTTGTCCGTGGTATTCGGTCCGGTGCACGGCTTGCTGCGCCGCCCGCCCCTGCTTACATCCCAATGAGGTGTTACCTGATGCGCGCCCTGCTCCTGATATTCAGCTTGATGCTGTCCATGTCCCTGTCTGCTGCTGAAAAACTCAAGGTGGTGACGAGCTTCAGCATCCTTGCCGACATGACCCGACAAGTCGGCGGCGAGCATGTCCAGATCACCAACATGGTAGGGCCTGACGCTGACGCACATACCTATGAACCCACGCCGGACGACGCCAAGGCATTGCTCGGGGCGAAACTGATCATCAAGAACGGGTTGGGCTTCGAGCCGTGGCTGGATCGCCTGGTGACCAGCACCGAAACCGGTGCCCCGGTCATCAGTGCCAGCCGCGGCGTGATTCCACGCTCGCTGGAAGAAGATGGCGAGACCATTCCCGACCCGCACGCCTGGCATAACCTCGCCAACGCCGTGCTTTATGTCGGCAACATCACCAAGGCATTGGAGGCGGCCGACCCGGCGAACAAGGCCGACTACGAACGTAACAGCCAGGCGTACCTGAAGAAGATTTATGCACTACTCGCCGAAGCCAAGGCGAAGTTCGCTGCGTTGCCACCGGGCAATCGCAAAATCGTCACGTCCCATGATGCGTTCGGTTACCTGGGCCAGGCTTATGGTATCGAGTTTTTGGCGCCGCAAGGGTTGTCTACTGAGCGTGAACCGTCAGCCGCGGAAGTCGCTGCGTTGATCACCCAGATTCGTCAGGCAAAAGTCAAAGCCGTGTTCATGGAAAACATCAAGGACGCGCGCCTGCTCAAGCAGATCGCCGACGAAAGCGGCGCGCACATCGGTGGCACGCTGTACTCCGATGCCCTCGCCGCCAGCGGACCGGCCAGCACCTTTACCGGTCTCTTCGAATACAACCTCAACACACTCTACGAGGCACTGGGGCGGCCCTGATAACAGGCCGCTGTTCAAGCCCTTGGCTTGACCGTCCCGCAATCCTGCCCCAGCCATACGGCGCGGGTGTCCAGGCTGCCGTTCTGCTGGATACCCGTGGCGTTGAACGTGCCATTGACCTTGGTGGTGAATTCGCGATCGCTCTGGAATGTCGCGATACCGTTGCCCTGGGCTTTCGGGCAACTGAAGCGGAATTTCCACTGGTTGCCGGTACGCTCGGTGATCTGCTGCTTGCAGCCTGATTGCGGATCTTGCAGCGGGATGTCATTGGTCTGCACCTGTGCCGGAGTCAGGCACACCCGAATCCCCTTGCCCCCCATGGTGATGCCCTGCTTTTCGAGCATTGCCCGCTGTTCAGGCGTCATCTGGTTCTGCAATTGACCAAGGATCAATTGCAGGTCCGGCAGGTTCTGGTTGTCGACTTTCATGTTGCTGGTCGTCAATTCCCACAAGCCTGGTTGAAGCATCTGCGCCTGAGCCGCCACAGGAACCGACAAGCCAACGGCCAAGGCCAAACCCAGCAGACGAACATTCATTGCACAAACTCCAGAGGACAAGTGGCCGTTAGACGCCGCCTTCAGGCTTCGGTTCAGACACGCGCCGAGTGAATTAAATAGCGACATTCGCCCTGGAACATGGTCTGTTAAGCATTGAAGTTTCAGGAGCAAGGCAGCCCCATGGATTTTTTTGGCCCGCATGTTTTCGGTTACCTGATCGCGCTGCTCCATACCCTCGGCTCCATCGCCGCCGTCCATGCGGTGCTGACGGTGCGTACCGCCCAGGGCTCGATTGCCTGGGCCCTGTCGCTGGTATTCATCCCCTACCTGACGTTGATTCCTTACCTGGTCTTCGGCCGCAGCACCTTCGACGGCTACATCAAGGCACGTCGACAAGCCAACGAGGAAATGCGCAAGGCGATCTCCGAGCTCAACTGGCGCCCCTGGGTCGAAGAAGCGCTGGCCGCTCGCGCGTCCCAGGCCTACGCCTCGTTACGAGCCATGCCGAAGTTGGGACGCACGCCGTGTCTGGCAAACAATCAGGTGCGTCTGCTGGTTGATGGCCCAGCTACGTTCGAAGCGATTTTCCAGGCCATCGAGAGTGCTCGCGAAGCGGTTCTGGTGCAGTTCTTCATCATCCACGACGACCGGCTCGGTCAGCGCTTGCATGCGTTGCTGCTGAAGAAAGCCGCTGAAGGTGTGGCGGTGTACCTGCTTTACGACCGTATCGGTAGCCATTCCCTGCCCCATCGTTATGTCCAGGCGTTGCGCGACGGTGGCGTTCACGTCAAAGCGTTTGCCACTCGCAGCGGTTGGCTCAACCGGTTCCAGGTCAACTTTCGCAACCACCGCAAGATCGTCGCCGTGGACGGCGTCCTGGGGTTCGTCGGCGGGCACAACGTGGGCGATGAATACCTGGGGGAAAAACCACCCCTCGCACCGTGGCGCGACACTCATGTAGAGGTACGCGGCCCAGTGGTAGCGAGCATGCAGGAGTCCTTCGCCGAGGATTGGTTCTGGGCGGCGCGTTCCCTGCCGCCGCTGATTCTGCCGGACGCTTATCCGGACGATGGAGTGCTCTGCCAACTGCTAGCCAGCGGTCCCGCCGATGCCTACGAAACCTGCTCGCTGTTCTTCGTCGAAGCCGTTCATGCGGCAAGCGAACGCATCTGGATAACCACGCCGTATTTCATTCCCGACGAAGCGGTTTTCGCGGCTTTGCGCCTGGCCGTGCTGCGTGGCGTGGACGTGCGCATCCTGCTGCCGTCGCGACCGGACCACCGGATCGTCTACGCTGCGTCCAGTCTCTATGCGTTCGAAGCGGTGCGCGCCGGCGTGCGGGTGTTTCGTTATGAGCCGGGTTTCCTGCACCAGAAAGTGGTGCTGATCGATCGGGAAATCAGCGCCATCGGCAGCGCGAACCTGGACAACCGTTCGTTCCGGCTGAACTTCGAAGTCATGCTGCTGACCGTCGACATGGCCTTTGCCAGCGAAGTCGAGCAGATGCTCGAAAAGGACTTCGCCCAGGCCCACGAAGTGGCCAAACGGGAAAGCCGGGAAACCCACCGCCTGCAAAAGGTCGGAATGCGGATCGCCCGGCTGATTTCGCCGATTCTTTAAGGCGTGTAGATGTCGTCGCGGGTCCAGGGCAGCTCATGGCTACCATCGGCGTGGGCCTTCACCGCGAGGATCTGATGCAGGTTTATCCAGCCCTTGGCGAATGCATAGGCGCAGCCGGCCAGGTAAAGACGCCAGATCCGCAGCGCCTGTTCCGGCACTTCCCTGGAAGCGGCTTCGAGATTGTCCTCAAGGCGCTCGCTCCAATGGTCGAGAGTGCGCGCGTAATGCATGCGCAGGCTTTCCACATCGACAATTTCCAGCCCCGCTTCGCTGATCTCGGCGGAAATCATCGACAGATGAGGCAACTCACCGTTCGGGAATACATACTTTTCGATAAACTCACCCGCGCCGCGACCTACCGGACGCCCGTCGGTGTGCTTGGCGGTAATCCCGTGATTCATCACCAACCCACCCTCACGCACCGCGCCGTTCAGCGTCTTGCAGTACTGCGCCAGGTTGGCATGCCCGACGTGTTCGAACATGCCGACGCTGACCACTTTGTCGAATCGGCCATCCTGGGGCAGGTCCCGGTAGTCCAGAAGTTGCAGCTCTACCTGGTCCTCAAGGCCTTCGGCCTTTACCCGCTCCCGCGCCAACGCAAGCTGCGCCTTGCTCAGGGTAATGCCGAAGACCTTGGCGCCGAATTCCCGTGCGGCAAAGCGCGCAAGACCACCCCAGCCGCATCCGACGTCCAGCAGGTAATCGCCGGGTTGCAGGCGTAGCTTGCGGCACAGATGGCGGAATTTGGCTTGTTGCGCTTGCTCGAGGGTTTCACTGCCGGTCTCGAAATACGCACAGGAATACACCATGTCGCTGTCGAGCCAGAGTTGATAAAACGCGTTGGACAGATCGTAATGATAGGAGATGGCCTTGGCGTCGGTTTCCTTGTCATGCACCGCACGCACCGGCAGATGGCTCTCGTCTTCGTCCACCAGAGCCTGGCTCAGCTCGTCACACACCCGGATGACTTCGTTGATCGAGCCCTCCAGTTCGAGTTTGCCTTCGACAAACGCCGCTCCCAGGGCATCCAGGCTGGGATGGGTGAATTGCGCGACCATTTGTGGGTCCTTTACCACAATCGTGACGCTGGGATCGGCACCCAGCGTGAATTCATGGCCGTCCCAGAGCCGCAACCGAAGCGGCAGGTGCAAATTCTGCAAGGCCGGTGGAAGTTGAGCCAGCATGTAATAACCTCCCCATGTTTCAGATTGTTTCAGACGTCTGAAATGAGGGTAGACCATCGTGGGAAAATAGCAGGCTATCGAATTTATAGCCTTTTTCTATCGTCTTCCATCTACCGCCTGAGCGGTGACTGCGTGGATTGGTGGGCCCTCTCGCTAGAGACTGCGGGTGCAGGCTACAGTTCGCTCGGGGGTCGTCAGCGGCTACTCGCCTGGATCTTCGCCAAGGGCTCGTGAAACCGCAGCAGTCGTCCCGCATTGCCCAGCACCAGCAATGTGCTCAGGTTATGCAGCAACGCGGCGATCATCGCCCCCGCTGCTCCGAGCCAGCCGAACGCGGCGAAAGCGACGATGGCCAGCGTCCAGCCCAGGCCGATGATCACGTTGACCTGCAACGTGCGTCGGCACTGGCGACTCAACCGCACGCAAGTTCCGAGACGTCGCAGATCACTCCCGATCAGCACGATATCCGCCGACGCCAGGGCGATATCGGCACCGCCCGCGCCCATCGCCACGCCCACCACACCGGCTTTCAGCGCCAGCGAATCGTTGATCCCGTCACCCACCACCATCGGACGGAAACCCTGGTCGATTTCGACCATGACCCGGTCAAGCTTATCCTCCGGCAGCGCCTGTGCCTGCAGCTCGCTGATACCGACATCGTGCGCCAGGGCGGCGGCCACGCTCTGGCGATCCCCCGTCAGCAATAACTGGCGTCCCAACCCCAGCGCCCGCAATTCGGTCATGGCCACCCGCGCTTCCGGCTTGACGCTGTCGGCCAGCAGCAGCCAGGCGCGAAACTGCCCGTCCAGTGCCAGGCCGGCGATCGGGCCGTCATGACTGGGAACCGTCGGTGTCTCGATGCCCAACCGGGCAAACAATTCGGGTCGGCCAAGGGCGGCCTCCCCCAGCCCTGTCATGGCAACTACCCCGAGGCCCTGGCGCTCGTGAATATCGGTCAGCGGCAGATAATCTTGCGCTGTCACCAGCCCCGCCAAGGCACGACTGACCGGATGACTGCTGGCCGATCCGAGGCTCGCGGCCAATGGCAGCAATGCGGCAGGGTCGTCCTCGGTACTTTCGATCGATTGCAGACGCAGGGTGCCGTAGGTCAGGGTCCCGGTCTTGTCGATGACCAACGAGGTGAGGTCCGCCAGCTCCTCGAGAAAAGCTGAGCTTCGAATCAGGATGCCGTGGCGCGCCGCCACCGCAATCCCGGCGATGGCCGTCGCTGGGGCTGACAACACCAAGGCACAGGGACACGCCGCCACCAATACCGCCAACATCGCCTGGGCGTCATTGGTGACAAACCAGGTAACCGCCGCCAGCAACAACACCAGCACCAGATAACTTCCGGCGTAGCGTTCAAGCAAACGAGTGATTGGCGGTTTCGAGCGCTCGGCGTTCTGCATCAGCGCGATGACTTTGCCCAGCGTCGATTCATCGCCGGTGCGGGTCACTTCCAGGCGCAACAGACCGTCAAGGTTGATCGCGCCGCCAAAGACTTCAACACCCGCCACCGCCTCCAATGGCACCGACTCACCCGTAATGGGCGCGGTGTCGAGGCTCGCTTGGCCGGACAACACCCGACCATCGGCGGGCACCCGGTCGCCGGCGCGGACTTCCACTACATCGCCGGGTCGCAACGTAGCGTTGTCCACTTCGATGATCGAGCCATCAGCCTGCACTTTGCGGCCCTGGCTGCGGGTCAGTTGGCCAAGGGCATCGATCGCTTCCTGGGACCCGATGACGCTGCGCTCTTCCAGCACATGGCCGAAAATCATGATGATCGGCAACAGCGCCGCCGTCAGCAGGTCGCCGGTAGCCCAGGCCCCCAGCATCGCCAGGGCGATCAATTGATCGGTAATCCCATGCAGGCTTGGATAACGCAGGCTGTACCAGGCCGAGCGCATCACCGGCACCGCGACCAACAGCGAGGCAAACCCCAACAGCAGTTGGCTGACGGTACCCTGCTCCGGCAACCAGACGCGCCAGGCCAGGCCCAGGGCAAGCAAGCCGAGGGCGAGCATCGCCAGGGTCAGTTGTCGAGCGGCCGAGCGTTGCTCGGCGGTGGACAGCATCGGCATGTTGATACTCTGCGCGGTCATTGCCCGCCTCCCTGGATGATCAGACGAGAATCGTCTTTCGGGTCGACCGTGGTGACGGAACCAGCCCGACCAAGAATCCCGGGCATGCGTTCGCGGTACAGACGCTGCAGCAGCTGCGGATCGCTGTCCTGGGTTTTCGCCAGCCCCGACACCGAGGCTGTATCGGTCGACGCCTTGGCAAGTCGTTCGCTGGCCTGGGCATGGGCGACTTGTAACGCACGGTCGGCTTCCTCGCGGGCAGCCTGGGTCTGTTTCTCCGCCTCGGTTCGGGCGTTGGCGACCGCTTTGTCGGCCTGCTGGCTGGCCGTCAGCACCGCATTGAATGCGCTCACCGCCGGCCCCGGCAGGCTCGATTGCACGTCGACCCGCACCACTTCGATCCCCAAGCCCTGCCCTGTCGCGGTCAGGTCAGCCAGGCGCCGATTGATGCCCTGCACCAGGTCGCCACGCAAGCGTTCACGTCGCTCCGCGGCCTGGGTATCGCTACCCATCAGTTCGGGGCGGGCCACCAGAATGGTGTCCAGGTCTCGCGCCGCGGCAAGCGCCACGGCACTTCTCGTCGCCAACCGGTCCAACGCTGGCAATACATGTTCGCCTTGGAGGACAAACGCATAAGGCTCGATGACCTTGTAAAAGAGCCGCACATCCAGTTGCACCACGCCCGCATCGCCGGTCAACAGATAACCGGAGCCCGCGAGTTCATCGCTGACCGGCGTGGCAAAACTGGCGACGCGATCAGCCTGCAAGGCCGCATCCGAACGCAGCAGACTTTCCACCCGGCGCTCCAGCACCCGGTCTGCCGCCGGCAGCAAAATCACTTGTTCCACGGGACGCGGCCACGCCAATAACAGACCGGCGTTCTGGATTCGGTCCAACGCACCAAAGTGCAAAACCACCGCCCGGCTCTGCGGATCAATTTGCCGCACATTGGAAAATGCCCAGGCCAACGCCGCCAGGACAGTCACAGCATAAAGCGCGAGGAACGCCAGACGCCCGGCCTGAATCCACGGGCTGGATAACTCATTTGTTCCACGTGGAACCACGCTCATGGTTGTGTTCCACCTTTAGGCTCCAGGGCGGGTGGACCATCCACCAGAACGCGAAACGGTGCCGCATCAGTGCGCAAGATCAGTTTGGTGCCGGGGCCGACAATGGTGTTCAAGGTGTCCAGCGAGCGCAGCAAATTATAAAGCTGCGGCGAACCGGCATAGGCCTTGCCGTAGATTTCAGCTGCTTCGACGCGGGACTGCGCTTCGATACTGGCTGCTTTAACCGTGGCATCAGCTTGCATGATCCGCGCATCGCGTTCGGCCGCCGAGCGAATCTGCGCCGCTTCGCGTTTGCCGATGGCTGTGCGCTCCGTGGCGATGGTTTCACGCTCGGCACGCATGCGGTCCACGGTCGCGGTGAGCGTCACCGAGGGCAGCGTCAGACGTTCGATACCCACCTGCAAAACCCG
Source organism: Pseudomonas sp. D1-1 (assembly GCF_051132225.1). NCBI lineage: Bacteria > Pseudomonadati > Pseudomonadota > Gammaproteobacteria > Pseudomonadales > Pseudomonadaceae > Pseudomonas > Pseudomonas sp. D1-1. Next base: position 18,987 of record NZ_CP071676.1, on the reverse strand, counting down.
AACGCCATAAGTGGCGAGCAATTGTTGCTCAATCTGCTGACGCAACTGGGCTTCGAAATCGGCGATATGCACCTGACTGGCGTCGGTATTGACCAGGTTTGCCAAATCAAAACTGGCCGCCGTTGTTTCCAGCGCCGAGCCGACGAAGGTGCGAATCTGCCGCGCGGCTTCGTCCGGCTGGTTCTGCACGGCGCGCATGAAGCGCTGCACATGGTCCGGGTCACCTTGGACCTGCCACGCCACATAGGCCTGGACGATGACCCGCAGACCGTCGCGCGTACCGACGTCTTGCAATCCGCTGGAGGTGGTGCGCAACCTCAGGTCTACCGGGATCGCCGCCTCGAAAGGTGCCGGCCAGCGCCAGCCCAGGCCGGGTTGCAAAAGTACCCGCGCCGGGTTGCCGAAACGGGTAATGACAGTGGCCTCCCCCGAACGCACCTGTACCAGGCTGGCGGCCGCAACGGCAAACGCCACCAGCAGCGCGGCCCAGCACATCCGCCGCCACGGAAACGGGCCGGCTTGCTGCGGATCGCCATGATGGTGGTGATGTCCGTGATGATGCCCGGCATGACCGTGATCGTGACCGGCATGGTCGTGATGACCATGGGAAGAGGACTGGCTCAATGGGCAGCTCCTGGCTGGACAGGTTGGTTTGGCGATGCGGGATCCGCCGGCAGCGTGAAAGTGCGCAGGTCAATGGTCGGGGCGTTGGCGTTGCCGCCCAGGCGATGGTCAAGGATCAGCAAGCTGGCGCTGCCGAGGCCCTGGCTCAGTTGACCGAGGTATTGCTCCAGCACGAAGGCATGGCCAGCCGTCGCGTAGGCTTGGCGTTCGGCGCGAAAGCGCAGGTCGGCGGCTTGGGCAGTGGCGTTGATTTCTCGCGCCGTGGCTTGGGCCTGGTCGTTGGCGGTGCTTGCTTGCAGTTGCGCCTGGTTGACCTGCTGCGCAGCGGCGCCACGCTCGCGGGCGATTAACGCCTGGGCACCGATCTGCGCCGCTTGCACACCGTGGTAGGCATTGGCTGCGCCGGCCGGCGGATGGATCGCCTCGACCACTGTCGCAAGAATCTCTACGCCACTGTCGAGCGATTGCAGATCGGCCTGTACAGCGCGACCGATTTCCTCCGCCAGGCTGACACGGTCCGCGCCCAGCAAGCCATCCAGCGTGCGCGAGGCAAATTCATGCACCAGGACGCGGCTGGCCGTGCTGCGAATCAGCGTCGGCACATCCGCACTGTGGTAAGTCGCCGCCAGCGCCGCTGCATCCGTCAGGCCGATGCGATAGACGAAGCGTACGTCCATGTTGACGATCTGGAAGCTCTGCTGATCCGCGCGACGGCTGGCGATGACCTGGGATTTGTCATTCACGTGGCTGGCATCCCACAACCGATTGGCGATAGCCGGAGCCGGTCCCTCTGCCGGTTCCGCGACCGAGGCCGTCTTGCCGTCGCCGCTGGTAGCCAACTCGTGGACGACACCGTTCTCGACGCTCAATACCCTGCCCCACGGCCATGGCAAACCCGCGTGGAGGCCCGGACCAAAGACCTGTACCGGCTTGCCGAAACGTTCATAGATGCCGCGCCCTTGCAGCGGCACCTCATGCACGCCGGTCAGCAGCCACCCGACCAGCGCCACCAATGCCAGCACCGGAACAAATGCCCGGCGCATGTAGCTGAACGCCCAGATCTGGCGCAGGTCGATGCCAAAACGATTGTGCAACTCATGCTGCAAGGCCAACAGCGGTCGCGGCGGCCAGCGCAGCAGATCGGCGACCACACTGCGTCCCAGAAGCGCCGGTTCCAAGGTGTTCCGGCGCGGGCTGAATAACGCCAGCAGCGCGCGTAGCAACAACTCCACCGCCACCAGGCCCGGCAACAATCCGATCAGCACCGCCAGGCGTACCGGCCAGAGGGACGCCTCCCCGGCGAAGAGCAGACACACGGCAGCCAGTACCAGCACGATGATCGGCACCCGTGTCAGTTGCGCCAGCGGCGCGGCTTCGGGCCATTCGATCGGCGACTGTTGAGCCAGTTGGCGCTCGAGCACCAGCAACCCGAACGCCAGCACTAACGAAAGCACCGCGCCGACGCTGGCCGCCACGCCAAGCGAAGCGGCAGGCAACGCCAAGTCCCAGGTTTTCTCCAGAACCAGCAACGACAGCAGCGCCCAGCCGGCAAGCCACAGAAGCGGTCCGCCGATTTGCTGCAGCAGACCGATCCAGCGCGCGCTGATCCGCTCAAGCAGGCGCTCGTACCAACCCGAGTTATCAACAGGCTCGTCTTCGACCGGCAGGATATCCACCATCGGCAGCAGGGCCTTGCTACGCCATTGCGTGATCCACCAGGCCGATTGCAATCCGGCCACCAGCACCGATAAAGCCGCGCCTTGGCTCACCAGCAACGCCGACCATATCGATTGTGGCGAAAAAAGCCCGATGAAAAACGCCGACACCAGCCCCAGCCCCGCGAGGCCGCCCAGTACGAGCGCGATCCGCTTCAAGCGCAGCCCTTGGAATGCGGCGCGCTGGAAGCGCGGCCAGTCGGCCACGTGTGCCCCGTCTATTTCCAGATCGACTTGCATGTCACTCCACTGCTTGTGGCATTCGAGAACCGGACACGCGAGGCCTACGTCACCGCATCGCTCCGTTACATGTCGTTACCTTATAACCAACGCTGTGAAATTTCCGTTTTGAATTCTTCATGGCAAACCCTGCGGCGAACGCTTGACTTAAGCCTTGACCGTTATTCGCGACAACGCTCATATTATGGTCATAATTTTCCAGACATGAGGAAGACGGTAATGAGCAATTACGACGTGATCATTCTGGGCGGCGGCCCCGGCGGTTATAACGCAGCGATCCGGGCCGGACAGTTGGGGTTGAAGGCGGCCTGCGTGGAAGGCCGTGCCACCCTCGGCGGCACTTGCCTGAACGTCGGTTGCATGCCTTCCAAGGCGTTGCTGCACGCCTCCGAACTGTACGAAGCAGCCAAGGGCGCGGAATTCGCCCAGCTGGGCATCAACGTCAGCCCCACCCTCGACCTCGCACAAATGATGAAACAAAAGGATGAAAGCGTCGCGGGCCTGACCAAGGGCATCGAGTTTCTGTTTCGCAAAAACAAGGTTGACTGGATCAAGGGCTGGGGCCATATCGACGGCCCCGGCAAAGTCACCGTCACCGGTGAGGACGGTGGCAAGACCGAACTGAGTGCCAAGGACATCGTCATCGCCACCGGCTCCGAGCCGACGCCACTGGCGGGGGTCGACATCGATAACCGGCGCATTCTCGATTCCACCGGTGCGTTGTCCCTGAGCGAAGTGCCTCGGCACCTGGTGGTGATCGGCGCTGGCGTCATCGGCCTTGAACTCGGTTCAGTCTGGCGGCGCCTGGGTGCCGAGGTCACCGTCGTGGAATACCTCGATCGCATTTGTCCAGGCGTCGACGGCGAAGCCGGCAAGACCCTGCAGCGGGCCCTGGCCAAGCAGGGCATCCAGTTCAAGCTGAGCGCCAAGGTGACCCGCGCCGTTTCCTCGGCGAGCGGCGTGCAACTGCAAATTGAACCCGCGGCCGGAGGCGAGGCGCAAACCCTGGACGCTGACTACGTACTGGTTGCCATCGGCCGTCGGCCTTATACCCAAGGCCTGGGGCTGGAAAATGCAGGATTGGCGACCGACCAACGCGGCATGCTCGCCAACCAGCGCCACCGCACCAAAGCGCCCGGCTTCTGGGTGATCGGCGACGTGACGTCCGGACCGATGCTTGCGCACAAGGCCGAAGACGAGGCCATGGCCTGCATCGAACAGATTGTTGGCAAGGCCGGCGAGGTCAATTACGACTTGATCCCCAACGTCATCTATACCCGCCCTGAACTGGCCAGCGTCGGCAGGACCGAAGAGCAGCTCAAGGCCGAAGGCCGCGCCTACAAGGTCGGGAAATTTCCGTTCACCGCCAACAGCCGGGCGAAGATCAATCATGAAACCGAGGGGTTCGCCAAGGTATTGGCTGACGAGCGCACCGACGAAATTCTCGGCGTGCATCTGGTAGGCCCGAGCGTCAGCGAGATGATCGGAGAGTACTGCGTAGCGATGGAATTCGGTGCCTCGGCCGAGGACATCGCTCTGATCTGCCACCCTCACCCCACTCGCTCGGAGGCGTTGCGCCAAGCAGCGATGAACGTGGAGGGGATGGCGACGCAGATGTAGTCACCCGGCTGAATGGAACACCTGTGGCGAGGGATCAAGCTCCCTCGCCACATTCAGATCCGTTGTCAGCTCGCTGCCATGCGAGCCTTGCGCTTGCGCCGACTGATCAGCGCCAGCACCACGGCCACCACCAGCACCGCGCCACCCACTTCCAACCCTGTCTTGAACGGCCGCAGCGCCGAGCGAATCGGCGTCAGGGCCTGAGTGACATAGCGCTTGTCCGCCTGGTCGAATGCCGGTTCCTCGCACTGACGGCCGAAATCCCAGGCCCATTCCACGTAGGGGCCGTCCTTCACATAACGCTGATACAGCGCGCTTTGTTCTTCCAGGCTTGAGTTGTACCCCACCGCCCTGCACAGCACCGCCGCAAACGCCTGGCTGGTGTGCGGCAGATGATCGGCGGCCTGGCTGGCCAGCGCCGTGGCGACAAAACGGTAGTGGTAACGCATGTCCGGTTGGGCGGCACTGGCCTGCTGGCGCTGGACCTCGCCGTCGGCCACCAGCGGTCCGACCTTCAGCTCCACCGGCTCAAAACTGTAGTTGCCGTCCAGGCTGGCGTAATCCGGCGCCATTTCGTAGCCCAGCAATTGCATTCCTGATCTGCGTGCGATCACCGACGCCTTGAAATACGCCTCGGCCCGGCTGGTCGGCCACCATTTGGATTCCGCATCCTGGCGCAACTGCCCATAGGTGCGGGCCTTGTTCTGCAGCTCGGGATTGTCGAAATAAGCCGGCGCCTCGTCGTAGCGTCCTTCGCGCAGCAAACGACGCCCCAGCAGGTTGCGCAGGTTCGCCGCCACCGACAACTGTACGTAGTTGTCTCGATCTTCCTGGCTCAACGGCGGCGGTGCCGGAACCTGGGCGTCGACGTACTGCTTGAGCTCCTCGACGGTCAGCACACGCTCGGCGACCGTTGCGGCGTCGTACCAATAGTTGTTCTGGCCGCGATAAAGCTGATCGAAAGCCTGCAGGTAGTCGCCTCTCTGCAAGGCCAGGATCGCGCTTTCGCCTTCGATCCGGCACTTGGGTTGTACCGTCTCGTAGTCCCAATCCGGCGTACGGCGGTCGCCCCAGGATTCGTCCTTCGGAAAGGCCTGGGCGGCCTTGGCATAGGCGGCGGCCGCAGCGGATTTGTCGCCTTCGCGCAGCGCGAGCTTGGCCCTTACCCACCACGCCAGTCCGCTGTCGCCGGCCTTTTGTGCAAATGCTTTCGCGCTGTCGTAGTCAGCGTGTTGATAACTCACTGCCGCCAAGCGGTCGGCATCATCGAGGTTGCCCTGGGCGCTGGCTTGCAACAGCTTGAGGAGGGTTTTCTCGCCGGAGGGTTCTTCGCCGTCCCACCAGCCGACGCGGCTGAGCAGATAAGCAGTCACCAGGCGCTGCACGGCCTTGGCCTTGAGCAATTCGCCCAGGCGCTCCTCCGACTCGACGCTGAGGCCGCCCGCCAACTGCAGCAGCGAACTGTAGCCAACCGGGGAGCCTTGCAGATTCTGGGTCGCATACAGTCCGATGGCGCTGTCCCAGTCATCGGCGGTGTAGGCCACCCTGGCTTCTTCGCCCAGACTGGCGACGCCCAGCTCCAAGGGGTCGCTGAAGCCGGCGATAGTCAATTCGCGAGCCTGGCGGAACGCCTGCCGTGCCTGATCCCGCAAGGCAGCCGGTTGGCCACGGCCAGCCTCGGTGCTCATGGCGAACAGCGCCCGCCCCAGGGAGTACGCCGCCCAGGTACTGCGCATCCGGCGCTCGTCGGCCGGCAGCGCCAGCAGTTGCTGGAATGATTCGGCTGCGCGCAGATGATCGCCAGCGTTGAACGCTGCCGCTCCGATTGCGTACAGCCGCAGCTCGGCGGGCAGGTTGGCCGCTTCGGCGGCGATCTGCTCGATATCGCTGATTGCCCGCAAGCGCTCCACAACGGCTTGCTGCGGTGGGGTCAGGCCAAGCTGTTCGGCCTTGTTGCGTTGGTCCACGTAGGAAGCCACATCGTCGTAGCTGTAGTCAGGGTTGCGTGTCGCCTCCGTAGCCGGCTTCAATCCGGCGATGGCCTGGCCGAGACGACTGACCTCGAAGCGAAAGCTGCCCTCGGGCAGCTCCGCCAGCGATTGGGCCCGGTTATCCAGCAGGCGCATCGGAAAATCCGGCCCGCAGGCCAATGCCTGGCACAGCGGTAAACCGAGGCTCAGGCACAGCAGGCGACGAGGCCACTTACGGGTAGACATTCATTCCTCCTTGGTCGATTTTTGTACAGCGCGCCCAGCCGATTGCCCGTTGGGCACCGGCAGCCAAGCGGCCTTCCTGGATGCGGGTGAAGGTAAGCAGTCCAGGGGTTTGTTGCAACGTATAACCGGCCAAGGCATCGACGCCATCACACCCGCCCACGGCGAGTGTCAGCCGCTGCGGCCAGGGGCTGTCGAGATTGCCCTGGTTCACCAGCCGGATGTCATAGAGTCCGCCCTGCTCTTGCAGGCGCAGAGTCAAATGACTGTCCAGGCGATCACCACGCGCCACCGCGCCAAGAGTGGCCAGGCTCCAGGCGCGCCGGTCCCCCGCCAGCGGCAGGCGAAACCAGATCAATCCGGCCAGATGCTCTGGCGGCTCGGCGCGCAGTTGCGCGACAAGCCCGGCCACTTGTCGTGGATCGGCGAGCAACTCCCGGCGCTCGCCGCCGCGGTCGATGGGCACTTCGCTTTCCACCACCGGTGCGCCGTTTTCTTCGGTCAGCAGCGCCACGCCATAGGCCGGCAAGGCCAGGTAGAACGGGCGTGTGGTGAGGTCGCCCCAGCGCTGGGCCCAACGTTGAGCCTGGCTGGGATCGAAAAGCCCCTGACGCGGATCGCTGACCGCGTGTACCTGCAGGACGCTGCTGTCCACAACCTTTAACAGACCGGGCAACTCGGGGCTGTCGAGCCAGGCCGGCAGCGCGGTGATGCTGAGCTGCAAGGCGGCCGGCAAGGCCTGCCGCAAGCGGACAAGGAAGTTCCGATAGGCTGGCAGCCTTGCGTTACCGGCATCGTGGTCGATTTCGATGCCCATCGGCGCCAGGTCCAGGGTTTGCCAGTCGGCCAGCAACTGCTGGATCCGCGAGATTATTTCGTCCTGATCGAGGGATTTGAGCTGGCCATCCAGGCGAATCACCGCTATCAACGGCCGACCGTCAGCCTTGAGCAATGCCGGATCGATCCGCGCGTGGCTCCAGCCGGCGCCCGGGAAGGCTTGCAGCGCCAGCACCCGGAGGCTGGAAAAGTCCGCATGGCTCTGGCTCAGCGCCAGTTCATGGGCCGGCGTCCACTGGCGTTGCCAGATATAAAGTTGCTGATCGAGGGCAGGCAGAGGGGGCTGGTCGCAGCCGCTCAAAAACAACGCGGCGAAGGTCAGCGTCAGCCTGTGGATAAAAGTCATGAAGCGAAGCCACACCGAGAAAAGGCTGGCAGATTAACGTTTCCGAGGCTCCACAGAAACAAGTGGCGAGGGCAGTTGCACGCTCGCCACTTTGTGCCTGTTGCTCAGGCCTCTTTTTGCAAGCCGACAACGGTACGCGGCATCCCCACGAACCCAGGCAAGGCTTCGATCCGCGCCAGCCACGCGCGCACATGGGCATAGTCCTGCAGCGAAACGTTGCCTTCTGGCGCATGGGCGATATAGCTGTAGCCTGCGATGTCGGCGATGGTCGGAATGTCACCGACCAGATAGGCACTGTTGCTCAGTTCCTGGTCGATGACTTTGAGCAGGTTGTGGGAACGTGCGATCACATCCTCGGCGTTATGAGAAGCACCGAACACGGTGATCAGGCGCGCGGTGGCCGGTCCGGCATGCAATGGCCCGGCCGCTACCGACAACCAGCGCTGGACGCGAGCGGCGCCGACCGGGTCCGTTGGCAGCCAGCGGCCGTCGCCGTACTTGTTTGCCAGGTACACCAGAATGGCGTTGGAGTCGGCCAGTACCACACCGTTATCATCGATCACCGGTACTTGGCCGAACGGGTTGATTGCGAGGAAATCCGCTTGTTTGTGCGCGCCCTTGGCCAGGTCGACAAAATTGACCTCGACCGGCAACTCAAGCAAGGAAAGCATCAGCTGGACACGGTGCGCATGGCCGGACAGTGGGAAGTGATAGAGCTTGATAGGGTTCATGGTCGACTCCGCCGAGAATGACGCCATCGGTTTGCGGCGTCGATGGAGTCATCTTCTGCTCAAGCGCGGAGCTATGGAATCACCTGCAAACGCAATCCATTATTTCTGCAGGCGAAACAATGCGTCAGTTCTTCAAGGCTGGATGTTCTCGTATTGCACTCACCATGAAGTCGACAAAACTGCGAACCCGCGCCGGCGCATTGCGCCCGCCCTGATACACCACGTGGATTGGCAATGGCGGCAGCTCAAAATCGGCCAGGACGATTTCCAGCTCGCCGGCCGCGATATTGTTCGCAACCTGATAGGACAGGACCCGGGTCATCCCCAACCCCTGGCACGCCGCGCCGATGGCAGCCTGGTTGGCCGTGACCACGAGCCGGGGCGTGGGCCGGACCGACAACGGCTGACCGGCCTCGATGAACGTCCAGTTCCTGACCTGGCCGATGGCTGATGACGACACCACGGGCATCCGCTCCAGATCCTGCGGATGCTCGGGTCGGCCATGCTGGTCGAAGAATTCCGGAGAACCGCACACCACGCGCCGCACCTCGCCGACACGCACGGCATGCAGGCTGCTGTCGGGCAACTCGCCGATGCGCACCGCGACATCAATGCCCTCCTCGACCATGCTGACGGTGCGATCCAGCAGCAAGGCGTTGACGCAAACTTCGGAAAATCGCCCCAGGTAATCCACCAGCACCGGCATGACGAACAACTGGCCGAACAGCACGGGCGCGGTAATCGTCAGTTGTCCGCGGGGCTGGGCGTGGCTGCCGGCCGCCGAATCCTCGGCCTCCTGCAAATCGCCGAGGATCCGCCGACAGTCCTCAAGAAAGCGCTGGCCCGCTTCGCTCAGGTAAACGTTGCGGGTGGTACGAACCAGCAGCGGCGTACCGATACGCTGTTCCAGTGCCGCCACGGCGCGTGTCACGCTCGCCGCCGACAAGCCCAGGCGCCGGGCAGCCGCTGAAAATCCGCAGTCCTGGGCGACGGCGACAAACACCTGCATTTCCTGAAACCTGTCCATCCGTCCCCCGATGAGAAATCCTGATACAAGTTATGCCTACGCCTCAAAGCCGCGCCGTACCGCCATTGTAGGGGGTCAGGCGGGCGAACCGCAGCCCGGCGCAGGACATCGACCCGCCGAGGACCGCTACGCTTGGTACCATCGAGCACATTGTCATGACAGATTCATGACCAAAGGAAAACCCTGTGAGAGCGAGCCTGCTCGCGAAAGCTATCTGTCAGCCACCATTTGCGTCGCTGACAGCTGATTTTCGCGAGCAGGCTCACTCCCACCAAGGTTGCGCGATGTTAGATGGATTGATTTAACCGAAAGGCCCGTTTCCGTGAATTTTCTTTACCGAGCTCTCACCCACCCCCACGCTGCCATCTGCGCCCTGGCCGGATACGTGCTCCTGGTCCCCATGGGCCTGCGCCTCCTGCTCGGCTGGTCCGACCCGCTGGGCTATCTGTCGGACATGGCCATCGGCAGCTTGTTGATCGTGCTCTTGCATCGACGCCCCTGGTGGCTGGCATTGCCGGTTTTGCTGGCCTGGTGTGCGCTGACCCTGGTCAGCATCGAATTGGTCAATGCCGTCGGAAGGATGCCCAGCCCGGCGGACATTCAATACCTGGTCGATCCGCAATTCGTCGAGAACTCCACCAGCGGCGGCTTTGCGCATCCCTGGCTCGCCGCGATCATGCTGGCAGCCCTGACACTCTGGCTGGCCAACCGATGGGCCAATCGGAGCCGCCAGGCACCTCCCTTGCCCCGCCACGCCTGGGCGATCCCCGTGGTGTTTTTCCTGGCCCACGGCACGGCGCAAACCTGGCGGCCCAGCGAGGCAGACCAGTGGAATCTGTTCAACCTGCCTCATCAGCTGATGACGGCTGGCGTCGCCGCCGGCCAGGAGCACTTCGAACAATGGCTCGCAGGTGATACGCCGGACCAGGCGCCACCGATGCACGGGCTTACCCGGCTCGATCTGGATGGGCAGAAACTGCTCACCGAGCCGGGTAGCGCGCGCAATGTGCTGATCATCGCCCTGGAGGGCATTCCCGGTGCCTATCTGGAAACCAACCGCCAAGCGCTGAAAAGCAGTTATCAGGAAAACCTGATGCCGCGCCTCAGCACCTGGGCCGAGCGCGGCATGAACACGCCCGACTACGTGTTGCACAGCCACCAGACCATCCGTGGCCTGTACGCAATGCTCTGCGGTGACTACGACAAGCTCGACGATGGCACGCCCAAGGGCGTCGAAATGCTCAACCAGCGCCAACGCAACCAGGCCTGCCTGCCGGCCCAATTGCGCAAGCACGGCTTCTCGACTCATTTCCTGCAGGGTGCCGGCCTGCGGTTCATGGCCAAGGACCGGATCATGCCGCATATCGGCTTCGACACGACCCTGGGCATGGAGTGGTTCACCCGACCGGCCTACCTCGAGTTTCCCTGGGGCAAGGACGACAAGACCTTTTTCGAAGGCGCGCTGGACTACGTCGGACAACTGCAACAGGCAGACAAACCCTGGATGCTCACCCTGCTGACCGTGGGCACGCATCAGCCGTACTCGGCGCCAGATGACTACCTGGAGCGCTACGACACCGCCAAACAGGCCGCCGTCGGTTATCTGGACGACGCGCTGGACAGCTTCCTGACAAACCTCGAACGCCAGGGCATCCTGGAAAATACCCTGGTGGTCATCACCTCGGACGAATCCCATGGCATCGACGATGTGCGCCTGGCATCGTCCTGGGGCTTCAACCTGACGCTGGCACCGGAGCCGTTGCCGCGAACCAAGCAAGGCGTCCATGGCCACGTCGACCTGAGCGCGTCGATCCTCGATTACTTCGGATACGCAGTGCCCACCTCGTTATCCGGCCGCTCTCTGTTCCGGGACTACGCGGCGGGCCGGGAAATCATGTCGTTCACCAACGGCAAGCTGCGCTACCACGATGGCAAAGGCACCTTTACCGAATGCGATTTCCAGCAGCGCTGCCGGTATTACGCCAGCGAAGGCTTCATCGCCGACCGCGCCACGTACCTGGGTCAATACAGCGGCCAGCGCGCGAGGCTGATCAGCGCCCGGGCTACCGCCCTGGACCAGACACTGCTGAGTTCATCGGTGAACCAGCATTACCAGTTCGGCAGCGCCGAGAAAATCACCCTTCCCGCCCAGGTCTCCAACGACTGGACCGACAACCTGATCGGCGCCCAATACCTGGAAATGCCCAAGGGCACCCGCACCCGCGTCAGCCTGACCATTCGCGCCGTGGAAAACGATCACGCCGCCTACATTTCCCTCAAGGCCAAGGAGTTCGAGCAGGACGTGACGATGGACTTGCCCACCGACGTGACGGTAACCGCCGATCAACCGCTGGTGATGGACATTCATTTCGACAACCCGCAACCGCGCAAGGCGTTTTCCTTCCACTTGCTCGGCCATGGCACAGGCGCGATCGAAATCAGCGACTTCAGCGTCGTCACCGAACTGCTGGAGCAGACCGACCAGCCGGAGTACCTGGACGATATGCAGGACGACAGCGAGGCACAGTCCAGCTGAACAGCAACGGGCAACCGTGGCGCTTGTGGATAAATCGCCGCCTATCGCGAGCGATTCGGCGCCGCGCGGGCCAACCGGGTCAATCCAGCAACCGATGCAACTTGGCGTACTGCAGCAACATGATGGTCTTGCCGTCGCAGATCTCGCCGGTTTCGATCATGCCCAAGGCTTGATCGAGAGGCATCTCCAGCACCTCGATTTCCTCGCCCTCCGCCTCAAGCCCGCCGCCTTCGTGCTGTTTGTCCTCATCGGAATACTCACCGACGAAAAAATGCACACGCTCGGTCACCGACCCTGGGCTCATGAACGCCTCGAACACCTTGCGCACGTCCCGCACGATATAGCCGGTTTCCTCCTGGGTTTCCTTGCGGATACAGGTGTGCGGGTCGTCGTTGTCCAACAGGCCGGCGCAGGTTTCGATCAACAGGCCGTCGTGCCCGTTGACGAACGCCGGGAAGCGGAATTGCCGGGTCAGCACTACGGTTTGCTTTGCCTTGCTGTAGAGCAGGATGGTCGCACCGTTGCCACGGTCATAGGTTTCGCGCGTCAGCTCGCGCCATTGGCCGTTGCGGCCGAGGTAATCGTAGGTAGTCTTGCGCAGGATGTACCAGTTGTCCGAGAGAACTTCGACATTCTTGATGCGCACACGGTCTTGCGTGCTGATTGGCTGTGTCATTGACGCACTCCGTTCGGGACCAGAAAACTCACTTCAATACCCGGCTCATTCAACGTGATGCCGGGACGCGTGGCAATGCGCGTTTATGAGCCGTTTTCTGGTAAGCGCGTTCAATAATTTCTCGGGCCTTGGGAGACACCGCTTCACCCATCAGGTACGCATCGATTTCCTCGTAGCTGCATCCATATGCCACTTCATCCAACTTGCCAGGTGCCAGGTCTTCCAGATCGGCGGTCGGTGCCTTGCGCACCAAGTAAGCGGGGGCACCCATCGCGTCGGCCAACAATCGCACGTGGGTTTTGGTCAACCCGGACAGCGGTGCCAAATCGCAGGCACCGTCGCCGAACTTGGTGAAAAATCCCATCACCGCCTCTGCCCCGTGATCGGTGCCAACCACCAGCCCGTTGCTGAGATTGGCAATGGCGTATTGTGCCAGCATCCGTGCCCGGGCTTTGGCATTGCCTTTGGCGAAGTCGATGAGTTCGGCCGAAGGCTGCAAGCCGTCGACAGCGATATGACCCATCAGCCCGTCAACACAAGCACCGATGTTGCTGGTGGTGATCGAGTCCGGCCGGATGAAGTCCAAGGACGCTTGGGCGTCTCGCTCGTCCGCCTGGGCCTTGTACGGCAACCGGACCGCAATAAACCGCGCCGTGTAGTCTTCATTGCGCAGTTGCTCCACTGCCAACTGGCAAAGACGGCCGGCAGTAAGGGAGTCGACGCCGCCACTGATCCCCAGCACCAGGGACTTGCAACCCGACTCACGCAGCACCTGCTTTATAAACTCGACGCGGCGAGCAATCTCGGCGGCTTCGCCGCCCTGTTGCAGTCGACGGTCGATGCCCAGCTCCCGGGCAATGCTCTCTTGCTGAAGCGAAGTCATATCAGGCTCCCATTTGTGGATTGACCAGGGCGACGTTGAACACTTGAGCGGCGTAGCGCAAAAATGAGGCGTCTTCACACACGTTCTTGATCGGATCGTCGGAAAACTTGACGACGGGCTCGCCATGCACCCGCACCAGTTTCATGACGATGCTCAGCGGTTCGACGCCGTCGACGTCGCAGGCCAGGCTGGTGCCCATGCCGAAGCCGAATTTCGCCTTGCCACGAACGTGGCGCAGGATCGGCAGGCATTTTTCGAAATTGAGGCCATCGGAGAACATCAGGTCCTTGGTGCGCGCATCGACGCCCAGTTCCTGGTAACGCCCCAGCACCTTGTCAGCCCAGACGATCGGGTCACCGGAATCCTGCCGCAGACCGTCATAGAGTTTGGCAAAGTACAGGTCGAAATCCTTGAGGAAGAAATCCGTACTGATGCAGTCCGTCAGCGCGATACCGAGCCGGCCGCGATACTCGTGCACCCAGTTCTCCAATGCCGCGTTCTGGCTTTCGCGCAATCGACCAAGTTGCTGGTGAACCATCAGCCATTGGTGCGCCATTGTGCCGATCAAGGGGAGATCGAATTCGTACGCCAGGTGAGCGTTACTGGTACCGACAAAGACCCCGGGGAAATCGCTGCGCATGACATTTACTACTTCACGCTGGGCCCTGAATGACAGCCGCCGGCGGGTGGAGAAGTCCGAGACACGAAACTCGGCAAGTTCTTCACGACTGGCATTTTTCTCCAGCCATTCAAACTTCTGGTACAGCTTGCGAGTAACGTCGGCCAACTCGACTTCCGGGTACTTCTCACGATTGCGCAGCTCGCTGACCATCGCCAATACCGGTTGTTCGAACATGATGCAGTGCAGCATCGGCCCACGGACACGAATGTGCAGTTGGCCGTCGACTTCCGAAACGTGGATGTAGCGCAGGTTGAAGCGAAACAGGCCGAGAAACTGTTCGAAATCCGGTGTCAGGTATTCACGGAAACGCTTGTTGAACAGAAACCGCTGCTCTCCTTCGCGTAGTTGCAACCCGGCGAGCTTCTCCAGTTCGACACGGATGTCTGGAATCAAGTGAGCGAGCCGCTCCTTGGAACGCACGATGAACTGGTATTCCACCTCGACATTCGGGTGCTGGTGCAAGACCGCCTGCATCATGGTGAAGGTGTAGTAGTCGGTGTCCAGAAGACTCTGGATAGTGCCGCTGCTTGGGTCGAATGCGCTGTCCATGGCTCTTCCTTATGCGTTTGCCAAGCGGATGGTTTCTTCGCGAGTGGCGGTAACCGCGACGCCCGCTTGCTCGAGGTCTTGAATGGCTTGGTTGGCCCCCGTTTCACTGATGGCCCGGCAAGCCGGGAGGTGAACGATGACCTTGAAGCCAGCGGAGGCCAGTTGCAGAGCGGTGGTCTTGACGCAGAAATCCAGCGCCAGCCCGCCGACAATTACCTGCTCCACTTTCAACCCTTTCAGGTACTCGATCACGCCAGTGGAAAGCTTGCCGTGCAAGTCGTGGTAGCAGGCGCCATAGGGGTGCAGATCCGGCTCGACGCCCTTCCAGACGAAATAGTCGTAATCGTATGGGGCCGGCAGTTGATCCAGCAGGGCGAAACCTTCGGTGCCGGGAACGCAGTGGCTGACCCAGGTGATGTCGGCGTGCTCGAGCCCGGTCGGCACGAACATTTTCGAATGATCGGAGACCACCCACGGGGCCAGGGGCGAATGGGCATCCTTGCTGCCGATGCGAAGGCTGGCCAGGGACGCGATGAAATTCAGCTCACCGGCAATCTCATCACCGCCCGGCACCGGAAGCTCATCAGGGCACAGCGGCGTAAAGCTCTTTTGCGCATCAACATCGAAGGAAGCTGTTTTCCGGGTCAGGCTGTTCATGCTGGTTTCTCCTCTTCAATGGCCACGAGAGTACATATGATGTACTTTCATGACAAGCCCTTCTCGAAAGATAATTTTCCACAGGTTTGTTTCATCGGCCGACTATTATTGGAAGCCAATCAGGTTTACATGAAGGATTTTTACTATAAAGTACATGTCGTGTACTAAAAGAGGATGAGCCATGTTCGAAATAGCCGTCTATGGTGGTGCTTTTAATCCCCCTCATGCCGGTCACGCCCAGGTGATGATCGAGGCCTCGAACCAGGCCAGGCGCATGTTGGTCGCCCCTAGCTTCCGGCATCCCTACGGCAAACAGATGGTCGACTATGACGTTCGCCTGAACTGGCTGGAATCGATCGTCGAACACGTCCAGCCCCTGTGCTACGCCGAAGTGCGCGCGAGCCGGGTTGAGCAGGTCGTGGCCCGTGGCGTTGAAGGCGCCATCTACAGCTATACCCTGCTCGCCCATCTCGCCGATAGCCTGGCCCTGGACGGCAAGCGGATCGCGTTGGTGGTGGGCGAGGATGTCGCGGATTTGCTGCCGACTTTCTATCGCGGCCAGGAACTGCTTGAGCGTTTTTCCATCCTTCGCGTGAGCGAAAAGATCCACGTGCGCAGCACATCGGTTCGCGAACGACTGGCCTTGGGCAAGCCGCTGCCCAGCCACTGGATAGCTCCCGGCATGAACCCGTTAAACTATGACCTTTACGCTAACCACGGAAATCGACATGCCCACTAGCACAGCCACCGCGCGCGGTTATCTGCATACCATCGACCTCTGCGTGCTGCGCTTCTGCCGGGAGACCCAGGCGCTGGAAATCCTCCTGAACCGACGGGAAGCCGAGCCGTTCGCCGGCCATTGGGCGTTGCCCGGGATCGTGGTCAATGGCGATGTCGAAGATCTCACGCTGAACGACGCCGTGGAGCGCCTGCGCAATTCAAACAAGGTAGGCATGCCGCTGGCCTGGATCGAACAGGTCGGCACCGTCGGCGACGCGTTCCGCGACCCACGCTGCTGGTCATCCTCGACGTTCTACCTGGCGATTGCCAACGAGGCGGTCCTGCTCGCCGAGCATCAGGGATTTTTCCCCCTCAAGGATGTCGCTGATGCCTCGATCAAACTTCCTTTCGATCACAACAGCCTGGTGGCGGCGGTCCAGGAACGGTTGTTGTCCAAAGCCCTCTACAGCAGCCTGCCGCTGATGTTCCTGGGCCCGGAATTCAGCGCGCCGGAAGCGGTGGATATTTTCTCCGTGGTGCTCGGTCGTCCGGTGCTCAAGACCAGCATGCGCCAGCGTCTGCTGAAGATGACCGAGGCCGGTTATTTGCAGGAAACCGGTCGTAAAAAAGCCGGCGACGGCGGCCGACCGCAACGCACGGTGGAAAATCTCAAACCGGCCAGCGTCTATCTTTTTGATCGGTGTTTCCTGGAGTGACTTGTGCGTATGCCCAGCACACCTTCCTGGCCCGATATCAGAGGCCATGAGGTTTATGCAGATCAGAGAACAGCCTAGGAGAGGCGGAATTATAGGCAATTATAGAGCGACTATAGACCGATCCCCCCTAAAGCTGCCCAGCGCCAGTTTTGCGCGAGAAAAATCGAAAAATACTTTCAATCACTCCAGCCAGGCGGTAAAGACCTTGCCAGGGTTCATCAGACCCGCCGGGTCCAGCGTATGTTTAATGGCCCGCATCAACTCGATCTCCAGCGGGTCCTTGAACTGGGCTGCGGCATGGGGTTTGGCTTGCCCCAGCCCATGTTCAGCACTGATGCTGCCATTGAAGGTGCTCGTCATCCGGTAGATGACTTGCATGATCGCGTGTTCGCG
Source organism: Pseudomonas sp. D1-1 (assembly GCF_051132225.1). NCBI lineage: Bacteria > Pseudomonadati > Pseudomonadota > Gammaproteobacteria > Pseudomonadales > Pseudomonadaceae > Pseudomonas > Pseudomonas sp. D1-1. The sequence continues at coordinate 1,822 of NZ_CP071676.1, read as the reverse complement.
GGCCTTGAACGAAGCGTCCGCATCGCTAATCGGCTTGCTGATGTTGTAGTGCAGATTCCCGTCGCCCATGTGCCCATAGGAAACGATGCGCACGCCTGGAAAGTCCTGTTGCAGGGCTTTGTCGGTGCGCTCGATGAACTCCGGAATCCGACTGACAGGCACGCTGATGTCATGCTTGAGGCTGGGGCCTTCGTGATTCTGCGCCTCGGAAATTCCTTCGCGCAGCGCCCACAGCGCGGCGGCCTGCGCCTGGCTGCTGGCCAATACCGCATCAATGACCCAACCTTGCTCGAAGGCATGGGCCAGGCCGTTTTCAAGCAGCAGCGTCAACGGCGCATCGGGCACCGTGTCGCGCAATTCAATCAACGCGTACCAGGGATGTTTCGTCTCCAGCGGATCGCTGCAACCCGCCACATGATCCAAGACGAAATCCAGGCTCTGGCGCGACATCATCTCGAAGCCCGTCAGGCGGTCGGCGCACAGGCTGCGGACATGACCGATCAAATCCACCGCCGCTTGTGGCGAAGGCAGCGCAACCCAGGCTGTCGCCGTGCTGCAGGTTGCCGGAAACAGCTTCAGCACCGCCGCAGTGATGATGCCCAGCGTGCCTTCCGAGCCGATGAACAAATGCTTGAGATCGTAACCGGTGTTGTCCTTGCGCAACCCCCGCAAACCGTTCCAGATTCGTCCGTCCGGCAATACCACCTCAAGCCCGAGCGTCAGCTCACGCATGTTGCCGTAGCGCAGCACCGCCGTGCCGCCAGCGTTCGTCGCCAGATTGCCACCCACCGTGCAACTGCCCTCCGCCCCCAGCGATAGCGGGAACAAGCGCCCCGCCTGGCTGGCGACCTCCTGGAGTTGCTGCAGGATCACCCCGGCCTCGACCGTGATGGTTTCATTGGCAAGGTCGATTTCACGGATACGCTTCATCCGGGTCAAAGACAACACCATCTGCCTGCCGGAAGCATCCGGAATCGAGCCACCGCACAAACCGGTATTGCCGCCCTGGGGCACCAGCGCCACCCTGGCGTCGTGGCAAAGCCGCACCACTGCCGCCACCTCCTCGGTGGTCGCGGGCCTGACCACGAGCGCGGCCTGGCCTTGATAGGCGTTACGCCAGTCTGTCAGATAGCTGGCCATGAGCGCCGGATCCCGTACCACGCCCGCAGCGCCCACGACGTGCTCGATGCTGTGGATAAACTCAGGGCTCAACGCCATGACGTGCTCCTCATTGACCTGATCACGGGCGCCGCCCGATCTCGACCTGGTCGGCCGTCCATCCCGCCACGCGTTCGCTCAAGGACAACCCAAGGCCAGGCCGGGTGGGCACCAGCATTCTTCCGTCACGGGTTTCCATGCGTTCATTGAACAATGGCTCCAGCCATTCGAAATGTTCCACCCAAGGCTCGCGGCTGTAAGTGGCGGCCAGATGGATGTGCAGTTCCATGGCAAAGTGCGGCGCGATCATCAGCCCTGCTTGTTCGGCTGCTGCCTGGACTTTCAGGTAAGGCGTGATGCCGCCGACACGCGGCGCATCAGGCATCAGGTAATCGGCAGCGCGCAACTTGATGAATTCCCAGTGCTCGGCAACGCTGGTGAGCATTTCACCGGTGGCGATCGGCGTGTCGAATTGCTGCGCCAGCGCGGCGTGGCCTTCGGCGTCATAGCAATCCAGCGGCTCCTCGATCCAGACCAGGTTGTATTGTTCCAACTGGCGGCACATGCGCTGGGCGTTGGGTCGGTCCCATTGCTGATTGGCATCGACCATCAAGGGGAAGCTATCCCCCAGGTGTTTGCGGATGGTGCTGACCCGGTGCAGATC